>NZ_JAVTJB010000001.1:0-544329 GCF_031843805.1 Arthrobacter sp. WCS2018Hpa-7
TCGGGTTCACCGGGTCTTCCATCTGGCAATACGTCGCCATGTTCCCGCCCGTCCCCGAGAAGGTCATCGAGGCCGGCTACCAGGACTTCGCCGACCGCTGGAACCCCATCCTGGACGTCTTCGACGAAAACGGGGTCCGCTTCGCCCACGAAGTCCACCCCTCCGAGATCGCCTACGACTACTGGACCACCGTCCGCACCCTCGAAGCGATCGGCCACCGGCCCGCGTTCGGCCTGAACTGGGACCCCTCCCATTTCATGTGGCAAGGCATCGACCCCGTCTCCTTCATCTGGGACTTCAAAGACCGGATCTACCACGTGGACTGCAAAGACACCAAGCTCCGCCCCACCGGCCGGAACACCGTGATGGGATCGCACCTGCCCTGGGGCGACCCCCGACGCGGCTGGGACTTCGTCTCCGCCGGACGCGGCGACGTACCCTGGGAATCATCCTTCCGCGCCCTCACCGCCATCGGCTACAACGGACCCATCTCCGTGGAATGGGAAGACGCCGGCATGGACCGCCTCCACGGCGCCCCCGAAGCCCTCGCCGCCCTCAAGAAGTTCGACTTCCCCGCCTCGCAGACCAGCTTCGACGCAGCCTTCAGCAGCAAGGACTAGCGGGTGGCTGAGGCAGAAACGCACGACGACGGCGGGTTCGTCCCGCTGTTCGACGGCACCACCTTGGCCGGCTGGCGGGCGGTGCCGCGCGTCTACGGGACCGAATACCCGGGCGGCCCTGCCCTGCTGGACCGCTTTGCTGATTTGGGGCTGACGCCGCCGGAGGAACCGGAGAAGCACCCCGCCCGCTGGTTCGTGGAAGACGGTGTTCTGGTGGGCGAACAGGACTCCCCGGGCAGCGGCTACGGCGGCTACCTGGTGACTGAAAAGGCCTATGGCGACTTTGAGCTCGTTCTGGAAATGCGCCCGGACTGGCCCGCGGATACCGGCGTGATGATCCGTCGCCGGCCGGACACGTGGGAAGGCTTCCAAGTCCTGGTGGACCACCGGCCTTCGGGCGGCATCGGCGGGTTCTTCGGCAATGGACTCGCCAGTTTCTCGGCCGTTCCGTTTGCCGTGGACGTCGCGCGCGACGCCTTCGGGCAGCCAACCGGTCTGATCGCCGATGATCCAGCCACGTCCGTGGAACCTGTCACGGAAGAAAAGCGTGCCCGTCTGGCGTACGCGGCCGACGTCGACGACTTCCTCAAGGCTTGGCGCTGGGACGACTGGAACGAGCTCCGCATCCGCTGCGTTGGCGCGCTTCCGGTCATCACCACCTGGATCAATGGAGTGAAGATCGCTGAGCTGGACACCGCCACCCTGGACTCGCCCAACTTCAACCCCGCCGATGTTCTGGACGTCCTGGGCGAGCAGGGGCACATCGCGCTGGAAGTGCACGACAACGATGACATGTTCGGCGAAGCCCGCTGGGGCAAAGGTGCACAATGCCGCTGGCGGAACATCCGCATCAAAGAACTCAAGCCTGTGGGCACGGAGGTGACCGCATGATCCGCACCCTTCAACCAAGCCAGCGCTGCGAGGTGTGGGTCGCGTCGGTGGGCGGCCAGGCCGAGCTGGTGTACTCCACCGATGACGTGCTGCTGGAGGCTCCCAACTGGACCCTCGACGGCACCGCACTCGTCCTCAACGGGGACGGAAAGTTGTGGCGCTTCGATCTGTCCGCCAGGTCTCTGGAGGCCGTACCGTTGACGGGCGTTCCTGACCTGAACAACGATCACGTCCTGGCCCCCGACGGCGAAACAATCTTCCTCTCCGCGAACGACGGCCACATCTACCGAGCCTCGCTGTCCGGTGGTCCGGCCAGCTTGATCACCGAGGAGGACGGTACGTTCCATTTCCTCCACGGCGTCAGCCCCGACGGCAAGGAGCTCGCCTACGTGGGAATCGAGGCAGGCGACTTTACGCAGCCGGGCAAGCTGATGACCATTGCGTCCGACGGCGGCGCTACCGCCCGCGTTGATGTTGGTCCCGGCCACTGCGACGGGCCGGAATACTCGCCCGACGGCAAGTGGCTCTACCTGAACACAGAGTCCTTCACCTCGGCACCCGGCCACGCACAACTGGCCAGGGTCCGGGTGGACGGCAGCGTGTTCGAGCAGCTCCTTGAGTCCGGCACCGTCGACTGGTTCCCGCACCTTTCGCCGGACGGCCAGTACTCCACTTATGTCCGCTTCCCCATCGGAACGGAAGGCCACCCCGCTGACTTGCCGGTCGCCGTCGTGCTCGTTTCGACCGAGGACTGGACCACTCCCCTCCATACATGGCCACTTTTCGGCGGCCAAGGTACCCTCAACGTCAACAGCTGGTCGCCGGACTCCGGGCGCTTTGCGTTTGTGGCCTACCCACGCGGTGACTCGTTTCAAGATTCAGCAAAGGACTAAGCACGTGACCCTCAGCAATGGCACCTCCGACGGAACGATCCGCTGGGGAATCCTCGGCACCGGATTCATCGCCGGGCTGCAAACGAAAGACCTGAACGAGAACGGCTTCACGGTGCAGGCTGTGGGGTCCCGTTCGCTGGAATCGAGCGCGGCGTTCGCCGAGCAGTACGGCGTGGCAACCGCGCACGGCAGCTATGAGGATCTGGTAGCTGACCCCTTGATTGACGTGGTGTACATCGCCACGCCGCACCCGTTCCACCACGCGAATGCCCTGCTGGCACTGAATGCCGGAAAGCACGTCCTGGTGGAGAAGGCGTTCACCATGAACGCCCGCGAGGCGCAGGACATCGTTGACCTCGCGGAATCCAAGGGGCTCGTTGCCATGGAGGCCATGTGGACGCGGTTCCTGCCGCACATGATCCGCCTCCGCGACATCATCGCATCCGGCACCATCGGCGAGGTCCGCAAGGTGGTGGCCAGCCACAACCAGAGCCTTCCCAAAGACCCCGCCCACCGTCTGAACGATCCCGCACTGGGCGGCGGTGCGCTGCTGGACCTGGGCATCTACCCGATCTCCTTCGCGTTCGACATCCTGGGCACACCGTCCGCGGTGAGGGCCAGCGCCTCCATGTCGGCCACCGGCGTGGACCGGCAGACCGCCGCGATCTTCGAGTACGCCAACGGCGCCCAGGCCCTTGTGGACTGCGAACTCGATGCTGCCAGCGCCAACCGCGCCATGGTGATCGGGACTGACGGCTGGATCGACATCGAACACACCTGGTACAATCCGGTTCCTTTCACGGTCCACGCCGTGGATGGCAGCGTTGTTGAGCGATACGACCAGCCCGTCACCAGCCGGGGAATGCAGTTCCAGGCCGCTGAGCTGGAGCGTCTGGTTCGGGATGGTTCTACTGCTGGAACAATACTTCCCCCGGCCGAGACCGTGGCCATCATGGCCGCCATGGACGAGATCCGGAAGCAGATCGGACTGAGCTATTCCGCTGACCGGGTTGGTGCGGCATGACTGACTCGCCCCGCATTGTTGAGCTGAAGCAGCACGAGGAGGAGCTGGTCTTCGCGAGCTTCGACCACCACGATGCTTGGCGCCTGGGCTCCTTGATCGCCAACCACGCCATCTCATCCGGGTTTGGAGTGGCGATCGATATCCGCCGGCATAACATCGTGCTCTTCCGCTGCGTCCTTCCCGGGGCCACGGCCGACCAGGAAGAGTGGGTCCGCCGCAAGTCCGCGTCGGTGCTGCGGTTCGAGCACAGCACGGCGTTGTTGTCAGAGCAGTTTTCAGCCCGCGGGCACAGCCCCATCGGCGGCGGATGGCTCGCGCATGAGGACTACACCTTGGCTGGAGGTTCGTTCCCGATCCGTGTGCGCGGCGCAGGCGTGATCGGTGCGATCACGGTGTCCGGGCTGACGTCGGATGAGGACCACCAGCTGGTGGTTGACGGCATCCGGAGTTACTTGAAGACGGTGGGGGCCTAGGTGGGCAAGGCGAGAGTAACCTGTGGATCGGCGACTTACGCCAGGGGTAGGGCGTCAGCTCCGTCGGCGAAAATGCCCCCGGACAAGTTTTCCCGCTCGCATGTGTTCGGGCACCCATACGTCACCGTGCGATTTCGGGGGTACCGGGGTGGTTGATCCGCCCATGTCTATCACAGCCGGGGTGGGAGCCAAGGACGCCACCCGCTTGGCATTCTCACCTTCGAAAGCCTTGGTCATGTAGGCAAGGGACTCAGGTTCAGCTCCCAGGCTGAGGGCGTCTTCCCGCCAGCGGGATATCGCGGAGGCGACCTGCTGCAGCCGACGAATGGCCGCATCCCGGGTCAGCCGAAAAGCATCGGCGAACTCCAAGAGATCCCGGACGTCCCTATCGAAGAGACCGCCATGTGGGGTGAGTGGCGTATCTGATGTACCTGCTGGCACCGGGTTCACGTCGAACGACGGCGACAAGCGCCAGCCTCTGTTGGTTCGCAGGAGCCCGTGGTTTCTCATGTGGTCATCGGTGTTGTTGACCATAGCGATGAGAGCGGCACGGCTGAACATCTCGTTGGCATCCTGAACAGGTTCTGCAGAGATATGCGCCACTTCAGAGGCGATTTTCACGTAGTCTGGGTGTGAGTACGTGTCGAGTTGGAGGGCCGTGCGCACACTCATGTACGGGATGCGCCGGTCACCGTCGCGGTCAAACCGCCGGGTGAGGAAGACATGGGAAAATTCTGAAAGAGGCATGAGCCGCGACTCGGCGACCCTGATGCCTGCCCGTTGCTGCAGCCTGATGGCGACCATTTCCCACAGTTGCACGTTGCCGACGTCCGATGTCTTCGGGAATTTTGCCAGCAGCATGGAACCGTCGTCGTCCCGAACCCAGGCTTTGGGCTGAGCACCACCCGGAGAGGAACCGGCACCCATGAGCAAGGAGTTCTCCTCCTTGACCTCGCCGGTTTCAGCGAAGAGTCTGGCCTCCTCTGAGAGCGCCCCAAGGTCGCGGATTCCTGCACCCCGGCCCCACGACGACAGGAATTGGTCGTTCTCCCGGAAGCGAAGTGCGCCCTGCCTGGTCTCATCGTTGACCAGCAACAGGTAGCCCGCTTCACCTGTGGGCGGAATGCGGCCGGCACCCTTGGCGAGGGCCTGTTGTCGCAGTTCTTCGAATAACAGCTTCTTGCCCCAGTCATCCGGGGAGGCGTCTTGGAAGGACCCGAACAGCTCGCGGCCCTGGGTGGGACGCTGGGGGCCGCGTCGCAGGGGTAGCTCCGGGGAAACCTCGAATGCTTCTGCAGCGGACATCCAACTGTCGGCGTAGGTGAACGTGACGTGCTCGCGAGGGGAAAGCCCATCCGTTTCAATGTCCATCACGCCGGCCAAGGACTCGTTGACGAGCACCTCCACGCGCCTGATGCTTCGGGCAGCCACTAGTTCCTCCTGGGGGCGCGCTGCCTGCTCAGCAGGTGCGCCCGCGCCCTGCCAAGATCGGTATTCAGGGGATCCAAAGCACTAATAAGGTCTTCAGCAACACCGAGCACAGACGCCACGGTCATGAGGTGTTCGACTTTTCCACCCTCGCCTGTTTCAAGGCGCATGAGCGTGGGTCGTGAAACATCAGCGCGTTCGGCGACAAGTTCCTGCGACAAGCCGAGGATGATTCGTCGGCTTCGCAGGTTCTCCCCCAGACGGCGCATGGCATCTCTACTGTTCATGTAACTATCTTGTGGCATTAAGACAGCTAATGCAATAAAACAGCTACCTTACGAGGGCTGAGGTGGTATCCCCCCGATCGCAAAAGGTAACCTCCCGCCGTCGTTGTCGGTACCGGCACCCCTTCCGGGCAGTAGCCGCACGCCGACCCCGAAAGGACTGGCGCTTGGTCCAAATTACCGCCCCTTCAGCACGTATCGCCTTTCAGGACGTCCGACGCCGTACTTGAGTCTGACTTCCAGCGCCCCCTCATCGTGGAGGTACTCAAGGTAACGGCGGGCGCTGACGCGGGAGGTCCCGAGTTGCTCGGCAACCTCCGCCGCGGACACGTCGCCCTGCGCGGACTTGAGTGCGGCTTCCACCAGTTCCAGGGTCTCCACGCTGCAGCCTTTGGGCAAGGTCCGTTCGGAAATGCCCAGCCCGAAAACGCGGTTTACATCTGATTGCTCAGCTTCCACCTTGGACGCATCCAGGCCCTGGTAGGCGCTGAGATAATGCTCCAGCCGTTCCTGCAGATCGGATTGGGAGAAGGGCTTGATCAGGTAATGGACTATGCCACCACGCAGTGCCTTACGCACGGTCTCCACTTCGCGGGCGGCGCTGATCACCAGTACATCGAGGTCCGGGGCAACATCCCGGAGTTGGTGCATGAGTTCCAGCCCGTTGATGTCCGGCAGGTGGATGTCCAGCAGCACCAGGTCTGGCTGCAGCCGCTCGGTTTCAATCAAGGCCTGGGCGCCGGTGTGTGCCACGCCTACCACCTCGAACCCCGGGGTTCGCTGGATAAAGCCGGCGTGGACTTTGGCCACCATGAAGTCGTCGTCCACAATCAGAACCTTGATCACCGCTGGTGTGCCCCTCTACTGATGCCTGAGTCGGTCTTGCTGAACTGCGCAGTAAACACAGCCCCGTTGTCGTTGGATACCGAGAGGTCGCCTCCGGAGCGCCGGCAGATCACCCGTGACAACGCCAACCCAAAACCGCGGGCATCGCCCGGTCCGGGCTCTTTCGTGGAGAAGCCCTGCCGGAAAATGTCCTCAGCGGAGCCGGAGGGCACGCCCGGTCCATTGTCCCGGACGGTGACCGTGACTCCGTCCGGAGAGTTGACCACCAACACGCGGACCGAAGCCCCGGCGCGGCCAGTGACGGCGTCGAACGCGTTATCCACCAGGTTTCCCACCACGGTGGTGAGGTCCCTGGAGAGCTCCTCGCGGACACGCGGCAGGCCGGACTCCGGGTCAAGTTGAAGTTCCACGCCGCGCTCGGTGGCCAGGCTGGCTTTAGCGATGAGGAGGGCGGCGAGCGCGGGGTCTTCGATGCGGCTGGTGACATCGTCATTGAGCCGGGTGCGGTCCACAGTGGCGCCGTTGACGAACTGCACCACGGAGTCGTATTCGCCAATCTGGATCAGGCCGGAAATGACGTGGAGTTGGTTGGCGAACTCGTGGGCTTGGGCCCTCAGAGTGTCCGTGACTGTGCGCGTGGCGCCGAGTTCACTTTCCAGGGATGACAGCTCGGTCCGGTCCCTCAGCGTTGTCACCGAGCCGATATCGCGGCCGTGCGAGCGGAGGGCCACACGGTTCATGACCACCAACCGTTCACCCACCAGCACCAGTTGATCGGGGTCGGATTGTTCGCGGGTCAGGACGATTTTCAGTGCCGGATCCACGTGCAGGGAGCGGAGCTTTTTGCCGACGCAATCCGGGGGCAGGCCCAGGAGTTCACGGGCGCTCTGGTTGGCCACCGTGACGCGCTCGTGCGGGTCCAAAGCGACGACGCCTTCTTTCAGGCCCTGCAACATGGCCTCCCGGTTTTCCACCAGCCCAGTGATCTCGCGCGGCTCCATGCCCAGGGTCTGCCGTTTGACGCGGCGGGACAACAAGAGCGATCCGGCGACGCCCAGGACGCTGGCAACACCCAAATAGGTGAGGAGGTTGGGCACGGCATCGCCCAGGCGCTCGATGGTGGAAGGGTAGTTCCGGCTGATGGAGGCTACGCCGATCATGATTCCGGCGTCGTCCAGGACAGGAACGTGGGCGGAAAGTACTGCCCCTCCGCCGGCCGGCAGGACGCCGGTCCACGCCCGCCCCTCCATGACCCTGCTTTCACCGAGGGGAAGCGACTGTCCTACCAGGCTTGGATCGGACGAGGCCACCACTGTCCCGTCCAGCTTGGCGAGGGCCACGTGGGAGGACCCCGATACGGTGCGGACGGATTCGGCCACAGCGGGGAGGGCTGAACCGGCGCGGGGTTCCGCGGTGGGCAGCAAGGCGCGGACGGTGGGGTTGTTGCCCAAAGCCTCGGCAGCGGAAAGCGCCCTGCGGCCTTCGGTCCGTTCAAATACAGCGGCCGATTGGGCGAGTGAAATGGCCACCACGGCCACCAGGACGGCCAGAACGATGAGCAACTGCAGCACAAGGTATTGCCCTGCCAGGGACATCCCTCTTCTTCGAGACAGTCGGGTCACTGCGTTGGTTCCTTTGGTGGTGCCGGTGATCGGAGGACTTCTGGGGGCCGCTCCGTGTGGCGTACCGGAACTATACCGCAGGGGCGCAGAAGACCAGCTCAGGCCGCTGTGCGCAGCAAAAATCCGTGAACGCAATGAACTTAAAGATCACTGCGAACACAAGAGTGATCCCTGTCACTTACGCGCCTAGCATCAAAACAACGGGGCACAACGCTGATTGCCCTGCACCGAATTTTCAAAGATGAGAAGAGGAACACCATGCGCCAGATCCGCGCATTGCGAGTCGCCGCCGTCGCCGCCGGCATCGCCCTGATGGCCACCGCCTGCGGTGCCACAGGTAAGTCCACTGGTTCTGAAAGCTCCGGGGCAGCAGGACCCGTCACCGGTCTCCAGATCATGGTTCCGAATACTCCCGGCGGTGGCTACGACACCACGGCCCGGGCCGCCGCCAAGGTGCTGGACGACGAGAAGATCTCCACCAACACCGAGGTGTTCAACCTTGCCGGGGCCGGCGGCACGGTGGGCCTCGCCCGCATCGTCAACGAAAAGGGCAACGGCGACCTCACCATGCTTATGGGCCTGGGCGTCGTGGGAGCCAGCTACACCAACAAGTCCGAGTCCAAGCTGACCGAGACCACCCCGTTGGCAAAGCTGATCGAGGAACCCGGCGCCATCATGGTGGGCAAGGACTCCCCGTACAAGACCATTGATGATCTGGTGAAGGCCTGGAAAGCCAACCCCGCTTCCATTTCGGTTGGCGGCGGCTCCTCGCCTGGCGGCCCGGACCACCTCCTGCCGATGCAGTTGGCTGGCGCTGTTGGCATCGACGCTACCAAGGTCAACTTTGTTTCGTACGACGGCGGTGGCGACCTTTTGCCCGCCATCCTCGGTAACAAGCTTGGGTTCGCCGCTTCCGGTGCAGGCGAGTACTTGCAGCAGATCAAGTCCGGCGAGATCCGTGTCCTGGCCACCAGTGGCGAGAACCGTTTGGAGGGCGTGGATGCTCCCACGCTGAAGGAGTCCAACATTGACTTGGTCTTCACCAACTGGCGCGGCATCGTGGCCCCTCCGGGCATCAGCGAAGACGATAAGAAGTCTTTGATCGCGGCCCTTGAGAAGATGCACGCATCTGCCGGTTGGAAGGAAGCGCTGAAGACCCACAGTTGGTCTGACGCCTTTGTTACCGGCGACGAGTTCAAGACCTTCCTGACGGACCAGGACAAGCGCGTGGCGGATGTCCTCACCAAGCTCGGGTTGGCGTGAGCTCCATAGCCACAGGCCTTAAAGGCCGCGCCGAGCTGGGGGTAGCCCTCCTGCTCGGCGCGGTGGGCGTCTTGGTCTTCCTGGACGCGAACGGCCTGGTGACCCCGTACTCGCAGTCGGACCCGGTTGGTCCGAAGACTGTTCCGTTCATTGTTTCGGGCCTTCTGATCGTTTGCGCCATCCTCCTTGCCATTAACGTCCTCCGCGGCGGCAAGGGTGAGGCCGAAGGCGGCGAAGACGTTGACTTGGCCCACCCTGCGGATTGGAAGACCGTCCTCCCGCTGGCCGGAGCGTTCATTCTGAACATCCTGCTCATCGACTGGGCAGGCTGGGTCATCTCCGGAACTGTCCTCTTCTGGGGCAGCGTGCTGGCACTTGGCAGCCGCCGCTACATTCGTGACTTCCTCATCTCCGTGGCCCTGGCCTTGTTGACCTTCTACGGCTTCTACCTCGGCCTGGGCATCGCACTGCCTGCCGGGCTCCTGGAAGGAATCCTCTGATGGACGTCTGGTCCTCCTTGATGGACGGTTTCGCCACCGCCCTGACCCCCATGAACCTCTTGTTCGCCGTGATCGGCGTCCTCTTGGGCACCGCCGTCGGCGTTCTTCCTGGACTGGGCCCGGCCATGACCGTGGCACTGCTGCTTCCGGTGACCGCTGCGTTGGAGCCCACCAGCGCCTTCATCATGTTCGCCGGCATCTACTATGGCGGCATGTTCGGCGGTTCCACTACCTCGATCCTCCTCAACACACCGGGTGAATCGTCGTCGGTGGTGACGGCCATCGAAGGCAACAAGATGGCCAAAGCCGGCAGGGCCGCGCAGGCCCTTGCTACTGCGGCCATCGGTTCCTTCATCGCCGGTACCATCGGCACCGCACTGCTGGCAGTGTTCGCACCCATTGTGGTGCAGTTCGCCGTGAGTTTGGGCGCTCCGAGCTACTTCGCCATCATGGTCCTTGCCCTGCTGGCCGTCACCGCAGTCCTTGGCTCCTCAAGGCTCCGCGGTTTCGCGTCGCTGGCCCTCGGCCTGGCCATTGGTCTGGTGGGCATCGACTCCGTTACCGGACAACGACGCCTCACCTTCGGCCAGCCCCTGCTGGTGGACGGTTTGGACATCGTGGTGGTTGCTGTTGCGATCTTCGCCGTGGGTGAGGCCCTCTGGGTTGCCGCCCACCTGCGCCGCACGCCGCTTCACGTCATACCCGTGGGCCGTCCCTGGATGGGCAAGAAGGACTGGGCACGTTCCTGGAAGCCGTGGCTCCGGGGCACTGCCTTCGGCTTCCCCTTCGGCGCTTTGCCGGCCGGTGGCGCAGAAATCCCCACGTTCCTCTCGTATGTCACTGAGAAACGGCTGAGCAAGCATCCGGAAGAGTTCGGCAAGGGCGCCATTGAAGGCGTCGCCGGACCGGAGGCCGCCAACAATGCGGCCGCTGCCGGAACACTGACCCCGATGCTGGCACTCGGCCTGCCCACCAACGCAACCGCCGCCGTCATGCTCGCAGCCTTCACCTCCTACGGCATCCAGCCCGGCCCCCAGCTTTTCTCGAGCCAAGGTCCCCTGGTGTGGGCACTGATCGCAAGCCTCTTCATCGGCAACTTCCTGCTCCTGCTCATCAACCTGCCCTTGGCGCCGGTGTGGGCGAAGCTGCTGCAACTCCCCCGCCCGTACCTCTACGCAGGCATTCTGTTCTTCGCCACCCTGGGCGCCTACTCGGTGAACCTGCAGGCCTTCGACTTGGTGATCCTGCTGGTACTCGGCGCTTTGGGCTTCATGATGCGGCGCTTCGGACTTCCGGTCCTGCCGCTGATCCTCGGAGTGATCCTGGGTCCGCGCATCGAAGGCCAGCTTCGCAAGACGTTGCAGTTGAGTGCCGGCGATCCCGCAGGCCTGTTCAGCGAACCCATCGCGATCGTGGTCTACATCATCGTGGCGATCATCCTGGCCTGGCCGTTCATCTACAAGCTCATCCGGCGCAACCGGCCAGTGCCAGCCACAATGATCCCGGGTAATTCCGGGGCGACTGTCCCGAGGGAAGCCGGCGGCGTAAACCACGGCAGCCACCGCGCGGACGGAACGGCAGACGGCGACGGCGACGGCTAGCCTGGCGCCTGGCAAGGCCGGCCGCCTCCCCAACAACAAGTACAACAAGGAGAAACCATGACCATCGTGGTGGGATACGTCCCCACACCAGAAGGCGAAGCAGCATTGACTCAGGCCATCGCCGAGGCCAAGAAGAGCAACGACACCCTCCTGGTCATCAACTCGTCCAAGGGCGACGCCTTGGTGGACAACCGGTACGCCCAGGAACCGGACATCCAGAGCATCGAGGAACGCCTGGCCGAGCACGGCATCCAGCACATCATCAAGCAGCCGATCCGCGGCCACGATGCCGCGGCCGAAGTCCTTGACGCCGCCGACGAAAACGACGCAGCCCTAATCGTTATCGGCCTTCGGCGCCGCAGCCCCGTAGGCAAGCTCATCATGGGCAGCGTCTCCCAACGGATCCTGCTGGAGGCAGACTGCCCGGTCCTGGCGGTCAAAGCCGACTAGGAGTTTTCGTCCAGCTAATGCCCTTAAGATTCGTTCTTAGGGGCATTACCTGTACAAAAACTCCCGGGGGGACCACGTGGCTGAAACCATCCGCACCGCAACAACGCACGACGCCGGGAAGCTGGCTGAGCTCGCCGCCGTCACCTTCCCGCTGGCGTGCCCGCCAGGTTCGTCGCCTGCTGACATTCAGGCCCACCTCGAAAAGACGCTGAGCGAGCCAAACTTTGAGGAATACCTCGCCGACTCGAACATCACCATCGTGGTGCTCGACGACGACGGACAGCTCCTCGGGTACACCATGCTTATTGCCAAGCCGGCCACCGACCCCGACGTCGCCTCGGTTCTTTCCGCTCTCCCCTCCACGGAGTTGAGCAAGTGCTACGTGCACCCCGACCATCATGGCAAGGGTGCCGCATCACAACTCATCAAAGCCTCCCTGGCCGATGCGGCGGACAAGGGCGCATCAGGGGTGTGGCTGGGCGTGAACAGCGAGAATGCCAAGGCCATCCGCTTCTACGAGAAGAGCGGTTTCCAGCGCGTAGGCACCAAGTCCTTCACACTCGGCAACACTGTGGAACACGACTTCGTCATGGAGCACCAGCTCTAAAAACGCTAGCCGAACAGATCCCCTGTCAACGGCGGCCGGGGATCGGATCTCAATTCGAGCCCTGCCGGCAGCCCGGTCACTGTACCGGAAGAACCGGAGGCCTGCACCGTGATCCGCGAGCGCCCCAGCAGCACGTTGTCCGCGCGGAACGACCCATAAGCGTCGGGCAATATCGGCGCCAGGTGCAGGACGTTCCGGGTGAAGTCAGGATCGAAGCGCAGCAGGATCCGGGCCAGTTGCACGGGCGCCGCAGCCGCCCACGCTTGCGGGGAACACGCCGTCGGGTACGGAACCGGCTCCGCGAAGTCGCTGCGGTCAAAGCCGCAGAACAACTCCGGAAGTTGACCGCCAAAGTGCTCGGCGGCGTCGAACAATCCGCTCGCAATCCGGCTGGCTTCCTTCACGAAGCCGTACCGCATGAGCCCTGTGGCGACCAGCGCGGTATCGTGCGGCCAGACGGAGCCGTTGTGGTAGCTGACGGGGTTGTACGCGCCCATGTCCGAACCCAAAGTCCGGATGCCCCACCCCGTGAACATCTCGGGCGACATCAGCCGCTCCGCCACCAGCGGTGCCTTGTCCTCGTCCACGATGCCCACCCACAGGCAGTGCCCCATGTTGGACGTACAGGAATCCACGGGCTTCTTGTCCTTGTCCAGAGCCAACGCAAAGTAGCCGCGGTCCGGGAGCCAGAAGGCCTCGTTGAAGGCGGCCTTCAGCGTTTCGGCGCGGTCCGCGCAACGGCGTTCGACGGCGGTGTCGCCGGCCGACCGTGCCAGCAGTGAACGCCCAACGTACGCCGCGTAGGCGTAGGCCTGCACCTCGCAGAGGGCGATTGGGGCCTCAGCCATCCGGCCGTCCGCGAAGTTGATGCCGTCCCAGGAGTCCTTCCAGCCTTGGTTCACCAGTCCATGGCTGTTTGGCCGCTGGTATTCGATGAAGCCGTCACCATCGCGGTCGCCGTACTGCTCCATCCATTCGATGGCGCGGTCGGCGTGCGGAAGGAGGGAGTCGATGATGTCCGCGCCAAGGCCCCATCTGCTGAGCTCGCCCAGCGTGGAAACGAACAGGGGCGTCGCGTCTGCGGTTCCGTAGTAAGCGGTCCCGCCCAAGGCGAGTCCCGCCGTGACCCCCAGCCGCACTTCGTGGGGCATCCGTCCAGGTTCTTCCTCGGAGTCGACGTCAACCTTGGTTCCTTGCAGCGCTGCCAGGGTTTGCAAGGTACCGGCTGCCAGATTGGGATCCACCATGAGCGACATGTAGGAGGCCAAGAGTGAGTCGCGGCCAAACAGCGCCATGAACCATGGGGCGCCGGCGGCCACCGCTGCGCGTCCTGGGTGGGCGGGGTCGAAGATCCGCAGCGAGCCCAGATCGCGTTGGCTCCGCTCCAGGACTTCCTCCACGTTGGCATCGGACACGGCAATCCTGGGGACGTGCTCTTCCCAGGCGGCGTGGCGGCGGACGCCGGGGGTGTGGTGCAGCGGAGTGGTTTCGGTGAAGGGATCGTTGGGGCCTTCTCCGTTGACCAGGGGAAGCGCGATGATGCTGGTTGACCATTGGCTGCGCGCGGGGATAGTGATGTGGAATTTCAGTCCTTCGTCGGAGACCTTGGCGCCCGAGGCCCGGAAGGACACGCCCCTGCGTTGACCGCTGGAGTGGAGGGAGTCGATATGCAGTTCCTTCTTGTGCGCCTTCTTCGTAGGTATCCCGGCCTTGTTGGCCCTGCCGCCTTTGACGTCGAAGAGGTCGGCCAGGTCGGCGTCGATCAGTAGTTCAATCTCGCAGGGAGCGGCCTGCCCGGAGTAGTTCCTGACGGTGATGTCGTCCCGCAGGCCGGCACCCACGTGCCGTTGATGCTGGACCACCAGAGGGCTGTCGAACCTGCCATCCGCTGAGCATGCCCTGCCGACGTATTCGGCCTGGAAGGCGGTGGGATTCCTGGCTACAAGCGGTTCCCTCAGGGCCCCGTTGACCCGCAGGATCCAGCGCGAGACTATCCGCGTGTCCTGGTAGTACGCACCTTGGGACCCGCCTCCGTGGATGTCACCCGAGTGCGAGGAAATACAGAAGGATGATCCTTCGACGACGGTGACGGCACCGAGCTCTGACGCTCCGGCTTCAGTGTCTTCGTTCCAAGCGGTCATGGCCAACCGGCTTCCTCGGGAGTCTTCCTTGAGGGTGGCAGGCCATACAAGGCTTGCCTCTGATTTTCTTGCAACAGACTCCGACCGGAAAGGGGTCCAGCCGAAAATTGTTGAATGACTTTGGCGTAAAGGTCCAGATGGTCCGCAGCCATTCGTGCTGAGCTGAAAGACTCCTCCACGGATCTTCGGCAGGCATCCCGGCTGAGGAACGGAACCTGTTCGAGGCAGGCAACCAACTCGCGGGGGGACCCCAGAAAGCCCGTTATCCCGTGCCTGACGATTTCCGGAGCAGCGCCCATCGGCGTCGCCAGCACAGGGGTTCCCGTGGCGAGGGCTTCGATCATGACCAGCCCGAAGGGTTCGTGCCATTGAATGGGGTTGATCAAGGCGATGGCATCACCCATCAACTCGAATTTCTCTGGATCTGAGAGCTCTCCAAGGAACTCCTCCTGATGACCGAGGGCGGGCCGAACCACGTCACGGAAATACTCTTGCTCGTCCTTGGCATGCATCTTTGCCGCGATCTTCAGGGGGACGCCGGCTTCCTGAGCAATAGTTACGGCTTCCATCAGTCCCTTGTCGGGGCACATGCGGCCCACAAAGCAGGCGTATCCTCCAGTGCCCCGGCCGACGCTCACTGCGGACAGGTCGATTCCGTGGTGGATGACCGCGGAAATCTCCACATTCGGGATCCTGCTGCACTGATCGTGGGAGATCGCGATGATGGCGGTGTCCCGGGCCATGTCCCGGTACAGATTTGCGGCCTGCGGGGATAGCTGGCCGTGGATGGTGGTCACTACAGGCACATCCATTGGCCTGTGCGCATAAAGGGGACCGGCCAAGGTGTGATCGTGAATGATGTCCACGCCGCGCAGGCCGCGGTACGCCCTGATGACGTGGGCCAGCTCGCTCAGGGAGAGCCCCATTTCCTCGGGTTCGCTGGGCCCAAAGCCGGGTACTTGGGGCACCGGGCAGGTGCTGTCCGAGGCGGTTGCCAGCAGGACATCGTGTCCCGCGTCCGCCAATGCCCGCGCCAAGGCATCCACTACGCGCTCTGTTCCGCCATATTTTTCGGGCGGTACGGTAAACCAGGGTCCAACGATGAGTCCGATGCGCATGAGGTTTGTCTCCGCGTCAACCCCCAAGCCAAAAGGCTGTCTGCATAACCCGTTTCAAGAGTATTGGGCTTCACATGGCACGGCAATGGGTGAGGAAAATAACAGCCGTGTAAGGAATGTTCGGCCGGTTCAACAGGTTGCCAACAGCATGAAGATTGAGATCTGGTCAGACGTCGCGTGCCCGTGGTGCTACATCGGCAAGCGCCGTTTCGAGACCGCGCTGGCACAGTTCCCGCACCGTGATTCGGTGGACATTGAGTGGAAGAGCTACCAGCTGGACCCCTCCGTTCCCGAGCATTACGACGGCACGGAGCTGGATTACCTGAGCAAGCGCAAGGGTATGGCTCCTGAGCAGGTCAAGCAGATGTTCGCCCACGTCACCGAAACCGCCAAGGGCGAAGGCCTGGACTATCACTTCGACAAGGTGGTGGTGGCCAACAGCTTCACCGCGCACCGCCTCATCCACCTTGCTGCTTCCCACGACCGCCAGGACGCAGCCAAGGAGCAGCTGCTCAGCGACCACTTTGAGCATGGCAAGGACATCGGCAACCAGGAGTACCTCACGGAACTCGGCGCCGCCTTGGGGTTGCCGGCCGATGAAGTGGCAGAGCTTTTCACTTCCGACAAGTTCACCGAGGAGGTCAACGAAGACATCAACGAGGCCCGCGCCATCGGCGTCACCGGCGTCCCGTTCTTCGTTATCGACCGCAAGTACGGCATCTCCGGCGCCCAGCCCGCCGACCTTTTCAGCGAGGCCCTGAACCAGGCCTGGCAGGAAGCCAACCCCCTGATCCCGGTGGGCGCTTCGGACGCCGAGGCCTGCGGCCCTGACGGCTGCGCCGTCTAAGTAGCCCCCGCCGTCGTGCGTTAACCCAAGTAGGGGACAGCAAACGTCGCTATGAGCGCTGATTGCGACGTTTGCTGTCCCCTAGTTGGGTAAGCCGCTAGCCTTTCACCACGTCAAGCTCGACGACGGCCCAGGACAGGGCGGGCAGCGTCAGGCGAAGCTCGGAACCAGTCGCCTTCACACCTTCCAGGGCCGTCAGGCCAACGCGGCCCGGCTGATCCTGGCTGTTGATGGTCAAGCGGTCGCCGCCCTCAGGAATTTCGAGGACCTCGGCGCGGATCACCTGACGGGCGTCGAAACCGCGCAGGGCGACCTCGACGTCGGCCGCTTCTTCCAGGCCGCGGTTCGCGAAGAAGAGTGCCACGCGGCCCGTTTCCTCGTTCCACGTTGCGCTGACATCCACCAGGTCTGTGTCGCCAAACCGCGCATTCGAGTACTTGTCCGAGTCCACCGAGAGACGGAGAATCTGGCCCTTGGCGAGCTCGGCCATCCGTGCGAACGGGTGGAAGATGGTCTGCTTCCACGCCGGCCCGTTCTCTTCCGAGAGGATCGGCGCAATCACGTTGACCAGCTGGGCCTGGTTGGCGATCTTCACGCGGTCACCGTGGCGGAGCAGAGAGTTGAGCAGCGTGCCCACCACCACGGCGTCGGTCACGTTGTACTTGTCCTCGATGACCCGGGGGTGCTCACGCCAGCCTGCCTTGGCAACGTTGTGCGGCTGGTCCTCGGTGTCGAGGCCGCGCTGGTACCAGACGTTCCATTCGTCGAAGGACAGGTTGATGTGTTTCTTGTGCTTGCCCTTGGCGCGCACGGCGTCCGCGGTAGCCACCACTGATTCAATGAAGTAGTCAGTATCGACAGCGGATGCAAGGAAGCTGCCCACGTCACCTTCGTGTTCCTGGTAGTAGGCGTGGAGGGAAACGTAGTCCACTTCGTCGTAGGTGTGGGTGAGGACCGTCTGTTCCCAGGCACCGAACGTGGGCATCGAAGAGCTGGAACTGCCGCAGGCCACCAGTTCAAGCGAAGGGTCCACGAACCGCATGGCCTTGGCTGCTTCCTGTGCCAGCCTGCCATATTCGTCTGCGGTCTTGTGGCCGATCTGCCACGGCCCGTCCAGCTCGTTGCCGAGGCACCAGAGCTTGATGTTGAACGGGTCCTTGTGTCCGTTCTTGGCGCGGAGATCGGACAGGTAGGTTCCGCCGGGGTGGTTGGCGTACTCCACGATCTCGCGGGCAGCGTCCACTCCTCTGGTGCCCAGGTTGATTGCTTCCATGATTTCGGTGCCGGCCTGCTTGGACCAGTCCACAAACTCGTGGAGGCCAAAGGCGTTGGTTTCCACAGTGTGCCAGGCTCCGTCGAGCCTGCGGGGCCGCTCGCTGACGGGGCCGATCCCGTCTTCCCAGTTGTAGCCCGAGACGAAGTTGCCGCCGGGGTAGCGGATGACGGTGGCGCCGAGTTCCTTGACCAGCTTCATGACGTCCTGGCGGAAGCCGTTTTCGTCAGCCTCGGGGTGCCCGGGCTCATAGATGCCGGTGTAGACGCAGCGGCCCATGTGCTCCACGAAGGAGCCGAAGAGTCGTCGGGGTACCTCGCCAATGGTGAAGTCGCGGTCGAGGGTGATGCGTGCGCGGGACATGTATCTCCTTGGTTGTGTTCTGAAAACTATTGGTTTCTGAAAACTGTTGGGTTCTGGAACTGTTGGTAAGCGCTGGGTGCCGGTCAGGTTCCGGCGAGTCCCGTCGTCGCAACGCCCTTGATGATCTGGCGCTGGAAGAAGAGGAAGACCACAATCAGCGGCAGCGCGGCCAGCAGCGCGGACGCCATGTTCTGCGCGTACTGGATGCCGTAGGCGCTCTTGATGGTCTGCAAGCCGACCGGGAGGGTCAGCAGGTTGCCGTCGTTGGTGGCGATGAACGGCCACAGGAAGTTGTTCCACGCACCGATGAAAACGAAGATCGCAACGGCGGCCAGGATGGGACGGGACAACGGCAGGATGATTTGGGTGAAGATCCGCAAGCGGCTGGCGCCGTCCATCACGGCCGCTTCTTCGAGCTCGCGCGGGATCTGGTCGAAGAACTTCTTCAGCACGAACACCATGGCGGGGTGGATGACCTGCGGCAGGATGATGGCCCACGAGGTATCGATCAGGTTCAGCGCCAGCATTTGGTAGAACAGCGGGATGATCAGCACGGGCGGCGGGATGATGATGGACGCGATGATCACGGTCATCAGCACCTTCTTGCCCTTGAAATCGATCCTGGAGAGCGCGTAGGCCACCAGTGCCGAGATCACCAGGGTGATGGCCGTGATGGCCGCCGAGGTGTAGAGCGAATTCCACGTCCAGAGCGGGATGTTGCCGTCCTGGAACACCTTGACGAACGCCTCAGGAGTGAAGCCCGACGGCGGCAGCCAGGTGACGTCCGGAGCGGCGGCATCCGTCTCGGTCTTGAAAGCGGTGGCGGTGGCCCACGCGAACGGGATCAGCCACAGTACGGCAATAAAGGCGGCGACCACGATGGCCGCGATCCTGCCCACCGTCAGCTTTTTGCGGGGCTGGCGGATCGTGGGGCTGTTACCGGTGGTGGTGCTGGGTGCGGGACGGGTCAGGGTAGGGGTTGCCATGGTTATGCGCTCCTGCGGCGGGTGATGACGAACTGCATGACAGAAACAACCACGATCAGTCCGAAGAAGATGTAGGAGATGGCTGCGGAGTAGCCCAGCCGGTACCCGGTGAACCCGGTTTCAAAGATGTACTGCACCACGGGGCGGGTGGATCCTGCCGGCCCGCCTGCGGTCATTTGATACACCTGATCGAAAATCTTGAGTGATGCCAGGATCTGGAGGAGCACAATCATCACGGTGGTAGGGGTGAGCTGCGGCAGCGTGATGGAGAAGAACTGGCGCCAGGCTCCGGCTCCGTCCAGAGATGCCGCCTCATAGTGCTGGGCGGGGATGTTTTGCATGGCGGCCAGATAGAGCAGGAAATTGAAGCCCACGGTCCACCAGAGGGTGGCGATGACAATTGCCCACATGGCCACGTTCGGGTCATTCAGCCAGGCAACCCTGGGGAGCCCGATTCCCGTGAGGAACTCATTGATCAGGCCGAGCTGCGGGTTGTACAGCCAGGTGAAGAACAGTGAAACCACCGTGGAGGCCAACAGGTACGGCGCAAAGTAGGAGAGCCGCCACAGCCACTGGGCCGGAAGCCCCACGTTGAGCAATGCGGCCATGACCAGGGCCACGAGGACCAGGGGTACGGTGCTGATCACTGTGAAGTAGAGGGTGTTGCCCAGGGACCGCCACATATCTGCGTCAGCCAACGCCTCGGCGTAGTTGGCGAAACCGATCAGGCTGTCGTTGGCCCCGGTCAGGGACTTGCCCGTGAGGCTCATATAGAAGCCGTAGAGGATGGGCCAGACGAGGAAAACAAGGAAGAACACCAGGAAAGGGGCGGCAAATCCCCAGCCGCTCAGGTTGCTGCGGGTGCGGCTCCCGGGTTTGCGCAGACTCTCCGGCCTCGGCCGGGACAGCGTAGAGGTACTCATTCAAGAACTCCTTTGGTCGCTCGGTACGTGGGCCGGTTAGACCGGGTTGGGACGGGAGAGGAGGGTGTTGGTGCGCTGTTCGAAGGCATCCCATCCGGCGGAGGCCTTGTCCCTGCCCAAGAAGACGTTCTGGACGTTCTCCGCGAAGTAGGTCTGCCAGTCCGAGCCGGAGCCACTGAACCAGGCCTCGGGATCGTAGGCGATGATGTCCGCCGCGTTGGCGTAGTGGATCTGCGGGGTGAGTTCGCGGTACGCCTGGGACTGGACCACGGGCTGGTACCCGGGGATGTGTCCAGCTTCTGCCCAGGACAGCGATCCCTTCAGGACGTCGGTGACAAACTTGTAGACGTCCCTGCGCTTGTCCTCGTTGACGTTGAGTTGCCGTGGCAGGACGAACGAGTGCGAGTCGGCGTAAGACGCCGGCGTCCCGTACAGCGTGGGAATGGTGGCCGCGTCAACGGGGATGCCGGCCTTCTTCATGGTGGGCAGTTCCCACACGCCACTGAACAGCATCCCGGAACCGCCGCGGGCGAACTCGGCGATGCCGGTGCTGATATCACCGGCCTGGGCTGCGATGGTGTCATCAAACAGGGAGGCCATGAATTCCAGCGACTCTATGGCCGCGTCCCGATCCACCTTCATAGGCTGGCCCGGCGTCAGTTCCATGTCCACGCCGTGCTGCTTGTAAAGCGTGTAGAACAGGCGCCACATCTGCGACCCACTGCCCAGGTAGCCGAAGGACAGGCCGTGGGCCTTGGTCACTTTCTGCATTTCCAAGGCCATGGCTTTGAACTCGTCCGGCGAGCTCACCTCTTGTAGCTGCCCGTTGCTGCCCAGGACGCCCGCTTTGCCTGCTACATCCGTGTTGTAGAACATGACGAACGGGTGCGAGTCCAAGGCGATGGAGAAGACCTTGCCGCCATGCTGGCTCTTTTCCCAGATTCGGGGAGCAAAGTCGGAAGCCGTCACGCCGTTCTCGGCAAGAAGGTCCAGGTCCCAGGGATCGATAAGTCCGCCCGGCGCGTATCCGGGAACCCTGCTGGCGTGCATGATGGCCACCTCGGGTGGGCGGCCTCCTGCCGATGCCATGGCCAATTTGGTGTAATACGGCGGCCCCCAGGCCAGCACCGTGGGGTGCACCTTGAAACCGGGGTTGGCCTGGTTGGCCGCGTTGATCATGGTCTGCATCTTGATACCGTCACCGCCGGAGAGGAGGTGCCAGAACCCAATGTCCTGCACGGCCGCGGCCTGGGCTGCCCCTCCACAACCGCTGAGGCCCGTAGCCAGGAGTCCCCCGCCAAGGAGGGCCGATCCTGTCAATAACTGTCTCCGGGACAACTGTTTCCCGGTCAAAGATTCAAACTGCTTCACCCGTCACTCCTTTGGATGGGTCCGCTGAAAGGTCACTGCTGCATTGCGGTGTTGCTGCGCTGCGGTGTTGCTGCGCTGCATAGCTGCTGCACCGCATAAAGTCCGGCTCCGGTGCGCCCGCACTCGGGTATATGGTGGCCCCGGGGTGACGCAGATCTCACATTACATCGATGTAATAGGCAGGGCAAGAGAAAATTGTTAGCGCACACAATTTAGTGGCCGGCTCTCGCTTCAGGCCTTGCTGCTGTCCCGTTCCACGATGCTGTAGTCCACGCTGATGACCCGCTGGCCTTGGGCCCTGTCCCCCATGCGCTCCGTGAGGAGACGCAGGGCTTCGCTGGCAATGGTTCGCTTGTCAAAGGAAACCGTGGTCAGCGAAGGGACGGCGTAGCGGCCATCGGCAATATCATCAAAACCCGCCACGGCGATTTCTTCGGGGATCTGCAAGCCCCTCTTCCAGAGCACGCTCAGGGCACCAATCGCCATGGAGTCCGTGAAGCAGAAGAGAGCTTCTGGAACAGGATGCGTATCCAGGTAAGCGTCCAGGGCTTTGGCGGCGGTTTCGGGCGTCCACTTTTCGCAAGGAATCAGCAGCGACTCATCCCGCGGAATACCCAGGATGTCCAAAGCGGCTTCATACCCTTGGGTACGCTGGATGGCCGCCGCAGATCCTCGCCCCTGGGTTGTTCCAAGGACCGCAATGCGCCGACGCCCGGGCTTGGCCAGCGCCAGCGTCATGTCCCGGGCCGCCGTCAGGCTGTTCACAAAGACCCGGTCGGCCAACTGCTGCGTCACCTCGCCCAGAAGAACCACAGGAGGCAGGGCCACACCAACTTTGACTGCGCTCTCATCCAACACCACGGGGTTGAGGATCAATCCGTCGATCAGGTTGGAGCGGGCCCGGGTCATCAGCTCCTGCTCGCGGTGCGGGTCAGAGCCAGTTTCCTCGATCTGGACAATCCAGCCCTGCTCGTGGGCCACCTCCACAATGTGATGGGCCACCTCTGCCGAGTACGGTGTGGCGAGGTCTGGCAAAGCCAGGGCAATGACCCCGGAGCGGCCATTCCGTAGCCCGCGCGCAGAAAGGTTCGGGACGTAATCCAATTCCGCCATGGCCTGCTCAACCCTGAGCCGGGTAGGACCACTGACCGGCACGACTCCGTTCATCACGTTCGAGACCGTTTTGGGCGAAACCCCCGCACGACGCGCCACGTCCTTGACCGTTGCGCGCAATACGCCCCCTAGCTACAGTGTTGACCGGCGCTGCGACTGGCCGGTTTTCCTTGATGCTACGCGAGATTTCGCGCCCGGATGCAGCGCCCCCGCGCCAGTTACGGCCAACGCGAGGGCGTACGGGGCCACCCCGGCCCCCGGGCAGTCCACTTTTAGCTAGCTTTCAAAGGCCGCACGGAAAGTCGCCAGTGCGATATCCCCCGCTTCCAGCCCGGCTCCCCCGGCGGCCTTCGCCTCGAGACCGACCACTCCCGTGTATCCGGCGTCCCGAAGCGCGGCCGCGACGCCGCGGTAGTTGATCTCCCCGGTGCCGGGTTCGCAGCGGCCGGGGACGTCGGCCACCTGTATTTCTCCGACCCAGGGCAACGCGGTCCGGACAACTTCGATCAGGTTTCCCTCGCCGATTTGGGCGTGGTACAGGTCCAACATCATCCTGATGTTGGGGTGGTCAACCGCCGAGACCAGTGCCAGAGTGTCTTTTGCCCGCGCCAAGGGGATTCCCGGGTGGTCCAGGACGGTATTCAGGTTTTCCAACGCGAAAACCACACCGTACTTTTCACCCAACACCCCCAAACGCTCAAGGGTGTCCCGCGCCGTGAGCCACATTTCGCCGGTAGAACGGTGAACGGGCCGGACAGCCCGGCCACCCTCACCCAGCTCCGCAGGGTGGACCACCATGCGCTCAATGCCGAGTTCCAGTGCAGTCGGAATTAACTTCTCCGCCGATGCCAGCACTTCATCGGCGCTTTCAGGATCAGTGAGGCTGCCGCCAAAATAGCCGCTCATCGACGAGAACCGCGCTCCCGTTGCCGCCAGGGCTGCGATATCCCGGCCCCGGGTGTCCCACAGCTCCACCTCGAACCCTTGCCCATGGATCCTTTTCACGCGCTCCGTTAAGGGCACTTCGCCGTAGAGCATTTCAGCGCAAACGGCCAAGCGGAAGCTCATGCTTTATCCCCCACAGTGAGCAACGCGGGTTCCGCCGGACACAGTGCGGCAATCGATGCCACATCAACCGGCAGCCCGGTGTGGGCCGAACGGGTCGCAGCCAGGGCAACGGCCAGTGCGTTTCGCGCATCGGTTCCGCCAGCACCTTGGGCCGCAGGAGCCTGGGTACCGTCGCGGTCAGCCTTCACCACATCCACAAAGTGGGCGAGTTCAGCCGTGTAGGCATCGTGAAAGAGGTCCACGTTCAGACGGACGGTGGCCGAACTGATACCGGCAGCGGTGTAGCTCGTGGCCGAGTTGGTTTGCGGGCCTCCCGCCGTCACCATTCCCGCAGAGCCAAAAACCTCGCCCCGCACGTCATAGCCGTACAGGGCATTGAAGTTGGCCTCGGCCACGGCAATGGCCCCGTTGCTGTAGGTCACGGTGACCACAGCGGTATCCAACAGCCCGCCCCCTTTTGCCTCGGGAGCTACAAGCGCGTCGGCCACGGCATGGACTCGAACAGGGACAGCGCCGGGGTTCAGCCAGTTCAAGGTATCAAAGTCGTGGATGAGGGTCTCAAGGAAAATGGTGCCGGGTGCAATCCGCTCCGGATTGGCAATCCCGTCCTTGCTGCCCGGGTCGCGGGTCAGGGACCGCAACAATTGCGGGGTTCCCACAGCGCCATCATTGATGAGCCTGCGGGCGGCAGCGAAATCTTCGGCGTAGCGGCGGTTGAAACCGAACTGGACCACCACACCCGCAGCCTCTGCTGCTTCCAGTGCCTCGTCAAGTTCTTCCACAGAACGGCCGCCCGGCTTTTCGCAGAAGGCATGCTTACCCGCGCGTGCTGCCGCCGCGATCAGCCCGGAATGAAAGCGGGCCGGCGCGGAGATCAGGACAGCATCCACTTCGGGATCATTCAGCACATCTTCCGGGTCAGTACTGATCTTGCGGACGCCCAGTCGGCCAGCCAGTGCTTGGACCGCGGGAAGGGCCGGATCCACGATGGCCTCAAGCCGGGCATTGGGGATGCGCTGCGCAACGGATTCGGCGTGAAAACTGCCAATCCATCCCGCTCCGATCAGAGCGATACGAACCGGTCGGTCTTCATTGACCTGGTGCTGAAGGTAAACCATTAAGAGCTCCTGACGCATGTCTTCTAGATCGTTCTAGTTTGACCATACTGACACGTGGTTTTCGTCCCGTCTAGATCGTTCTATACACTGGTTGCAACGGGAGGAAACATGTCAGAACTGCAGCGCCGCCCCACCCTGATGGACGTAGCCGAGGCGGCCGGCGTCTCGCGGGCCTTGGTTTCCATCGTGATGCGGGGCGCACCCGGCGCGGCGGAATCCACCCGGCAAAGAGTCCTGCAGGCGGCCAGCGATCTCGGTTATCGGGCGGACTCCCGCGCGAGGCTGCTGCGGAGCAGCAGGACGAAACTCCTGGGCCTCGCCTTTTCCAGCTCACAGCCGTTTCACGCTGAAATCGTCGATGCCGCCTACGCGGAGGCGTCTGCCAGGGGATATGAGATAACGCTGAGCGCAGTGGCCGGCGGCAGGCCCGAGGCCCGCGCCATCGAGACCTTGCTGGATGTCGGCGCCGAGGCGTTGATCATCATCGCCCCCACCCTCAGCGTGGATAACCTGGCACAGCACGCCCGCCAGGTCCCGGTGGTCAGCCTCCTGCGCGACGATGTGGGCGAGTATGTGGATTCGGTCAGCAGCGACGATTACGCCGGCATCGCACTGGCCGTTGACCATCTGGTCAGTCTGGGTCACCGCCGGATCGTCCACGTGGACGGCGGCACGGCCGTCTCGTCGGACAAGCGCCGGGAGACGTACCGCGCGGAAATGATCCGGCACGGCCTGCAACCTGTGGTTGTTTCCGGCGGCACCGGAGAGGAGGACGGAATGAGAGCGGGTCACACCCTTCAGGCTGATCTGCCAACGGCTGTTATTGCCTTCAACGACAGGTCGGCCCTCGGAGTCATGGAATGTTTCAGGGCCGCGGGAATCGGCATTCCCGCGGATGTCTCGGTACTCGGTTATGACGACAGCAACTTCGCCAAGCTGAGTTACGTCCAGTTATCCTCAGTCAGCCAGGACGCTCCGCTCCTTGCCGCCGCCGCCGTTGGCCGCGCCGTGGACCGGATCGAAGGAGTCTCGTCGCCGGGCAGCGTGGTCCGGACACCGCACCTGGTCATCCGTAAAACCACGGCCCGGGCTCCTGAAGGAAACAGCGACACCTGACAAACCCGCAGCTCTTAGTGACAGATCACTGTAAAGTGTCTATATGCCCAGGATCACGGCCGCCACGAATGCTGCCCAACGCGCCGAGACCCAACGGAGGATTCTCACTGCCTTCGGTGAACTCCTCTTCACCCATGGCCTCCCCGGCCTGACCATGACGGACGTCGCTCGTCACGCAGGAGTAGGCCGCACCGCCGTCTACAACTACTACGCTGACATGGAGCAGCTCCTCATCGCCTACGCCCTGGACGAGACCGAACGCTTCATTGTCGATCTCCGCGATTCGCTGGCGGCGCTGGAAAACCCGGTGGACAGGCTGGCCCTCTACGTCCGCGCGCAGGTGGAAGATCTGAGCCGCCGCCACCTGCCTCCGGGTCCGGCCATGGCCGCGGTCCTCTCCCCCGGCTCCTTCGCGAAGCTCGCGGACCACGTGGGCGACCTCAATATCCTTCTGCAGGACATCCTTCAAGACGGGGTCCGCCAGGGCTAC
Source organism: Arthrobacter sp. WCS2018Hpa-7 (assembly GCF_031843805.1). Lineage (NCBI taxonomy): Bacteria > Bacillati > Actinomycetota > Actinomycetes > Micrococcales > Micrococcaceae > Arthrobacter > Arthrobacter sp. WCS2018Hpa-7. The sequence goes on from NZ_JAVTJB010000001.1 coordinate 26,430, forward strand.
CTTCCTGACGTCGACGTCGCCCAGCTGGCGCGACTCATTCACGGAACGCTGTCTGCCAGCGCCGCACGACGCAACCGAACGCCCGACGGCGACACTCCCCCGCCAGCCCCGGTCACCGACGTCGAGGTCAAGTCTGCTGTTGAAGCCCATGCATCTGTTGAAGCCCATACTGCGCAGACCGTACATTTCATTCAACTCGGGGCCGGCGCACGCTTCGACGACGCCGGCCGGCCGATTCGGCTGGAAGCAGCCGTCCAGGAAGCACCCATCCACGACGCCCTGGCGGGCTAGTGCAGGGGCGGCTGCCTGCCGTTACTGCCCCGCTGGAAGCGTCGGGATGATCGGCCACTTGGAGTTATCGGCAATGCGCAGGTCCTCGCGCGGGCACAGCAGCTTCCCCGGGGTTTGATCCACCAGTTCCGGTTCCACCAGGCCTTCGTAGCCTGAGGTGAGGATGACATCCACGGACTCGTCCTCACGGTTGTCCTGGAAGTAGTCCGTGCCAGCAAGGTTGCGCTGGACATTGAAAGCAGCCGCTTGGCCCTTGACGCCGGAAACTACTACGGCCACTCCGGCGTAGGCGGTCTCGCTGTTGTCCACCGAGGCCACCTTGAAGCCCCGGGCAGTAAATTGCTCAGCCACGGTACCTGCCAGGCCGCCGCGGGAGGTGGCGTTGAAGACGTTGAGGTTCACTGTTTCGTTCGGAACGTAGTCGAACGTTGTGGTGGGGCACAGGCTCACTGGGGCTTTACTGGCGATCGCGGTGGGGACTCTGATCACGCCGTTCATGATGGCCCAGGCTCCAACCGCCCCGGCAGCGATCACGCCCACCAGCAGGACCAGGACAACTCCGTGAAGCAGCCGACGCCGGAAACGGCTTTTCTGGGCCGCAGCATCTTCGGCAAAGGTTGCCCGGAGTTCCGGGCCGGTGACCACGTGGTGGCCATGGAGCAGCGTCACATCCTTGGGACGCTTACGTTTTTTTGTTGGGGACTCCTCCGGACTGGTGGGACCCGTCCGCCTAGCCATCGATTACCAATACACGTGCGTGAATCGCGGTCCTTTGGTGGAGCGCCGTGCGGACGGCCCGGTGGAGCCCGTCTTCGAGGTACATGACGCCCTGGTACTGGACGACGTGCGGGAACAGGTCGCCAAAGAAGGTTGAGTCCTCAGCCAACAATGCCTCCAAATCCAGGGTCCGTTTGGTGGTTACCAGTTCATCGAGGCGGATAGGGCGCGGGGGCAAGGCAGCCCAGTCCCGCGGCGCCGAGTATCCATGGTCAGGGTACGGGCGTCCCTCGCCCACAGCTTTGAAGATCACCCTGCAAGCCTATGGAAGATGGCGCCCTAACGGAACTTGTGACCCGCGGCACAGGCAGGTTGTAGCCAAAAGGTGACTTCCGGCTTCTACTCCTACGGCCCCGGACCTGGACGCTCGCAGATCACCCGCTCAAGCAACACCTTGCTTTGCTTCACTGACACATTCAGTTCCTCGGCCACCCGCTCCGTCGTCGGGAATCGGCGCTTCTTGGTTTCATCTGGCATGCACCCCTCCTAAAGTCGGCCGCCGCAATGAACTCCCAACCGCGCAAACAGCAGTTATGCTAGTCGTTGGATTTATTGTTTGGTTTGGGGGCAGGCATGGGAATTGCTTTTGATGACGGCGCGGCCGACGCGCTGATCACTGCCGCGAACTCCGCCGACGAGGTTCTGCGGGCCGAGGGAGGCTTCCTGTATGGGGCCGTGGAGCAGGCAGTGCAGGATTTCAACGGGGGCTACGGGCGCTTGTTCAAGGACGCCTGCGCCATCAGGTCCGATGATCGCGGCAAGCTTTCAGGTGTCCTGGCGGCTCTGGCCGAGGATGTCGGCGAGGCCAAGCACAGGGCGCAGCAAGAGAAAGCCCGGCAAAAGAACATGGAAGCCTGGCAGCAACGCGACAACATCCGTAAACAGCACCTGCTCTCCGGGAACATCGCCGAAGCATCCGCAACAGTCGCCACCATGATCCTGGACCCGATGCCCGAGAGCACACCGGTCCCTGCACCGGCTGTTTCAGCGGTGTTTTCGCCGCGGGACCGGCCCCGGTTCGCCGGCGGACCAGGAACCGGAACCACCTCGGCTGACCCGGAAAAGCTCCGCGGCTTCGCGTCAGTGTCCCGGACGGCCACGAACACCTTGAACTCACACTTTGTCGCAGTCCGGAACGCCTGGAGTAGCTTCACAGCATCGTGTTCCTGGGTGACCATCGAGACTGAATCTTTTGTTGCTGGTTTTGAGCGGCTGCTCGCCGCCAACGCAGCAGACGCCGATTGGATAGAGCAGGTCGCCACCGCATTCAAAACAGCCGGCAGCGGCTCTATCGCGGACAGGATGCTCAACGGGGTCTTCATCCAGTACGCAGCACCAAACCAAGTCGGCTTGAACGACATCGCGGGCCTGAACGCCGCGCAACTGACAACCTGGCTTACCGTACCTGCGAACAAAGCCCGGCTCCAGGGACTCCTGCAGAACCAGGAATACAACCCTGCGGTGACCGCAGCATGGTGGACCAGCCTCGGCCACACAGTAGATAACGGCACCGGCAAAGTTACCCTCGGCGAGACCCAGCAGCTCCTCATCAATACGTTCCCGTCGATCATCGGGAATCTGCAAGGGGTTTCCTACACTGCAAGGAATCAGGCCAACCAACTGGTACTGACGCAGATGCTGAAAGAATTCGACGTCTTCGTGCATGAAACTGCGGTGGGGCGGCATCCCATTGCACCACCGTGGATCAATACTCCGGGATATTTGGATCGACTTCGGAGCATCAAAACCGCCCTGGAAACCGGGCAACATGGCGTTGCGAAGCAACTGATCAGCCTCAATCTCGATCAGCCCGGCGCTGCTATCAGTGTGGGAGACCTCGATGCAGCCAAAGTCACCACCTACCAGGTCCCTGGCGTCGACACGACCGTGGCCAAAAGCATGCCGGACCTCGCCCTGGCCGCTGACACGCAATATCATCAGCAACTTCGTGTTGCACAGCTGAACGACACCCACGCGGGTACCCCACCTCGACTGGCTGTGGTGGGATGGGTAGCTTTCGAACCGGCCCCGGCGGCTGGGGTCTTCGATGATGCCAATGCCCGGACAGGCGGGTCGTTCCTGAGCAAGGACATCAACACCCTTGCCGCCGTTCAAAACAGTTTGGGAAACACCGCCAGCAACAACATTTCAGGCTTGTCCTATGGCACGTTGACGGCCCAGGCTGCGGCAGTGGAGGGCATGGCCGTAGACAGCATCAATCTTAATGCCGACATTGGCGCACTGAAGGGTGTAGCAGGTGTCCAAGACTTCCATCTGAACCCGGGCGCTGATGTGTACCAAACCAAATTCACCGTCGACAACGTATCCGACATTGGAAATGTGAGCAGAGAACGCATTCAGGGATTCCACTATCAGACCAATCAGGCTCCCCAAGGTGGACCTTCGTTCACGGTTCCCGTCCCGGCGTACGGAGCAATACAGATCGGGGCCGACGGCGTGGGTACTGATGCGGGAAGTCTAACGCCACTGTCAACAGAGAATCATGGCTGGCTCGAGGACGGTGAGAAGCTTGGGTATGCATCTCTCAATACTGAGTCAAGCTTCAACCAAGCATATGTCTCTCTGGGGCTCACGGATAAGCTGACCAATTCAGGAGAACCTGTGGAAAATCACGAATGAAGGAAATCAGATTGTTGAATCGACGACGACTGACTGCAGCAGCCTTTTCCGCGGGCACCGTCCTGATGCTGCTGATATCCGGATGTGCCTCCGCCCCGCAGGACGGCGGCAACACGACACCGACTGTGTCTTCTCAAGCCACGTCAACGAACAAACTTCCCGACGACGGGAAAGGGGCAACTATGACACCGGAAGATGCCAGTAAGGAGTTCTTCGGACTCCTCGATGAGATCCAAGCCCTGGCACCAACTGAATGGGTGAACGAGGACGTTCCGGCAGGTGGATACTGCAACTTCCAGGACACCGGAAGCGGCAAGCAGTTCTCCGGCGGCCGGACCACGGGACCCCTCAGCTCCGCCGAGCGCGAGACACTCAGGCAGAAAGTCTCAGCATTTTATGAATTACGCGGGTACAAAGTTCAGACCCTCGATAAATCAACCACCACCAATAATTTGCTCATCACTACTGCATTCGGACCCGATGGGTTATCCGTCGCCCTATACACGGGCGACCTCGGCACAATAATCGATGGCAGCAGCCGCTGTGTCCCGGACCCGGAGGTAGCAAAATAGCCTCTTCACGGGCACGGTAATGGTTACAGCGGCGAATGAGGGAATCAAGAACGTTGAATCGACTACTGATGGCGTCTAGGTCCAGGCGCGTCCTTCCCGCCGCTGCGATCATTCTTCTCACCCTGGCAGGGTGCGGGACAATCCCCAGCACCAATTCTCCTACCAGCACTGTGGAGCAGACCATGGACCCAGAACAAGCACGTACAGAGTACTTCGAACTCTTCAACAAGATTCAAGCCCTCGCCCCCGGCGACTGGGGTGTCGCGCCACCCTCCGAATTTCAAGGCGACGCTTGCCGGCTCCCGGACGGGACTGACGGCACCCAATTCTCAGTCAATACAAGCCGGAGCCCACTGAGCCGAGAGGAAATGGATGCTCTCCACGAGAAGGGCAAGGAACAGTTCGTGACCACCGGCTTCACGGTCCAGCAATCAACTGACGGAGGCGAGAACTTCGTCAGAAGAACTACCGTCTCCGGCCCCGAAAAGTTCGTCATGGGAATCACCACCGGCAAATACGGCATCGCCCTCAGCGGAAATACCCGCTGCGTTCCCGACCCTGAAGGCAAATTCCGGTAGGAACCAATGACCACCACATACCGCCGCCGGTACTGGCGCATCTTATCCACCAGTGCCGTCCTGCTCCTGCTCGTGTCCGGATGTTCCCCTTCCTCTCCGGGACAGGGCACTGATACAGCCTCATCAGGCTCTCAAACCGCTGCAAGCAACATGCTTCCCGATGGAAAGGGCGTCACCATGACAGCGAATGAGGCCAGAACGGAGTTCTTCGGACTCCTCGATGAGATCCAGGCCATGGCAGCTGGTGATTGGGTGAACGAGGACGTTCCGGCCGGTGGCTACTGCAACTTCCAGGGAACCGGAAACGGCAAAGAATTCGGCTCATCCAGGACCAGAGGTCCCCTTAGTGTCACGGACCGCGAGGTGCTCAGGCAAAAAGTCGAGGAGTTCTTCAAGTCCCGCGGATACGACGTGAAGGTCTTTGATCAATCAACGGCCACGAACAAGCTCATCATAACCAACGGCTTCGGGCCAGATGGACTGGTTCTCCAGGTTTATACCGGCGATCTCGGCACTACTGTCGCCGGCAATAGCCGCTGCGTTCCGGATTCGCAGGGTAGCAATCAGCGTGTCCTGCGGAGGCTAATGGTTAGCGGCGAATGAGGGAATCAAGAATGTTGAATCGACTACTGATGGCGTCTAGGTCCAGACGCGTCCTTCCCGCCGCAGTGGCCCTTCTTCTCACCCTGCCAGGGTGCGGGACAACACCGAACACCAACCCGGCGATCAGCACAGCAGAGCAGACCATGAACCCGGTACAAGCCCGCACAGAGTACTTCGACCTCTTCAACAAGATTCAAGCCCTCGCCCCCGGCGACTGGACAAAAGTCACTCCAGAGGCACAGGGGGACGTCTGCCATCTGCCTCTGGGCATGGAAGGGACTCAATTCAGCTTCGACAGTACGCAGGGCGCGATCTCAGAAGATCAGGCTGAAGCGATACACAAGACGGTAAAGGAAGTCTTTGAAAGCAAAGGGCTAAGAGTCGTACAAACCCAGCCCTCGGGGGCGAACCGAGACCAGACGACCACAGGCTTTGGCGATGGCAAGTTCTCCATGCAGCTTGGAACGAGCAGCTTCGGAACCACGCTCGGCGGCAACACCCGATGCGCGCCGGATCCCGAGGGCAAATTCCGCTAGGAAACGATGACCAGCCAAGTCCGCCGGTATTGGCACGTCCTTTCCACGATTGCCGTCTATATCCTTCGTGGGGCGTCACAGACGTCACAGCTGTGAGGGTCACCGTGCGGACTGACAGAATAGGGGCATGACTCAACCGCTCCAAGGTACTGACCGGACCGCTGCCCACGCTACGCCTGCCCTGGCGTTGCTGTTGGATGTCGACGGCCCCATTGCCAGCCCTGTGACGCGCGACGTCAAGCCGGACATCATCGCGGACATGGTGGCGCTGGCCTCGGCGGGCATTCCCGTCATTTTCAACACGGGCCGCTCCGACGCGTTCATCAGCAAGCAGGTCATGGAGCCCATGATTGCCGCCGGGATGCCGTCCAACACCGTCATCCACGCCATCTGCGAGAAGGGCGCTGTGTGGTTCAGCTACACGGCGGAGGGCCCCGGTCCCATCCATGTGGACCACGAACTCGCAGTGCCCAAGGCCTACGGCGACGATATACGCCGATTGGTTGCCGAGGACTATTCCGCGCACATGTTCTTTGACGAGACCAAGCGCGCCATGGTTTCCGTGGAGCAGCACCTCGACGTGGCCAGTGCGGACTACCTGGCCGAACAGAAACTCTTCGACGCCGACGCCCTGGACATCATGGGACGGCACGGCCTCAACGCGGCGATCCTGGACCACCATGCGCCGGAATCCGATGACACGGCGGATTACCGCTTGGACCCCACCATCATCTCCACGGACATCGAATCCGTCCGCCTCGGCAAAGACCTCGGAGCCAGCCGCGCCGTCGAACTGCTCGCGGCCCAGGGCATCACTCCGCTCTCTTGGCGGACCGTGGGTGATTCCCGCACGGACTATGCCATGGCAGACTGGCTTCACCACAACGATCACGACGTAAAGCACGTGGACGTCCGGCCCGCAGACGGCGTACCGGTGAAGCCCTACACCATACTGACGGCCGCTGACCTCCAACTGGCGGACGACGTCATCCACGATGACGCCGGCGGCGCTTTCCTCCGCAGCTGGCGCGAGGCCCTTTCCATCTAACAACCAGCGAGTCCAGTTTCACGCACCGACGATCCCGGAGATACAGCCATCACACAAGCACAGGTCGATCCGATTTACCACGGCAGCCCGTCCATTGAAGAGGACACGATTGCTGAGGCGATCTCGCCTGCCGTCGTCGCGCATCTTAAGCACAGGTCCGACGTCGTCCGTCACCGTGGGCGGTACGCCCTGATCAACGCCGACCTCACCCCGCAACAGGCCATGGTGTCCGATCTCCTGGCTGTCAGGGCGGCGCTGGACGCTGCCGGCATCGATTTCATCCTGGTGCGCGGCAATGACGAGAGGCCGGTTGTCGCTGTCGACTGGGAGTCGCGCAAGGAGGTCCGTGAGGCGCTGGTGTCAGCGTTCCACAACGAGCCTTTCTACTCCATGACTGTGGACGCCAAGAAGAAGACCTCGGTCCTGGTAGCCGACGGCGAGTTGTCCGCCAACAGGAAAGCCCGCATCTTCCGCCTGTACCGCCCGCGCGTCGAAACAGGCGGTGGCCTGTGGTACGGCCCGGCGCTGGGTGTGCAGCTGGAGCTGTGGCGGTTTGAAGGCGACCACCTTGAGTTGCCCGTGGAGAACTCCCTGACCCGCCGCACCATGCTGCGGCAGGACGCCGTCCGTGGCACCGTCCAGCGGCACGGCCTGACCTGGCCCACCATCGAGAACATGTTCGCGGACCACGCCAGCGACATCGACTTTGATGTCGATATGGTTTTCTCGTGGGTGGACGGCAGCGACCCCGAGTACATCGCCAGGCGGCGCGCGCAGCAGGCCGATACCGTCCTGGGCGAGGGTGACGACCATGAGGCACGCTTCCGCCAGATCAACGAACTGAAGTATGCGCTGCGATCAGTGCACATGTTCGCGCCGTGGGTACGGCGTATCTTCATCGCCACCGACTCCCCCGCCCCGGAATGGCTGGCAGACCACCCCTCTGTCACGATCGTTCGCAGCGAGGATTTCTTCGCCGATACCTCGGTCCTGCCCACGCACAACTCGCAAGCCGTGGAATGCCAGCTCCACCACATCGAGGGGCTTTCAGAGCACTTCCTGTACTCCAATGACGACATGTTCTTTGGCCGCCCAGTGGGCCCGGACATGTTCTTCACTCCAGGCGGCATCACCAAGTTCATCGAGGCTGACACCCGGATCGGGCTCGGCGAGAACGACACCGAACGCAGCGGCTTCGAGAACGCGGCACGCGTCAACCGCAAGCTGCTCTGGGAGCGCTTCGGCCGGATCACCACCCGGCACCTGGAACACACCGCGGCTCCCCTGCGGCGCAGCGTGGTGGCCCGCATGGAGAAGGAATTTCCGGCGGAATTCGCCAAGACCGCCGGCAGCCGTTTCCGCGCCGCGGACAACATCTCGGTCACCAACTCGTTCTACCACTACTACGCGCTGCTCACGGGCCGCGCCGTCACGCAGACCAACGCCAAGGTCAGGTACGTGGACTCCACCATGTGGGCCGGTCTTCACTACCTGCCCAAGCTTCTGGCGAAGCGCCACATGGACTTCTTCTGCCTTAACGACGGCAGCTTCCCGGAGGTTGAAGCCAACGAGCGCGCCGATCTGGTGACGGACTTCCTGGAGAAGTACTTCCCGGTCAAGGCGCCTTGGGAGAAGTAAAGCCACCGGGAGCAACAAGCGGCATCGACGAGGTGTGCGTGCCCGGCGACGTGTGGGCACCCACCCGCGATTCGTGGGGAATGCGGATGCCGGCTTCAGCCAGCCGACGCTGAACCTCGTCAGCGTCCACGGGCTCACCCACGGTGACACCGCCTGACATTGGCACCACCGAATGCACGATCGTGTGCTCGTATACGTGGATCATGTTGTACGACTGCGCGCCGTCCCTGCCTCGCTGTGCCCCTGCACGGACGCCAAGGTCCTGCGTGTAACACGTGGCCGAGGCCACCGATACCGGAATGCCGGCGAAGCCCGCCGTCGTGGAGTAATGCAGATGGCCACCCAGGATGGTGCGGACGTCCGTATTACGCACGACGGCGGCCAGCGCGGCTTGGCCGCGCAGCTCCACCAACACGGCGAGGTCCTGGACGCACGGGACGGGCGGGTGGTGCAGGGCAAGGATGGTGCCGTCGGGGGCCGGGGTGGCCAGCTCGGCAGCGAGCCATTCCAGCTGGGACTCCGACAGTTCACCGTAGTGGTGGCCTGGGACAGTGGTGTCCAGCGTGATGATGCGGAGCCCGTTGACGAAGTAGCTGCGGTCCACGGGATCGTGGGGCTTGCTGTCCTCGGAAGCATCCACGAAGGCGGAACGGAAGTTGGCACGGTTGTCGTGGTTGCCCATGGCCCAGATGGCTTTGGCGCCGAGCGCGTCGCAGACGGGTTCGATCATGTCACGGAGCCGCTTGTAGGCTTCCAACTCACCTTTGTCCGCGAGGTCTCCGGTGAAAATGATGGCTTCCGGCCTGATCCGGGAGGCGATGATCTGGTCGCAGATCTCCTGGAGCCTGGTGGCGCTGTCCACAGAGCCGTAGAGCGTGCCCGGACCACCCACCAGGTGCAGATCACTCAGGTGCAAAAGCACATGACCTGGTTTGGGGTACTCGGCCTCGATGAGCTCCATAGCTTGCCTTAGCGTTTGGTGGGAGACGGCGTCTCCCGTATCAATCCAGTAGGGCTAATCCAACCAGACAACTAGCCAACAACTGGCTAACACCCGGCGGAATGTTGGAAAATTACTTTCCTCCCTTCAGAATTGATGGCTTTATGCCAGCGCCTTTTCCACTGCCTTTACAAGGTCTTCGGAGTCAGGCTCCACTGTGGATGGGAACCTCGCCACGAGATCTCCGCCCCGGTTTATGACGAACTTCTCGAAGTTCCATTTCACCTTGGCAGGCTGGCCGTCCTCGTCCTGGGTCAACTCCGCGAACAGGGGGTGCTGCTGCTTCCCCAGGACGTTCGCTTTGCTGGTCAGGGGGAAGGTCACGCCGAAATTCCGCTCACAGAATTCCGCGATCTCCTCATCCGCGCCGGGTTCCTGCCCACCGAACTGGTTGCAGGGCACCCCGAGGATCTCCAGTCCCTGTTCGCGATATTTGCCGTACAGCTCCTCGAGCCCGGCGTACTGGCGGGTGAAGCCGCATTCAGAAGCGACGTTGACCACCAGGACTGCTTTCCCCTCGAACCGGCCGAAGTCCGCTTCGGTGCCATCGTTAAAGGTGAGGGGAATGCTGTACAGGCTGGTCATGGGATTCGCTTCCTGACGACGTCGGCTGGCGGGCTTGCCGCCATCGAGCTTACGGGAGCCGGCTTTGGGGCGCGAAACGCAGGCGTTCAGGCGTTTCGCGTGTCCTCAGCGTCGTGACCTTTAGGGCGTCGGAGGAAGTACCAGGGTGGACAACAGGACCACCGTGCCATTGGGCAGCCGAACCTTGTCCGGTGCCACCAGGACATATCCAGGCGGAAGAACTACCGCTGGGAGCGTCGAGGGCAGGACCGCGACGGGAGCCGGAGCAGGCACAGGAGCCACCGGCGCTACGGGTGCCGGAGCAGGAGCCACGGCCTGCGTTACGGCCGGCGCAGCAGGCGCCGGAGCGACCACTACCGGAGCCGGGACTACTGCGGCCGGCACAGCAGGTGCTGGAGCGGCCGGGGCAACCACAGCGGGCGCCGCCGGCGCTGGTGCCACAGGAGCGGGAGCAGCCGGGGCTGGAGCCGCCGGAGCCGGTGCCGCAGGGGGCACGACGGCGGTCGGCGCGGAAGCGTCCGACGACGTCACTGGCGGTGCCACAGTCTTCGCGGCAGGCGCCGTGGTCGTAGCAGGCGACGTGGTGGTCGCTGGTGCCGTGGTGGTCGCTGGTGCCGTGGTGGTCGGCGAAGGTGTCGGAGTCGGGGTAGCGGTCTGCGTAGGCGTGGCCGTGGGTGAAGCAGTCTGTGTAGCGGTCGGCGTCGGGGTGGGCGTAGCAGTCTGCGTCGGAGTCGGGGTCGGCGTTGCCGTCACGGACGGTGAGGGGGTCGCCGTCGGCGTCTGCGTTGGCGTCGGCGTGTGCGTAACCGGCGGCGTCGTGGTGGTAGGCGGAACCACTACGGGCAGCGGCTCGGGCTCTTCGTGCTCTCCGCCGATGACGGCGCGGTTGGTGCCGTCGGCTACCGGCACGGCCCAGACCGGAGTCGCGGACGTTCCTGTTCCGACGCCGGGCTGGTAGTTGACCATGGAGATGGTCTGCAGCGGATCAATCTGCCGCATGGGCAGGTAGGTCCAGCCGTTGGGGTTGGTGTGCAGGCCGTTCACGATTGTTTCGAAGTGGAGGTGGCAGCCTGTGGACCAGCCGGTAGTGCCAACCTGGGCGATGACCTCACCAACCCGGACGGATTGGCCCTTGGTGACGCCGATGGCCTGAAGGTGGTTGTAGGTGGTGACCAGGCCGTTGCCGTGTTCGATTTCCACACGGTTTCCGCCGCCCCAGAGGTGCCAGCCGACGGCCCGGACCACACCGGCGTCGGCCGCGTAAACGCGCGTGCCGCAGGCGGCGGCGTAGTCCTGGCCCCAGTGGAACTCACCGGCCAAGCCCGTCAATGGGCTGTAACGGTAGCCATAGTTGGAACTCAGATTGAGGACCTCAAGGGGTGCATACAGGGCACCGGTGGGCGGACGGGACAGCCCAGCGGACGCTACCGTGAGGCCTGTGGAACCGTCTTTGCTGACGGTTCGGACCATGGCGCGGTCGAAGTAGACCATGGGGGTTCCGGGAAGTTGTTCCGGGGGTTCGGGCATGGGGTCGATGACGAGTGTCTCGGCCTCCGGCGGCACCAAGGTGCCCAATGCCGTGGGCCCGACGACGCCCTGCGCCAGGGAATTATCAACCGTACTGGTGGGAACCGCATTGAGCGGCTGGAAGCCAAAAGCGAAGAAAGCCAGAACTGCGAGGCTTCCCGCGATGAGAACGCGATGGAAACCTTCCGCGCGGATCAAATCAATTGCCCGGTCTGAATCATGATGCTTGCCCACAAAACACTCCCCAAAGCCAGCGGCACCAAACCCCAGCCTGGCGTGCAAGCACCATTGTTGCGGGTATCAGGGGAGAAATAAAGGCTTCATGGGTCCTTGTCGCGGAAAGGTTCCATCAGTTTTAGCTCAAGATGTCTTGAGCTTCGATCTGAGTGCAAGCGTCAACGACAGTCCAACCCTTCTTGGCCTGCGTTGAGGCGAATCGGATCTAGTATTCGTTCTTCTTCGTAGGCCGTTCAACTTTCGATTCCTTCACCATGCGCTACGGGCGTTCGACGGCTTCGGCTTCATCGAGCCATTCCACGGGTTCTTTGCCCAGCCCCGCTGCGATAGCCGAGGCCGTTTCACGCCAGGAGGTAAGCTCGGCAATCGCGAGGTGGGGCTGATGGGTGGCGAATGAGGCACGGGCTGCTGCCAGCACAGCAGTCGCGCAGGCTTCCTGGTCAGCCGGGCTCAGGGCCAACATCCAGGGGAAGCGGTCGCTCATGCGGCAAGCCAGGGTCCCTTCGACGGTCGTGGAGACCGCAACGAGTTGCGCCGCGAGATCCAGCAGTGCATCGCGCGCTTTGTCGGCACTCTCGGACATCAGCACCAGCGATTCGCCGTCGCGTCGCGTTACCTTGACAGGGCGATCTACCGCGGCCGCAAAGACGTCTGCCGATGCGCGGCTGAGTTCAGAAGACTTGAATGTCGTTTTCGATAGCAGTGCTCCGCTCATACAACAACACCAACTCAGAACGTATTCTGAAGTCCGTTAGTCCATTAGCCCAAGGGGCGTTACCTAGCCCAGGTTTTCCTTCAGCAGCGCGCGGTGCTCGACGGCGGCCGTGGAGTGGAGCGCACGGCCGGCGTCCGTCAGTTCCAGGAACAGCGAGCGGCGATCATCCGCACAGGTTTGGCGGGACACCAAGCCTGCTTTTTCGAGCCTGTCCACCACCTTGGAGACGGCGCTCTGCGTCATGGGCGTACGCTCCCCCAATGCCTTCATCCGGCAGGCTGATTCTTCGCTTTCAGCCACGAGATCCAGGATTTCGAACTCATTGAGCCCAATGTCGAACTTGGCTTCGAGGGCGCGGTCGATCGCTCCTGCGGTGCGGAAGTAGGAGTTCTGGATGCTGCGCCACTGCTCAACCAGTTGACGGTCACGCGTCGTTGCCATGTGCCGATTCTAGTTCATTACGCGATTTGAATCCACGTCATACAATTCTGCGTCATTCAATGACATGTCATCGTAGTCCTTGTCATTGAATGACGCGTCATATAGATTGAAGCGCATGACATCACCCACCACCCTCAAAACCTCAACTGAGCCGCCTTTGGTTTCAGCCGTTCACTGGACCCGTGCCCAGTGGCTGCTGCTGATGGTTGTCTGCACCGTTTTGGCCCTCGACGGGCTGGACGTTTCCATGGTTGGCGTTGCCCTGCCTTCCATCGGACAGGAACTCAATCTCGGAACCGATTCACTGCAGTGGATCGTCTCCGCCTACGTTCTCGGCTACGGAAGCCTGTTGCTCCTGGGCGGCCGACTCGCGGACCTGTTGGGCCGCCGTCGTATCTTCCTGATTGCCTTGACCGTTTTCGCCGCGGCGTCGCTTCTTGGCGGGCTGGTGGACGACCCCGCCATCCTGATCGCCACCCGGTTCATCAAGGGACTCGCGGCCGCCTTCACCGCGCCCACAGGATTCTCCATCATCACCACCAACTTCGCGGAGGGACGCGAGCGCAACAAGGCGCTGTCCATCTTCACGACGTTCGGCGCCAGCGGCTTCTCGTTGGGCTTGGTGGTGGGTGGCCTCATGACCAGCCTCAGTTGGCGCTGGACGTTCCTGGTCTCGGTGCCAATCGCGGTGGTGGTTGTCCTTCTGGGCATGAAGTTCATTCCCAAGGACAAGCCGTCCGTTGAGGACAGCGGCCACGATGCCTGGGGCGCCGTGACCCTGGCGCTGGGCATGCTTGGCCTCGTCTACACCTTGGTTTCAGCACCGGAACAGGGATGGGGATCTGTGGCAACAATCGCCGGATTCGCAGTTTCCGTTGCCGTGCTGGCAGCCTTCGCGGTGATCGAGAACAAGGTCAAGCACCCGCTGATCCGCTTCAGCATCCTCAAGGAAGGCTGGGTGGCACGGGCCAACCTCAGCGCGGTGGGGTTGTTCGGGTCCTACCTGAGCTTCCAGTTCATCGTCACCATGTACCTGCAGTCGGTGCTCGGCTGGACTCCACTGGGCATGGCACTGGCCCTGCTGCCGGCTGGCCTGTTGGTGGCGACCAGCGCACCGTTTGCGGACAAGCTCATCGAAAAGTTCGGCGCCACCCAACTGATCCTGACAGGCCTCACTGCTCTCGGATTGGGCTACGTCCTGTTCCTGCGCGTCGGCACCACGCCTAACTATGTGCTGGATATCCTGCCGTCGGTGGTCTTGCTGGGTATCGGATTTGCCCTGGCTTTCCCGTCCATCAACGTGCAAGCGACCGCCGGGATCAAGGATTCCGAACAAGGGCTGGCAGCCGGCCTGATCCAGACCAGCACCCAAGTGGGAGCCGCGCTGGTTCTGGCCGTCACCACAGCCTTGGTCAGCGGTCACGGCCAAGCCGCCGGAACCGTCAGCGCCCAAGCCATGCTGGAACAGTACCGGCCGGGGCTCATCCTGAGTGCCGCCGTCGCCATTGCCGCCCTGCTGGTGGCAGCGGCACCATCCAGGCGCCGCGTCCGCTCCTGACCCACCGGAGTTTTTGTACAGATCATGCCCTTATGTGACCCTCATAAGGGCATGATCTGTACACAATCTGCTCTGTACACCTCCGCCAAATGGAGGTCTCATGGGACCTATGAGGAATTACCTCACGGAGTACAGGCACGAATTGCAGCGCACCTTCACGGGAACGTCGGGCACGCCTCCGGAGTGGGTGCCGCGCCTCGCAGACGGGAACGACGCCGGATATCACCTTCCGGGCTCGGCCGTCTGGGCGGTGCATGGCCATGTGGCCACCATCGTGGCGGGCATCCGCGTCCTGCTGATGCAGGCCCTCCATCCCGGCGCTCTTGCCGGTGTGTACGAACACTCCGGCTTCCAGAAAGACCCCTTGGGCCGGCTCGCCAACACCGTGCGGTGGATCTTCACGGTGACGTACGGCTCTACGGAGGCCGCCGAGGCCGCGACCGCACGGGTCCGGAAGATCCACGAACGTGTCCGCGGATCCTACCTTGATGGACAGGGCGTGGAGCGCGAATACGCAGCCAACGATCCCGAACTGCTCCGCTGGGTCCACGTCACCTACGCGGACTCCTTCATCACGGCCAACCGGATCTGGGGCAGACCCATCCCCGGCGGACCGGATGCCTATGTCCGCGAGTGGGCCGCGGCCGGCCGGCTCATGGGGGTCACCGATCCCCCGCTCACCGAAGCCCAGGTCCGCGAGGAACTGGAGCAGTGGTACGCCTCGGGGATACTCCGGGCCGATGAGCGGCTGGCCGAGACGGTGTCGTTTATTCGCTACCCTCCCCTGAGCCCCTTGCTGGCGCCTGGCTACCGCATCCTGTTCGCGGCCGCCGTCGCAAGCCTTGAGCCCAAGTATCGGGACTTACTAGGCCTTCGCGCCCCGCGGGTTGGGCCAGTTCCTTTGCCGGTGGTCACCGCTACCAGGGCCGTGCTGGGCATGGTCCGGTTTGCCCTGGGCTCCCATGGACCGAGCGAGCTAGCCGCCCGTCGCAGGCTGCAAAGGCTGGGCTACGCGGAGGCTTGAGGTGCCTTTCGCTCTCCCCCACCTCCGCCGAGGGGTCAGCTCTCAACCTTTAGGCACCTATCGCTTCTCCCCCACCTCCGAGGGGTTAGCTTTCAACCCGTTTCACGCGCACTTTACTGCCGAGAACTCACGCCTCGACGCAGACCCCTTAAGGCCAAAAGCCAACCCTTCGGCGGGGACCCACGTGGTGTGGACCTCGCCGAGGGGCTGGCTTTCAACCTTTTGAAGCGTGATTACTGCCGAGAGCTCACCCCTCGGCGGGAACTTACTGCCGAGAGCTCACCCCTCGGCGCACACCGTGACGCGCCCTAGATCAGGTGATCGGACAGGTGGTTCGGCGTGCCGAAGCGGTGGGCGGTGATGGACACTGCCTGTTCGTGGAGGAATGGCAGCATCTCGATCCGACCGGCCTGGGTCACCACACCGTGGTAGACCGCGACGTCCGGACGGCCACCCATGGCTGCGCTCAGCGCAGCGAAGTCGCCACCGATCAGGCGGATCCGGCCGGCGTCGAACTTTGACGCACGGGCCAGCCACGCGGCGTCGTCCTCGATCCGGACGCTGACGCTCAGGTTCGCGAACACAGTCACCACGGCATCGGGAAGTACGACGGCGGAGCTCACCTTGAGCGCCGAACCCGCCACGGCGCCGGCTGCTGCAACACGGAGCAGGTCAGCGAGCCGTTCGCCTTCGGAGAGGCGGATGGTGACAGGGAGGGAGCGGTAGCGGAAGACGTTGCGCTCTGCGGAGAGGGCGGAGACGTCCTTGGTGGTGCCGAACTCGGATTCCCATGCTGCGGCATCGCTGAACAGTGACTGCTGCAGGGACTGGAGCTCGCTACCGGAGACAGCGGCAGACTTCGCAGCAGCGAGAAGCTGCGCGGCTGCACCCTGGAGCACGGTGCCGCGCTTGGCCTTGGCTTCGGCGGGGAGCCAACTGCCCAGTCCGATGAGGTAGTTCGGTCCACCGGCCTTGGTTCCGGCACCGACAGCGGACTTCTTCCATCCACCGAACGGCTGGCGCTGGACGATCGCACCGGTGATGCCGCGGTTGACGTACAGGTTTCCGGCCTGGATGGTGTCCAGCCAGACGCCCATTTCAGCGGAATCCAGGGAGTGCAGGCCGGCAGTGAGGCCGTACTCGATCTCGTTCTGGATGGCGATGGCTTCCTCAAGGGTCTCGGCGGTCATGACGCCCAGAACCGGGCCGAAGAACTCGGTGAGGTGGAAGTAGGAGCCACGCTTGACGCCCGAACGGATGCCCGGGGACCACAAACGGCCGGTTTCGTCGAGGCGCTCAGGCTTGACGGCCCAGGTTTCGCCGTCGCCCAGGGTGGTGAGGGCGTTGAGGAGCTTGCCGTTGGCAGCCTCGATGATCGGCCCCATCTGCGTGGTGGCGTCCTCGGGGTAACCGACGGTCAGGGAGCGTGCGGCGTCGATCAGCTGGTTGTGGAAGCGGGCGCTCTTGGCGACCGAGCCCACCAGGATCACCAGTGAGGCAGCCGAGCACTTCTGGCCTGCGTGGCCGAACGCCGAGTAGACAACGTCCTTGGCAGCCAGGTCCAGGTCAGCACTGGGGGTGACGATGATGGCGTTCTTACCGGACGTCTCCGCGAGCAGCGGCAAGTCCTGGCGGAAGGAACGGAACAGTTCGGCGGTTTCGTAGCCACCAGTGAGGATCACGCGGTCAACGCTGGGGTGCGAGACCAACTGGGTGCCAAGCTCGCGCTCTTCGAGCTGCACCAGCGCCAGCACTTCGCGCGGCACACCGGCTTCCCAAAGGGCATCCACCATGACTGAACCGGAGCGACGGGCCTGCTTTGCAGGCTTGATCACGACGGCGGAGCCTGAGGCGAGCGCTGCAAGCGTCGAGCCTGCGGGGATCGCCACCGGGAAGTTCCACGGCGGGGTCACCACGGTGAGGTTGGCTGGGACGAACGTGGCGCCGTCGACCGTTTCCAGGTCCTTGGCGCGCTCGGCGTAGTAGTGCGCGAAGTCGATTGCTTCGCTGACTTCGGGGTCGCCTTGGTCGATGGTCTTGCCGGTTTCGGAGGCCATGACTTCCAGGAGCTCAGCGCGGCGTGCCTCAAGGATGTCGCCGGCGCGGTGCAGGATCACTGCGCGCTCGGCGGCCGGAAGGGCGCCCCAGGCCTTGCCGTGGTCCACGGCGGTGGCGATGATGCGGTCCAGTTCGGCGGCGTCGGAGACCTTGGTGGACTCGACGATCTTGTTGCCTGCGGTAGAACCGGGGATGCGGCTGAGGATGTCGCGGCCCCAGGCGCGGTTGGCCGGGAGTGCCGGGTCCGTGTCCGGGGTGTTGCCGAAGCCCTCGAGCGGTGCGGGCTCGGCGGGGAGACGGCGGTCCTGCTGGCGGTTGGGCCCAGGAACCTCGTCCGTCATTCCGGCCAGGGAGTCCAGGAAGCGCTGCTGTTCGCGCTTGAACAGGGCTTCGTTTTCGCTCAGTTCGAAGACCGCGCTCATGAAGTTTTCCTGGCTGGCGCCTTCTTCAAGGCGACGGATCAGGTACGCGATGGCGACGTCGAATTCGCCCGGGTGGACCACCGGTGTGTAGAGCAGGAGGCTGCCGACGTCCTTGCGGACTGCGGTGGCCTGGCCGGTTGCCATGCCCAGGAGCATTTCGAACTCAATGCCCGTGGTGACGCCACGTTCCTTGGCGAGCAACCATGCGAAGGCGACGTCGAACAGGTTGTGGCCTGCGACGCCGATGCGGACCGCGTCAATGCGCTCCGGGGTGAGGGCGTAGTTGATGACGTTCTTGTAGCTGGTGTCCGAGTCCTGCTTGGTCCCCCAGGTGGCCAGCGGCCAGTCGTGAAGGGAAGCTTCAACCTGCTCCATGGGAAGGTTGGCGCCCTTGACCACGCGGACCTTGATGGGGGCGCCGCCCTGGGCGCGGCGGGCGGTGGCCCATTCCTGCAGTTCCTGCATGGCACCGAGTGCGTCGGGGAGGTAGGCCTGGAGGACGATGCCGGCCTCGAGGTTCTTGAACTCGGGCATGTCCAGGATGCGCTTGAACACCGCGATGGTCATGCTGAGGTCTTTGTATTCCTCCATGTCCAGGTTGATGAACTTGGGCTTGGGGAAGGACGCTGCAAGGCGGTACAGCGGGGTGAGCTTCTCCACCACGTGGTCGACGGCTTCGTCGAAGGCCCACGGGGAGTGCGGTGCAACTGTGGAGGACTCCTTGATGGAGACGTAGTCCACGTCATCGCGGGCAAGGAGCTTGAGGGTGCCTTCCAGGCGGCGCTGCGCTTCGTGCTCTCCCAAAACGGCTTCGCCGAGGAGGTTCACGTTCAGGTGAACGCCGTCCTGGCGGATCTTGGCGATGGCCGGGCCGAGCTTGGCGTCAGTGGCGTCCACGATCAGGTGGCCCACCATTTCGCGGAGCACGCGGCGGGCGATCGGGATAACTACCTGCGGGACGATCGGAGCCATGACGCCACCGACGCGGACAGCGCTGCGCATGTACCAAGGGAGGAACTTGGGCACCTTGGGTGCCAGCTCTGCGAGTTTACGGCCGGCGACCGACAGGTCCTCGGGGCGGATGACGCCGTCGACGAATCCAACCGTGAAGTCCAGGCCGTTGGGGTCTTTCAAGACGCCGGCGAGGCGCTGGGCGGACACGTCCACGGGGATCTTTCCGGCTTCTGTGAGCCAGTGGCGGACCAAGGCGATGGCTTCCTGCGCCAAAGCGTCGAACTGTCCGGAATCCTGGCTGCTCGGGGCGGTGGCATCCGGGATGGTGCTGGTCATGGGGGCTCCTTCTGGGACGGAGAAGTTTGTTTGTTTCCATCAGTATGGATCTACAATCACGTTAGGAAAAGCGATCTTTTCTGACGAATATTGATTACCCATCCCGACCTTTTGGAGGCCGCCGTGCTGGACGTCCGCAGGCTGCGCTTGCTGCACGAGTTGAAGATCCGCGGAACCCTCGCGGAGGTGGCCGATGCCATGCAGTACAGCCCATCCTCGGTCTCCCAGCAGTTGACCCTGCTGGAGAAGGAAGCCGGCGTGGAATTGCTGCGCAAAGCGGGTCGTCGCGTGCAACTGACGCCCCAGGCGGAGATCCTGGTCGCACACACCGCGGCGCTGCTGGAGACCCTTGAGCGCGCAGAAACCGAACTCGCCGCTTCGCTGTCCATGGTCACGGGAACGGTTCGCTTGGCCGTCTTCCAGTCCGCGGCTTTGGCCCTGCTGCCGGATTTCCTCACCATCATGCGGCACGAGTATCCCGAGGTGCGCGTGGAAATGACCCAACGCGAGCCCGAGACAGCCCTGTACGAAACGTGGGCGCGGGACTTCGACCTCGTGGTGGCCGAGCAGTACCCCGGCCACGCCGCCCCGCACCACAGCGGGCTGGACCGCGTCACCCTCACCAGCGATGCCATCCGCCTGGCCACTCCCCCGGTGGGACTCGGCGGCGAAACGGTGTCGACCCTCGCGGACACCGCGTCGATGCCTTGGGTCATGGAACCCCGAGGTGCAGCTTCACGGCACTGGGCCGAACAGGCATGCCGGTCTGCGGGCTTCGAACCCGACGTCAGGTACGAAACGGCCGATCTCCAAGCACAGATCCGGCTCATTGAATCCGGGAACGCCGTGGCACTCATGCCGGACCTCGTCTGGACCGGGCGCTTGCGTACCGTTCAGCTGCTGGATCTTCCAGCCCTGCCAAAGCGGACCGTGTTCACCTCAACCCGCACGGCCGGCCGCATCCACCCCGCAACCGCAGCCTGCCGCGAAGTGTTGGAAAGGGTGGCAGCAGCACAACAGCAGGACGCCGAGCAGCAGGCTGACGCGGACTAGCGTCCGGCTGCGCAACAACCCATCCGGGGACGCAAAAGGCCCCAGTCCAAGGACTGGGGCCAAACGCGGAGAATGGGGGATTTGAACCCCCGAGGGCGTTAACCCAACACGCGTTCCAGGCGTGCGCCATAGGCCGCTAGGCGAATTCTCCTTGCTTCCGATTCGAAAGCAGATACTACTGTACCTGAGAATTTCGGCAACGTGTAATCGGGCCGAATGACCACCCCTGGAAGGCCCAGGAAACTCCCCCGTTAACGGAAAAATGGACGCCCCCAACGCGCCCATTCTTGCGGTACATCGTTGAGCCACCGGGTCCGGCCCCTCGCCCCCAGGCCCCGCAGCTCACAATCTTGAGATTGCCCCAATCGGTGTACATATCCATGGTCCGCTGTGATACCGGCTTTTGCAATGGTCGAGACCTGTTTGTAGCCGAACTTTATTGACAGGATGTTCCCATGACCCAGCTTCATGCCTTGGTGGTTTACGTTCCTGAGACCCAGATCGAAGAGGTTCTCCTGGCCATTGGGGACGCCGGCGCCGGGCGCATCGGCAACTACTCCCACTGCGCCTTTACATCGCCTGGCACCGGCCGCTTCACGCCCCTGCCAGGAGCGCGGCCCTCCGTAGGCGAGGTGGGGATTGAGGAGCAGGTGCCCGAGACCCGGGTCGAGTGCGTGGTGGAGGAAGACATGCTCGACGGCGTTGTGCGGGCTCTGCGGGCCGCCCACCCCTACGAGGAGCCGGCTTTCATGACGTGGCCGGTGAGTGGGTGGCGATAAATCGCGAACCAAACCACCCGCCGTCGAGCCTTATCCACAGCCACTCAAGCCGATTCGAACCCCAACCCAAGTTCGGGTAAGCTTGTCGACGGCCCCTCATGTGGCGTCATCCTGTTGAACTCCCCCAGGACCGGAAGGTAGCAAGGGTAGATGGGCTCTGGCGGGTGCATGAGGGGTCACTTATTTAAATGTCAGTCTCTATAGGTAGGTTTCACTTGTGACTGTTACAACTGCCCTGTATCGAAGGTATCGCCCGGACTCTTTCGCGGACGTTATCGGGCAGGAACACGTCACGGAGCCGCTGATGACGGCGCTCCGCAAGAACCGTGTGAACCACGCCTACCTCTTCTCCGGCCCCCGCGGCTGCGGCAAGACCACGTCGGCGCGCATCCTGGCCCGCTGCCTGAACTGCGCCGAGGGCCCCACTGACACCCCCTGTGGCAAGTGCCCCAGTTGCATCGAACTGGCGCGCGGCGGCTCCGGCTCGCTGGACGTCATCGAAATCGACGCCGCCAGCCACGGTGGCGTTGACGACGCCCGGGATCTCCGGGAACGCGCGACTTTCGCGCCGGTCCGCGACCGCTACAAGATCTTCATCATTGACGAGGCCCACATGGTCACGTCGGCCGGCTTCAACGCGCTCCTGAAGATCGTCGAAGAGCCGCCGGAACACATCAAGTTCATCTTCGCCACCACGGAGCCGGACAAGGTCATCGGGACCATCCGCTCCCGCACGCACCACTACCCCTTCCGGCTGGTGCCGCCCGAGCCGCTGATGCAGTACCTCGAGCTCCTTTGCCAGCAAGAGAACGTTCCGGTCGCCCCCGGTGTGCTCTCACTCGTCATCCGCGCAGGCGGCGGCTCGGTTCGCGACACCCTGTCCGTCCTTGACCAGCTCATGGCAGGCGCCGGCCCGCATGGACTGGACTACGAACTCGCTGTGGCCCTGCTCGGCTACACCCACGCTTCCTTGCTGGACGACATCGTGGATGCCGTTGCCGCGACCGACGCCGCAACCGTGTTCCGCGCCGTAGACCGCGTTATCCAAACCGGTCACGACCCCCGGCGTTTCGTCGAGGACCTCTTGGAGCGCTTCCGCGACCTCATCATCGTTCAGGCGATGCCCGAGAGCGCCCAGGCCATTCTTCGCGGCATGCCGGCGGACCAGATCGCCCGGATGCGCAACCAAGCAACCAACCTTGGCGCTGCCGAGCTCTCCCGGGCAGCGGACGTCACCAACACCGCACTCACCGAGATGACAGGCGCCACATCGCCGCGTCTCCACCTTGAACTGCTGTGCGCGCGCATCCTGCTGCCCAGCGCTGAGCAGACCGAACGAGGCATCGCTGCCCGCATTGACCGCGTGGAACGTCGCCTGAATTACACGGCCGACGGCGGTGCGCCTGCTGTTGCTGCTGGCCCGCCGGTTACTGCGGCTGCTGCGCCGGAAGCCGCGCCTGCTTCGCAAACCGCACCGGTTTCCCAGCCCGCGCCCGCTACCCAGCCCGCACCTGCTACCCACGCCGCGCCGGCTGTGCCCGAGCCGACCTCTGAGCCTGCGTCACGGGAAGCCCTGACAGCACCGCGGGTATCAACCAGTGATTGGCCAGTGGAGGACCGGCAAACCTCCGGTCGCCCCTCACAGTCCGCTCCTTCGCAGGAAGCCGCACCCCAAGCTGCTGCCTCGGCACCAGCACAGCAGCCCGAACCCACCCAGGCACCGACGTCTCGTCCAGCCCAGGCAACGCCGCAAGCACAGCAGGCGGCACCTGCCCAGCCAGCCCCAGTGCGCCCTGAACCAGTGCGCCCTGAACCGGTGCAGCTGGCACAGTCCGAGTCAGTGCAGTCCGCACCAGCGCAGGTTGCACCTCAAGCACCGACACCGCAGCCGAACGCAGCCGGAGGACCGCCTGCATCCGGCGGAACCGGAGACGTGGAGGCTCTGCGCCGTGCATGGCCGGATGTCCTGCAGACGCTGACCAAGATCAAGCGCAGTACCTGGGCGCTCGTGGAACCCAATGCCCAGGTTGCCCAGTTCGACGGCCAGGTCCTGACTTTGGCATTCACCACCGGCGGCCTTGCAGGTGCGTTCGGACGTGCGGATCACTCCGAGAACCTTCGGCAGGCGATTCATAAGACCATCGGCATCGACTGCCAGATCGTCGCCATCGCCGGCGGCAACAGCTCAGCGAGCTCTGAGCCAAACCCAAAAGCACCTACTAGCCGGGAAACTCCGGCTGCTGCAGCACCAGCGGGCGCCGCGGCGTCGGCGGGTGCTGAATCCCCCGAGGCAGCAGCGGCAAACGTCACGTCGTCGCCTGCGGAAACAGCATCGGCGCCGGCACCGGTGTCTGCTGTCGACTCCGCGTGGGGTCTGGCACCGGCAGCACCGGCACCACCAGCACCCACGGCCCCGACGCCGGCTGCGCACATGCCGGAACCGGCTGCTTCAACGCAAGCACCCACCACACCGATCCCGGCCGCTCCTCCGACTCCCGAGCCATCCGGCGACTACTCGTACCCCGACGACGACTGGGGTCCGCCGCTCGACGAGGACGCTCCGCCCTTGGACGAAGAGCCACCTGCGGATTGGGAACCCCCCTCGGGTTACGGCCAACCAAGTAAGGCACCGGCAACTGCGGCGCCGGCAACCAGTGTCCCAACATCCCCTTCGAGCGCCTCGGCGCCTTCAGCGGCCACCACTTCGGCTTCAGCAAGCAGCGCAACAGCGGCCGCACCTCCGCCCTCTGCCGGCACGACGAAGGCGACGGCGTCCAACGACCCCTGGTCCAGGGCAGTCGAGCAAGCGCCGGGTACTTGGGTTGTGGGCACAGAGTCCAATGTGGGCAAGAAGCCCGCCGAAGCGGCCGAAGAAACCGCAACGGCAGCAGACGCTCCTGACTACGAGCCAGCCGCAGCCCAGGTTCCGGAAACAAACACGGGCGCCTACGGTCATCCAACCAACGCGGAGCAGAACCCAAGCTCCAGCTGGGACGTCGCACCGGCGTCGAGCTGGCCCGCATCGCAAACGATGCCCGAGCCCGTCGGCAGCAGCGCCCCGGGCGTCAGCAGTGGCGCTCCGGGCGTCAGCAGCGGCGTCCCCGCCGGAAGCGGCAACGCCGCCGCGCCCACCTGGCCCTCCTTGGCGACCCAACCCGAGGAAGCCCACGGTTCGGTTGCGACGCTGGAGGAGGCCGCGCCGTCGGGCAATCCGAATGGCCGCCAAAGCCTGTACCAGCGGTTGACCAACAGCCCCGAAGCCCAAGCGGGTCGCGTTCAGGCGCCGGTGAGGACGCAGGCGAAGCCGGAGTCGGTCGCGGACGACATCCCCAGCCCGGAAGATGAAACCATCGAAGAGTCCCGTGTCTTTGGGCGGGCTGCGGTGGAGCGTATTCTGGGCGGAAAGCTGATTGAAGAGCGCGCCTTGGACGGTTCTCCCCTGCTACCCCGCTGACTCCAGCATTGATTTCAACCTAACGAGGACATTGTGTACGAAGGTGCAGTTCAAGAGCTGATTGACGAGCTCGGCCGGCTTCCCGGTGTGGGTCCCAAATCGGCGCAGCGCCTGGCGTTCCACATTCTTGAGGCCGATCCTGAGGATATGAAGCGCCTGGTTACCGCGATCACCACGGTCAAGGAACGCGTGAAGTTCTGCTCCGTCTGCTTCAACGTGACCGAGCAGGAAAAGTGCAACATCTGCCGCGACCAGCGCCGTGACCCGTCGGTTATCTGCGTCGTTGAGGAGTCCAAAGACGTCCTGGCCGTCGAGCGCACCCGGTCTTTCCGCGGCCGCTATCACGTGCTGGGCGGGGCCATTAATCCCATTGCGGGTATCGGTCCGGAGCAGTTGCGGATCCGGGAGCTCCTCACCCGCCTCAATGACGGCGCCATCCAGGAAATCATCATCGCCACCGACCCCAACCTTGAGGGTGAAGCCACTGCAACGTATTTGGCCCGCATGCTCAAATCGATCG
The DNA here is from genome assembly GCF_031843805.1 of Arthrobacter sp. WCS2018Hpa-7. Lineage (NCBI taxonomy): Bacteria > Bacillati > Actinomycetota > Actinomycetes > Micrococcales > Micrococcaceae > Arthrobacter > Arthrobacter sp. WCS2018Hpa-7. Next base: position 51,776 of record NZ_JAVTJB010000001.1, read on the forward strand.
GCATCACCGTGACCCGGTTGGCGTCCGGCCTGCCGGTGGGTGGAGACCTGGAGTACGCCGACGAAGTGACCCTCGGCAGGGCCTTCGAGGGCAGGCGCAACGCACTGCTGTAGTCTCGCAATCACCAACAACAACCGTGATGGGGGTCCCGTGCGGGAGCTTGTGTACTACGTTGCCGTCAGCCTGGATGGGTACATTGCCGGCCCCGGGGGCGAGCTCGACGCATTTCCGGTGGAAGGCGACCATATGGCCGCCCAAAATGAGCGCTTCCCGGAGGCGATCCCCACGGTTATCGCCGATGCCATGGGCATCGAACGCACCGGGTCGATGTTCGACACCGTGGTGATGGGATGGAACACTTACGCGGTGGGTCTGCCTGCCGGCATGACCAGCCCTTACCAGCATCTTCAGCAAGTGGTCTTTTCCCGGAAGCGGACCGAGGAAGACATCCCGGGCGAGCACCCAAATCTGCAGCTCACCCATGAGGACCCGGTGGACGTGGTGCGCCGCTTGAAATCCGGGCCAGGAAAATCGATCTGGCTGTGTGGAGGTGGCCAACTGGCTACGCAGCTTTCCGGTGAGATCGACAGGCTGGTTCTGAAACGAAGCCCACTCCTGTTCGGCGATGGCATACCGCTCTTCGCGCGAGGCGCCTACCAGCCAAGCGCCTTCGAAGAGGTCTCGACGACGGCCTTCGGCTCCGGCGTCGTGATTTCCGAGTACGTGCGCCGACGGGCCTAGTCAGAGCCCGCCGCCAGTCGCCGCGCCCTCAACCACCGGCCGGGTACCAGCACCAAGGCAGCCACTAGGGCCTGCAGCGCGAGGCCGGTCACGGAGACAGGAACCGACGGTGCCAGTCCGTCGCTGGATTCGCCACCAAGGCACGGCACTTCCCGTGAGGGCCCATCGGCGGCCCACTGCAGGCCGGCCAACAACCAGCCAAGTTCATTGTCCGTAGGCACCACGTCGGCGCCCACGCTCCCCAAAAGCAGGGCCGGGTTGGCTGCCGCAATCCAGGCAACCCGTTCTGTGTGGACCACTTCAACCGGGCGGAGATTGCCCACGCACTCGTAGGCAATGATCCTGCCGGAATCGTCGCGTTCCACATTCACCGGGATAGTCGCCTGGTCCATCACCGTGGTCCCGGGAACCAGAAGGATGGTGGCCACCACGTTTCCGATGCAAAGGAAAGCCACCACCACAGCGGTCAATGCCGCCCCCGGCGCCGCTGCCGCAAAGCATGCCCGCGCACCCGCACCGATCAGTCCGAACAGGGCCACTTCCAGGACAATAACGACGACGGCGGCACCGGCCAACGCTATCGGCCCGCCGACGCTGGCGCCAACCACGAGCAAAACACCACCCGCGAGCGCTCCTAAAGCAACACCTCGAATACCTCCGGCCAGCAACAGGACAAGGAGGCGCCCGTGGGAATGCCGGAAGCCCCACGCCGCTCCCAGCACGGCGGCAGCGAGCGCCAGGAATACCGCAGTGATCAGGTAGATGGCACTGGCAACCTTGGTATCGAACCATCCGTTGGCTTCTGCAAAGGCAACCACGGCCGCAGCCATGCCCCAGGCGGCGGCAATCCCCAGTGCGCAGGCAAGCCAGAACCACCACGTGGTGAAGGACGTCCGGGCACTCCGCCATGCCTCCGCTGCAGCAGCCCCAAAGTTTCCCGTGGTTCTGGGCGGGGACCCGGCTCCCGGCTTATGGCTGGCCAAGCCGGAGGGCTGATCGTCGATCACGCCGCCGATCACTTCGTATTCGGGCTCGTTACCCGCCGGACCCGATCCGCCCGTGTGATCAGGTCCGGCCATCGCCTGCCGAAGTCCTCATGAAGTGGATGGTACGCCGGGCACGCCACCACCGATACGCCGAGGCGCCGGGGGTTTCACGGGGAGATCCCAGCCGAGGGTGCCACCATGGGTGGATGGTCTCCCATCGCAGTGTTTCCGGCGTCTTTCGGCGTCCCCGTCCCGTCAAGCCCGCCCCCGGACAGGAATCGGTGTGGGATTACCCGCGGCCGCCCAAGGTGGAGCCTCGCTCCGAGCGGGTTGTGGTGCGGCTGGGAGGCCAGGTGATTGTTGATACCACTGACTCCGTCAGGGTCCTGGAGACCAGCCATCCTCCTGTTTACTACGTGCCGTTGGACGCCTTCCCGGACGGTGCGCTGGTTCCCGTTGGGGGCACAACTTTCTGCGAGTTCAAGGGCGAGGCCAGCTACTTCACGATCACCGCCGGCGGGACGGTGGTTGAACGTGCAGGATGGACCTACCCAAGCCCCACGCGGGGCTTCGAAGCGCTGGGCAGCAGAGTGGCGCTTTACCCGGAGCACATGGACTCATGCGAGGTAGACGGCGAGCGGGTGACGTTCCAGGAAGGCAACTTCTATGGAGGGTGGATCACACAGCAGATCGTCGGCCCGTTCAAGGGTGGTCCGGGCACTGCCGGGTGGTAGTCATCGCAGGTAGCCGCCATGTGGTCACAATTCCTGCAGGGACAGTGCGCGGCGATAAACTGGGGAAATAAGCTACGCTGGCGTGCTCAAATTTGAAATTGGCATGCCGCGTTCGAACCCTATTGATGCAGTGAGGGTGCGCGCATGACTATGCCCACTACCGAAGTGAAGATCGAAGAGCTCTCCAACGAGGCTGCCATTACCAAGCAGCTGATCGTTCAGAAGTTCGGCGGTTCCTCGGTTGCCGATGCCGATGGCATCAAGCGGGTCGCACAGCGCGTCGTGGATGCGCAGAAGGCCGGCAACGAGGTTGTGGTTGTTGTCTCCGCAATGGGTGACACCACCGATGAACTCCTGGACCTCGCGGGGCAGGTCACTGATTCCGCTCCCGCCCGCGAAATGGACATGCTGTTGTCCGCCGGCGAACGAATTTCCATGGCCTTGCTTGCCATGGCCATCAACAAGTTCGGTGCCTCCGCACAGTCCTTCACAGGCTCCCAGGCCGGCATGATTACCGACGGCATCCACGGCAAGGCGCGAATTATCGACGTCGACCCCCACCGCATCCGCACTGCGCTGGACAAGGGCCACATCGCGATCGTGGCCGGTTTCCAGGGCATGAGCCGCAGCACCAACGAGATCACCACGCTTGGCCGCGGCGGCTCCGACACCACCGCCGTCGCTTTGGCCGCAGCGCTGGAGGCCGATGTCTGCGAGATCTACACGGACGTGGACGGCATCTATACCGCCGACCCCCGCGTAGTGACGTCCGCCCAGAAGATCGACCGCATCTCCAGCGAGGAAATGCTGGAGTTGGCCGCTTCCGGCGCCAAAATCCTGCACTTGCGCTGCGTCGAGTACGCCCGCCGTTTCGGGGTGCCGCTGCACGTCCGTTCCTCATTCAGCCAGCACGAAGGCACGTGGGTCATCCCGGGCGCCGACGAAAAGTTCAACATTCAAGAGGGAGTTGCCTTGGAGCAGCCAATCATCTCCGGCGTTGCACACGACCGGTCCGAAGCCAAGGTCACCGTAGTAGGCGTCCCGGATATCCCCGGCAAGGCTGCTGCGATTTTCCAGGTGATCGCTGATGCGCACTCGAACATCGACATGATTGTCCAGAACGTCTCAACCCACGGCACCGGCCGCACGGACATCTCGTTCACGCTGCCCATCGTTGAAGGCGCCGACGCCCTGGCCGCCCTGCGTGCTGCCGAAGGCCAGATCGGCTTCGAGAGCATTGAATACAACGAGCACGTCGGCAAGCTCTCCCTGATCGGCGCGGGCATGCGTTCTCACCCGGGCGTTTCAGCCACGTTCTTCAAGGCCCTCTCCGACGCCGGGATCAACATTGACATGATCTCCACTTCGGAAATCCGCATCTCTGTGGTCACCAGCGCGGACGCCCTGGATGACGCCGTCCGCGCCATCCACAATGCGTTCGAGCTCGACGGCGACGCTGAGGCTACCGTCTACGGCGGCACCGGCCGCTAGCAGCACCCTGGGCACACCCCCAAGTAAAACGCCCCCAAGTAAGTAACAGTTAAGGCCGTTCTGAGAACTCAGAACGGCCTTAACTGCTACTTACTTGGGTGGGGCGGTGCCAGCAAAACGTCAATGAGCTGCCGGAGTCCGTCGGCCATGTCCACGTCCTTGTCATACAGCCATTGCAGCTGGAGCCCGTCGAAGGCGGCCACGGTCAGCCGTGCCAGCATGACGGCGTCGACGTCGGTACGTACCTCGCCGGAAGACTGGCGCCGTTCGATGTCCACGGCGATGTCCCGCACCACCGTTTCGTACCGCTCTTTGAAGTAGCCGTGTGAGGCATGCTCAGGATCATTGGCGGTAGCTGAGGCGACCGCGTAGAGAGTGGTCAGTCCGGGCTCGCCCACGTTCCGCTCGGCGATGGGCGGCATCAGGTTGAGGCCCGCTTCGACCTCGCCACCAACGGCCAACGAGCGGCGATCCCGTTCGGCGAGAACTGCAGTCAACAGTTCCTGCTTGCCCTTGAAGTAGTGGAACAGCGTGGCTTCCTTAACGCCCACCAACTCGGCAACGCGCTTGAGCGCAGTGCCCTCAAATCCTTCGGTAGCGAAGACATCGGTTGCCGTCTGGATGATCTGTTCGCGGCGTTCGGCCCCCTTGGCGTACTGGCCCCGGGCCCTCGTCGTAGACATCCGTTCAGTCTATTTCACGGTTCAAATATCCAGGGTCACTCGACTTTTTCAACCAAAACCTAGTCACACTAGATTTTTAGGGCTAGAGTCATTGCAGCGGCCCAACGGTGGGCCACCCGTTCATCAGGAGGCAATGTGGCCCTCAGTATCGATCAGCAGATGGCAGGCGCAGCAACCGCCGCCCCGGGTACCGGAAGCACCCCGCCTCAATCCGCTTCCCGCGCCTACGTCATCGGCATGCCCATCGCGAGCGCCGGTCTCTGGATGGCCGTTCTTGCACCAGCACTGGTGGTCCTCGCCATCAAGGTTTCGGAGATCACCACCCCCGATACGCGCGCCGGAGCACTCAGCCTTGTTGCTGGAGTCGGGGCAGCCGTCGCGTTGCTCGCCAACCCATTCTTCGGACGCCTCAGTGACCGCACTACGTCCCGGTTCGGCATGCGCAAACCCTGGATCGTGGGCGGCTCCCTGATAGGCCTGGCAGCACTCTTCCTGCTTGGTTCGGCCACGGAAGTCGGCGCAGTCCTCGTGGCCTGGGTTGTAGCACAACTGGGCTTCAACGCTGCCCTGGCCGCCCTGGTCGCAACCCTTCCCGACCAAGCGGGCCCAGCAGAGCGCGGACGCCTCTCCGGCCTCATCGGCATGACGTTGCCCATTGGCCTCGTGGCAGCGGCCTTCTTCGCACAAATGTTTGAGACCGCCCTGCAGATGGCCGTAGTCCCCGGGATCGTCGGCACGGCAATAGCCATTGCCTTCGCCTTCACCTTTAAGGACCGCGTCCTCACCGAAAAACCGGCACCGCTGAATCTCAAGGAAATCCTCGGTTCCTTCTACTTCAACCCCAAGGATCACCCCGGCCTGGGATGGGCTTGGGTCACCAAGTTCCTGGTCTATGTGGGCTACTGCGCTGGCCTGCTCTACCTGCCGTACTTCTTTACGGACCACCTCCACGTCGCCGAAACCCAAGTCACCAGCCTGGTGTTCCAAGCAACCCTGGTGAGCTCTGCGGGAACCGTCATCACCAGCCTCGCCGGTGGCTGGATCAGCGACCGTCTGGGCAAACGCAAGAGCATGGTCATCATCTCTGCCCTCATCATGATGGGCGGCTTGGTGGTCATCGCCACCAGCACCGACACCGGCCAGGTCTTGCTGGGCCAAGGAATCCTGGGCTTGGGTCTCGGTGTCTTCAGCGCCGTGGACGTCGCGCTCATCACGGACCTGTTGCCCAAAGACCAGTCGGAGAACGCCAAAACGTTCGGCGTGTTCAACATCGCCCAGGCCCTCCCCCAATCCCTGGTGCCTGCCATTGCCTTCCCTGTCATCGCACTGGGCGGCTACCCCGCATTGTTCCTCGGTGGTGCTGTTGTCGGCATCATCGGTGCCCTTCTCGTCACACGCATCAAAGGAGTCAAGTAAATGAATCCCACACTTTCGGCCGCCGTCACAGCACCATCAGCAGGAGCCCAGGATGCGGAAACCAGGATCCAGGAACTCGCCCGGAGCCTCACGCTTGAGCAGCAGGTGCAACTGCTGACGGGCGCAGATGTGTGGTCTACCCACGCCATCCCGGAGATCGGGCTGTCCCGCGTGGTCATGTCCGACGGACCGGCAGGCGTCCGGGGTGAAGACTTCGATGAGCGTCACGACTCCGTCTCCTTGCCGTCGTCGTCCGCTTTGTCCGCGACGTGGAGCGTCGAAACCGCGCGCCGCTACGGGCAGGTCCTGGGCCAGGAGGCCCGCCGTAAAGGCGTCCACGCCGTCCTGGGCCCCACCATCAACCTGCACCGCTCCCCGTTGGGCGGCCGCCACTTCGAATGCATGAGCGAGGACCCACGGCTCACCGCCACCATGGCCGCCGGCTACGTGGCCGGCGTCCAGTCCATGGGAGTCGGCGCCACGCCCAAGCACTACCTCGCCAACGAGGCCGAGACCGACCGTTTCACCGCCGACTCCGTGGTGGAAGAACGACCTTTGCGGGAGCTCTACCTGGCAGCCTTCGAGGACGCCATCACCGAAGCCCGCGCCTGGCTGGTCATGAGCTCGTACAACTCCATCAACGGCACCACCGCCAGCGAGAACCCGCTCCTTGAAACGCCGCTGTCCACCGAGTGGGGCTTCGACGGCGTCGTCGTCTCCGACTGGACCGGCGTCCGCTCCGTCGAAGCCGCCAACGCCCACCAGGACCTGGAAATGCCCGGCCCGGTAGGCCACTGGGGTCCCAAGCTCCTCGCCGCCGTCAACGATGGCCGCGTCAGCCGGGAGGCGATCCTGGAAAAGGTCACCCGGATCCTGCGCCTCGCAGCCCGTGTTGGCTCCCTGGAAGGCTTCGAACCTGCAGTCACCCAGCTCCCGGCGTCACTGGACGGGGCCGCCGTCGCGCGTGAAGTCGCCGTCCGCGGCGCCGTGCTGGTCCGCAACAAGGGCCTTCTTCCGCTGGATGCCAAGGCACTCAGCAGCGTCGCGGTGATCGGCCACAACGCCGACGAAGCCCGCACCCAAGGCGGCGGCAGCGCCACCGTGATGCCCAAGTACACCGTCTCACCGCTCGAGGGCCTGCAGAAAGCACTGCCCGACGACGTCACCGTCACCTACGCCCGCGGCGCCAAGGTGGCCGAAGGCATCCAGGCCTTCCCCCGCACCTCCCTCCGCAACCCGGTCTCCGACGTCCCCGGAATCCGCGTGACCTTCCTCGCCGAAGACGGCACGGAAATCTCCGGAGAAGACCGCCTGGCCTCGCACCTGATCTGGTTCGGCGTGGGAATTCCCGACGGCGCCGCCTCCATCCGCATGGAAGCGGACTGGACAGCCGAAACAGCAGGCGTCCACTACCTGGGCGTTGGGACCGTGGGGCAGATCCGCTTTGTCCTGGACGGAACGGAAGTCTTCAACGACGAGATCAAGGACGACACCGACGTCCTGGGCGCCGCCCTCTTCGATCCCCCCAAGACCGTCCATGCTGTGGAAACCACCGCAGGCCAGACCGTCCGGATCGAGGCCGAGTACCAACTGCCCAAGGAACAGGTCATCCCGTTCACGGCCATCCTGCTGGGCGAGGAGACTGTGGTTACGGACCCGCAAGCCGAGATCGATGCCGCTGTGGAAGCTGCCCGGACTTCCGACGTCGCTGTGGTTGTGGTGGGCACCAACGCCGCCATTGAGTCCGAAGGCTTCGACCGCAAGGACCTGGACCTCCCCGGATACCAGAACCAGTTGGTGGAGGCCGTCGCAGCCGCAAACCCGCGCACAGTAGTGGTGGTGAACTCCGGCTCGCCGGTGCTCATGCCTTGGTTGGACACGGTGGATGCGGTCCTGCTGGGCTGGTTCGGCGGCCAGGAATTCGGCAGCGCCATCGCAGACATCCTGCTGGGCATCGAAGAGCCTGGCGGACGCTTGCCCACCACATGGCCCGCCGCGCTGGAAGACGTCCCGGTGTTGAACACCACGCCCGTTGACGGCAAGGTGGTCTACACCGAAGGAATCCACATCGGCTACCGCGCCTGGCTCAAGCAGGAAGCCGCCGGCGGCGCAGCTCCTGCCCTGCCGTTCGGCTACGGACTGGGCTACACCACCTTCGAACTCGGCACAGCCCACGCCCCGCAGGCAGTGCAGGCCGGGAAGGATGTTGTGGTGCACGTTCCGGTCAAGAACACCGGCACACGCACCGGCCGGGATGTGGTCCAGGTGTATCTGGACCGCGCCGATTCCGCCGTCGAACGTCCCGTCCGTTGGCTGGCCGGCTACGCCGGAACGCACCTCGCCGCGAACGGAACCGAGAGTGTGGAAATAAGCATCCCCGCCAAGGCGTTTGCACATTACGACGGCGGCTGGCAGTTTGAGCAGGGCACGTTCCGCCTGTTGGTTGGTCGCCACTCGGCCGACCAATTCCAAACATTGGACATCGAACTCCGGTAACACATGGGCAAAATCACGCTGGGTGGCGGGTTTTTTTGCCCGTCACCCACGTGGTTTTCGCCACAAGCGGTAGAACTGGGGTATGGTATGGAATTTTCGTGGCATGCTGTACGTTGCATACCCGGTAACCCCCTAACACGAAGAGGCATTAAAAAGTGGCAGCCGATTACGACGAACTCCGTACCGATGTAAAAGAGAACCAGGAGCAGTCCCTCCAGGCTCTTCAATCCGCCAGCGCTCCCACGGCCAAGAGTGTCGTGCTTGAACTGGACGAAACCGATGGCCTCGACGCCAACGGCCCCGGCGGCGAAATCGTCGCCGAAGAACTGGTGATCCAGGTTATTCCGCAGGCAAATGACGAGTTCACTTGTCACTCCTGCTTCCTGGTTCGCCACCGCTCGCAGATCGCACGCGAAAAAGATGGCGTCGCCTACTGCACCGACTGCGAAGGCTAAGACAGCCCACCACCCCGGCGGAATGAACATCGTCAGGGAGTGCCGCCGTCGGGATTAAATTGCGGAAGGACCGGAGCACAAGCTCCGGTCCTTCCGCAGTTAACAGCTCCTTGGCAGCACGCGCTCCTATGGCGCCGCTCCCGGGCGGCCCACGGTCTTCTTGCGGCGATGATTGACCATTCTGAGCTGGAGGATCCTCGCACCGCCGGCCAGGGCCACCAGCACGCCTCCGCCCACAGCCGCGATGAACAGCGTGGTGCCCAGCGCGAGGGTTCCCTGCAGCCCGAAGAACCGGACCGTGATCATGTCCTGGTTCTGGACGAAGAACACGATCAGCATCACCAGGACCACCAAGCCAACGGCGACTGCCACCCACAAGGCGGCCGTGCGGGTTGGCCTGGACGCACTGGCCACCGGAGGTGGGACGGCACGTTCCTGACGGGGAGCCCCACTGGGAACCCCTGCAACATCATCCTGGAAACTCATCGACGACCCCCTCTTGTCACGGCACCACCCTGCTCTTTACATACTAAGCATGCTGATGAGTTAGGCGATAGTCAGTGACGCACCGAATAGTCAGTTGAGGTAGGGCCAGGATCGTTGTTACGGACAGCGTAGTGATGGCCTTCGGAATCGGTCTCGACGTCGAAGTTTTTCAGGTCCGCCTCGGAAGCCGTCTCAAAATCGTCATGCCTGTGCAGCACCGGGGTGTCAGTGTCACCGTGGGTTGCCGGTCCAAAAACGGACTGCAGTCGCTCGGTCACATGCTGGAAACCCTCCAATTTGCGTCCCATATTCTTCCACCTCCTTTCTTACGGGAGAGAAAGAGCGGCAGGGTCAGTGCGTGCCGTTCAGTGAGGCAATTTTACGCCCAAAATCCAACGCCGAGATGGCATTTGATGACAATGTTTGTCGAAAACATGGGGGCCAAGTGCCAACTCGGCGGGGAGCAGAAGGGGGTTACCTCAGCGACTTGTCGTCCGGGTTGCGGGGCACCACGTAGGTGCTGCCATCGGGGCGGCGGAGTGTTTCCCACTGCTGGGTCTCGGCCTGGCGCTGGGCCAGCAGCTTCCGGTTGGCTTCAGTCATTTCATGGTCGAGGGAACTGCTGTGCGCGGGGCCGAAGACAACCCTGAACTTCCCTGTGGCGCGCATGAACTTCCGGGTGAGGGATTCCTTGGCCACGCGGATCGACTCCTTTTTAGACGGTTCAATGAGTCCATAGTACGCTAATCATTAGTACACTAACTAATTGATCGGCGTGAGCGGATGCAAGCACAGGAGGCAGCCATGACGGCCACAGACCAGAGCACCCAGGAAGTCGACGACCTCCTTTTGGAGCGCCAACTGTGCTTTGCCCTCACCGTTGCTTCCCGCAGCGTGGTGGGCGTTTACAAGCCCGTGCTGGAACGCCTCGGGCTCACGCACCCTCAGTACCTGGTGATGCTGGCCCTCTGGGAACGGAGCCCCAGGACATTGAAGGACATCAGCGACAGCCTCCTCCACGAGCCCGCTACGCTCTCCCCCTTGCTGAAGCGCCTGGAAGAAGCGAAGCTCATCACCCGCGAACGCGTGCCGGGCAACGAACGCGCCTTGGCCATCACCCTGACCGAAAAGGGCGCCGCCCTCCGCGAACATGCCACAGCCGTCCCCGGTGAAATCCGCGAGCGCCTCCAGCTCAGCCGGGAAGAGGTAGCCGAGCTGCACCAGGCCATGACGGGCCTGATCGCAGCAACCCAGCGGAACAACTCCCACTAAGCAACCGCCAATCCAGGCAGACCACCCGCGTGCCCCCTAGCCAAGCGCCCTGCCCTGGTGGTCTTCTTGAAGCGAACACAGAAACGGTCACCACAAGTGCCACGTAAAATGGACGCAACCTAGGAGATTCCATGCGCATGCGATTTGTTCGGCCCCTGTTGGCAGTCCTGGCCGTCGCCGGCCTCGCCGCATGCTCAGGCACCCCAACCACAGGTTCCACAGGCAGCGCTAGCCAGACCCCGTCGTCGTCGTCTTCCAGCAGCAGCGCAAGCAGCAGCCCCAGCAGCAGCGCAACTCCCAGCGCGTCAGCAGCCACCGGCGCCGGCAGCGCCGAACTCTCCATCACGCTGGTGGAATCCCCCGACGCCGCGCCCCAGACCTTCACGCTCGTCTGCGCGGACGGCGTCCCGGCCGCTGAAAGCAACCACCCAACAGCCGCCGAAGCCTGCACCTCCATCAAGAACAGCCCGGCCATCCTGAGTCCTGCCCCCACAAAAACGGACCAAGCCTGCACCATGCAGTACGGCGGCCCGGCAACGGCCAAGGTGACCGGCGCGGTGGACGGCAAGGAAGTCTCTGCGGCCTTCAGCCGCACGGACGGCTGCCAGATCGCACTATGGGACGCCGCCAAGAGCATCCTCGGATCAGATGGCGGCCTCTAGGCTGCGGCACCTCCCCCAGGAGCAATGGCTCGGGCTGGAGGCAGCCCATCACGCCCGGGTAGCGCGCTACGCGGACCCGTACCTGGCCAGGCGTTCGGCCGGCCGGAAGCACCCTGTTGAAGATTTCCTGTTCACCTACTACACACAGAAGCCGGGCCAATTGCTGCGCTGGCATCCGGGCGACGGCACTGTCCTCAGCGGTCCACGTGCCCTTGAGCGCGCCACGTGGAAGTTCTACCGAACGCTCGACGACGGCGAACTCACCTCCCTCGGGTTGCCGGCGGGAACGCCGGCGGTCACCTTTGACCGCCGCGGCTTCCTGGCCGACCGCGCCGAAGCTGTCCGCTTCGCGGGCATCATCCTGGCGGGCACGGCGAAGCGCCCGGCCCAGTTCGGCTGCTTTGGCCTGCACGAGTGGGCCATGGTGTACCGGCAGGAGAAGTTCGAACTGCGGCACGAATACCTGAAGCTGCGGCTCGGTGGCGAAGGCACGGACACCGTGGTGGAAGGGAACCGTATCCGCTGCTCGCATTTCGACGCGTTCCGGTTCTACACTCCGGACGCCATTCCCCTGAACGAGCTCGAACCCACCCGTGAAAACCAGCGGTCCATGGAGCAGCCGGGCTGCCTGCACGCCAACATGGACCTCTATAAGTGGGCGTACAAGCTGACCCCGGCGCTGCCAAGCGAGCTGGTGATGGACTGCTTCGAGCTCTCGTGGAGGATCCGCGCCATGGATATGAAGGCTTCCCCTTACGATCTCGAAGAATGGGGCTACCCACCCATCAGGATCGAGACACCGCAGGGCAAGGCCGAGTACGTTGAATACCAGCGGGCTTTCGCGGCCGAATCCCAGGAGCTGCGGACCCGCGTGCTCCAGGCAGTAGATCCGCTCCTCCATGAGCTGAGCGGATTGGCCGCCTGAGCACCCGCCGCCACCAGCGAAAGGTCACTATGGTTTCCCCCACGAGCGAGTCACCCAACAGCGAGTACGACGTCGACCTCACAGTCACGCTGACAGAGGCACCTGGCGCTGAGAGCCACGAATTCCACCTGCGGTCCGTCGCCGGCCTCCTCTCACCGGACCCCGGCTCACTGGACTCGAACTTGCCGGACGCACCAGCGGCGCTGGCCGCCGTCGAGCAATTTGGCGAGGAGATCTTCTTCCCGGAACCCCGGCCGGACCGGATCTGCACGCAGCAATACGGTGGTCCACAGGTAGCCGTAGTCACGGGCTGGTTCCGTGGCCGCAAGGTCAACAGCCAGTTCAGCCGGACCGACGGCTGCGAGATCGCACGTTGGAAGACCCTGGCATCGTTGCTGGGGAACACCGGGGGCTCATCCGGAAACGTCTAGGCGAAACAGCAGTGGCCGGCGGGAATCCCCGCCGGCCACTGCCGTTATTGGATCAGACGGACACTAGCCGGCGTTGTTGCTCTGGGTCGGTTCGTCAGCGCGGATCTTGCCGCGGTTCTTCTTGTCTTTCTTGTCCTTCTTCGGGTCTTCCTCATCCGGAACCACTACGGTTCCGCCCGGGTTGACCAGGACGGTGACGAAGCTCGGCTCGCTGGTGCCTGCGAAGGTCAGGCGCCCGATGTAGGAGCCAGGTGCCAGGTTCTTCCAGTTCAGCGAAATCTGGCCCGTCTTGCCGTTGGCGAGGCGGATCGGGTTCGGCGTCACGGTGGCGTTGCCCTGGTTGGCACCCAATACGGCGGCATCAACGGTGGCCTTGGTGGCCTGGTTGTTGGGGCTCGCGTAGAGGTTGGCGAAGACGTAGTAGTCGCCGGGTGCCGGGTTGGGCACGGACAGGGTTTCGCTGGCGGACGCCGTGGCGGCCGGCAACTGCTGACCGGACGGGGTGAGCACCAGCATGTCGAAGTCCGCGGCCTCGTTGGAGGAGATGACTGAGAACTTGGCCAGCGCACTGCCTTGGCCAACGGTCACTTTCTTCACGAAGTTGGAGGCATTGGTCTCGCCCGCGAACGGGCCGGGAACCAGCTCAACTGCCGAAGAATCAGCCTTGGACAGTCCATCAATGGTGACGCCCACCGGGAGGTTGGTGCCGGAGGTGATGTTGATGGCGGCGGAGCCGTTGGGGCCCGTTCCCGTGAAAGCCAGGGCCTTGTCCGCGATGACGGACTGCGGCCGGACGGCGATCGGCGAGGTGACGGTCTTGTTGGCACCCTGCCAGCTCAGCGAACCCATGGCGAACTTGCCCAGCTCAGCGTTCTTGTTTTCGAACTGGACCTTGAAGGTCTTCTTCTCACCCGGAGCCCCGAAGGTCAGCACGGACGGCGTGACCTTGACGTTGACACCCGGAACGTTGACCGATGCCCGGTAGGTTCCCGGAGTCAAAGCGGTCAGCGTGCGGGTGACCTCGATCTTACCTGCGAGGTTACCGAGGGCGAAGGAAGGAACGTTCATGTCACGAGGTGCCGTGGTGCCAAGCCCTTCCATGCCCAGGTCCATGCCTGTGCCCTGGATGAACTTGAGGTAATCCTCGGTGGTGGCGTCGTACACGAGGCCGGGAGAAAGGACCTTTGCGGGGTCCACCTGACCGGCACCCGTGGCGAGGACGTCCTTGTTGACGGCGCCGTTGGCCAGCTTGACCGGTCCGGCGGTGGTCATCATGGCTGACTTCACGGTGGCCGGGGACCACTGCGGGTTCTTGCCCAGGATCAGTGCGCCGAAACCGGCAACGTGCGGTGATGCCATGGACGTTCCGGAGAGGAAGCCGAAGTTGTCTCCGCCGGTTCCGATCGGCGAAACACCAGCAAGGACCGCGACGCCGGGAGCGGACACGTCAGGCTTCAGCAGGTCCGAGTCGGTGGCGAGCAGCGGACCTCGGGAAGAGAAGCCGGCAATCTGCGGCTGCGCTTCGGCAGGCAAACCAGTGGTGTCGCGGTTCAGCAGGGAGACGGTGATGGCCGGGTTGGCTGTGACCTTGTCCTTGATGGTCTGCGTTGCCGGCGGGTTCACGTGGACCGTGGGGATGACGTGCTTGTCCGTGTCCAGCGACGAATCCGTCAGGTTCACCAGGATCATGCCGACGCCACCGCCGCGCAGGACTTCAGCGCTCTTGGCAGTGCGGTCAACAACGCCGCGGTCGCAGACTACAACCTTGCCGGTTACCTTGGCCGGGTCAAGCGAGCCCGGGGCGCAGAGTGCCGCGTTGCCTTCACCGCTTGCAGCGTTGGTGGAAAGCACGACGCCGGCCCCGCTCACCTCACGGTTCATGATGGAAGCTCCGCGAAACTTGCTGCCATCGGAGAACTCAACGGTGCCCTGGAGTTCCTGTGAGAACGAGGTCGCGGCAACCGTGGTCAGCCAGGGCGCTCCGTGGTTCACGGTGCTGGCCGTCGGTCCGGAGTTGCCGGCCGAGGTGGCCACGAAGATCCCCGCCGAAGCTGCCGACAGGAACGCCAGCGAAACAGGATCCGTGGTGGTGGTGGTGGAACCGGAGATGGAGTAGTTCAGGACGTCCACGCCGTCCAGGATTGCTTGCTCGATCGCGTCCACGGAAGCGGAGCCGTAGCAACCACCCGTGGCGGGATCGGTGTCTTCCCAGCAGACCTTGTAGACGGAGAGTTTGGCGGCGGGTGCGATCCCGCTGGTGGTTCCGAAGCTGCGGCCGTCCACAACGGCGTCCACGTTGGCGTTACCCGCCGCGGTGCTGGCCGTGTGGGTTCCGTGGCTGTCCACGTCAACGGGAGAAATGACTTCTTCGGGAGCGCGGTTTTCCGGGGCAACGGTCTCGAGGAAGGCGTCTGCGAAGTAGTGGGTGCTGAGGACCTTGGAGTTGCAGGCGCTGCCGTCGTAGTCCGCGCCGGTGTCGGTTCCGGGCTGGCATTCACCGATGAAGGTATCGCCGTCGGCCTTGAGCATGGCGATCTTGCCATCTGCCGTTCGGTAGGGAACGCCGACCTGCGGGTTGCCCACCAGTGGGCCGACGGGCTCGCCGGCGAAGAACGGGTTGGAGGGGGTGTAGCCGGTATCGATCACGCCAACAACGGTGCCCTTGCCGGCGTTGTCCTGGCCACCGTACTGGGTGGCCCACGTGCCATTGGGGCCGCTGAGCTTCAGGAAGTCGGTGGTGGAGTAATCCGGGGCGTACTGGGTGTCCGGCGCCACCATAAGGACCTTGGGATCCTTGGCCAGGTTGATGGCTTGGTCTGCCGTCAGGTTGGCACTGAAGCCGTTGACGGCGGTGGTGAAGTCACGCTCGATGGTGATGTTTTCCTGGGTGGCAATGTCCTGCTGCTGCGTCTGCAGGTGCTGCTGGTATTCCTTCACCTCGGCGCTGTCGGCGTCGAGCTTCTTGCCCTCTTCCGGTTTGGTGGCCGCGAGGCCCGCCGTGCCGCCGTCGTAGGTTGCTGCAGGTTTCTCCGCCAGGACAACCATGTAACGGCCGTCCTTGTAGGCGCTGGGGTCAAGGTTCTTCTTGGCCACGCCTGCAACGTTCCCGGGCGTCTCCGGCGTGGGAGCGGCCTGGGCCGGCATCGCCATCGAAGAGAGAAGCAACGGCAAGCCCACGGCCAGCGCCGCGGCCTTTCGAAGTCCCCCGCTTCTGACGAAGCTCTTTCCTTGTGATTTCACGAGTGGTTGCACCTTTCACTGAGGGAGGACCGGGCTCCATCGCCCGGACCTGTCAACTTTTAGTTGGTTGAACCTTTGACAGTTCTTGTCAAAGCCGCGCAACCAGCCGAGTCACAGAGTACCTAGTGAGAGCGGAATATGACATAGAGCACATTTCGGGAATTTTGTCTTGTCACGCCGGAGGTGATTCGTCACGGAACGACCAACAACGGACCACAGGAATACCCTGCGGTCCGTTGCCGATTTTCGAACGGTACAAGTCAGCCCTTCGGCGTCACCTGCAGCCGGTCAAAGGAGACCTGAACGCCGTCCCCGTCCAAGACCACTACGTCATCCCGCCCGTTCTTGACGTCCGAGGGAAGGACGAATTCCACGGTGTTCTCCGTGGTCGGGAAGACCCAGCCAAGGCGGTAGCCAGTCTTGTTCAGGTACACGTAGTACCAGTCCCCATATTCGAGGCCCTTCAGCACCACTTTCTGACCCGCACGGTACTTGTCCGCCGTGCCCAAATCAGTCGGCGGCGTGCCCAACTCCTGGACAGTCAGCGCGGGCTCAGTCACCGGCTGAGCAGGCTTGGTGTCACGGACTTTCAGGTCCACCTGGCCACCGCTGACCGTGAGGGTCTTGGTGGTTTACCCAGCGGCACTGACCTCCCACGTACTCGTAGGCACGAAGAACCCCTGCTCAGCTTCTTCTGCAGTCACCGTGTGGCGCGGGGTGGCGCACTGGTAGCTTTGCCCGGCCGGCAGCACGCTGTAGCGGCAGTTGCCCGGACCTTCCGGAAGGAAGGGGCTGAAGTTGCCGGCCGTCGGGACTACCTTCTCCACCAGCGGGCTCGTGTTCTTCACCGTGAACGTATATGGGACCAGGTCACCTGCAGCGTACGGCTGGGTTGCAAGATCACGCCCGACGTCGGCACGCGCCCCGCTGATGTCGGCCGTCAGCAGTCCGTCGCGCAAGGCGACCGCAGCGCCGGTGAACGGGACGGTCTTGGTGAGCGACGGCGTCGAACTTGCCGTGATGCTGAAGCTTGCCTCCGGCACGAAGTAGCCGCGTTCAACGTCTGCGGCGGTGATGACGTGCTTGGCGGTGGTGCAGTTGTAATTCGCACCAGCGGCAAGGTTGTTGAACCGGCAGTTAGGGGCCGACGGCGGCAGGAAGCCGGAGTCGAACGTCCCGGAAACCGGCACAGCGTTGGCTGTGACGTTGGCGGTGCTCTTGACGCTCAAGGAGTAAGCCAGGACCTCGCCCACTTGATAGGGGTTGGCAGCGACGTCACGGGTCGGCGCCGTTCCGGTGATAGTGAGACCAACCTGCGGGGCCACCGGAACTGTGGCAGTGAAGGTGAACTGCGAAACCCGGCCGTTCGTCGTCGTGAACGCGGCATTGAGATTCTGCGGACCGCTGGCATGTGCGGGTGCCGTCAGCGCAACGTTGACGGTGACCGAGGCGCCGGGAGCGACGTCGGGAACCGGCACCGTGGTGGCGGACCAACCGGTGGGGGTATGGATGGTGGCGGTGGCACCGGACAGCGTGGTGCTCTCCTGGTTGGTGACGGTCACGGGCACCTGCTGGGTGGCTCCGGGCGCAGTGGTGACGGCCGGGACGGACAACGGTGCGCAGACGTAGTTCAGCCAGGCGTCGTCGAACTTCGCGAACGGCATGTTGTCCGTGTAGTTGCCCTCGTAGAGCACTCCGAACTTGCCGTCCTCCAGGCGGGAGACCGTGGAGTAGGCGGAGAAGCCTGAACGGATGGTGCGGACGCCGGGCCACGTGGCGCCGTCGTCGCAGGAGATCCGGGCAGAGACGTTTTCGCGGCCCGTCTTGGAGTTGGCGTTGGTGAAAATGAGCTTCCTGGCGTCAGCAGAACCCTGGGCTGCGCTGGGGAACATACGTGCGATAGCACCGTTATTTGCAGGGTCCGGCAGTTCTGTGTCCTGCGTAACCGGTCCGTAGGTTGCGCCGCCGTCCGTGGAAACTGCCACCTTGCGGTAACCCTGGTTGGCGTTGTCCCGGGAGTTCAGGAGCACACGGCCATCGGAAAGCTCCACCGTCTTGTTTTCGTCCATCCGGTCGCCGACGTTGGCGCCCTTATGCCATGTGACGCCGTGGTCATCGGAGTAGACGCTGTAGGCCTGGATCTTGTTGGTGCCGTCCGCCTGACGGATGTCCCCTGCGTACTGCTGGATCAGGCGGCCCTTGTACTGGCCGTACTTCAGCTGGATGCCCTCGCCGGAGGACGCGAAGTTGGACCGGACATCGCCTGCTGCCGGGCTGGTCTTGCTGGTTCCGGGCTTGGTCACACTGGTGATGAGCCGCGGCTGGCTCCAGGTGACCCCACCATCGGACGACTCGATGACGGCCGAGGAAATGACGGTCCGGTCGGCGTCGCTGTTGCCGAACTGGCTGCCACCGAACCCCTGGTCCTTGGAGTAGACGAAGAAGGCGAACACCTTGCCCGCCTCAGAGTCGTAAATGTAGGAGGGATCGCTGTAGCCGTACTTCGGCCCACTGGCATCCCCCACGTGGCCCGCGGCGATGACTGTCACCGGCCCCCACGTCTGGCCGCCGTCGGTGCTGCGGCGCTGCACGATCGAGTTCGGGTTGGGAGCATCCGCGGCTGAACCCGGGCGCCCGTCCCACGCCGCGAGCACCACGTTGTTGCCGAGGTACGTCAAGGCGGGGATCCGATAGAAGAAGTTTGCAGCTGTTCGATCCGCGCCAATGTTGGCTTCCGTGAAAATGCCGGGCGCTGCCGCGGGGTTTGCGGGTGGGATGGGCGCTGCAGTGGCCGGAAGACCCAGCCCGGCCAGAAGGCCAAGGCTCAGGGTGCCGGCGGCAGCGATGCGGGCGAGAGGTGATGCTGAGGATCTCAAATCCGATGTCCTTTCGAAACTGCTTCGAGGGGAGGATGCAGAACAACGTGGAGAAGCTTGTGTTACGTGCCACGTCGAACGTCCTACAACCATAGGGTGTTGGCCGTCACATTGCTAGGGATGAAGCGTGGGGAGGTTGCCTCCGCTCCAAAGCGGTAGCCTCGAAAGCGAATCGACTACCCGCATTGACCCTTGGAGCCGCAGTGAAAATCCTTGTCCCCGACACCATCGACCTGGACGCCTCCCTCCTCTCTGACACAGAGGACAATGTGGTGGTTTACGCAGTGGACAAGCCCATTCCCAGCGAACACCGCGATGCGGAGGTGCTGGTGGTGTGGCGCAACACCTCGGAGAACCTGACCGACGCGGCCCGCTCGATGCCCACCCTCAAGCTGGTTCAGACGCTCGCAGCAGGACCTGATTCAGTCCTCGCGGCCGGCTTCGCGGACACCGTGGCCATCACCTCCGGCCGCTCACTTCATGACCGCCCAGTGGCTGAGCACGCGTTGGCGCTGGTCCTGGCTGCCATCCGCCGGCTTGATGTCCTGCTCGAATCCCAGAAGGACGCCTCGTGGAACGCGCCCTATAACGCGGCTCAGTCCAACCCGAAGACCGAACAGCTCTACACGCTCGACGGCGCCAACGTCACCATTTGGGGCTTTGGTTCGATCGCCGGACGTTTGGCTCCCCTGTTGGCAGCCCTGGGCGCAAAGGTCACAGGAGTGGCCAACTCGAAGGGTGAACGCTACGGCTTCCCGGTGGTGTCAACGGAGGAGCTCCCGGACGTCCTGCGCACCACCGACGTCCTGATTTCCATCCTGCCGGCCACGCCGGAAACCACAGACTCCCTCAACGACGCGATCCTGCGGGCCCTTCCGGAGACCGCAGTTTTTGTGAACGTGGGCCGTGGCGCGACGGTCGACGAGGATGCCCTGCTTGCGGCCTTGCAGGAGGGCCGCCTGCGAGTGGCAGCGCTCGATGTCACCAAGGAGGAGCCACTGCCGTCGGACTCGAGGCTGTGGGATGCGCCGAACCTGATCATCACACCGCACGTTGCCGGCAACCGGCCCAAGGGCTCGGCACAACTGGTCACCGCAAATATCACGGCACTCAAGGAGGGCCGGACGCTGACCAACCAGGTGGCCGGCTGACACCTCCCCACTTTCTTGCGTGATTTCCTTGCGCGCAAATAGTAAGCATGCTTAGGGTGAGGTTTCCGGGGTGGCCAGCAGTGGGTTTCCATCCCGCGGACGCAGCTGGAACAACGTGAGGAATCGCAATGTATCTGCACACCCAACTTCTCATCAACGAAATTGCCGTAGACGAACCCGACCCCGCTGCAGCCAACGCCCTCCAGGAAGGACTGGGGGGTCAGTTCGGTGAAATGCGGACCATGATGCAGTACCTCTTCCAGAGCATGAACTTCCGTGGCGACCCCGCCTCCAAGCCCTACAAGGACCTCCTGCAAGGAATCGGCACCGAAGAGATCAGCCACGTGGAGCTCATTGGAACCACGATCTCCCAGCTCCTCGACGGTTCCCCGCGATACCAAGGCAAGAAGTCCGATCCTGTGGACCAGCCCGGCGCTGGAGGAGCTACACCGCTGAAGATCGCCCTGGACACCAGCAACATCCATCACTACCTGGTGGGTGCCCAGGGCGCCTTGCCGGTAGATGCGGCGGGCAATCCGTGGAGCGGATCCTACGTTTACAACAGTGGAAACCTCGTGCTGGACTTGCTTTACAACCTGATGCTCGAATCCACGGGCAGGCTGCAGAAGTGCCGCATCTACGAGATGACGGACAACAAGACCGCGCGTTCCACCATCGCGTACCTGATTGTCCGCGACCAGGCGCATGAGAACGCCTATGCCAAGGCACTGGAGAGCCTGGGAGTGAACTGGGGCAAGGTCCTGCCGATCCCCAAAACCAATGCGGAGCAATTCCCTGAAGTGAAGAAGCTGCTGGACACCGGCCTCCAGAGCATCCAGTACACCTTCAGTGCCGACAATCTGAGCGAGGCCGGCAAGCTTTACCGCGGGGCTTCTCCCTCCAACGACGGGACCGAGCTCAGCACCGACGTCATGCCCGACGGATTCCCCATCACCATCTCCCCCGAACGCAAGGAAGAGTTCGCGCCGGGGCTGGATCCGGAACTGCTGGCGCTGATCCAGGCCACGGCCGAGCAGGAACTCAAGGACGCCGACAGCCCCAAGGAAGCCGCATCAAAGGATGCCACCAAGCCGAAAGCGACCAAAAAGAAGTAGCACCCACAAAAAGGGTCCCCACCTCAACCGAGGCGGGGACCCTTTTTGTCCGTCGGGAAGTATCAGGAGTGCTCGTAGGTCAGGCAATCGGCGGCTTCGCGGCCCGGACCGACCTTGACGTCGTGTGCCTCGCACATGAGGTTGTTGTTGTGGACGCACTCCGAACGCTGGCAGGCGCCTACGTGGGCGAGGACCTTGGGAAGGCCACCCATGGCATTGGTGTCGATGAACGTCGCGCAGGAAGCGTGATCCGCGGTTCCACCAATGGTGATTCCAAAGGCAGTGCAGCCATCGTGGTTGAATCCGCAGCTGCCAACGCTACAGGCGGATACTTCGGCAATGTGTTCGGTCATTGTTCCTCCTGGTGTGGATCCTGAATAGTACTGGGGTTGAACCCCGCGTGTACTTTCCAAACTACGCCGGAATCACACCTTTTAACCCGATTGAATAGCGCATTTGTATGTGCCCTAATCCGCGCCATTCCGCCGAAAAAAGACCCTTTTAAGCATAGGCTTCACTTACTGGGAGTGCGTAAGGCATCACTGATTTTGGCGCGGGTTTCAGCATCCAGCGGAGCGGTCACACGGTGCTCGCGCGCCGCCCGGTCCGCCAGGATTTTCTGGATGACCATGCGTCCCAAACCAGCAAAAACTGCAGCGGCCACAACACCCAGCACCATCGATTTCGGTTTCTCAGCCATGCCGCAATCCTAGTGACGCCGGACACCCCCTGCCAGTGCCGGCGCCAGCCCCGCCAGCAAGCACAACCAGCCCCCGCCGTCGAGCCTTCAGTTGGCTCTTTTTTCCCCGCCGCGGCGAGGTGTCCTCGCGCAATCGCGCTGAATAGGGTATGTGCGCCCGTCCCGGTAGAATAGGTGTGCAAGCTCGCGGAGCGCCCCCCATGCCGTTCAAACATTGCAGTTCACCACCGTGTTTAACCCTGTGTTCTAGACGCTGTTTGAATGCGGCTGAACGGCGTGAGACGGCACCTCCGCGGCAGCCTTATTTAAGGTTCACCCAACTCACCGCACAGGAGTTACCGGATGCCCCGGATCGTCGTTGACGTCATGCCCAAGCCCGAGATTCTGGACCCCCAGGGGAAGGCCATCGTGGGTGCATTGCCCCGCCTCGGCTTCAACAGCTTCAGCGCAGTCCGCCAAGGCAAGCGTTTTGAACTGACCGTCGACGGCGAGGTGACCGACGCTATCCTGGCCCAGGCCCGCGAAGCTGCCGAGACCCTCTTGTCCAACCCGGTGATCGAGGATGTTGTCAACGTCGAGGTCGTCGAGGCCTGATATGACGTCGATCCCCCTGATTGGCGAGGCTGTAGCCGTCGCCGCAGAACCCCGGTTGGCAGGCGCCAAGATCGGCGTCGTCACCTTCCCCGGCACCCTTGACGACCGCGACGCCGCCCGTGCAGTGCGGCTTGCAGGCGCCACGGCGGTGCCGCTATGGCATGCCGACAGCGAACTCGGCGATGTTGACGCGGTCATCATCCCCGGCGGCTTCTCCTACGGTGACTACCTCCGTGCCGGCGCCATTTCCCGGTTCGCTCCGTTGATGTCGAAGATCATTAAGGCTGCAACAGGTGCTGCATCCTCTAATCCTTTGCCGGTTCTGGGTATTTGCAATGGTTTCCAGATCCTGACCGAGTCGCACCTGCTGCCCGGGTCCATGATCAAGAACGACCACCTGAAGTTCATCTGCCGCGACCAGACGCTGCGCGTGGAGAACGCCAACACCGCCTGGACCGTGGATTACACCGACGGCCAGGAAATCATTGTGCCGTTGAAGAACCAGGACGGCCAGTACATCGCCGACGAGAAGACCCTCGATGCCCTTGAGGCTGAAGGCCGCGTGGTGTTCCGCTACGTGGGCTTCAACCCGAACGGCTCCCGCCGCGACATCGCCGGCATCTCCAACGCAGCCGGCAACGTAGTGGGCCTCATGCCGCACCCCGAGCACGCAGTGGAGACGGGCTTTGGTCCTGAATCACTGGATGGCGCTCCCCGCGACACCGACGGCCTGGGCTTCTTCACCTCCGTACTGACCAAGATTGTGGGAGGCGACAAGTGACCACGGAAACCACCAAGAAGTTCAACATCGATACCGTTGAGCACGCTGCCAAGACCCCGGACACGGAACTCCCGTGGGCCGAGCTGGGCCTGAAGCAGAACGAATTCGACGAGATCGTCAAGGTCCTCGACCGCCGGCCCACCGGCGCCGAGCTGGCCATGTACTCCGTCATGTGGAGTGAGCACTGCTCCTACAAGTCCTCCAAGAACCACCTCCGCCAGTTCGGCGAGAAGGTCACCGAGGAAATGAAGAAGGACATGCTGGTGGGCATCGGCGAGAACGCCGGCGTCACCAACCTTGGCGACGGCTGGGCCGTGACGTTCAAGATCGAGTCCCACAACTCGCCGTCGTTCGTTGAGCCTTACCAGGGTGCCGCTACCGGCATCGGCGGCATCGTCCGCGACATCATTTCCATGGGCGCACGCCCGGTTGCCGTGATGGACCCGTTGCGCTTCGGTGCGATCGACCACCCGGACACCGCCCGCGTCATGCACGGTGCCGTTGCCGGCATCGGCGGCTACGGCAACTGCCTTGGCCTGCCGAACATCGGCGGCGAAATGGTCTTCGACTCCGTCTACCAGGGCAACCCGCTGGTGAACGCACTGGCTGTGGGCGTCATGCGCCACGAGGATATTCGCCTCGCCAACGCCTCCGGCAAGGGCAACAAGGTTGTCCTGTTCGGTGCCCGCACCGGCGGCGACGGCATCGGCGGCGCCTCCGTGCTGGCCTCGGAGTCCTTCGACGACACCAAGCCGTCCAAGCGTCCGGCCGTCCAGGTGGGCGACCCCTTCGCTGAGAAGGTCCTGATCGAGTGCTGCCTGGAGCTCTTCAAGGGCTCGCTGGTTGAAGGCATCCAGGACCTCGGCGCTGCAGGTATTTCCTGCGCCACGTCTGAGCTCGCCTCCAACGGTGACGGCGGCATGGAGGTCGAACTGACCTCGGTCCTGCTGCGTGATCCCACGCTGACCCCGGGCGAGATCCTCATGTCCGAGTCGCAGGAGCGCATGATGGCCGTGGTCACCCCGGAGAACATCGCCGCTTTCGAAGCTGTGATGGACAAGTGGGCCGTGGAGTACTCCTGGTTGGGTGAGGTCACCGACACCGGTCGCCTCATCATCACCTGGGAAGGCGAAGTAATCGTCGACGTCGATCCCCGTACGGTTGCGCACGACGGACCGGTCTACGACCGCCCGTTCGCCCGCCCGGAGTGGCAGGATTCGGTGCAGGCCAACACCTTCACCGGTTCCGTTGAGGATGCCGGCCGTCCGGCAGCTCCGTCCGAGCTCGCCGCAGCAGTCACCGAACTCGTGGCATCGCCCAACATGTGCAGCAAGGCCTGGATCACCAACCAGTACGACCGCTACGTTGGCGGCAACACGGCCATGGCTTTCCCGGATGACTCCGGTGTGGTCCGCGTTGACGAGGAAACCGGCCTGGGCGTTGCCCTGGCCACCGATGCCAACGGCCGCTACACCTATCTGGAGCCGTACCAGGGTGCACAGCTTGCGTTGGCCGAGGCCTACCGCAACGTGGCCACGTCCGGCGCTGTTCCGATGGCCGTCAGCGACTGCCTGAACTTCGGTTCCCCTGAGGACCCGGATGTCATGTGGCAGCTCGCCGAAGCCATCCGTGGCCTGTCGGACGCCTGCATGGAGCTCGGCATCCCGGTTACGGGCGGCAACGTCTCCCTGTACAACCAGACCGGCACCACGCCGATCCACCCCTCCCCTGTGGTGGCAGTCCTGGGCAAGCTCGACGACGTTGCCCGCCGCACGCCGTCGGGCTGGCGCGAGGACGGCCAGGCCATCTACCTGCTGGGCACCACCGCAGCAGAGTTGGACGGCTCGGAATGGTCCAACCTCCGCGGACACCTCGGTGGCCTGCCCCCGAAGGTGGACCTCGCAGCAGAGCGCGCCTTGGGCGAGATCCTGATCAACGCTTCCCGCGACGGCATGGTTGACGCAGCACACGACCTCTCCGAGGGTGGCCTCGCGGCTGCCTTGGTTGAGTCCTCGCTGCGCTACGGTGTGGGCGCCCGGATCGCCCTTGAAGAACTCATGGAGCGCGACGGCGTGGACCTGTTCACGGCCCTCTTCTCCGAGTCCCAGGCCCGTGCGATCGTGTCCGTGCCGCGCTCCGAGGAAGTCCGCTTCAAGGACATGTGCACCGCCCGCGGCTTCGCCCACCTCCGGATCGGCGTTGTTGACGCTGCCGGCGGAAAGTTGGAGATCAACGGCGTGGACGAGCTGTCCCTGGACGCTCTCCGCGAAGCTCACGAAGCCACGCTGCCGAAGTACTTCGGCTAAGGACTGGCCAAGCAAAAGGCCCCTGCCAGCGTCCGCAAGGACGGTGGCAGGGGCCTTTTGCTTGGCCACATCGAGATCAAGCCGGCCAGGTCCACTGCCGGGCCAACTGCTCCGTGAACTCAGCCTCGGGCAAGGGCCTGCCGAAGTAATACCCCTGGCCGCTGGCGCAGCCGATACTCCGAAGGGCCGCTGCCTCCTCGGCGGTTTCAATGCCTTCCCAAACACCTTCCAGCCCGCAGGACCGGATGACTTCCTGGATGGCCGCCAGGAACGCGAGTTGGGAGGGGTCCTTTCCAAGGTCCTTCACGAACTGCCGGTCCACTTTCACCCGGTCCACGGGCAGTTTCCGCAGGTAACCCATGGACGAATATCCGGCACCGAAGTCATCGATTTCAAGTCCTACACCAAGCCTGTGCAGGCTGGCCAGGGTGTAGCGGTCCAGCTCGTTGTTCTGGATGATGGCGCTCTCGGTCAGCTCCAGGACCAGCGATTCCGGAGGCAGGCTTTCCTCGGCAAGGGCTTCGCTGACGTCGTCCACGAACTCCAGGCTCTGCAGGTCCGCGGCGGAGACATTGATGCGCATGGAGAAGTCATGCTGGGCCGTGGCCGGGTTGTCCCGCCACCGCCGCAGCTGCCGGACGGCGGTACGCAGGACCCACCTCCCCAGTTCGGCGATGAGTCCGGTGGCCTCGGCCACGGGAATGAACTGGTCCGGCATGATCAGTCCGTGTACGGGGTGGTTCCAGCGGACCAGGGCTTCGCAGCCTTCGATCCTTCCCGTGGCCAGTTCCACGATCGGCTGGTAGTTCAGAACCAACTGATCTGAACGGATGGCCTCGCGGAGTTCACCCACAATCTGCCGCTGCAGCTGCCGGGCGTGCAACGTGGCGGGATCGAACATCTTGAGCTTGTTCCGGCCCTCGGTCTTGGATTCCTCCACGGCGATATCCGCTTCCTGGAGCAGGTCCTCGACGGTGTGGTGTGGCTCTGCTGTGCGCAGTCCGATGCTTGCACCGCAGCGGACGCTGTTGTTCCCAAGATCGATGTTCGGTTCCAGCGCGGCCAGGATGCGGTTGCCGACGGCGGTGGCCCGGGTTTGCGGGGTGGCGGGCAACAGCACGGCGAATTCGTCGGCACCCAGGCGGGTGACGACGTCGTTCTCCCGGACGGCCGACTGGATGCGCATCGCCACGGTGACCAGAACCTGGTCCGCCGCGGCATGGCCGGCCGAGTTCTTCAGTGCCTTGAAGCCGTCCAGGTTCACGAGCAGGAGCGCGGGCTGAGCCTCACCATGGGCCGCGGCGTTCCGGGCCGCAATGAAGGCCTCCACCAGGGCCAGGCGGTTGCCGAGTCCGGTGAGTGCATCAGTGAGCGCTTCGCGTCGCTGCTCATGCCGGACGTGGTGAAGCTCTTCCATGAGCGCGCGAACGTGCCGCTCCAGTTTTTCGATGCGGGAATCAGCGTCAACGGGAACAAGTCGTCGGGGCTTGGTGCTGGTCACGATTCTTCCAGGCGTCGCAGCGTCGTATCGGCGACAGCCTGCGGCTTGGCAACGGGATTGCGGCGCTCGTCAAGGAACAGCCGGTAGGAGGCGATGTCCATCCTGCCGTCGGACTCCACCTTCTTGCCGGCGCGGTACACGTGGGTGATCCAGGAGCCGCCGAGGATGGCCTCGATCCAGGCGTCGCATTCTGCCAGCGGGAGGTGGACGCGGGTCCCGGTGTTCCTGCGGTGACCGGCGATGGACACCGTGATGCAACTGCCCAAGAGACCTTTGTCGGCTGTGAACCACGCTAGACCCTCCACGTCGGCGACGATGGTCAGGTTGGCGTTTCCGTCCTCCACCGATTGGACGGGACCCATCCGGACTGACCGGCGGTCCGCGTTCAGGGACGTTGGCGTACCGGCCATGTAGGGAGCACTGGTGATGTTTTGCCGGAAGGCGGACAGCTCCTGGGTGTGCTGGATCTGGATCTTGGTGGTGAGTTCGTTGAAGGTCATGATCGTGCCTCATCCGCGATAATGGCCGCCTGATGGCGGTCAGCTCCTACAATCCGGTTTCTTCCTTGCGCCTTGGCGCTGTACAAGGCTGCGTCCGCCACCTCAATCATGAATTTCAAGTCAGCACCGGCGGGGATGCTGGAGGTGACGCCATAGCTGATGGTGGGGAACGCGACGCCCTTGGGCGCCGGGGTGGCTGCCATCCTGCGGCTGATTTCGGCTGCGATGTCCTCGGCCCGGTCCTGCGTGGCCCCGGGCAGGAACAGGATAAATTCCTCACCGCCGTAGCGCCCGATCAGATCGGTGGACCTGACCGAGGCGCCGCAGGCTTCGGCGAAGGCCTGCAATGCCACGTCCCCGGCTCCGTGGCCGAATTCGTCGTTGACGGCTTTGAAATGGTCAAGGTCCGCGAGGACTATGGCTGCGCCGGATCCGGTGGACTGCAGGCGGTGGAGTTCCGTGGTGGCCATGTCCAGGAAGGTTCCCCGGTTCAGGAGGCCGGTCAGGTGGTCGCGGTCGGCCCGTTCCTTGAGTCCCTTGATGAGTTGGTCGCTGGTGAGTGCGGTCATGCTGAAGGACACGGTGACCAGGAGCACCATGGATATCAGGGCCGACGGTGCAGGTCCAAAGTAGGTGGTGAACGTGTGGCTTGACGGGCCTTCAAATGCATAAACCAGCCACCTGCCCAGGTAGTAGCCGGCCAGCAGACCTGCCGCCACGGACAAGGCTTTGTGGACCTGGGAGTGCGAGGACTTGATGAACCACAAGTCGTAAGCGGCCAAGGCAATGCCCGCGGTCATCATCGCCAAATAGACGAATCCGCCGGACCAGACATTGGTCCCTGGACTATCCAGGAAGGACGCGACGGCGGTGACGGCGGGACCGATGGCCAACTGCCATGGTGCCGCTTTCCGGTCCCGAAGGGTCTTTGCGCCTGCCCAAACGCTGAACGCTCCGGCCACCACCAGGATGTTGCCCACGGGGTTGGCCCACTGCTGGTGGGGGGTGCCGTTGAGCAGGAAAGCTGTGTTGCCCACCATGAATTCCAGCAGGGCCAGGCTCCACCAGCCGGCATAGGGCGAGCGGGTGCGCTGGAAGGAGATACAGAACAGCACCAGGAGGGTCACTGTGACCACGCCTAAACCAACCCGTACCGAGAAAGCATCGAGCACCGTGTCCAACCCCCTCAGCTGGTCATCCTGCGGCTTTGAGTTCAGTGTGGCGAGGCTTACTCAACCTCACTGCGGCATTTGCTCAAGATTTGCTCAAGATCAGGGGTGGTTCCAACCGGGCGCCTACCCAACCCAGTGGCCGTCGTCGTGATATTCCGCTTCCAGGCCGTGCGGCGTCTTCTCCCATTTATGCGGACTGGTGAGCATCTGCCAGGCTGCCCGCCAGGCCGCCACGGAGTGCAGCACCCAATAGAACGGGTTGAGCAGGGCGAAGATCGCGATCCTCCATCCGTGCCGGCGGAGGGTGGCCACACCGGAAACGATGATCATCATGGCATTGCCGAACAGCATGGACACCACGCCGCCCACCAGCAGCCATTCGGGCAGGACCAGGCCAACAATGTCGTAGCCGATGTAGGTGACCACGGTGAAACCCACCACCAGCGGGTAGGCCAGGAACGCCAACGGGGTGCCCAGGATCAGGCCAAGGAACCCGACGGCTCCGGCAATCCCTGTGCTCTTGATATAGCGCACCGTGTTCCGGGTATTGACGGCCGAAGTGACCATATAGCCCTTGATCCAGCGGGTGCGCTGCTTGATCCACGCCGGCACCTGCGAGCACGCTTCTTCCCACGTAGTGGAGTTGATGACGCCCACGCGGTATCCGTCCACGGCCGCCCGGAGCCCCAGGTCGGCGTCCTCCGTGACGTTCCATGGGTCCCACGCCCCGACTTCCTTCAGCAGGGAGGTCACAAAGTGGTTGGAGGTCCCGCCCAGCGGCAGCGGGATCCCTGAGTTGTCCAGGCCAGGGAGCATCGAGTCGAACCAGTGCGTGTATTCGATGGTGAACATCCGGGTGAGGACGTTCTGGTCCGCGTTGAAGTAGTTGAGCGCAGCCTGGACGCAGATCAGCGGTTTGCGGTCCGGGTTGAGGTGTTCCCGTTCAAAGGCGTCCTGTTTGAACGCGGCGATGGAAGCACGCAGCTGGCCGGGCTCGGGGCGGTCCTCGGCATCGTAAATGACCACGTACTCGCCGCGGGCGAACGTCAGCCCGTAGTTGCAGGCCCTCGGCTTGGTCTGCGGATCACCCTTGGGCACGATGAGGATGCGGACATATTCCGGAGGCCGCGAAGCCTTCGCGGCGGCGATGGTCTCTGCGTCGTCCTCTTCAAGGAGGACCAGGACATCCAGCTTGGAACGTGGATAGTCCAGCTGGCCCAGGTTGGTCAGCAGTTTGTCGATGATGTTCGCTTCCCGGAACACCGGCACCAGGATCGTGTAGACGGGCAAGTCGCCGTCGGGAACCCGTTCCTCCGCCAAGGGAGGCAGTCCGCGGGTGGCCCTCTCCTTATCCCTGGCTTTGGCCACCGCGGCATCATGCAACCGGTCGAAGGGGCTCCGAAGGCTGGCGAGCGTCTTGAAGCCGATGCTCACCAGGAAGACGACGTTTGCTGCGGCCAGGAGGACGATCAAAGCCGTCAGCGGAGACAGCACGAACGCAGTGATTAATCCGGTGAGCAGAACCACCGGGAAGTAGCGCTGCCATGGCGTCAGGGCGGTGCGTGCGGACTCTCCCGGACGCTCCTCGGCAAGGCGCTCGGCGGATTCGTAGAGAAGGTGGCGGCGGAACGAACGCTGGATGGACTGGTTGATGTCCCAGTCGGTGGTGGTGCGAAATTCAACCGATGCAGCGTGGAAACGACGCGCAGCCTCCTCTGCGATGGCCGTGGACGGAGCCACTGCAGTAGCCACCGTCAGCACGTCAGCGTCCATCCGCCATGGCAGCCATTGCGGCTCGCCAACGTCGCTGTAACCGAGTACCTCCATCAACCGGTCGTCCACAGGTTCAGCCACCAGGTCCACCAGCGGCGCGTCCCAGTGCTGTGCCAGGACTTCATAAATCCGACGGCGGTCCAGCCCCGCTTCCAGGATCAGGTGCCGGCCCAGCAGCCCGCCTTCGCTCGCCGCGCGATCCAGCGCACGCTGCAGCTGTTCCGGGGTGACGAGCCCCGCCGAAAGCAGTGTCTGGCCGATCGATTGCGGGTTGAGCGTGGAGTCCGCCAAGCGTGAAGGGGAAGTCATCAGTGGGAGGACCTTTCATAGATCCGGTGGGTTGGCGTCGAGAAGGCCACGGAGTAGCGGACAGTGAACGACGGGTTCGCCACGATCGCCTGGTACACCAGGTCCGTGGGCCCCGAGTCCCGTGCTCCCGTTCCGGCTTCAACGTTGACGAAGACCCACTGCGCATACTTGGCGGGATCCTCCAGCGCCGGACCAAAGTAGTCTCCGGAGGCACGGTTGTAGATCTCCTTAAGGGGAATGCCCATGACAGGAAGCACGGCGTTGCCCCGGGCGCTCTCATCCATCAGGATTCCGCCGGACTCGTAGTGCTCGTTGAGCCAGCGCGCCGCGGCCGTGGAATTAGTGGTGGACTCGGCGGACATCCGGCCCTCCGCCAAGACGGCAAGCCTGCCCGCGGGGTCCTCAGCCCACCACAGGTTCTGCACCACGAGTCCGGCCAGCAACACACCGACCAGCACAGGCCTGATACGGGCCGGGCGGGTGAACTCCTCCACCGCAACGGCCACCAGGATCGCCACCAAGGGCAGCGCCGTCAGTGCGAAGCGGTTGTTCCACCACGTTGACGGCAACGAATGGTCGTTGTTGATGGCCGTCTGCCCCAGGAACAAGCTCAACAACGCAAAGGCGTAAGCGCTGCCGGTCACCGCCACCAGCAGGGTGCTGTTGGCAAAACCCCTCCTGAAAACCAGCACGACGGCGCCGCACGCCGCCAACGCGAGCACCACCACGCCGACCGTCTCCAACAGGGACCAATGGAAAGTAGTCAGCGTCAGTCCCAGGTTCCCCTTGGTAGGCAACAGTCCGCCGTCGGTGATGTTTTTCTGCTGCGCGTAAGCGGAGTATTGCCCAAACATGAACTCCAGCGGATTGCCGTAGATAGCCCAGTTGTAGGAAATCCACCAGAGCACCGCCGCGGCGGGGATCATCACGTAGCCGCCAGCCATCACGAAGGCTTCCCGCCAGCCGCCGGTGCGGCGCCTGGCTACGATCAGCACGAAGAGCGTTCCGGTCATCACCAGCGCCCAACCCTCATAGCGGGACAGTACTGCCGCGGCCGACGGAATACCGGCGAAGACCGCAAGCTCACCGGCACTCATTCGACGGCGGCTGGTAGCCCAATGCGCCAACCCCGCCATGCCGCCCACGATGCACATAATGAGCACCGGCTCGGTCAACGCTGTGGTGTAGACGTAGAGGACGGCCGGATTCGCGAGGACCAGCAGTATGGTGGCGAGCCGCCCGGCCCTGCCCAATCCGAGACGGGCTGCGATCAGGTACAGGCCAGTGGCTGTGGCGGACAACGCCAGGATCCCCAGGATTCCGGCAGCCCAGCCCGTGCTGAACAACCACATGTTCAGGACGAACGGAGCCAGCAACAGGTGCGGCATGGGCAGCCAGACGGTGCCCAACTGCTCAAAGCCGGGTGCTTTGCTGTCGAAGATCCGCCGGGCGATGGTCAGGTGGCTCTGGGCATCCGAATAGTCCAGGTTGGTGCCATGACCGATCGTGTACAGGCAGGCGAGGTACCCCACCAGCAGTGAAACCACCGCCACGATCCTGGTGCCCGGAACCTTGCGCCCAACCACGGGGGCACCGAGCCGCGCCCAGCCCCATGTGGCCAGCCCGGTCAGGGAACGCAACAGTGTCAGCGACAGCGTCGCCGGACGCCGGTGTGCAGCCCGCGGACGGGTGGCGACGCTAGTTGCCATGACCCGGTTTCGCCGGCCCTGCGGCGTCTGCCGGTTGTCCTGCCATTTGCTCAGCATCCACATATGCCCGTGCCGCCCGGGCACGACGCCGCAGGAGCACAGTCCGGGCTGCGAACGCCAGACCCAGCACCACCACTGCCCCGCCGATCCACCAGGCATAGGGACGGTAATCGTCCGTGACAGCCTTCTGCGGGACCACCACATTGCTCTCCAGCAGCACAGGTATTCCCGACGGTTGGGTCACCAGAAGGTTCCGGGACAGCGATGCCCAGCCGCCTTCAGCAGCATCCACATGCGAGGCCAATGAGGACTGAAGCGTAGACGCGGCGGCAGCGTCATTTTCCGGTGCCCACGCACCAAGGAGCAACAGATTCCGGCCGCCCTGCTCAAAAGCCTCCAACACGCCGTACGGAGCCGAGGCACCCACGCCGTATTCGACGTCGTCAGGCGAGATGGTGCGGAACTCCGCCAACCGCAGCGGTGCGGACAGCTTGTTGGCGACGTCGGCGGTGGCACCCACCACAAGCCCTGACTCGCTGGAACCGGCCAGGGCGTCGAGGCCCACCACGCGGGTGTCCAACAAGGAAGCACTGTCACGCTGCAGGGAAGCCAGCAGTGTCGCTGCGTTGACGGTGTTGGCTTGGGCGTTGCCATCGCCGAACGCTACCGGGACGCTCTGTCCGAAGGCCTGGGGGAACCGTGCGAAGCCGGCTTTCGTGGAGCCGCCGCGGGCGGCGGTGAGGGTGCTGCCCGCGGTATCCAGGGTGACTTCCATGGGCATGCCGCCTGCGGGTCCGGTGCAATCGCCGCCTGCCGGGAGGGCAGCCAGACGGATCCGGAGGCCGTTCCTCGCCTGAAGCTGGCCAGCTGGAACCTCCGCGTCCACCGTGAAGGTGTCACCGCCGTCGAGGTTCTTGGAACTGAGCAGGTAATCGTTCCAGAAGACCGAGAGCTGCGCCTGGGCGTTGTCCGGGACAGCCGTGTGCGTGCCCTTGAGCTGGACGTTCACCGACGAAACCGGTCCGCCGAACTGTGACTGGGTGACGCCCACATAGGATTCCGGGGTGCCGTAGCCGGAGAGTTTGAGGGTGCTGCTGCCCAGGTCCTTTAGGCTCTGGACCAGGCTCGGCGCGGCAGGCAGCGCCGAGGTCAGGCCGGTCACGGAAGAGGTCACGGCCAGCGCTGTCTTGTCGCTGGCCAACGCCCGGGCGGCGGTGCGGAGTTGTTCGTCGTGACCACTGAGGATGAGCTGCGGAAGGCCGGCTGCCGTGGCCAGTTTGGTGGCGGTTTCACCTTGGTCTGCAATGACGCTGAGGATCCGACTGCCGGTCGGGAGGGTGGCAACGCGCGCCACCAGCTCGGCTTCCGGCACCACTGCGACCGTGGCGGCCGGGTAGCGCTGGGCCATGGCGGCCGAGGCGGTCATGATGGCGGCGGAAACATCCGCGCCGGGATCCGCCGGGACGGGAAGTACGACGGCGGGCACGGACGCCGGGAAGAACTCGCCCACTGTGGTGGGAGCCTTGGCGGTCCCGCTGAAGTCGACCACCAGATTGTTCAGGGTCGCCGTGGCGTTGGAGACCACGCACATGGTGTGCGTTACCGGTATGAATTGCAGCCCCACCGTGAGCTGCTGGCCAACAACGTCGGCGTTGCTGACGGCTTCGTCCAGGGGAACGGTGGCTGCGGCGTTGGCTTCGAGGATGACCCGGCCGTTGACCGTTGCCCGGACCGTCCCCTCAGGCTTTCCCGACACCGCGATGGCGCCCTTCACCCGGGTGGGCTCCAAACCTGCCGTCACAGGCACCACGATCATCTGCTCGGTCTGACCAGCGAGCGCTGAAACGCTGGAGCTCGCCCGTACAGCCGATCCTTGGCCAGAAGAGGTGACTGCCGGAGAGGCGTCTGCCGGTGAGGCGGAGGCAGGTGCGGCGGCAACTCCCAACGCACTGACGGTGGCCAGTGCAAAGGTGGCGGCGCAGGTCAGCAGGATCCTGGCCGGATGGGAGGGTGCGTGGAGCCGCGGGCGTAGCCGGGCGGGGGTTTGGGGCACGATGTCAGTCCTGAGTAACTAGCAGCGAATGAGTCCGTCAGCCGTTTGAGGCCAACCTCATTGACACTGCCGAACGGAACTCAAGGCGCCTTGCTGCATTGGCTCAATATTTGATCAAGAACACGGCGCCTCCGGCCCTCACCTGCGGTGATAATGAACCATGTGGATCGGCTGGGTTGAATTCGATGTCCTTTTGGGCGACGTCCATAGCCTCAAGGAGAAGCGCTCCGTGGTGCGCCCGTTGGTGGCCGAGCTCAAGCGGCGCTTTGACGTCTCAGCTGCGGAGACCGGGCTCCAGGACCAGCATCGGCGCGCACTGATTGGCGCTGCGCTGGTGGCCCCGGACCACGCCCACCTTCAGCAAGTGCTCGACGCCGTTGAACGGTTCGTGGCTGCCCGGCCGGAGTTTGAGCTGCTCAGTGCGCGGCAGCGTGAGCTGCACAGCGAGGACTAGTACCCGATAACTGCCAGGCGGGTGGAATCCAGGTGCGCGTCGATTGCTTGGTGCGCTGCGTCGAGGCTTCTGCTGCGGAGCGCGTCCACGATCAATTGGTGTTCGCGGAGGACGTCTCCGGCGCGATCCGTGCCTTGGGTGACGGCTTTGACGCCGATCCTGAGTTGTTTTTGCCGGAGTGAGGCGTAGAAGTCGGCGAGGACGGGATTGCCGCCTGCACGGACCATGAGGGTGTGGAACTCGGTATCGAGCTCGATGAACCTGGCGGGATCATCCCGGGCTTCCTGCTGCTGGTCGATGACGTGCTGGAAGGCATCGATCTGGGCATCCAGCATGGTTTCCACAGCAGAGACGGCCCACTTTTCCACCACCGACCTGGCTTGCAGGATGGCGCGGACATCGGGGTCGGAGATGGGTGGCACATAGGCGCCCTTGTGCGGGATCCGCTTGACGAATCCCTCAGCTTCGAGGCGCAACAGGGCTTCCCGCACGGGTGTTCGTGAGGTACCCGTGGTCTTGGCCAGGACTCCCTCGTTCAGGAAAGTTTCTTCCTCTCGGGGCAGGGCTGCGATGTAGCTTTTCATCCACTGGTAGGCCACTTCTGGCTGCGACTGTGCAGTGGGGGTCATCTGGATCATGCAGAGCCTTTCTCGCGTAGCCCAGTATACGAGTTGCATTCAAGACTGTTCGGGACGTTCCTGAAAACTTCTTCCTCAAATATAGACAGCTTGTATACAACTCGTCTACAGTGTTGTTCAGTGACTCTGCTCACGCATCGGAAATACCCCAATTTTCCTGGGGCCCGCGGCCCGACTCACCGGAAGCTCCGCGGCTCCCACTCGCAAAGGATCCCCACAATGACCGATTTGAAGAAAGCAGAACTGAGGCAACAGAAGCACTCCAGCTTGCCCGTGGTGGCTGCTTCGAGCCTGGCCGGCACGGCCGTCGAGTGGTATGACTTCTTCCTCTATGGCACCGCCGCAGCGCTGGTATTCAACAAGCTCTACTTCCCCACCGACGATCCCATGGTGGGCACCATGCTGGCCCTCGGCACCTTCGCTGCCGGCTTCCTGGCCCGCCCCATCGGCGCCATAGTCCTGGGGCACCTTGGCGACAAGCACGGCCGGCGCGCCACGCTGGTGGCCAGCTTGATGCTCATGGGCGTCGCCACCACCCTCATTGCCTTCATCCCGTCGTACGCAGCGATCGGCCTCGCAGCACCCC
Source organism: Arthrobacter sp. WCS2018Hpa-7 (assembly GCF_031843805.1). NCBI lineage: Bacteria > Bacillati > Actinomycetota > Actinomycetes > Micrococcales > Micrococcaceae > Arthrobacter > Arthrobacter sp. WCS2018Hpa-7. The sequence goes on from NZ_JAVTJB010000001.1 coordinate 88,012, forward strand.
TGTTGCTCCTGCTGCTCCGCTTGATCCAAGGATTTGCCCTCGGCGGCGAATGGGGCGGCGCTGTCCTTCTCGTCTCCGAGCACAGCAATGAAAGCGCCCGGCGCGCGTTCTGGGCTTCATGGCCCAACATGGGCCCACCCCTCGGCAACCTGATGGCTGCCGGCGTCCTGGCCATCCTCGCCGCCACTATGCCGGAGAGCGAGTTCCTGGCATGGGGCTGGCGAATTGCGTTCGGATTGTCTGCCCTGCTGGTGGTCATCGGCCTCATCCTGCGCCTCTATGTGCAGGAAACCCCGCTGTTCAAGGAAGCACAGCGGAAGCGCGAAGCCGAGGGCAACAAAGAACGGAAGATGCCGTTGACCATCCTGTTCCGCCGCAACTGGCGCGAGATCCTCATCGCCACTGGCAGTCGGATGGGCGAGAACGCAGGCTTCTACATTTATTCGCTGTTCATCATCACCTACGTCACCCAGATCATGGGGCTGCAGCGGCAGACAGGCCTCACGGCCGTCATGATCGGCCAGGGCGTGGCCGTCCTTGCCATTCCCATTCTGGCGCTTTACGCAGACAAGGTAGGCCGGAAGCCCATCCTGATCGGAGCGTCGATTGCCACCATGGTGTGGGCCTTCGCGTTCTTCGCCCTGCTCAATACCGGACAGACCTGGGGAATCATCGCAGCTGCCGTGGGCGGCCTGCTGATCTTCGCGGCGTACAGCTCGGTGATCGGTGCGTTCTTCTCCGAACTCTTCCCCACGGACGTCCGGTACAGCGGCACCTCAGTGGCGTACAACCTGGCATCACTGATCGCCGGTTCGTTGTCACCGATCATTGCCCTGGCCCTCTACAGTGCTTTCGGCACCGGCTACGCGATCGGTATCTACCTCGCCGTCATGGGCCTGATCTCCATGGTCTCAGTGATGTTTGCCAAAGAAACCAAGGGCTTGCGCCTCAGCGACCTGGACAAGGACCCACACGGCGCCCCGGAAAAGGAAAAAGCATGAAGATCGCACTCGTCCAGGTAGCCAGCCCGGACTCCGAAACCCGCGAAGACCGGATTGACCGTGTGGAAGACATCCTTCGGGGCATCAACGGCGCCGAACTGATCGTCCTGCCGGAGCTGTGGAGCGCAGGCTACTTCCACTTCGACGAATACGAGGCCTTGGCGGAGACGCTCACCGGCCCCACGGTGACCATGTGCTCACGGGTAGCCAAAGACCTTGGGGTATACCTTCATCTCGGCAGCATCATCGAGGCGGGCGACGACGGCCGGCTCAGCAATACCTCCATCCTGCTGGGACCGGACGGCAGCGTGGTCCACACGTACCGGAAGATCCACGTCTTCGGGTACAAGTCCAAGGAGGCAAGCCTCCTCACCGCTGGATCTTCCCTCCCCGTAGCCCCCTTGCCTTTCGGGTCCGTTGCAGGCATCACCTGCTACGACCTCCGCTTTCCAGGATTGTGGATGGAGCTGAGCGACCGTGGCGCGGAGATCGTGATCGTTCCAGCAGCCTGGCCCGCAGCCCGGCGGGAGCACTGGCGCCTGCTCACCACGGCCCGGGCTGTGGAGCACCAAATCTTCGTGATCGCCTGCAACGCCGCAGGCAGCCAGGAAGGTGTGGAACTCGGCGGGCACAGCCGGGTGGTGGATCCCGCCGGCAACGTCCTTGCCGAAGCGGACGCCGGGGAATCAGTGCTCCTGGTGGACATCGATCCCCTGCAGGTCCAGGCAGTCCGCAGCGAGTTCCCCGTCATCGGAGACCGCCTCGACGCCTACGACACACTCACCGTTTAGAACCAAGCCCGTTGAAAGGCATTCAAGGAGACGGAATGGAAACAACAAGGCAAGTCCCGCTCACCTTCCAGGTGGTGGGCACAGAGAAGACCATCGTGGTCACGGAATTCCACGGAGTGGTGGCCGGCTACACAGGCCGGGACCCGAAGGCAGTCCAGCACCACATCGATGAGCTGGCGGCCATCGGAGTGGCTCCACCACCAGAGGTCCCCATGTTCTACCGGATGGACTCGGACCTTTTCGAGACCTCCGGTGAGCACGACACCACCGAGAACCTGACCTCCGGCGAGATCGAGCCCCTCTATATCCGCCACAACGGCCAGTACTACCTCGGCATCGGTTCGGACCACACGGACCGCGACATCGAGGCCCAGGACATCGGCGATTCCAAGCGCGCCTGCCCCAAGCCTGTCGCAGCCCAGGTCATCGAAGTGGAGTCGCTGGAAGACCTCGACCTCGACCAGTGCACCGCACGCTCGTGGGTGGACGGCGAGTTGTACCAGGAGGGTTCGCTGAGCGGCCTGCGCAAGCCGGCCAACGTCGTCGAGCGCCTCCTGGAGCGTACCGACATTGGCGACGCCGACTTCATGTGCCTTGGTGGCACGCTGCCATTGCTGGACGGGAAGTTCATCGATGGAACTTCCTGGAAGTTGGAGCTCTCCTTCCCGAATGGGACCACAATCGAACATAACTACAAAATCAAGAAAGGCTCACTTCGATGAGAACCGGTAAGCAGTATTTGAAGTCCCTGAACGACGGCCGGACAGTGATCCTCGATGGCGAGGTGGTCGGCAACGTCCTGGAACACCCGGCCTTCGCGAAGGTTGCCCGGACCATGTCCGAGCTGTTCGACATCGCAGCCGATCCCGCCAACGGAATGCAATTCCACTCCGAGGAGATCGACGGACCGGCCAACCGGACCTTCGCCGCTCCCCGTACCCAGGAGGAACTCGTCCTTCGCCGCCAGGCAATCGAAAAGTGGGCCAAGCACACCCACGGCTGGGTTGGCCGCAGCCCGGATCACGTCGGTACCTTCTTCGCCGCGTTCGGTTCCCACCCGGATGTGTTCAAGAATGATGAGCGGGACTTCGCGGGCAATGTGGAGCGGTACTACAAGAAGATCCTGTCCGAGAACCTGTACCTTTCCTACGCGATCATTCCCCCGCAGGTTTCCCGCGCAACCACAGCGTCCGGTTGGGAAGGCGAGTACCTGCAGGTCGGCGTCGTGCGTGAAACCGAAGAGGGCATTGTTGTCCGCGGCTCACAGATGCTCGCCACAGGCGCCGCGATCGCCGACGAAGTCTTCGTCACCTGCATCAAGCCCTTGGGCCCGGACGACGTTGACTTCGCCGTCAGCTTCGCCATCCCCGTGGCCACCGACGGCCTGAAGCTCTACTGCCGCCGCCCGTTTGCGCCGGCTGCCACCAGCGACTTCGACTACCCGCTGACCAGCCACTACGACGAACCGGACGCGCTGGTGGTCTTCGATGACGTGCTCATTCCTTGGGACCGCGTGTTCATCAACCGGAACATCGATACCTTGCGCCGCCAGTTCTTCGACACCGGTGCCCACGCCCTGGGCAACTGGCAGGCCCAGATCCGGTTCTCCACCAAGCTGAAGTTCATCGCTTCCGTGGCCCGCAAAGTGACGCAGGTGAACGGCACGGACAAGATCCCCGGCGTCCAGGAGAAGCTCGGCGAACTCGCCGCAATCGTGCAGTCCGTTGAGTCAGCGGTTCTCGCCGCGGAATACACGGCAACAACGGACGACGCCGGCATGAGGGTTCCCGGAAAGAGCGCACTGTATGGGGCCATGGGCTTGCAGTCAGAAACGTACCCCCGCGTGATCTCGATCCTCAGGGACCTGGTGGGCGGCGGCGTCCTGCAGTTGCCGTCCAGCATTGCCGACATGACCAGCAGTGTGACCCGGCCGGACATGGAACGCTACGTCCAGTCCCCCGGCGTCAGCAGCGAGGACCGCGTCAAGCTCTTCAAGCTCGCATGGGACATCATCGGGTCCGAGTTCGCCGGCCGCCACCAGCAGTACGAGATGTTCTACGCCGGTGCGCCGTTCGTTGTCCGCGGCGCCTACACCTACCGGAACTACGGCTATGACGCGCTGGTAGCCGAACTGGACACGTTCCTGGGTTCCTACAGCATCGACGGCGCTACCGCATCGGAGGGGATCTGACCATGGCAAAGCCCGAATTCGAGTTCACCCCCGTATCCTCGGTGGACTTCGCACCCTGCAACCCGCACATCGAGGGCCTGTCGGAGGCCATCCTCGCCCGCGACTCGGACAACGACAGCGTCACCCGGGTCCTCAAATTCGAGCCCGGCACGGACACGTCCCCCAACGGCGTCCTGACCCACGATTTCTGGGAAGAAGTGTTTATCTTCGAGGGCTCGTTCGTGGATCAGCGTCTCGGCAAGACCTTCAATGCGGGAGATTGGGCCACCCGTCCGCCGGGGATGGAACACGGTCCGTGGGTCTCGGAGAATGGCGCAAAGATGTTCGAAGTCCGGTACTACACGGATCCGGCACCAGCGGAGCGGAGCAACTGACATGAGCCTGGCACCAGCCTTCACCATCCCCGACGCCATGGGGATGCGCCGCGCCATGGGCCGTTTTCTCACCGGCGTCGCCGTGGTCACCACCCAGCACGAGGACGAGCAATACGGGATGACCATCAGCTCCCTGACCTCCATCAGTCTGGAACCACCCATTCTGATGATCTCCCTGAACTTCGGCACCCGGACCGGCGAAGCACTGCTGGAGAGCGGCAAGTTCGCGGTGTCCATCCTCGGCGCAAAGCAGGAGTCCGTGGCCCGGCGGTTCGCCGTCCGCGGCGGGGACCGCTTCGGCGACGGCGATTTCGACATCACCGACAACGGCCTTCCGGTCATCAAGGGCGCCCTCGCCCAGGCGGACTGCAGCGTGGTGCAGCAGTACGACGTCGGCGATCACCAGGTCTTCTTCGGCCAGGTCACCACGTGCCGGGACCGGGACGGCGAAGTGCTCGCGTTCAAGGCAGGCCGCTTCGGCTCGTTCAGCGACTTCGGCCATGCCGAGATTCCCTGGATGTTCTGAGGAGTAGCGTTTAAACAGGCGGTGCCGGGCTCAACGAGTCCGGCACCGCCTGTTTCTTTGCTACGCGATGGTCAGCTCACCCATGCGGTCCCAGCCGCTGCCCTCGAACTGCCGGCTGATGATGTGGGGCGTCTCCACGAGGGCCTGGGGCATGTCCGCCATGGCCTTCTTGAAGTGGGCGCTGTTGACGTGGGCTTCGGCGGCATCGTCCTGGAAGGCTTCCACCAGGACGAACTCGTTGGGGTTATCCACGCTGCGGGACCAGTCGAACCACAAGTTCCCGGGCTCAGCGCGGGTTGCTTGGGTGAAGTCTCCCACGAGGTCCAGCCAGCGCTCGGACCAGTCGGGCTTGACGTTGAACTTGACCACAATGAAGATCACGGGCTGTTGCCTTTCGTTGCACTACAGAATCCGTTCCATCCTGACAGAGTTTCTGTACAGGAGATGCCCTTAACCGGCCTTCTAAAGGGCGGGAGCTGTACAAAAACTCGACGGCGGCCCGCACCATAGGTGAGGACCGCCGTCGAACGCTGTTTTTAGCGTGGATGTGCTACTTGGATGTGCCCTGCGAAACGGAACCCTGCAGCTGGCGCTGGAAGATCACGTAGACAATGAGCACCGGAATGACGGTGACGCTGACGGCTGCGAACAGCGCGCCATAGTCCACTGCGTAGCCCATCTGGCCGGCGAAGGCCGCGAGTTCCTGGGACAGGACGCGCGGGCCGGCGGCATTGATGGACACCGGAATCAGGAACTGGTTCCAGAGGCCCAGGAAGTTGAAGATGGCAACCGAGGCGAGGCCCGGCTTGGCCATCGGCAACATGACCTGGAAGAAGGTCCGCCACTCCCCTGCGCCGTCAAGGGCTGCTGCTTCGGTGATTTCGTGCGGCAGCGATTTGAAGAAGGAGAAGAGGAAGAACACCGTGAACGGCAGTGCGAAGCCCACGTACACCAGGATCAGGCCCGGCAGGGTGTTCAGCAGTCCCATGTTCTTCAGTACGAAGAACAACGGCACCATGGCAAGGAAGATCGGGAACGTCAGCCCGGCGAGCATCAGGTAGTAGATGGCCCTGCTGCCGCGGAACGTGTACCGGGCCAGGACGTAGGCACACATCGCGCCGAGGACCATGACGATCACCAGGGCGACAGCCACCACCAGCACCGAGTTAAGGAAGGCACTTCCGATGCCGGCCTCACTCCAGGCCTTGATGTAGTTATCCAGCTTCCATTCCGCCGGCAAGGCGAACGGCGAGGCAAAAATCTCGCTGGACGTCTTGAACGATGACATGAACGTCCACAGCAGCGGAAGGATGACGATGAGGGTCCAAATGGTCAGAGCCGTGTGCGAAACGGCTCCCACCACTTTGTCGCCCGTGGTTGTTGCCGGTTTCCGCGGTTGGAAGTGCAGGGACTTCATTTCCGGAGTCGAGAGTTTAGTTGTCATTACAGGCTCACATCCTTGTCGCCGCCGGTGAGCCGGTTGACCACGAACACCAGTCCGGAGAAAATCAGCGTGGCAATGGCGAGGACAACGCCCATGGCGCTGGCGAGACCGAACTGTCCCTTGCTGAAGGCGGTGAAGAACAGTTGCTGCGCCATCACCAGCGTGGAGTTGTCCGGGCCGCCGCCCGAATTCAGCGCGGCCATGTAGACGAACGCGTCAAGGGCCAGGATACCCATGTAGATATAGGCGGTCTGAATGTTGTCGCGGATCAGCGGGATGGTGATGGACATTGCGGTGCGGAAGCGTCCCGCGCCGTCGATCCTGGCGGCTTCGAAAAGCTCGGCAGGAATGCCCTTGATTCCGGCCACGAACAGGACCATGTAGAAGCCAACGAAGCCCCAGACGATCACGAACATGGTGGCGATCATGGCAGTGTTCTTGTCACCCAGCCAGGCGAAGTCCTTGAACTGGTCCAGTCCCATCCCGGTGAGGATGCCGTTCAGCAGGCCACCGGAAGGATCGTAGATCTGCCCCCACATGATGCCGATGGCGATTGCGGGGATGGTGTACGGGAAGAACGAGACAACACGGTAGAAGCTGGAGTTGCGCAGACCCTTGATCTGGCCTTTGCTGCTGCCCCCAACGGTCACCAAGGACGCGAGCACGAGGCTCAGGATGATGGTGATGATCGGGAGGAAGATGACCAGGAGGATGTTGTTTCCCATGGCCTTCATGAAGATGTCGTCCGTGAAGATCTTGCCGTAGTTCTCAAGTCCGATGAAGTTCTGGGTGGGCGAGAACCCGGACCAGTCCGTCAACGAATAACCGAAGGCCTGCACGAACGGCCAAATCACGAACAGGAGATAGATCGCCAGCGGCAGTCCGAGGAAGACCGCGAAGAAACTGACCTTGTCCCACGTCAACGGCTTCCGCCGCCGCCTAATCACTTGCGGTGGAGCCGGCGCCGGAACGACGGCGGCCAGGCCGTCGTCGTTCCGGCTCTGCTGAGTTTTCACTGACGTCACTTCACTTCGATCTTCTTGACCGAGCTGTCGTTGCGGACCTTGTCGGTGATGTTCTGCAGCGCGGAGGTCAGGGTTGCAACGTCCGACTTGCCGTCCAGGAAGGAGTTCCAGACAACCAGCTGGTCCTTGTTGGTGCCGTACAGGTCGATGAAGTTCCAGGTGTAGATGTTCTCACCGGCATCGCTGAGCAGCTTGGTCTGCGAAACCAGCGCCGTGGAACCGAAGCCGTCAGCGGGAACGGTGTCCTTGACGATGGTGGGAGCCAGCTTGGTCTTGGCGAAGTTGGTGGCAGCTTCCTTGGAGAGCATGACCCGGAGCATTTCCTTGCCACCTGCGGCGTTCTTGCCCTGCGTCGGAACAATGAACGGTTCGCCTGCGGCACTGTGCAGGGATTCGTACGGTTTCTTGGGGCTGGAGCTGACGGAGGGAACCGGAGCACCCATCATGCTGAAGCCGGACTTGGTCTGGTCCTTCATTTCGTTTTCGATCCACGAACCTGACGGGTAGAACACGGCCTCCTGGGCGTTGCTCCACTGTGCCTGTGCGGCCGTGAACTGGGTACCGGCGCCACCGGGCTTGAAGAAGCCGGCCTTGACGATCTTGTCCAAAGCGGTGAAAACGGACTGGACGGCCGGGTGCGACCAGCAATCTGCCGTGAGGTTCTCCAGGCCGAGGCGGACGTCGTCGCCGCCTTCCTTGATAGCTGAGGCGATGGCCATTTCCTGGTAGTACGTGGCTGCTTCCTTGCCCCAGAGGAACAGGTACTTGCCCTTGGCCTTGGCTTGCTCGCCGAGCGCGTACATCTCATCCCAGGTCTTGGGAACGGTCCAGCCGTTCTCCTTGAGCAGGGCGTCCGAGTACCAAACAGCGAACACGGTCAGGACGTAGTTCAGTGCTGCAAGCTTGCCGTCGAACGTGCCCGGAGCCAGTACGCCTGTGTACAGGGTGTCCTTGATGACCTTGCCTTCAAGGTTCTTGGCCTCCACAACGCTGGTGAGGTCCTCGAGCTGGGCAAGGATGGTGCTGAAGCCGATGGACTTCGCGCCGGAGTTGTCGATCAGGTCCGGCGGGTTGCCACCGACGAAGCGCGGCTGGAGCTCCTGGGCGATGTCCGTGGACGGGGAAATCTTGGCCGTGGAACCTTCATGCGTCTTCTCGAAGGTCTTGCCTGCGAACTCGACGTAGTCGATCCCGTAGCCGCCCTTGAAGATCACGGCGTCTACTGTGGACTTGTCTGCCATGCCGAATGGGTTGGTGTCAGAGACGGTGCCTGTGGGGCCGGCGGTGGTGGTGCCGCCACCTGCGGCGCATGAAGCAATGGTTCCCCCCATGGGCACGAGCACGGCTGCAGCGAGTGCTCCGCGCAGGAATCCACGGCGACCGACGGACTGGTGCTGAACGTTCATTTCTAAACCCTCCAGTGACTCGTAGTGTCGACTGTTGCGGCGGGAAAGCCGTTCAGTCAGACAGTCTGGGTTGGCGCTCTGGCAGCACCAACCTTCTGTGACATAATTCACCACGAATGATCGAAAATCAATATTTCGCGGCAGTTTCGATCAACATTTGTCAAAGCGTGATCTTTCTACGGGCCTTCGGCGAGGGCCTTCCCGCACTCCGTGATGGCCTCCCTGGCCAAAGCCTTCTGCCCCTCGGATCCCAGTCGTTCCGCCCATTGATCGGCCAATTGGAACTCCACCATGGCTTCAGTGAGCCGCTTTTTACCGCTAAGAAACGTGCCGAGGCTAACGTGCAAAGCAATCATCCAGCGCTTGGTTCGCTCATCACGGGCTGTCGAGGCATATTCGAGGGCACTTCGCATCCAGACCTCGGCGTGCGCGGCATCCGCGAGCGAGAGCATGTGCAGTGCATCGACGGCCAGGAATTCCTCACCAAGGTGGTCCCCCAACTCGGCGGCCTGCTCCAGAAGGGGAACGGCCATGGCGGGGCGTCCGCCGGCATTCAAAACCCGTCCGCGCTCCAGGAGGATGCGCACGCCCACGGTGGGCTCGTCGTCGTCGATGTCATCCAGAAGCGCATCGGCTTCCTCGAACCGGCCTTGCAAACTGATGGCCCGCCCAAGCTGGGTTGCCAACTCATCGCGTTCGTCGGCGTCGTACATTTCCTCGATCATCGCGGCGCGGAATCTGGCTTCCGAGGCAGCAGGATCGCGAAAGTTCCATAGGTGGTCCAGTGTTTTCTGATCCAGCATCAAACCGCTCCTGACCAGCCCGCAGCTGAGGTCGTTAGGTATGCAGTATCAATCTAGCCCCATGTCAGCGCCGTGGGGAGGGTGTGCGCGGGCGTGTCAGTTGCCCTGCGGTTTTGCGAGCCGCGCCCAGCCGAGTTGCTCCTGCTGCTTGCGGCTCAACGTGGCCACCACCAGGTCATAGGAGTCCTCCACCATGTCCCGCACCATGTGGTCGGACAGGGTTCCATCCAGGCGGACACCGTTCCAATGGGTCTTGTTCATGTGCCAGGCACCCGTGATTTCGGGGTTCGCTGCCCTGAGTTGCTCCGCCAACGCGGGCTCGCACTTGAGGCTTACGGACCAGTTGTCCGGATCCATCGTGGAAAGAGCGAACATCTTCGCCTCGTGGCGGGCACCACCGGCGACGGCGGCACGCACCTTGAACACGGACGTCTCGGGTCCGAAGGGGAAGTCTTCGAAAGCGCCGGGAAAGCCCAGGCAGATGTCGCGGAGGGTGGAGACGTCCATGGAGCGAGCCTACTGGTTTGCGGCGGGGCGCGGCCCCGTCTACGCCACGCCCAGGAAGTCCTCCAGCAGCACCACTTCCAGCCCCGCAGCCAACTGGGCCGCGCGGAAAGCAGCGAGGTCGGCCGCGAATTCGGCTCGGAAATGCATGAGCACAATGTCACCCGGGCGCAGGGAGTTCCCCACTTGATAGTCCATCTTCCCCGCGTTGGCCTTGGCTTCCCAGGTGACGATTGCCTTCATGCCCGACGCCGCCACGGCCTGCCGCATCACGTTGGAGTAGGCCCCTCCAGGCGGCCTGAACAGTGTGGGACGGCGGCCGTAGTGCTGGAACGCGTACTCCTGCATTCCCACCATGTCGTTCACCTGCTGCTGGTAACCCCACTGCCGGACCATGTTGATGTTGTGCGTGACCGTATGGTTCTCAATCAGGCTGCCTTGGGCCTTGAAGGCGTTGAAGAAGGCCGGGTTCTCCGCCACGGTGTCCTTGGTGAGGAACAGTGACGCGGGGTAGTCGTACTCCGCCATCAGCTTCACGGATTCCGGCGTCTTAATATTGCCGTCATCGATGGTAAGGAACACCACCGGGTGCTTGGTTTCTATCTTGCTGATCACCGGTGCAAGGCCGCCCACGATCGGCGGGAGCTGGTAGTCCGGGATGAACGTGCGCCGGATGCGCTTGGTGGTGGTGGGCGTCTGGGTCGGCGTCGGTGAAGCGGACGACGTCGGAACCTCGCCTCCGACGCCCAGCGCACCATTCGGCCCCGGCACCTCTGGCGGCCCGGCAGTGCCAGTGGGCGTCAGCACCGGCGTCGAACTTTCAGGTGCAGTACAAGCCGTCAGGCCCGCCACAACGGAAGCGCCGAGTATTCCGAAAGCGGCCCGTCTGCTGGGAGTGGAAAATGGCACCGCAGAATGGCCGCCGAACATGGCTGTCCCCCAAGACTCAAGAAATGATTCAGCTGAAATCTAGCAGATGAATCGGGCCCGGAATCACAAGCCGAAGTGCCAGCCTTCGCGCGCCGGGCAGGAGTTCACTACCACTTCGAGGCCCGCGTCCTTGGCACGCTGGGTAGCTTCGTCATCGAATACGCCCAACTGGAGCCACACGGCCTTGGCGCCGATGGCAATCGCCTGGTCGATCACCGCGCCCACGCGCTGGGAGTTGACGAAGCAGTCAACAACGTCGATGGGATGCCTGGCTGCCGGAATATCTGCCAGGTTCTCATACCCCTTCTCGCCGTGCACGTCCTCGCCCTTGAGATTTACGGGAATGATTTCCATGCCCATCGTGTCCCTGACGTAGAGCGAGACCTCGTACGCGGAACGCCATTGGTTGCTGCTGAGGCCCACGATTGCCCAAGTGCCTTTTGTTCGCATCAGGCGTTCTACGACAGCCGGATCGTTGACATGCATCATTCCCCAAGCCTACTCCGGCTCACCGGCAGGCATCCTGGCCGAATATTCTGCATCTTCCAACGCCGCTGAGGCTGCTGCGCGCCTAGCGGCGACCCTGCTTGAGCCATTTCTTCCACTTGTCCATCACGGCCTGGAACTGTTCTTCGGTGCGCTTCTCAGACACCGGAGGAAGAAGCGGTCCCTGCTTACTGCTGGTCTCGGGCCTTGTCGGCTTTCCGGTGTCGTTTTTTGACGCTTCACCCCTAAGGGCGTCCGCGCCCTGCCGCCTGAGTTGGTTCGCCTTGCCCTGCGGATCCTGGGCTGCGCTCTCAAGTGACTTGTTCGGCTTGGCAGTTCTTGGCTGGGCTGCGCTTGCGTCGGTGCCCGAGTCGGCAGCGCCCGAGTTGGCAGCGCCCGAGTTGGCAGCGCCCGCGTTGGCAGCGCCCGAGTTGGCAGCGCCCGCGTCGGCAGGCTTCGGTGCAGGCACTGCCGGGACGGGCGCCTGTGCCTGTGCCTGTGCCTGTGCCTGTGCCTGTGCCTGTGCCTGTGCCTGTGCAACATTATCGGCGGAAGCCGCCGCAGGCACGGGGATGGACGAAGGTTCCGCGGCAGGTGGAACCGCCGCGGGGTCGGCGGCAGGAGCCGGTTCCGTGGTGACCCGGGGAGCGTCGGGCGACGGCAGTTCGGGTGCCGCGACTGGTGACTGCGGCTGGAAATTGCTGATGAGTTGGTTAATGAAGGGAGGGTTGCGGGTGAAGCCCGAGCTGGCCGCGGCGACGCCGCTCACCCCGAGTCCCATTGCAGCCACTACCGCGATGCTGACCACTGCGGTCCGGTGCTTGTGCCGCCAACGACGCTTGGACAGTTCATCGTGCGGGCCGGCGATCATGGCAGCGAGCTCCGGGCGGGGAGCGGGAGCCGGAAGGTTGGCAAAGGTACCCAGCGACACCAGCGCTTGGTGGAGGTCTGAAGCGTCGGCGAGATCGGCGTCGAGCAGGAGCTCGTCCACGATCGCTTCGCGTTCTGTATCCCTGTATGTCATGGCGACACATATTCCTTTACTGCCGAATGCTCACGGAGCGTAATGAGGGCCCGGCGCTGTAATTGCTTGACCGCGCCAGCGGATTTCCCCATGATGTCGGCTACCTGTTCAACCGTCAGGCCGGCCACGATGCGGAGATGCAGGACCTCCCGTTGGTCGTCGCCCAGGTTGTCCAGAAGCGCCGCAACCTCATATGGCGCCAGCCTGGATAAAGCTTCGGCCTCTGCAGAGCTCGATTCGCGCGTATCCCGTTCGGGCTCGAACTCGTGCTGTATCGGCGCCCGGTTTTGCTTCCGGTGCTCATCCACCATGCGTGCATGGGCCACCGAGAAGATGAAAGTCCGCAGTCCATTGACACCACCGCTGAGCTCGTCGAGCCGCGGCAACACCGCCAGGAACACGTCCTGTGTACTTGCTTCAGGATCGGGCACGCCTTTGGCTGTCAGATATCCGAGGACCTGGCCCGCGTAGGCCTGGTAGACGGCGCTGAACAGTTCCGCGGTATTGCCCTTGAGCGCGTGAAGCGCTTCGTCGGTCAATGCGTCGGTCACAATGGTGGGACTTTCGATCGGCGGCAGGTCCGTGGCTTTCGGCCAGGTCACCCGCCTTTGCACGACGGAGGACCTCACCAAGGGTAGCTGCTCTGCCGGGCCATCCCCAGGGAGGACCCGCTTGTCCGGGAAAATCTGATCGGGCAAACTGCTCCGGACAAGGAAGAGCCGAGCTGGAACATGATGGGGGACAAATTCCAGCTCGGCCCTTTCACAGACGTAATCGACGAGGCACGCCAAAGGGTTACGCGGGGTACAAAGTTTTTTGAAAACTTTTTTTGAGGGCTGTTCCGGCTTCCCCGCATCACGTTCTGGATGGGCTGTGTCCGGGTAGTGGCGGGGCTTTGGATTGGTAGGTGTGTCCGGTGGGTGTGCTGATGTTCAGGGTGTCGGCGGGCATGGTTGCTGCGGGCAGGGCTTCTGCGGTCCAGCCGGGGTTTTCTTTGGTGTGGTTGCAGGCTTCGCAGAGGCCTGCGCCGTTGTCCAAGGTGGTGGTTCCGCCTAAGTGCCAGGGCACGATGTGGTCGATGTGCCGGATGGGCGCGTCGCAGTACGGCGTCCGGCAGGTATGGTCCCGGGTTTGGATGAATCGCCGGTGTCGGTGCGGGAAGAGCCGGGCTTTGGAGTCCATGGCCATCAGTTCCCCGCTCCCGGGTGCGGTGTAGAGCCGCCGGACCCAGACCGTGAAGTCCTGCTCCTTCGCCGGCGCCGGCGCATTGCCCGTCGCTGTTGTCCGAGCCGGCGAGGACTCTAGGCCTGCCGGGACTCCCTGGTTGGCCGAAGGGGCGCGCTGCGGTGACCGGCGCTGTCCTGTTGGTCGCTGGCCTGCTGGCCACTGTCCTGCTGGTCGCTGCCCATGTTCCTGTCCCTGTCCAGGTCCTCGGGGCTCTCCCGCCCCGATCAGGGTCCTGGCCCACTGCGCGGGGACGATGCCGTAGCCGTGGAGCCGGGCCGGTTCGGCATCGCCTTGGAACAGGGTCCGGTCCGTCATGACGAGCTGGAGTTCAACCCCGGCTACCGCGCCGGGTGTGCCGGTGAGGCGTTCGGCCAGGGTGTCGGCCATGACCTGGCCACGGCCCCGGGGATCACCACTGGCACGGGCAGCATCAGCAGCACGGGTCAACGCCGCATAGGCCGCGACGCCCTGGCCCACCGGCAGCAGCGCGGTCAGATACGTCATGGTGTCCGGCGCCGGACGCAGACTCACCATCCGCTCCGTCGCGGCATGACTGGCCCGCTGCGCCACCGACCGCGGATCACGACGGTACGCAGCCGCTTTCACGGCAGCGACCAAGGCCCGGTCACCGAAACCGTCGAAAGTCCCAGCATCAGCGGCGAGCTCGGCATCCACCGCGGCCCGGTCCTCCACCGACAAACACGCAGTCTCCTTCACCAGCAGCGTCGCCCGCCACTCGTTCAACTGGCCCGAGTTCAACGCCGCCAGGGTGCGCGGCATCTCCGTGACCAGGGCCTTGGCCAGGCCCAACAACCTCGAGCCCCGGTTGGGTGATTCCCGCCGTGCCAACGCCACCTGCGCACCGACACCCTTGCCACGCTCCGCTACGGCACCCCGGCCTCGGCCTGCTCAGCCCGCTGCGCCAGATCAAACGCCACAGCAATCTGCGCCTGCACCCCGGCGATGGCCGACTTCATCTCCTCCAACACCCGCAACTGACCAATCAAATCACCACTGATGGTCCCAGCCTGATCCACCCCTTGAGACAAAGCAGGACGAGGCACAGCAGACAACGCCGTCTTCGCTTGCCTCTCCCGGATCTGCTTCATACCCCCAACTCTCGCAGGAGGCACAGACATTATTAGACCCTCCGCTCTGGGCTGTGGGAAACCTTTCCGTGCGGCCCTGGAGCTTGGATCGAATGTCCCTATGAGTGCGACGGCCCCCTGGCAGGAAGCTACTCCGGCGCGTCCGTGGGGGCTTCGTATCCTTCGGGAATCATCGGCACTGCGGCATCCAGTGCTCCGGTATAGACGCGCGCGGAGCCAAGGCGGCCATCCTCACCGCTTAGTTTCACGTGCAACCTTTTCGCGGTGACAACGGGCACCTGGTGAACGCGTCGGTTGCCCACCGTCTTCCCCTCAGCAAGCCCCGCTCCGGCAAGGCCCGCCCCACCAAGGCCCGCTCCGGCACCGCCGTCATCAGCAACAACCCCATCACCAAACACCGCGTGCTGAGTGATCCGCTGCCCCGAGCTCAGGTCCTCCACGAGCTCCAGGTGGTTGAAGGTCACCGCAGCCGGGAAACTCAGGGTGGCTCCGCCGTCGTGATGTTCAACAGTGGCCTCAACCGTGCCGGAGAGGCGACGGTCCAGCTCGGCCTTCCACTCCTTTAGCCTCGCGACATCCCGCTCCGGAATCAGCCCACGTGTGTCCGGCGGAAGGTTCAGCAGGAGATTCGCACCCATTCCCACCGACTGGTAGTAAATAGCGAGCAGGTGTTCGGTGGATTTGGGCTCGTCGTCCGGGTGCCAGAACCAACCGCGGCGGAGGGAAACATCGCATTCCGGCGGCAGATAGTGTTCGGCCTCCAGCCCGGAGCTGGAATCCGTGTATTGGGTGTCGGACGTGCGATCCACCACGTAGTTCACGGGGTCCGACGCCAGTCCGTTCTCATTGCCTACCCAGCGGATGGTGGGCTGGCCCATGTTGAAGATCATGGCGTCAGGCTGGTGCTCCTTAACAACAGCGATGATCCGTTCCCAGTCATACTCCCGGCCCACAGACCCGGCACCGTCGAACCACAATTCCATGACCTGGCCATAACCGGTGCAGAGTTCCGTGAGCTGCTGGACGTAGAAGTCGTCGTAGGCTGCGGGATCGCTGTAACAGTCGGCGTTCCGATCCCAAGGTGACAGGTAGAGCCCCAGCCCTACGCCCTGCTCTTCGCAGGCCTCGGCAACGTCGCGAACAACATCGCCTGAACCACCGCGCCACGGCGAGGACGCGACGGAGTAGTCAGTTGTTGCCGTGGGCCAGAGGCAGAATCCGTCGTGGTGCTTGGCAGTGAGGACCAAATACCTCGCGCCCGCCTCCTTGGCCGCCCGGGCCCAGCTGACGGCGTCGAGTTCTGTCGGGTTAAAAGTCGACGGCGGAATGGTGCCGTCGCTCCACTCCTTGCCGGCAAAGGTATTGATGCCGAAATGGATGAAGGCGCCGAATTCGAGTTGCTGCCAGCGGAACTGCGCGGGTGTGGGCGTCAGATGGGTCATTTGGCGGCTTCCTGTTCGTGGATCAACCACTGTGCGGTGCGGATGATTGCTTGATCGCCGTGCTCGGTGCGTAGCCCCGCGATGTCGGATCGTGTCACAGCCGCCCCCTCAAAGAGGCTGACGATCGCGCTTGCCACTCCCCTCAGGGACGGCTCCGACAGTTCCGGCCTGCCCCGCCGGACCACACCTTGTACGTGCGCGGTGTACTGGGCGTAAAAGGACCGCAGAGCACCGGCGGCCTGATCATCCGAGGCGGCCAGCGCCCAGATCTCCACGTGCATCCTCACATCCGCCAACTCCGAGTGCTCGTGAAGCAGCGCGGTGAGCAGACGGTAGGAATCGTCCCGGGACAACGAACCTGACGCGTCTGAACCGAGGTCGAACCCGGCTGTCTCCTCAAGCCGCCGCAGCGAGCGCTCCAGGGCTCGCTCAAGGACAGCGCGAATGAGGTCTGAACGGGCTGGAAAGTAGTGCTGCAGGTGTCCAATCCGCACCCCTGCGGCAGCTGCAAAGTCCCGCATTGCAGCGTTCGCGTTGCCCTTGGTGACCAGCACTTCTTCAGCAGCGTCAAGGAGCGCAGCCTTCCTCAGGGCGCCCTTGCTTTCAGTCATGACCTCAATATTGTCACACCGTGCGATTCGAGTTCCGTGAGTTGGGACGCGGAATCCAGGGTGGATTCGGGGAAGGAAACACCGGGCCGCGCGCCCTCCGCGAGAACTGCGCGCAGCCCCAGCAATCCGCCCAACGCCGTCAGGTGGGCTTGACCTTGTGGGTCCGAAATGACGGCCGTTCGTGTTCCGGCCGGACCTTTCACGTCAACACGGATGTGAGCCGTGCCGCCCGCACCGGGCGAGTACAACAGGGAGCGCCGCAGCGGTGACCACCGTTCCCCGCTACCCCAGCGGAACAGTCCCACCGCACGTGCGGCGAGCAACGCCGTCGTGGACGTATTGGAGCTGAACCCGATCCGGGTTGCCACGGATCCGGCGCCAAGGGTGAGCGGCAAAGTGAACTGTTCAGGCGTGTCGAGCCGTGCCACCTTGGTGCGGTGCCCGGCAATGTCCACCCAGCGCGTGTCGCTTAAGGGACGCACGACGGCGGCCTTACCGCCTTTGCGTACTTCAAAGTCCAGTCCCAGCCGGTCCATGAAGTCCACTGAGTCAACCCCGGCGCGGTCGTTGATGTCGTACCGGATGGCGACGTCAATCTGGTCACCGCCGCCCGCGTCCTGGGCCAAAGCTGCTGCAACGATGTTGATCACGCCGCCCATCCAGCCCGAGCTCAGCAATACAGGAGCAGTTGGCCGAAGGAGGGTTGCCAGAGTAGCTGCCCTGGTGACGCGACTGGTCCAGCGGGTGACGTCGACGTACGGGATCCCGGCGCTGACGGCAGCGCGGAGAACCCTGTCGTCGGGGTCGTTGACGGTGCTGATCACCGCCCTGACCTTGGCGTGGAAGGGTTCCGGCCGGCTGAGGTCCCACCTTTGGAAAGTCACGTTTCCGTTTGCCAGGTGGCTGCCACGGTCCGGGTTCCTGCCCGTGAGAAGCAGCGGCCATTGCGTACCGGCGAGTCCCGTGAGTGCCGTACCGACGGTGCCGTAGCCGCCGACGATCAGCACGGGACCAGTGGAATCAAATTCAAGGAGGTCATTCATGATCTCATCCTAGGTCAAATGACCTAGAAAGTTGCAAACTCGGGAACCCTGTAGCTGCCACGCAACCCGGAGTAGGCTGCAAGCATCTGCCCGGAGCACTACACCTGAGTAAGCAAAAGGAGAGATCATGACCCTTCCTCCCACTCACGAGCCCGAGCCATTCCCCCCGGACCCGGGGCCGGTGCCGCCCCCGGATCCCACCACACCGTTTCCACCCAGCCCCATTCCGGATCCAAACCCCGCCCCCGGGCCCTCACCGGTTCCTGACCCAGGTCCAGTACCACCACACCCTGATCCGACCCACTAGGAAGGATCAATAGTCAGTAGGCTTATGTTTGATCAGGTCGGTTGACCGACGCGAACGAACAGGAGCCCCCATGACGGCACACGAGGAAACAGCGCCCGTTTCCGTCCGCAAGCAACGTAGGCCCAACCCCTGGAAAGACTCCTTGGGCCGAGCCTCCGTGCGGGCAGCGCAGGTCCTGCTCATTCTGACCCTGACGGTGGTGGCGATCTTCGGGCTGCTCCAAATCCGCCTGCTGGTCATCCCGGTGCTCATAGCCCTGATCCTTGCGGCGGCCATAGGGCCGTTCGTCAACATGCTTCGACGGCGCGGCTGGCGAGGCGGCCTGGCCACTGGCGTCGCATTCCTTGGCCTCTTGATGGTGCTCGGCGGAGTCATCACGGTGATCGTCCTGTCGGTGCGCAGCCAGTGGGACGAACTGATCGGCCAGGCCGCAGCCGGCCTTGATGAGTTGGAGAACTTCCTGCTGACCGGGCCGTTTCCGATCGACCGGGAGCAGTTGAACCAGGCCCGTGAAGGGGCCGTGGAGTTTGCCCAGAGCAGTCAGGTGCGTTCCGGGGCGGTTACTGGGTTATCGGTGGTGACCGAGTTCCTTGCCGGCGCCAGCCTGGTGGTAGTGATCCTGTTCTTCTTCCTCAAGGACGGCGCCAAGATCTGGGAGTTCTTCCTGCGACCCTTCACAGGCCTGAGGGAAGCCAAGCTTCGCCGGGTTGGGAAGCGCACCATGGAGGTCCTGGGCGGCTACGTTCGAGGCACAGCGATTGTCGCGTTGGTGGACACGGTAGCGATCGGCACGGTCCTGCTCATCCTCCAAGTCCCGCTGGCCATCCCCCTGGCAATCATCGTTTTCATTGGAGCTTTCATCCCCTTGGTGGGGGCGACGGTCGCCGGGATCCTGGCAGCTTTGGTCGCGCTCGTCGCCAACGGCCCGATCGTGGCGCTGATCGTCGTGATCGCAGTGATCGCCGTCAATCAACTGGAAGGTGACCTCCTTCAACCGGTGGTCATGGGCAAGTCCTTGGAACTGCACGCACTGGTCATCCTGATGGCGCTGACAGCAGGCACCATCCTCGCCGGAATCATCGGCGCCGTGTTGTCGGTTCCCATTGCGGCGGTTGCCTGGGCCATCGTCCAGGTATGGACGGCAGAAGATCCGGACCTGGAACCCATGAATCCGGATCTGCCGCCGGCCAACAGCCAGCCGGCCTAAGGTCGCAAGCGATTATGCCAGCGCCCTCTTGATCAGCTCCACGATCTTTGCCTCGACCTCCGGCGTGATTTCCTTCAGGGCAAACGACGTGGGCCACATGTCGCCGTCGTCGAGCTTGGCGTTTTCTTCGAACCCGAGTGTGGCGTACCGGGCCTTGAACTTGTGGGAGCTTTGGAAGAAGACGATGTTCTTTCCGTCCTTGGCGTAGGCCGGCATCCCGTACCAGGTCTTGGACGTGAGTTCGGGCGCGTGCTCCTTGACGATCGCATGCAGGGCTTCAGCTATGGCCCTGTCCCCTTCGGGCATCTCAGCGATTTTGGCCAGGACGTCAGCTTCACCGTCAGCTTTGCTTGCCTTCTTGCGCGGAGCCTTCTTCAGTTCCTGCGCACGCTCCTTCATCGCCGCGCGCTCTTCCTCCGTGAAGCCGTCGTAGGACTTGGTCTTGTCAGTTGTTCCGGTCTCAGCCATGGTGGGTTCCTTCGTCTCTGCTGCGTGATGGTGCTCTTAACCCAAAGCTACGGCGCCGGCGGGCCGGAAGCTTCTCCGAAACTGCTCAGTTGAGGCTGCGGCGAGTCGAAGGGAAGCCGTCAGCTGACGGCGGTCAGGGCGTCGTCGTAAATCGCCAATGCTTGGCGTACTTCTTCGGGGTTTACGACGGCGGGAGGCACCACGTGCACGCGGTTGTCGGCGATGAAGGGCAACAGTCCGCGGTTGAGCAGTTCCGCTTTGAGCCTCGCCATGAACGCTGCACTGACCGGCGTCCGTGTCTGGCGGTCCTCCACGAGCTCGAGGGCCCAGAACACACCGCGTCCCCGGACTTCACCGATGACGTCATGGCGGGCGGCCAAAGATGCCAGGCCGGGCTCGAGGTGGTCGCGGCCGATCCGGGTGGCGTTCCCTATGATGTCTTCTTCTTCAAAGGCCTCGATCGAGGCAACAATCGAGGCCGCGGCCAGTGGGTGCCCCGAGTAGGTGAGGCCGCCGGGGAAGACACGGTCGTCGAAGGTGGCCGAGATTTCTTTGGAGATGATGACACCGCCTACCGGGACGTAGCCCGAGTTGACGCCCTTGGCGAAGGTGATGAGATCGGGCCTGACATTGAAGGCGTCCAGGGCGAACCAGTCACCCGTGCGTCCGAAACCGGCCATGACCTCGTCCAGGATCAGGACGATTCCATGCTGATCGCAGAGTGCACGGACGCCCTCGAGGTAGCCGGGCGGCGGGAGCAGAATGCCGGCCGTCCCGGGAACCGTTTCGAGGAGCACCGCTGCAACGGATTGCGGCCCTTCCATTTCGATGGTCCGGCGCAGGTGCTGCAAGGCGCGCTCCGCCTCCTGTTCCGGGGTTTCGGCCCAGAACTCGGAGCGGTAAAGGTAGGGCCCGAAGACGTGGACGTGCCCGCGGGAGTATTCGTTGGGGATGCGGCGCCAGTCTCCGGTAGCCACGATGGCTGCGCCGGTGTTGCCGTGGTAGGAGCGGTAGCGGGAGATGACCTTGTCCCGCCCGGTGTGCAAGCGGGCCATGCGGATGGCATTCTCATTGGCATCGGCGCCGCCGTTGGTGAAGAACACCTTCTCCATGTTCGACGGCGAGTGGGCCAGGACCTTCCGGGCCGCCAAGGCGCGGGTGTGGTTGGCGTGCGCGGGAGCAACGGTGGTGAGCGTGTCCAGTTGCTGCTTGATGGCTTCGATGAGGCGCGGGTGCTGGTGGCCTATGTTCGTGTTGACAAGCTGGCTGGAGAAGTCCAGGTACGTCCTGCCCTCGTGGTCCCAGACAGTACTGCCGGAGCCGCCGGCGATGGCGAGGGGGTTCAGCGTTTTCTGGGCTGACCAGGAGTGGAAGACGTTGGCGGTGTCCAGCGCGGCGACCTCCTCGTTGGTGGTGGGAACAGCCAGGGCGGTCCGGGTTGGCGACATTGGAAGGTCCTCTCGAAAGGGCGGGTGGGGCTTCCCCTTCATCTTGGTCTTCTGAACAGGGATACACCTCAGGACATTTGTATAGTTGGCAGGGTGTGGAACTACGTTTTTCCAAGGAGAGCCTGAGTATGCCGCTGACCATCAACACCATCCTTCGCAACAGCTCGCTCAACTTAAGGCTGGTGACGCCGGAGGCAGGTGACCCTGCGGTGGAAACATCCGTGTCCTGGGTCCATAGTTCCGACCTTGACGACCCCACTCCGTTCCTCGATCCGGGGCAGTTGCTGCTGACGGATGGTACGCAGTTTCCCGTGGGCGATGGCCCCGGCGAGCTCTATAGCGACTATGTGGCGCGGTTGGTCAAGCATGGGATCAGCGGCCTCGGTTTCGCCACCCAAGTGATTCACGGCGTACTGCCGCCGGGGCTCGTTGAGGCGTGCCGGACCCATGCGTTGCCGTTGCTGGAGGTCCCCGACAGGACGCCGTTCATCGCTGTCATACGGTTCGTTGCAGACTTGCTGGCGAAGGAGCAGAACGCCAGGTCCGAATGGTCGCTCCAAGCACAACGGGCCATCGCGCGGGCTGCCCTGCGTCCCGACGGACTGCGTTCCATCCTGGCCGAGCTCGAGCGGCAACTGCATGGCTGGGTGGCGATGTTCGATGCCGCGGGAAACCACATCCTGATGCCCAACAACCGTCCCGTGCCGTCGTCGTTGATGCCCGGGGTGACGGATGCTGTCAGGAAATCCTTGGACCAAGGCTCGCGATCGGTCTCGCAATTGACGGTGGACGGCGAGCAGATCACCCTGCAAACGCTGGGCCGCCGGCATCATTTGCGCGGTGTGCTGGTCCTGGGCGCCATCGAACCCCTGGACCCTGCCCGCACCGACATCATCAACAGTGTGATCGCACTGGCGAGCCTCGCATTGGAGCAAACGCGCACCCTCGATACCGCACGCCGCCATCTGCGTGCAGGCGTTTTCGAGCAATTGCTGGCAGGAAGCACGGACGTTGCCGAGCGCACGGCACGCCAGGTCTGGGGCAGGCTGCCCGCAGACCCCGTGGTGGTGACCATGGCGCAGCCTCCCGGGCAAGGACAGAACCTCCTGGAGGCACTGGAACTGTTGTCGGACGACCACCGCGGAGCCGTCTTCTACGCTCAACGGAACGAGAACGTTGTGGTGCTGGCAGGACCAGCACTCCAGCAGAAGGTCACAGTCCTCCTGGAAAGATACGGCGCAACCGCAGGTACTTCAGGGGAAACGGACTTAGCCAGCCTGGCCAGGGCCTTGAAGGAGGCAGAGCGATCACTGCAAAGGGCTCTGGAACTCGCCCGCCCCCTTGTCACCTTCGAGGAAATCTCACGGGGCGGGATGTTGGGCCTGCTGCACCGCGATGAGGCCGGCTCCGTTGCCCGGCGGCTCATTGAGCCGTTGGCCAAGCACGACGAAACCGAACAGACCCAGCTGCTGCCAACAGTTTCCGCGTGGTTGGCGAACAACTGTGTCTGGGACCGGACAGCACGGCAGCTGGGGATCCACCGGCACACCCTCAGGAACCGGATCGATGCTGCGGGCACCGTCCTGGGACTCAACCTCGACAGCCTGCGCGACAGGCTGGAACTGTTCGCCGCCGTCGAGTATCTGGAAGAGCGTTAGCCGAAAAGCCAGCGGGAGGTGAGAGAGCGTGTCACGTCCGACGCTCTCTCACCTCCCGGCCCTATATCACCGACGCTCTATCACATCCCTCTAGTTCTGGGGGAATCCGAGGTTGATGCCGCCGTGGCTGGGGTCGAGCCAACGTGAGGTGATGGCTTTTTCGCGGGTGTAGAACTGGAAGCCCTGCAAGCCGTAAGCCTTGGAGCTGCCGAAGATGGAGTCCTTGAAGCCGCCGAAGGAGTAATAGGCCACGGGCACGGGAATGGGCACGTTGATACCCACCATCCCCACTTCAACCTCGGTCTGGAA
Source organism: Arthrobacter sp. WCS2018Hpa-7 (assembly GCF_031843805.1). Taxonomy (NCBI): domain Bacteria; kingdom Bacillati; phylum Actinomycetota; class Actinomycetes; order Micrococcales; family Micrococcaceae; genus Arthrobacter; species Arthrobacter sp. WCS2018Hpa-7. The sequence goes on from NZ_JAVTJB010000001.1 coordinate 111,346, forward strand.
GCGGCGGGCCGCACCGCCGTCGTTCGTGAAAATCGCCGTCCCGTTGCCGAAGGCGCCGGAGTTGATCAGGTGCAGGCCCTCTTCGTAGCTCTTCACTCGGACCACTGCCAGTACCGGGCCGAAGATTTCCTCGGTGTACACGCGGGAGGTGACCGGGACGTCGTCGATCAGCGTCGGGCCGAGCCAGAAGCCGTTCGGGTCGCCGTCGACCTCCATGCCGCGACCATCCACCACCACCTTGGCGCCATCCTCAAGGGCAACGTCGATGTACGAGGCCACTTTGTCGCGGTGCTGGCGGGTGACCAACGGGCCCATGTCGCAATTGCGGCGGCCATCGCCGATCTTCAGGGTGGACATCCGGGCGGTGATTTTCTCAATCAACGCATCCGCGACCGGCTCGACCGCCACCACCACACTGATCGCCATGCACCGCTCCCCCGCGGAACCGAACCCGGCGTTGATGGCAGCGTCGGCAGTCAATTCGAGGTCGGCGTCGGGCAGGACCAGCATGTGGTTCTTCGCCCCGCCGAGCGCCTGGACCCGCTTGCCCTTACGGGCCGCGGTCTCGTAAATGTACTGCGCGATCGGCGTGGAACCGACAAAGGAAATCGCTTTGACGTCCGGGTGCTCCAGGAGCCCGTCCACTGCTTCCTTGTCGCCATGCAGGACGTTGAAGACGCCGTCCGGGAGGCCGGCCTCGGTGAAGAGGGCAGCGAGCCAGTTGGCCGCCGTCGGGTCCTTTTCACTGGGCTTCAACACCACGGTGTTGCCGGCCGCGATGGCGATCGGCAGGAACCACAACGGCACCATGGCGGGGAAGTTGAACGGGCTGATGATGCCCACTACGCCCAGCGGCGCCTTGGTGGAGTAAACGTCGACGCCGGTGGAGACATTTTCTGAATGCTCGCCCTTGATGAGGTGCGGGAAGCCGGTGGCCAGTTCCACGACTTCCTGGCCGCGGGTGATTTCCCCGAGGGCATCGGAGACTACCTTGCCGTGCTCGGAGGTGATGATCTCCGCGAGTTCGCCCTTGCGCTCATTCAGCAGCTCCCGGAAACGGAAAATGATCTGCTGGCGTTTGGTGATGGACATGTCGCGCCACGCCGGGAACGCCTTGTGCGCCGAGGAGATGGCCGTCTCGATGTCCTCGGCGTTGCCAAGGTTGACCAGCTTGGTTTCCCTGCCCAGGGCGGGATCGAAGACGGGGGCCGTGCGGTCCCCGGCCGACGGCGCCTCAGCGCCTTCGATCCAGTGCGGAACCACGGGGAGCTGGTTGATTTCAGTCACTGCATTCTCTTTTCTGACGGCGGATCGATGTGCGAAGCATCTGGATCCACCGTAGGTTCGGAATCGACCTTCCAGCTCGGTACATTCACCCAAGAAGCCATGACCTGTTGGACATATGTCGATGACACACCTTGAGTTCTTTCCCGGTTAACCTCCCTGCCATCCTCCTTCCCTACTGTGATCCCGCTTGGGGGATGGGAAATCGAACAGAGGGAAATGCAATGTGCACCGCAGATGATCAGACCGCCCACAGCCGAAGTGTGGAGCTCGCCGACGCTGAGCTGAAAGCCATGGGGTTGAGCCGCCGGCGCATCCTGCAGTCGGCCGGCATTGTGGCCGCAGGCACCGTCGCCACCGCTGCCACGGCTGTCATGGCCCGGCCCGCGATGGCGAACCCGGGCGGGAACGATCCCCAACTAACGTGGCTTGTCGGCGACCACCACGTCCACACCCAGTACAGCCACGACGCCAAGTACATGGTCAAGCAGCAACTCGACACCGCCCAGTCCTATGGCGTGGACTGGGTGGCGTTGACGGAACACAGCAACTTCGGCCACGCCAACAACGGCGGCGCCGTGAACACCAACAAGGAAATCCAGGCGCAGCGTGCTGCCCGTCCGGATCTCCTGATTTTCCAAGGGTTGGAGTGGTACATCCCCGGCGCCGAACACGCGTCCGTGCTGGTGGCCCCCGGACCCAACGAGGTGAACCTTCTGCGCACCTTCGAGTTGGTGTGGGACGGCAAGCTGAACCAGTGGGAAAAGCCAACCCCCGGGACTGCCCAGGTGGAAACCTTCGAACGGAAAGCTGTTGAAGCCATTGCGTGGCTGGCCAACCAGAAGCGTTCCGGATATATCGAGGACGTGGTGGCTTTGGCCAACCACCCCATGCGGCTGGGCATCGATTCCCCGCATGAGCTCCGGGCCTGGCGCGACGCTGCCCGCGACGTCATGATCGGCATGGAGGGCGCACCGGGAGCCCAAGGCTCGGGAGTCAGCCAGTTCTCCAGGGCCGGAGACCAGCGCGGCGAGTACACCAACAACCCCACCCAATTCAGCTTCCCCGGATACCCGGCCGACGCCTTCCGTCCCTACGGTGGCTTCGACTGGGCCACGGCAACCGTGGGCGGCGTCTGGGATTCCATGCTCGCCGAGGGCCTGCCGTTCTGGATCACGTCCAACTCCGACAACCACCTCACCGTGAAGGACACATGGAAGACCGGCCCCTACCCGGCAGAGGAGCCCTACCTCAGCCTGACCAACGAGTTCGACCGCTGGTCTGTCACCGGCAAACGGCCTGACCCGTTCGATTCCGGCGAAAAACAGGGCGGCAGCGATTATTGTCCCGGGCAGTTCAGCCGCCTCCACACCGGTGTCACCAAGCGCTCCTACACAGGCGTTTTGGACGCCATGCGCAGGGGCCGGATGTGGGTGGACCACGGACACCTGCTGCAAGGACTGGATGTCCGCATTCGCGAAGTCCGGGGAAACAGTGCCGGTAACAGCAACGGACGCAACGGCGTCACCCTCGGTTCCCGGCTGCAGGTACGGCGAGGCGCCGACGTCGAAATTTCCATCACCATCACGACGACGGACTACCGCAACTTTGCGGGGATCCTTCCGAAACTCGCCCATGTGGATGTGATCGGCGGCGCCGTTACGGGCGCAGCGGCCGATCGGGACACCTTGAGGGCTCAGGGAACCACTGTCTGGAAGCAAATGGATGTGTCCGGCCGCACCGGAACGTTCACCATCAAGCACGTCATCAAGGACGTCCAAAAGTCCTGCTACTTCCGCCTCCGAGGAAGTGATGGAAACCGGCACGGCGCAGGATACTACGGCGCATCAGTAGACCCCGCCGGGCCTATCCGCCACGGAAACAACCTCGGCGACGCTGATCCGTGGACAGACACCTGGTTCTACGCGAACCCGGTGTTCATCGACGTCGCGTAGTCAGCCGGCGTCCGTTTGAACGTCGCCTTCCTCGGGGTCATCGGCGGAACGGACCTCACTCCGGATAATGCCCAGCTCTTCGAGCTGGGCCGACATCCCGGCCCCATCGGGCGCGTAGATCCACGGCACCCCTGGGGTGGGCTGGCCGCCTGTCTTTGAACGGCCGCCGGCGAGGACCGCCTCACCGGCGGAGAGTTGTCGAATGGCGATCGCCTTGACGTTTTCAGGATGCCGCTGGGCAAACTCGGAGTAGATGGCTTCGTCATGTTGTCCGTCGTCGCCCACCAGCAACCATTTGATGTGCGGGAACTCTTCCGCGAGTCGCTCCAGGGAGTTCCTCTTATGCTCCTGACCGCTGCGGAACCAGCGGTCAGGGGTAGGGCCCCAGTCGGTCAGCAGCTTGGGACCGGCAGGGTACAAGTTGCGGGAAAGGAACCGCGACAGCGTGGGGGCAACATTCCAAGCACCAGTGGACAGATACAACACGGGGGCCGAGGGGGCGGTCCGGGCAATGCGTTCATAGAGCACAGCCATCCCGGGAGTGGGGGTCCTCGCATGTTCGTTGAGGACAAAGGTGTTCCAGGCAGCCAGGAACGGCCGGGGCAGGGCCGTGACCATCACGGTGTCGTCAATGTCAGAGACCACACCAAAGTCGGCGTTGTCGGCAACGATCTCAACAGGAGCCTCCACCTCCCGGGACTCACCGGATTGCAGGGTGAGGGTGTGCCACCCGGCATCGAGGGCCACCGGGATGCGGGCATCCACCACACCTCCGCGATCGGCCCGTACGGTGAAAACGGTGCCCGCGAGAGTCACATTAACGTCAGCATTTGCCACCGGAGCGCTGGTGAAGTTGCGCCAGCCCCGCATGCTTTCCTGCAACGGTTTGGCGTGGCCGGCGGCATCGCGAGGGTCACTGCGGACGACGCGTGCCAGCACTCTGACCCAGGATGTGCTGCCGTAGCCAGTGTAGGGAATGACGGTTTCCACCCTGCCCCGCCGGATGGCGAGGCTCGTCTGGAAACCGAGCCACGCGTCGTCGAGCCTCAGCGCAAGATGGCGGCGGCCGTTGCGCGGCTGTTGGGGGCCGCCCTTTTCGACGGCGTCGGGCTGGGGGCGCGGTTTCATGGGACGGGGAGACATGCGTCCAGTCTTCCACGAGCTGCTCCAGGCTGCAGTCCGCTGGCTCCTACTTGCCCAAAGCAGCGCCGATCAGGACCTCGGCCGCCTGACGCGCTTGTCCGGCGGCGTCGGCCGTACCGGCGATGGCCGCGGTGGTCTGGGCGCCCTCGGCGAGGATGGCCAGTTGCGGCGCCAAGTAGGCGGGGGCACCGGCCTCCACCGTCAGGTGCGCCACATATTCCTGGAACGACTCCTTGTGCTTCCGCGCATACTCGGCAACCTCGGGGCTTACGGCACCCAGTTCAGCGAAGCTGTTGATGAACCCGCACCCGCGGAATGAGTCCTGGCAGAACCAGCCGGCAAGGTAGTCGAAGATGGCGAGGAGGCGTTCGCGCGGCGTCCCGGCTTGTTGGACTGTGGCGTCCAGACCCTCGGTCCACGACTGATGCCGACGCTCCAGCACGGCCATCACGATACTGCTCTTTGACGGGAATTCCCCATAGAGCTTCTTCAGCGAAACCCCGGCAGCGGAACGCAACTCGTCCATCCCAACGGCCTGGATTCCCTTGGCGTTGTAGAGCTCATCGGCGGTGGCAACGATGCGTTCGCGGACCTCGGAAATATTCATGCACCCATTCTACTTGCAAAGAGAACGAACGTTCTCTACGATGGAAAACACAGGAAGAGAACGATCGTTCTCTACTCGCAGAAAAGGGACAAAATCATGGGTTTCATCAAGGTCGGCACCGAAAACACCACGGACATTGAGCTCTACTACGAAGACCACGGAGCAGGTCAGCCCGTAGTCCTGATTCACGGCTACCCGCTGGACGGCGGCTCCTGGGAGAAGCAAACCGCAGCCCTCCTCAACGCCGGCTACCGCGTCATCACCTACGACCGCCGCGGATTCGGAAAGTCCAGCAAGCCGACCACCGGCTACGATTACGACACCTTCGCCGCCGATCTCAATACGGTCCTCGAAACCCTGGACCTGAACGACGCAGTACTGGTGGGCTTCTCGATGGGCACCGGCGAAGTAGGGCGCTACCTCGGCACCTACGGCGAAGGCCGCGTTGCCAAGGCCGCCTTCCTGGCGTCCCTCGAACCCTTCCTTCTCCAAACGGACGACAATCCCACCGGCGTCCCGTCTTCGGTGTTCGACGGCATCCGCAACGCCGCCATCGAGGACCGCTACGCCTGGTTCACCAACTTCTACAACGACTTCTTCAACACCGACAACTTCCTGGGCAACCGCCTCAGCGAGGAAGCCTTGCGGAGCTCGTGGAACGTCGCCGCGGGCTCGTCCTGGTACGCTTCCTTCGCCGTTGTGGATTCATGGCTCACGGACTTCCGCTCCGACATCGAGAAGGTCACCATCCCGTCGTTGATCGTCCACGGCACTGACGACCGCATCCTGCCGATCGACGCCACCGGACGTGAATTCACCAAGCGGCTCCCCTCCGCCGAGTACGTCGAAATCGAGGATGCCCCACACGGCATGCTCTGGACGCACGGCGCTGAAATCAACGAGATCCTGCTGCGGTTCCTGGCGAAGTAGTCCGGCGTCGGCTGAAGCAAGAGAACTTACGACGGCGGCAGGTCGCCTTGGTTCCACTGGAGCCTAAGGTGGCCTGCCGCCGTCGTGCGTTGACGTAGCGCACGTCACGCCCTATGATTTATGAATCGATTCAAGATGTAACCTTCCTCACGCTGAATGACCACTTTGTTCAGTCCTGGATGGGAAGAGTTCTTGTTCCTTGCCAACGACGCCAGAGGAGTACAGCGACGTGACAGTCACGCACCGGAGGGATCCCGCCCCCTCCCCCGAGCCCACCACCGGCCCCGAACCAACCACCGGCCAGAAGGATCCGAAGAAGGCAGCGATGAGCGGTTGGATCGGAAGCGCGCTGGAGTATTACGACTTCGCCCTGTATTCACTGGCGGCCACGCTGCTGTTTCCCACCATCTTCTTCCCCACCGAGAATGCCACCGTCGGCATCATCGCCTCACTTGCTACCTACGCCGTGGGCTACGTTTCCCGCCCACTCGGTGCCGTGATCCTGGGAGCCTACGGTGACCGGCACGGACGCAAGAAGGTGCTCGTTTTCGCGATGCTGCTCATGGGCTTCGCTACCTTTGCCGTCGGGCTCCTGCCGACGTACGGACAGGTTGGCTTGCTTGCTCCCGTCCTCCTGGTGATCCTCCGCCTGATTCAAGGATTCGCCGTTGCGGGTGAACTCGGTGGCGCCAGCGCGATGATCGTGGAGCACTCTCCGGATGCGAAACGCGGCTTCTTCGCGAGCTTCAGCTTGCAGGGCACGCAGGTGGGTTCAATCCTTGCTACCGCAGTACTGATTCCGCTCGCCGCCTTCCTCCCCGACGAGCAGTTCCATTCCTGGGGCTGGCGCCTGCCGTTCCTGCTCAGCGCCGTGGTGATCATCGCAGGCTATGTCATCCGCCGGCGCGTGGAAGAGCCTCCCGCGTACTTGGCCCAGTCCGAAGACACCACCACCAAACGACGCTTCCCGCTGGTGGACCTCCTGCGGACCCACCCCTGGGTTCTGGTCCGTTGCGTCATCATGACCTTCACCAACGTGATCGGCATGGCCACCCTCATCTTCGGCGTCTCCTTCGCGACCCATAAGGGCTACGGCATCGGCTTTTCCAGCAGCGAGTTCCTCTGGGTAACCCTGGCAGCCAACGTGGCCGCCGTACTGACGATCCCTCTGTTCGGCGCCTTGTCCGACAAGATCGGCCGGCGAGCACTGATGGTGGCCGGTGGTATTGCCGGCGGATTGCTGACCGTGGGTTACCTGTGGGCCATCGAACAGCGCAGCCTGCCCCTGGTGTTCCTCTGCGTGGTGATCGTGCAGGGCATCCTCTTCCAGATGTGGAACGCCACGTTCGCCACGTTCTTCCAGGAGCAGTTCCCCATGCGGATGCGGGTCACCGGTTTCGCGGTCTCCCAGAACATCGGGCTCATGATCGCGTCCTTCTTCCCCAGCCTGTTCACTGCGATCGCTCCCCCGGGATCGGCAAACATCCCCCTGGTCATCGGACTGACCACGCTGGGCATCTGCCTCGTCTCAGCCGCAGCCACCCTGATGTCCTCTGACACGAAGGGCAAGACGCTCGAGGATCTCGAAACCCGCTAGACCGGGTTCTTCGGGGCGGCCGCTGCCCGAATCGCTGTCCGTGCACCGAAATCGCCGGAAGGGCTCCAGTTCGCTGGGCCCTTCCGGCGATTTCGCGTTTTTCCGGCGGTTTCGCAGTCAGTCGTTGATCAGCTCGGCGGTCTCGGTCACAGGCGTTACCGCGTCACGCACCTTCTTGCCGCGGGCATAACCCACCAGCCCCAGCGCCAGGATGCATCCAAGGGTGCCTAGGGCGAAGGCTTCGAAGGTGAACTGGGAGACACCCCACGTTGCCTCGAAGTCGTACGGCAAGCCGAAAAGCACATCCAGTGTTCCTGGGAAGATGGCCACCCAAGACCCGATCAGGATCCACGCGAAGCAGATATAGCCGAGGATCCGAAAACCCGTATCGGAGACCGGCACCTTGAAGGGCCGGTCAACCTGGGGATACTTGCTCCGGAGCTTCACTGCTGCCGGGATTGCCATCAGGTAGCTCAGCAGGAACGTCGAGATCGCGATGGAGAGCACCACGCCGAACAGTGCGCTGCTGGTGCCGCTGAGCTGCATCGCTGCGAGCATGAACAGCGTCGCCACCACGCCTGAGAGGGTATTGACGCGGATGGGCGTTCCCAGTTTGGGATGGAACCGGCCAAAGAACCCGCCGAAGAAGGAGCCATCCGCCGCAGCCATGGCCTGCATACGGTCACTGATGATCATCCAAGCGGCACCTTGGGAAACCAGGATGAAGCAGAAAACCACCGCGGAAATAGACAGCATGATCTCAGCAGCAGGACCAAACACTGTGTAGACGGTGGCGATTGCGCCGAACAGCCCGCCAATTCCTGTGATCTGGTCCAGAGGAACCACCAGCAAGATGGCAAGGATGGGAAGCAGGTAGCTCGCCGCCGCAATCATGGAGGACCGGGCTACGGAGATGGGAACGTCCTTGGCCGGGTTCTTCATCTCCCCCGCAGCACTGTTTCCGGACTCAAAACCAAGGAATGAGAACAACAACAGTGGAGTGACGCCCAGGAAGCCGGCAAGCGTCGGCGAGAAGAAGCCCAGGTCCAAGCCGTTGAACCCATGCTGCAGCCCGTAAATCATGGTGACAATGATGAAGAAGGTCAGGAACGCAACTTTGAGGATGGCGCCCAGTGAGGGCAGCCATTTGCCGTGCTTCAAGCTGATGATCGCTGAAGTAACCGTGATCCAGATGAAGAGCAGCTTGAAGAAGTAATCCACCGGGCTGCCGGCGTCGACATGGCCCACGTACTCGGACCACGTTTCCACTGCCACGAAGGCCATGGCGCCGCCGACCCACACAGGCTGCGTCACCCAGGTGAAGAGGGACGTGATGGCCGCAACCACCCGGCCAAACGCCATCTTTGTCCACACGTAGACGCCGCCCTCTTCCGTGAAGGCGCCGCCCGTCTCGGCAAAGATGAGCCCGTAGGGAACCATGAACGTGACGGCGAGGATGAGCGTCCAGGTGAAGGTCTCCCCGCCGAAGCCTGAGACCTGGCCGAGCACCTCCACTGAGATAACAGCGGCGACTACCAACAACAAAATGTCGAAGCGGCCCAGGGATTTTTGCAGATGCTTGCTTTGCTCTTGCGCGAGCCGCGTTGAGGCTACTGGCTGATCCATGATCGATCCTTTGCTACTGCTTAAGTTTGCTACTGAGCAGGAAGGGTGGGAAGGGAGGTGTCTTGACGACTGGTGCGAAAGGGGGCGGGCGGGCTCTCGTCTACGCTGACGTGGCAGGTCCGGTCTGCTGTGACACCCAGCGTAGGCCTGTGAACTGCATCACGTAAACCATTGAATAGCGATGCACATCAGCGGATTTCCAGATGCCTTGTATCAGCCGAACTGGATCCAGGTAGTCTTAGGCGCGGTGTAGTTGTCGAAGGCGTGCAGGGAGAGATCACGGCCGAATCCGGACTGCTTGAAGCCCCCGAACGGGGTGGTGTTTCCCAGCGCATCCACGGTGTTGACGGAGACTGTTCCCGCGAGGAGCTCTCCAGCCACCCGGTGGCCACGGGACAGATTTGAGGTCCACACGGACGCTGCCAATCCGTAGTCCGTGTCATTGGCCAAATGCACCGCTTCCTCCTCCGAGTCGAAGGCGTGCAGGACGGCCACCGGTCCAAAAATTTCCTCGCGATGGACGTCGTGGTCCGACCCCAGGCCACCCAGCAACGTGGGCTCCAAGTAGGCATCCGAACCCTGGATTTCGCGCCGCTCACCGCCGAAAAGTACCTCGCCTTCGGCGCGGCCGCGCCGAATCCAGCCTTCGACGTCGTTCGTGTGGGCGCTGCTGATCAGGGCGCCATTGCCCTCCAAGCCGGCCAGTGGATCCGCAGGTCGATAGCCTGCAGCCGCCTCTGCCAGCAAGGCAGCGAACTCGTCATAAATATCCCGCTGCACCAGGATGCGTGCGTTCGCGGAGCAGACCTGGCCTTGGTTGTAGAAGGCGCCGAAGGCAGCTTTGGCGGCCGCCTCAGGCAGGTCCGCCGTATCGGCAAAGACGATGTTTGAACTCTTGCCGCCCGCTTCGAGGCTTAGCCGTTTGAGGTTGCTGCGACCCGAGGCTTCCAACAGGGTGCGGGAGACGGCGGTGGAGCCCGTGAAGGCCAGCGCATCGACGTCCATGTGGTGCGCCAAAGCCGCCCCTACTTCCCGGCCTGTGCCAGTAATAATGTTCAGCACGCCATCCGGGAGCCCCGCTTCCGAGGCCAACTCGGCGAGGCGCAACACGCTCAGGGAGGTCTGCTCCGCAGGTTTCAGCACGACGGTGTTCCCGGAGGCGAGCGCCGGAGCCAGTTTCCACACCGCGATTTCCAGCGGGAAGTTCCACGGCACGATGGCCGCCACCACGCCCAAGGGCTCCCGCGTCACCAAGGCTGTTGCCCCGGGCGGAACTGCCGGCAGTTCCCCGCTCTGCTTGTCAGCGGCCTCCGCATACCAGCGGAGTGTCGAGATGGCACCGGGTACGTCCACGGTGGTGGTCTGAAGTATTGGTTTTCCGCTGTCCAGCGTCTCCAGCAGCGCCAACTCATGGGCATGCTGCTCCATCAAGGCAGCCAACGCCAGCAATAGTCCCTTGCGTTTTTCGGCGCCCAACCGGGACCACTCAGGAAAGGCGCGTCTGGCGGCTGCTACCGCGCGATCAACGTCACGGGACCCGCAAGCGGCCAACCCCGCGAGGACGCGGCCGTCAATCGGGCTGATGGTAGGGCGGGTAAGTTTCGTGCTTGATGCCGCCCGGCGACCGTCGACGAAAGACCTGCCATCAATCGCCAGGGTGTCGGCACGGCTGTGCCAGTCGAAGGACAACGTGGTGGAGGTGGGGTTCATGGTGACTCCTGGATGGGTTCAGTAGTGGGGGTTTAGAGGTGGTGATTCAGCGGTGGTGTTGGGTGCGGGTCATACGTAGGGCCGCCGACGCGGCCATCAGGCACAGCAGTTCAACGCCGATCAGGGCGAGCATGGCCGGTTGGTGGTCCGGCGTGGATGCACCGTGGGCGTAGCCGTGGTGGCCGCTGCCAGGCCCAAACAGGGTGCCAGGCCCCAAAAGGAGGACCAGATGGATAAGGATCATGACTGCGCTCATGGCAAGGAGGTGGCCGGCGGCGCGGGGGGCAGACTGCCTGGCACAGAGCCGCTTCCTCCGGGCGAGAGGACCTGCCATGGGAGCGGCGCACGTCAAGCACGCAGCGCCCATCGCCGCCATCCACCAAGCCATCACGCCTGCCGGACCGCTTGCCGCTGCCACCACGTGGGCTGCAGCGCTGCCCACAGCTGCGACACCTACAAGGCCTGCGGAAACGGGCGCGCTGGTGCCGTGCCGCCAGGGTAGGCGGAATTGCTGGTTCATTGTTCTCCTGGCCGCCGGCGCCATTTGGGTCGAGGACTTTACGCCGGCCTGTGAGGTGGGTAACATCAAAGCGTTGGTTGAACAGTTGTACCATCAAAATTCGACTTCAGGAAGTGCCATGACCCTTCAGACCACCCCCTTGGCCGCAACGACGCAGGCTCCCCAGGGACAGCATCCGCTTGACCAGCTCTCGGCACAGGAGATCCAGCATGCCCGCCGGATTCTGGCAGAAGCCGGCCTCGTCGCCGAGACCACCCGCTTCGCCTACCTGGGCCTGATCGAACCGCCCAAGGCCGCCTTGCAGGGAGACCCCGTTGATGCCCCACGCGTGGTCAGGGCCATGCTCTGGGACGCCGCGCAGTCGCTTTCGCTGGACATCAGGCTGTCCCTGACCACAGGCCTCGTACTGGATGAGCGTGAACTCTCCCCGGAAATCGATGGCCAGCTGCCGGTCCTGCTCGAGGAATTCGGACTCATTGAGGACATCCTTGCTGTAGATGCACAGTGGAACGCTGCCCTGGCCAGCCGTGGCCTGACCCCGGCGCAGGTCCGCGTCGCTCCGTTGTCAGCAGGTGTCTTCGAGTACGGGAACGAGGAAGGCAAGCGGCTGCTTCGCGGCCTCGGATTCCGCCAGGACCACCCCGCAGACCACCCGTGGGCCCACCCGATTGACGGGTTGGTTGCGTTTGTTGATGTGGAGAACCGACGGGTGAACCACCTCATCGACGACGGCCCGGTTCCAGTACCGGAAGTCAACGGCAACTACACGGACCCCGCCATTCACGGCGAGCTCCGCACGGATTTGAAGCCGATAGAGATCACCCAGCCCGAAGGTCCCAGCTTCACCCTGGAGGGCAATCACCTGTCATGGGCAGGCTGGGACCTGCGAGTAGGTTTCGACGCCCGCGAAGGATTGGTGCTCCACCAGCTTCACCACTCGCACCTGGGACGGCGTCGACCGGTGGTTCACCGCGCATCCATCTCCGAAATGGTGGTTCCTTACGGAGACCCGTCCCCCTACCGAAGCTGGCAGAATTACTTCGATTCCGGCGAGTACCTGGTGGGCCGGGACGCCAACTCGCTCAAGCTCGGTTGCGACTGCCTGGGCGACATCACCTACATGTCCCCTGTGGTGGCCGATGATTTCGGCAATCCGCGGGTGATCGGGAACGGCATCTGCATCCACGAGGAAGACGCCGGAATCCTCTGGAAGCACACGGACGAATGGGCCGGCTCCAACGAGGTTCGGCGCAACCGCCGCCTGGTGGTTTCCTTCTTCACCACGGTTGGCAATTACGACTACGGCTTCTACTGGTACCTCTACCTGGACGGCACCATTGAATTCGAAGCGAAGGCCACGGGCATTGTTTTCACGGCAGCGCTCCCGGATAAGGACTACGCCTACGCATCGGAGATCGCTCCGGGCCTTGGCGCCCCTTACCACCAGCATCTCTTCAGCGCCCGGCTTGACATGATGATCGACGGCGACGCGAACCGGGTTGAAGAACTGGACCTGGTCCGGCTTCCCAAGGGACCCGGAAACCCCCACGGCAACGCTTTCACCCAGAAGCGCACAGTGTTGGCCCGTGAATCGGAGGCAATCCGCGACGCCGATGGCGCCAAGGGAAGGGTGTGGCACATCAGCAACCCGGCCTCGTTGAACCACCTTGGCCACCCTGTGGGCTACACCCTGTATCCGGAGGGCAACCCCACCTTGGCCATGGCCGATGATTCCTCCATAGCCTCGCGGGCCGCCTTTGCCAAACATCACCTGTGGGTCACACAGCACGCCGAGGACGAACTCTACGCCGCCGGCGACTTCGTCAACCAGCACCCCGGAGGTGCAGGGCTTCCCTCTTACGTAGCTCAGGATCGGGACATCGATGGCCAGGACCTCGTGGTGTGGCACTCGTTTGGTTTGACCCACTTCCCCCGCCCCGAGGACTGGCCCATCATGCCCGTTGACACCACCGGTTTCACGCTGAAACCGCACGGTTTCTTCGATCAGAACCCCACCCTCAACGTGCCATCGTCCGCGGCCGGGCACTGCGCTCCGGCAGAGCAGAACGCCGGCTCCTGCGGACACTGACGGTTCCACCCGCGACTACCACTGTGGTGGGCGCCCCCGGCGTTCCCGCAGTGGTAGGGTGCTCACGGTCCCGCCTTGGCCACCCGCGCAAACGAACCACCATTCGAACGTCCGAAACAAAGGAGCAGCATGCCCCGTTTGGTTGATCACGAGGAACGTCGCCGTTCCATCATCGAGACCACGTGGCGTCTGATCGCGGAGCAGGGCATCGAGAACGCCAGCATGCGGGACATCGCCCGGGAGTGCGGCTACGCAGCCCCGGGCGTGCTGGCCCACTACTTCCCTAACAAGGACGCCCTCCTGCTGGCCTCCTATGAGCTGATCTGCGACCGCACCAACGAACGCATCGCCGCTGGCACGGCCGGCCGGCGCGGCCTTGCAGCCCTTCGAAGGTTGTGCCTGGAAATCATCCCGGCGGACCCCCTCACTGTGGTGGAAGCCCGCGTGGCAGTCTCTTTCTGGCAGCGCGCACAGACAGAAGACGCGCTGCGCTCCGTCGGCCGGGAGGCCCTGCTGCACTGGCGTGGCCTGGTGATGGGTTTCCTTGCCCAAGCAGAGCACGACGACGAATGCGAACCTTTGGTGGACCCCGACGCGGTTGCCGATGAGCTGCTGAACGTCATGATGGGCTTGCACGTCACGTCAATGCTGGATCCCGATGCCGTCACTGGTTCCCGGCAGCGACATCTGGTGGAGCGTGCACTTGCGCGGTTGGCTGTTCGGAAACAGCCGGCCTAGCTTCTGGCCGAGCGGGCGGCAACAATTTGGTGCCTGACCGCCTGCGCTACCGCCCGCACCCTCGCCGTGGGGCGGTGGGACTTCAGGTGCGCCAGGACTGTCTTCAATTCCGGCACGTCGTCGCGGATTTCGACGGCGGCCAGCTGGCCGCCGTCGTACGTCAACTGGTGCTGTGGCCGCTGGTGAAGGATGGAATAACCGAGGCCCCGGGCCACAAAAGTCCGCACGGTTTCGTAGCTGGCCGAACGGAACCTGATGTCCGGCTCCTGGCCACCCAGCCTGGCGATGGAGAGCATGAGATCACGGGTGTGCGGCAAGTCCAACAGCACAAAGGGTTCACCGCTCAGGGCCGACAACTGAACAGTTTTTGATCCGGCCAGCTTGTGGTTTGGCGGAAGTGCCACGTAGGGCCTGACGGTGTCCACCACCGAACTGGCTATCACTTCGGGCAGGTCGAGGTCGTAGCACAGCGCCAAATCTGCCTGCCCACTGACCAAAGCGGCGATGCAGCCCGATGTATCGGTTTCGATGACTTCCGCTTCAAGGGCGGGGTGGTCTTCCCGCAGTTTGGTCAGGATACCGGGAAGCAGGAAGGGCGCAAGCGTGCTGAAGCAGGCAATGCGGATCCGTCCGGAGACGCTTTGGTGTTCTCCCCGCGCGTGGTCAATGCTTTCCTCAACCTGCGCGAGGATGGCTTGGGCATCCCTGACGAACAGCTCGCCTGCCGGGGTGAGCACCAAGCCTTTGGAGCGCTGCCTGATGAAGAACTGCGTTCCAACGTGCCGCTCAAGTTGGGCGATGGCTGCTGAGACTGCTGATTGGGCCACGTTGAGGCGAACGGACGCGCCGGTCATGGACAGCTGGGCTGCCGCTTCCACAAAGTAGCGCAACTGCGTGAGGGTCACATCCATGCCACGAGAATACACCCTGCATCAGAAAAGCCGATGCAATCGTTCTAAAAGAACTGTTGGACAGATTTAGAACCCCACAGGAAGCTGAAAGATACGAGCACCCGACTTAAAGGAACGAAAGGCAAGCCGCGAAATGAAACACCAACGTATCCGTACGTTCAACACCAAAGAGACCTATCCGGAGCAGAACCTGGACAACGATCTTTGCCAGGCCGTTGTTGCCAATGGCGTGGTTTACCTCCGCGGCCAGATCGGGCAGGACCTTGAGACGCGGGAGTCTGTGGGCATTGGCGACGTCGAAGCCCAGACGGAGAAGGCCATGGCCAACATCGACATGTTGCTCAAGGAGGCGGGCAGCAGCCTTGAAGACATCGTCAAGGTCACGGTCTACCTGGTGGATCCGCGCTACCGCGAAACCGTCTACCGCACCATGGGCCGCTGGCTCAAAGGCGTGTTCCCGGTTTCGACCGGCATTGTGGTCCAAGCACTTGCCCGCCCGGAGTGGCTCGTGGAAATTGATGCCACAGCAGTGCTCTCCTCGGGTAGCTCGGAGGGGCAGCAGTGACGTTCAGCATTGCCGCCACGGACAGCCACGGCAGGTTTGGCCTGGCGGTCTGCTCGTCCTCCCCCGCCGTTGCGGCGCGGTGCGCGCACCTGCGCGATGGAGTCGGCGCTGTCAGCTCCCAGAACATTACCGATCCCCGGCTGGGAACAGCGTTGCTCGACCGCCTCCAGGCGGGCTGTTCCGCGCAGGAGGCGATTGACGCCGTCGTGCAGGAATCACCTGCGGTGGACTACCGGCAACTGGTGGTCCTGGACGCAGGCGGTGGATCCGCCGTCTTCAGTGGCGCACATACGCTGGGCGTGTTGGGCGAAGGCCGGGGCGCCAACAGTGTGGCCGCGGGCAACATGCTCGCTCATCCGGGTGTTGCCCAAGCCCTCTGCGACGCCTTTGAAGCCAGCGCGGGAGAGCTGGAAGTACGGCTGATGGCTGCCCTTCGAGCGGCCGAGGCGGCCGGCGGCGAGGCAGGCCCCGTGCGTTCGGCCGGCATCTCGGTGGTGTCCGGCCACGGCTGGCGCGACACTGACCTCCGGGTGGACTGGCACGATCACCCGATCGCGGAACTGGAGAAGCTCCTGGGCGTGTGGCTTCCGCAGCGCCAGGACTACGTTGTCCGCGGCCTGGACCCCGCCGCTTCCGTCAGTTACGGGGTGGCCGGCGATGAGCGCTGAGACAGCAACCACCACTCAGGAAGTCCAGCGCCAGCGGGTGCTGGATTCCGTCACTACACAGCAACCCCATTTGGTCCATCTCTCCGAAACCCTGCACGCCAACCCCGAACTTGGCTGGCAGGAGCATCGGGCCGCCGGCTGGACCGCAGAGTACCTGTCCACTCACGGCTTCGAGGTGGAGAGAGAGTATTTGGGCTTTCCCACCGCCATCCGCGGCGTCTTCGGAACGGGCTCACACCGTGTGGGGCTCATGGCCGAGTACGATGCCCTTCCGGGCCTTGGCCATGCGTGCGGCCACAACATCATCACGGCCATCTCGTGCGGTGCCGCCGTGGTGTTGGCGCAGTTTGCTGCCGAGCACGACCTGACCGTGGAACTCTACGGAACCCCAGCCGAAGAAGGCGGCGGCGGAAAGATCGAGCTCCTCAAGAAGGGAGCCTTCCAGGGCCTGGACCTTGCCATGATGGCACATCCCAGCCCGGTCGATTCCGCAGAAGCCCGTCCCTACGCAGTGGCCCACAACCACGTGGAATACCGGGGCAAATCGGCTCACGCGGCCGCGTATCCCGATCAGGGCGTGAACGCCAACGACGCCTTCATTGTTGCGCAGGTGGCGTTGGGCCTCCTGCGCCAACAGTTGCCTCCCGGCACCCGGGTCCACGGAATCCAGACGCGGGGTGGTGAAGCACCCAACGCCATCCCGGAAAAGACCGAGGGCCGGTGGTACGTCCGCGCCGAGTCACTCGCGCGGTTGGGTGAGCTCGAGGAGCGGGTACAGCGGTGCTTCGAAGCAGGGGCCTTGGCATCGGGCTGCGAGTTGTCGGTGACTCCGGAGTCGGAACCATATTCAGAGTTCCGCACGGACCTGCGTGCACTTGAGCTCTACGTGCAGCACGCGCAGGCTCTGGGACGCGACTTCAATGCACCCCCGGAACAAGCCACCATGAACCGGGCGTCCACCGACATGGGCAATGTGTCCCAAGTGGTTCCTGCCATCCACCCCTACATAGGACTGGGCTGCTTCCCGGCAGCCAACCACCAACCCGAGTTCGCCGCGCACTGCGTCGGCGACGCAGCAAACCTTGCCATTCACGACGGCGCAGCCGCCTTGGCACTCACGGCACTGGACTACCTGGCAACGTAGCCAGGGAGTCCGGCGTCGTGAGCATTTCCAGGAACAGGACAATGACCGAACAAGTAACCCCTCCCTGCCCGGGAGTACGACGAGAGCACGACAGCCTCGGGGACGCGGACGTCCCCGGGGCTTCCTACTGGGGCATCAGCACGCTCCGGGCCGTGGACAACTTCCCCGTCAGCGGACGAACCATCGGCACCCTGCGTTCCCTCATCTGGAGCTTGGGTGCCGTGAAGTACTCCGCGGCACGCGCGAATGAAAGCCTGGGTCTTCTGGATCCGGACAAATCCGCAGCCATCCAAAAGGCTTCCCTGGAAGTCATGGACGGCGGTTGGGATGACCAGTTCGTGGTGGACACCATCCAAGGCGGAGCCGGGACCAGCACCAACATGAACGCCAACGAGGTCATTGCCAACCGCGCGCTGGAACTGATGGGCCACCGCAAAGGCGACTACTCCGCACTGCATCCCATTGATGATGTGAACCGCAGCCAGTCCACCAATGACGTCTACCCAACCGCCATCAAGATTGCCCTGCAGCGGGAAATATCGGAGTTCTGCGAGGAACATGCCAGGCTCATCCAAGCCTTTAATGCCAAGGCCACGGAGTTCGCCGGCATCATCAAAGTGGGCCGCACCCAGCTGCAGGACGCCGTACCCATGTCCATGGGACAAGAGTTTGGCGCCTTCGCCGACACCCTCCGTGAGGATGGCCAACGGCTCCTTGAACTCCTTCCCCACCTGCGTGAATCCAACCTTGGAGCCACTGCAATCGGCACCGGCATCACCGCTTCCCCCGGGTATCGGGAAGCTGTGATCAATGAGCTCAGTTCCATCACCGGCCTGCAGCTCACCTCTGCCACCAACCTTGTGGAGGCCACCAGCGATACGGGCGTCTTTATGCTCGTGTCCGGCGTCTTGAAGAGGGCTGCGGTGAAGCTCTCCAAGATCTGCAACGATCTCCGCTTGCTCTCCTCCGGCCCGCAAACAGGATTTGGCGAGATCCTCCTGCCCGCAGTGCAGGCAGGGTCCTCCATCATGCCCGGGAAGGTCAACCCGGTCATCCCGGAGATGGTCAACCAGGTTGCCTTCCGGGTGATCGGCGCGGATGCCACCGTGACCATGGCCGTGGAGGCCGGGCAACTCCAACTCAATGCCTTCGAACCGGTCATTGCTGACGCCTTGCTTGAGTCGATCGCTTGGCTCACTGTGGCCTGCCGCCAACTCCGGACACACTGCGTGGACGGCATCACCGCCAATACGCAGATGCTGCAGCAGCGGATGATCGAATCCATCAGCGTGGTCACCGGATTGGCACCCCTGATCGGGTACGCCGCCGCGGCCGAACTGGCCAAGGAAGCTCTCGCATCCCATCGCGGCATCGCAGAACTGGTGATGGAGCGCGGACTGCTCGACCCACAGAAAATGGAGGCGGCGCTTTCGGCCAAGTCACTGGCGGGACTCGGCTGACCGGATAGCTGCGCAGGCAACAACGCAGTAAGGCTCGACGGCGGCACTCACGCGAGTGCCGCCGTCGAGCTTTGCGATCTTTAGCCACAGCAAAAGGGGACCACGCCTGCCTGGCGTGGTCCCCTTTTACTTGGTTTTTCTGGTCAGACTGCTCCGCTCGCCACCAGCGCGTCCTGCTCATTGTGGGTGAGGTAGCTCCGCTGGATGGTGATCTGGTCTGCTACGTACTTTGCGTCGTGCCAGACGCCCCAGATGAAGCTGGATCCACGGCGTGACTGCCACGGCAGCCCCAGGAAATACACGCCCGGCTCTGTGGATACGCCGCGTTGCTGCAGCGGCTTTCCTTTGGCGTCGAAGGCATCCACTTGCAGCCAGCTGTAGTCCACGGCGAAACCAGTTGCCCACACGATGGAGGTGATTCCCGCTCCGGCTAGGTTGAGCTCGCGGATGGGGTTGGTGAGGCTCTCCGGGTCCGGCCTGAGGAAGCGGGCTTCGGGTTCCTCCGGCAGGTCCAGACCGTTGCGTTCAACGTAGGCGTCGGCTTCGTCGAGCAACTCCAGATAGTGTGCATCGCCGTTCGCGATGTTGGTTCGGAGGTCATCCGCGAAGCGCATGGTGCCGTCGTGGATCTCCATGGTCCGCCCCACGAGCTTGATGCCGTTCCCGGCGAGCGCCCGGAAATCCACGGTGTGGCCGCCGTCTGCCCCGCTGACCGCGATGGTCACATGTTCGGCACCCAGGGCGGGCGTGGAGGCATCCCACTTGCCGAGCACACCGAGCCACCAGCAGAAGTCCCGGCCACGGTAGTTCCGCGGGGGGCGGTCATGCGGCCCCACCGAAAGATATACCTGCCGGCCCGAACGCTGGATCTCCGCGGCGATCTGCACGCCCGAGGAACCGGCCCCCACCACCAGGACTGCACCTTGCGGCAGTTGGCCGGGGTTGAGGTACGAGCTTGAGTGCATCTGCATCAGGCCGTCAGTTTCAGGAACGACGGCGGGGATCACCGGACGCTGGAACGGCCCTGTGGCGGCGACGACGTAACGTGCGTTGTACTCGCCGTCGGATGTTTGCACGTGGAAGCCCGGCGCGCCGACGTTTCTGCGCACGGACTTGACCTCCACGCCGCAGCGGATGGGCGCGCCGATCTTCTCGGCGTACGCCACGAAGTAGTCGGCAACCTGCTCCTTGGACGGGAACGAACCGGCGTCGATGTCGGTGAATTCCAGTCCCGGGAAGCGGTCGTGCCAGGCGGGTCCGTTGGCAACCAGCGAGTCCCACCTCATTGAACGCCACCGCTCGGCAATGCGGTGGCGTTCCAGGACGATATGGGGGATCCCCCGCTCGCTCAAGTGCTCGCTCATCGCTACCCCGGCCTGGCCGGCGCCTACGACGAGGACCTCAACCTCTTGGCTTGACATGTGATCTCCTATGTGGCGAAAGGCCACAGCGCGCATCGACGCTGCGGCCCTTTTCTGTGACGGTTAATTCATTCTCACGTGCACAAAGTGCATCTGCATAGTGAATAAAACAGCACAACCGCATCTAAATTTATGATGACCACCCTCCGCAACACCACATGCCTGTGGCACCATGGCATACAGCTTGCAAAGCCCATCGGGTACCTCGGATCAGCAAGGAGAATGTGACATGAGCACGCCCATAAAGATCGCTGTGACTGGCGCGGCCGGCCAGATCGGCTACAGCCTCCTCTTCCGGATCGCCAGCGGTGCCCTCTTCGGTGCCCATACTCCAGTGCACCTCCGGCTCCTGGAGATCACGCCCGCATTGAAGGCACTGGAGGGTGTTGTCATGGAGCTCGATGACTGCGCATTTCCAGCGCTCGAGTCCGTGGAAATCGGCGACGACGCCGACCATATTTTCGACGGCGTCAACCTGGCCTTGCTCGTTGGCGCCCGTCCGCGGACCAAGGGCATGGAACGCGGCGACCTGCTCAGTGCCAATGGCGCTATTTTCACAGCACAGGGGAAGGCGCTGAACCGGGTCGCGGCCGACGACGTCCGTATCGGCGTGACAGGCAACCCGGCCAACACCAACGCCTTGATTGCGATGAACAATGCCCCGGACATCCCCGCCGAGCGGTTCAGCGCCCTGACCCGGCTGGATCACAACCGCGCCCTTGGACAGCTCGCTAAAAAGCTCCACGTCAGCGTGGGGGATATTCGGAAAATGACTGTCTGGGGCAATCATTCTGCAACGCAGTATCCGGACATCTTTCACGCAGAGGTCGCCGGCAGGAACGCGGCCGAGGTGGTGAATGATCAGGGCTGGATCGAGAACGACTTCATCCCCACGGTTGCCCGGCGAGGTGCGGCGATCATCGATGCCCGGGGTGCGTCTTCCGCAGCATCGGCAGCGTCGGCCACCATCGACGCAGCCCGCGACTGGCTGCTCGGCACACCCGAGGGCGATTGGGTTTCCATGGCCGTTGCCTCCGACGGATCATATGGGGTGCCCGAAGGTCTCATCTATTCCTACCCGGTGACCACTTCAGGCGGGGACTGGGAAATCGTTCAGGGACTGGACGTGAACGACTTCAGCCGCAGGAAGATGGATGTGTCAGCCGACGAGCTTTTCGAGGAGCGGGCTGCCGTGGCTGAACTCGGCTTGATCTGATCTTTATCAGCGACGTGCCGTTGGCGTGACCAGCCGTGCAAGGTCGGTGCCGGGTGCCGCCAGCCGGTCCACTGTGCTGAAGATCAACTCCTGCATTGCTGCTGCGGCTGCTGAAGGACCAACGTCGTCGCGTCTGGCCAGGTTGACGGTTCGTGTCAGCGAGGGATTGACCAGTCGTGCGCTGCGCAGTCCGGGCCGTCCGATGACTACCATTGCCGGCACCACCGCCACGCCCAGCCCCCGTTCCACGAACCGCAGGACGGCGTCCATCTCGGCACCTTCCACCGCGATCACCGGCTCCAAGCCCTTTGCGGAGAACGCAGCCTCGGTGGCCATTCGCAGATCATAGCTGCGGTTGAAAGCCACCTGCGGAATGCGCGCCAACTCTTCCAGGGTGAGTTCTTCCGGCGACGCCGATCCCGCGGCGGAGACAACCACCAGCTCCTCGGTCAGCAACGGAATCAGCTCAGTTCCCTTAACGGCGGGGTCCGCTCCGCGGGTGACCACCAGAGCCAGATCCAGCGCGCTTTCGTTGAGGGCATCAACCAGGAAGCGCGAACCGCCTTCAGTGATGTGCAATTCAATTCCGGGATGCGCGCTTCGGAAAGAGGCCAGCACATCGGCCACCAGTGAGACGCACAGGGTAGGTGGGGCGCCGAGGCGAATGCGGCCCCGGCGCAACCCTGCGAGCTCGTTCATCTGCTCCCGCGCGGTCTCTGCGTCGCCGAGCATGCGCCGGGCGATGGGCAGGAGGAGTTCCCCCGCATTCGTCAGAGTCGCCCCGGACGGTCCGCGGTGGAAAAGGGCCATTCCAAGATCGGCTTCCAGGGCTGCGATCTGCCTGCTGAGGGAAGGTTGCGCGAGGTACAACTGCTCGGCAGCTCGTGTGAAATGGCCCACTCGGGCGATCGCCTCGAAAGAGCGTAATTGCTCCAGCTTCATGCTCATAGCCTAAACGCATCGACTTCAGTCAAACAATGCATTGGAAACATCAAGCCGCTCCTTCTAGCGTTGGCACCATGAACCTCAACACCATTCCAGAACGACTCATGTCCACCACCGTGTTGGTGATCGGGACCGGTGGCGCCGGCCTGCGCGCCTCGATTGAACTCGCCGAGCGAGGAGTCCAGGTGCTGGCGGTGGGTAAGCGTCGCAAGCACGACGCCCACACGAGCCTTGCCGCCGGTGGCATCAACGCTGCTTTGGGCACCATGGACCCTCAGGACAGCTGGCAGCAGCACGCCGCCGACACCTTGCGGGAGTCCTACTTCCTGGCCGACCCGTCCATCGTGGAAACCGTTGCCCGCAACGCCGCACGCGGGATCGAGGACCTGGAAAAATGGGGAATGCCCTTCGCCCGAGAGGACGATGGACGAATCTCCCAGCGCTTCTTCGGCGCGCACAAGTATCGCCGCACAGCCTACGCCGGGGACTACACCGGGTTGGAGATCCAGCGCACTCTGATGCGCCGGGCGGCAGAGTTGAACGTGCCCATCATTGACACTGTCTACATCACGCGGTTGCTCGTGGCCGACGGCACCATCTTCGGAGCGTATGGATTCGACGTCGTGGACGGGACCCCCGTGCAGATCCACGCCGACGCGGTCATCCTGGCCGCAGGCGGACACACCCGCATCTGGCGGCACACCTCTTCCCGTCGCGATGAGAACACCGGCGATTCCTTCCGGCTGGCTGCCCTGGCCGGAGCCCGGATCCGCGACGCCGAGCTGGTCCAGTTCCACCCTTCCGGCCTCTTGGAGCCCGACGACGCGGCCGGCACGTTGGTCTCCGAGGCGGCACGCGGAGAAGGAGGCATCCTCACCAACGCCCTCGGCGAGCGCTTCATGGAACGCTACGACCCCGAGCGCATGGAACTTTCCACCCGGGACCGGGTTGCGCTGGCCGCCTTCACCGAGGTCGCCGAAGGTCGCGGGACCCAGAAGGGCGGGGTCTACCTGGACGTCTCCCACCTGCCGCGCGAAACCATCATGGAAAAGCTGCCACGGGTCTACCGCACCCTGATCGACCTGCAGATGCTGGACATCACCACCACCAAAATCGAGATTGCTCCCACCGCTCACTACTCGATGGGTGGGGTCTGGGTTGCGCCCGAGGACCACCGGACGGGAGTGAACGGCCTTTATGCAATCGGCGAGGCATCATCCGGGCTGCACGGCGCAAACCGCCTCGGCGGCAATTCACTGATTGAGCTGCTCGTCTACGGACGTATTACCGGCGAACATGTGGCGGACTACGTCCATTCGCTCACCCACCTCGTACGGGATCCCGCCGCTGTAGGAATAGCACGCGGGGAAATGCAGTCACTGCTCAGTGAACGCGGAACAGAATCCGCGCGGCGGCTGCAGCGGGAACTACGCAACCTCATGACCGAACACGCCGGGGTGGTCCGCACTGAACAGGGACTGGAACAAGGACTCGAGAAGCTGGCCGCTTTGGAGGAGCGCGCCCAGCTCGTCACCGCCCACCCGGACATCGCCGGGTTCGATGATCTGGCCCACGCTTACGACCTTCTGGGATCCCTGCTGGCAGCACGGGCTACCCTCGAGTGCGCCCTCGAACGCCGCGAAACCCGCGGCGCCCACAACCGTGCTGACTTCCCGGCGGCAGATCCCTCACTCCAAGGGAACTTTGTCTGGTCAACAGATGAGGGCGTCAGATTCGAAAGTCTGCCTCCGGCTCCGGATTCCTTCCGAGCCCTGGCCCAGGCCAGTGCGGACGACTCGGTCGCCGGCAAGCTCGTCGAGTAGAACACCGCCACCACCTGACCGAGGGACAGGACGTTTACCGGGTGACCTCTTCCAGCAACTCCAGAACATGCCGGTACTGGGAGCCCGTGGCCCGTGTCATGCCAAGCTCGCAGGTTCTGTTGCAGGAGGCGTGGGCAGCAGCGTCCAGGTCCGCTACGTCCGCGGCCTGACGCGCTGTTGCCGACGCCGTCAGTTCCGGATGCAACATGCCCCTGTCACCGGCGAACGCACAACAGCCCCAGTTTTCGGGAATGTCCACGCGTTCTGCCACTGCACCGGCCACCACACCCAGCGCATCATTGAGACCCATCCGCGTTGACGAGCACGTGGGATGCAGCGCCAATGAGTGCAGTCTCCCGTGCTCGGGCAGCCGGGGCAGAATCCGTTCGGCGGCGAAGTCCACGGCATCCACGATCCGCAGGGGAAGTTGACCTTCCGGTGGAATATCCGATTCAACTGCATGGCGCAGGCCCTCGGTGCAGGACGACGCGTCACAGACGATCGGCAGCTCGCCGTCACGGGTTGCCGTCCGGAGTGCTTCCACGGTTTTCGCTTTCATGGTTTCCTGGCCGTCAGCCATCCCTTTGGAAGACCACGGCGTTCCGCAGCACAGGCGGTCAATGCCTTGGGGCACCAGGAGTATGAGGCCTGCCCGGGCAGAAAGCTGCTCAAAGCTGTACTGCACACCCCGCCCCAACCCCGCCGGCCCGAACATGGTGTTGACGCAGGCCGGGAAGTACACAGCGTCAACGGGCCCCGCAGGGGCAGGGCGTTTCCGCGCTGAACCTCCGCCGGGAAGCTCCGCGGAGTAGAGAGGTACGGTGTCTGCCCCCAAGACTGCCCGTGCTGCCTTGTTGGGCGGGGTGATGACGGCCGTCGGAAGCTTGTCAGCCACCGTCAGCGCAAGAGCCGCGACCCGGGTGACACCTTCCCAGTCCTTGGCTGCGGCGTTCCACGCACGGTTGGCGAGTTTGCCGGCGTCGTTCTTCCTCAGGCGCTTCACCAGTGATCCTGTGTTGATGTCCACCGGGCAGGCGGTTTGGCACATGCCGTCCACGGCGCAGGTGTCCACCGACTCGTACTCGTAGTCTCGCTCCAGCTCCTTCACCAACGCCACGTCTCCGGCCAGTCGCGCAGATTCGATGGCGCGCAACGTGACGATTCTCTGGCGCGGCGTGAGGGTGATGTCCTTGCTGGGACACACCGGTTCGCAATAACCGCAGGAAACACAGCGGTCCACTTCCTCCGCTACTGGCGGCGCAGTCTTGATGTGCCGGAGGTGGGCCACGGGGTCCTCATCCATCACCACACCCGGATTCAGCATGCCCGCGGGGTCGAAAAGGCGCTTGATAGTGCGCATGACGTCGTAGAGCTCGTCGCCGTATTGCCGCCGGACGAACGGGGCCATGACCCGCCCCGTGCCGTGTTCGGCCTTCAACGATCCTCCTTCGGCAAGGACCAGGTCCACCATGTCCTCGGTGAAGGCGCTGTAGCGGTCCAGTTCGGACGTCGAGGCAAAGCCGTCGGTCAGCATGAAGTGGACGTTGCCGTCCTTGGCATGGCCGAAGATCACGCTGTTGCTGTACCCATACTTTTCAAACAGCCCTATCAAGCCCCGGCAAGTGCGGCCCAGCACGGGCACCGGCACCACAATGTCTTCCAAAAGGGCCGTGGTGCCTTGAGGGCGCGCACCGGCCACGGAGGCATAGAGTCCCTTGCGCAGCTGCCACAACCGGCCGCGATCCTTCGCGTCGGCGGTGAAGTGCGCCGGCGCTGACAAGCCCAGACCCTGCAGAATTTCCGAACCGCCCGCCTGAAGCTCTTCCAGCTGACCGGCAGTACCCGCGGAGTACTCCACCAGGAGGGCGGCATGGTCGCGGACCGCTATGTCATGGACGACGGCGGGCGTTCCCTTGAGCGTCTGGCCCACCTTGAGCGACAACGCGTCCATGAGTTCAATGGTGGCGGCTCCCGTTTCCACCAGCCCGGGCAGCGCGGCGTTTGCTGCCTCAAGGTCCGGGAAGACCAGCAGACCCGTTGCAGCGTGCTGGAGCCGCGGAATGGTGCGGAAGACCGCCTCAGCCACGAATCCCAGGGTGCCTTCGCTGCCGATGATCAGGTGTGCCATGATTTCTGCCGGGTTCTGGAAGTCCAGCAGGGAGTTCAGCCCGTAGCCCATGGTGTTCTTCATGGAAAACTGCTGCCGGATCTTCCGCGCAGAGTCCGGGTTGTTCCGGACCCGCTCGGCCAGCCGTGCAAGGCCCTGGTACAGCTCCGGCTCAACGGTGCGGAGCTTTTCACCGGCATCCGGCGCCCCGGTGTCCATGACCGTCCCCGAAGGCAGCACTACGGTCAGCGACTCCAGGGTGCGGTACGTGTTGTCCACGGTGCCGCAGTTCATGCCGGAGGAGTTGTTGGCTACCACCCCGCCTACCGTGCACGCCGCTTCGCTTGCCGGATCGGGCCCGAACTTCCGGCCGTAGCCTGCCAGCCTCGCGTTCAGTGCCCGAACGGTGACGCCGGGCTGGACGCGGACCCGGGCGCCGTCGTCGAGCACTTCGATGTCCCTGAAGTTCCGGCGAACATCCACCAGCACGCCGTCGGTGACGGCCTGCCCGCTCAGGCTGGTACCGCCGGAGCGGAAGGTCAGCGGCACGCCCTGGGCTGCGCTGGCACGCAACAGACCTCCGACGTCGGCAGCCGTCTTCGCCGTGATGACAGCCTGCGGAATCAACAGGAAATGCGAGGCGTCATGGGCATTGGCGTGGAGATCGATGGCGCGGGTACTCACTGCGGCGGGATCCTCCACCGCAGCGCGGAAGCCTGACACGTCAAGAGAAGCCACGAGAGGGCACCATCCAATCCAATACGGGAGTGGACTGCATTATCTCAGCAGTTCAACCGCCTTACGTGACGGTGACCACAATCTTCCCGCGAGTGTGTCCCTCCATGTTGAGCCGGAACGCGTCAGCTGCCTCAGCCAGCGGAAGGGCCTGCGCCACCTCCACCCGGATCTTGTGCTCGTCCACGAGTTCGGCGAGTTGCTGCAGTTCGGCACCGACGGGATTGACCCACATCCAGGTGCCGCCATGGGCTTCCACCTCGCTGTCGGCGATGGAAGCATGCCGCCCATTCCCGGCCAGCACCTCCAGCGTTGCTTCAAGATTGCCACCCACGAAGTCGGCCACGACGTCCACGCCCTCAGGACGCAGCGCCTTCACCCTGTCAGGGAGGCCGTCACCATACGCAACCGGCTCAGCACCCAAGGACCGCAGGAAATCGTGGTTCTTCTCCGATGCCGTGGCGATCACCCTAGCGCCCCGCGCCGCGGCGATTTGGATACCCAGCGACCCCACGCCGCCGGAGCCGCCGTGGATCAGCACGGTCTCACCGGACCGCAGACCCAGGCGGTTGAGGACCTGGAAGGCCGTGAGCCCAGCCAACGGCAGCCCCGCCGACTCGTTCCAGTCCAATGACGCCGGCTTGCGGGCCAGCAACCGCTCCGGCAGTGCGATGTACTCCGCAAAACTGCCACCGTGGACGTAGTCCTTGCGGCCATAGGAGATCACTTCCTCGCCGACCTTGAAATGGGGAGCATCAATACCCACAGCTTCCACGACGCCGGCAACATCCCAGCCGGGGATCGCCGGAAATTGGAGGTCCATGAACGAGTCCAGGTAGCCCGCCATAATTTTCCAGTCCACCGGGTTGACCGCGGACGCCTTCACTTTGACCAGGACCATACCCGGCCCCACTTTGGGCATTGGCCGCTCCGTCAGTTCAAGGACGTCGGGGTTTCCGTATTCGCTGTAAGTCATTGCCTTCATATGAGCGCCAACTCCCATTTAGTGCAGGGTATTCCAAGGAGGCACGACGGCGGCCTGCCGCCTAGTCGAAGAAGCCCACTATGTAGCCGATGAAGTACAGCAGCGTGAGCAGGACGCCGGCACCGATGGCTGCCAGCCAGAGGAACTGCGTGCCCTTCCTGGGGCCGCCCTCGTCATGACCCTGGGGGCCGGCCGTTGATGCTTCACCCGGAGGCGTTTCTCCCGGGGGCACTCCGCCGCCCGGTTCCAGGCCTGTGATCTTGTCCTCGTAGGGATCGGGGTTGCTTCCTGACATGTCCATCACTCCCTCGATTGCAGTGCTGGTGCTGTGTTCAAGGTTACTGGTGCTCTGTCCAAGGCGACAGGCCGGGGCCGGACTCCCTCCGGACCGCATCCTGGGTCGAGGTCCGGAGCCGATACAGGGAGGTGGTGGCCGTGATGTAGAGATCGTGCCCATCAGGCCCGCCGAAGCAGAGGTTTGAGACCTTTTCCGGAACATCGACGGCGGCCAGCAAACCACCGTCGGGCGAATAGATGCGCACAGACGATCCTGCCGAGGTCCATACCCGCCCCTCGACGTCCACGCGGAACCCGTCAGAAGCCGCGTCGTCTTCGAGCTCAATAAAAGTCCTGCCCTCTCCGCAGCCGCCGGCCTCAACGGGGTAGACAGCAATCCGGAACGGCACTCCCAGGCCTGGACCCGCCGTGTCAGCTACATACAGGAGCGACTCATCCGGAGAGAACGCCAGCCCGTTGGGGTGTACCAGATCCGTGACCACGGGTGTCAGTTCTTCCGTTGCCGGGTCGAAGCGGAAAACGTAGCAACCGCCGTACTCCTGCTCACCTTCGTGCCCTTCCACCGTCCCGGGCAAAATTCCGTAGGGCGGGTCGGTGAACCAGACCGCCCCATTCCCGGCCACCACAACGTCGTTGGGCGAGTTGAGCCGATGCTCACCGAACGCTTCAACGATTGGCGACACCACGCCGTCGTGGTCCCGCTCAATACGCCTGCGGCCGTGGCTGCACTGCACCACGCTGCCGTCACGGCCCAGCGTCCGCCCGTTGGTGTAGTCGACGCCGGTGGCGTACTCGCGCGTCGCGCCGGTAGCAGGCGAAAACTCAAGGATCCTGTTGTTGGGAATGTCGCTCCACCGAACGGTCTGCGACTGCGGAATCCAGAGAGGACCCTCCGCCCACACGGTTCCTTCAAACAACTTTTCCAAGGTGCCGGTGATCAGTTCATCCATGTGTTCGAGACTAATCGTTCGCGGGTTCAGAGCTGGGTTTCGCGGCCGGCTCGGTGGTGTTGCCCTTCTTCTCAGCCGGCATTGCCACCACCGCCACGACAGTAAGGACTGCACTGACAAGCACAGCCACGAACACGGCAGTGGAGGCCGAAACGGTGGTTTGCGGATCGGGACCGCCGCTGGGGCCGTTGGCATAGATAGCGTTGGCAATGGCACCGAAAACAGCCACACCAATGGAACTGCCGATGGAACGCGCAAAGAGGTTGGTACCGGTAACCACACCGCGTTCGTTCCATTCGACGCTGGTTTGCGCGGCAATGAGGCTCGGCGTTGCCACCAGCCCGAGTCCGAGCCCAACGATGAAGCACGCCACCGCCACCAGCAGGATATTGGGTGTGGAGGCAGTGAGGGCGAGGACGGCTGCGCCGATTACCGTGATCGTGATGCCGATGATGCCTGTGTTCCGAAATCCGATGCGGAGATACAAGCGGCCCGCTTGCGACGCACTGATGGGCCAGCCAATGGTCAAGGCCGCCAAGGCGAGGCCGGCCAGGAGGGGTGAGGTTTTCAGGGACCCTTCCAGGAACGTTGGGACGTAGGAAGTAAGCCCGAGCATGACCGCACCAACGCCGAACGAGATCATCGCCGTCGTCGCCAGCAGCCTGCGGGAGACAACCCAAGGTGGCAGGACCGGTTCTGCAGCCTTCCTTTCCACCAAGAGAAACGCAACCAGCAACAAGGCCCCGCCGGCAAAAACAGAGATGCTGATGGCGGAGTCCCATGCCCAAGCTTGGCCGCCTTGAAGCGCCCCGAGGATGAGCAGGCTCAAGGAAACCGTCAGCAGCCCCGCGCCCAAGTAGTCGATGCGGTGCTTGGTCCGCTCCACCTCCTCGTGGAAGGTCCGGAGGAGCATCCAACCAGCCAGAAGGCACAACGGGATGTTGATGAGGAAGATCCCGCGCCAGATTCCCAGGGATGCGAAAACGCCTCCCAGCGTTGGGCCCACCACGGAAGAGACCGCCCACACACTGGCCAGGTAACCCTGCACCTTTGCCCGTTCGGCCAAGGTGTAGATATCGCCCGCGATCGTGATTGCCACGGGCTGGACCGCGCCGGCCCCGAGCCCCTGGAGCACACGGAATGCAATGAGCGCCGGCATGCTCCAGGCCAGCCCGCAGAGAATCGAGCCAAGCAGGAACAGGCCAATCCCACCCAGGATCATCGGCTTACGGCCCACCACATCCGAAAGCTTGGCGTAGACGGGCACGGAAACTGCCTGCGCCAAGAGGTAGGCAGAGAACAGCCAGGGGAAGGAGGCAAATCCGCCGATGTCCTCCACGATCGATGGCACCGCCGTGGCAACAATGGTGGCATCGATCGCCACCAGGCCCGTGGCGAGCATCAGTGCAATCAGAATGGGTCCACGCCGGGATCGGAACCCGACTCCTTCTTCAGCCACTGTGCTCATGTGCTCCCCTTCGCGTCGTCATCACCAGTTGCGCTCCCATGGCGTAACCCGGCGGGATGGTGAAATAGTCCCGGCTGGGTTTCGGGCGCCACCGCATCGAGCACCGTTCCGACGTTTACACACCGCGGTAATCAGCCGCCTGATGTCCAGTTCTGCTCGTGGAGTCGCTCGAATCCGTCGAGAAGCAGGTCCAAGGCAAACTCGAACTCGAATTGGTCGTCGCAGCCATTCCCGACCACGGACTGGTCGTCATGCGCTGCAGCCATGGCAATCCGAAAAAGATTGGGGTAGCTCTGCGCCATGTGCCGGGCCATCGCAGCTTGGGCTTCCGCCGCGATACGTGGCTGGTCCTTGGCGCCGTTCCCTGCTGAATCGTCAAAGACCTCTTGAGTGAACCCCCACATCCGGCTGCCCAGTGCATGCATCACGTGGTGCGTCAGGTCCTCGGAGAATCCACCCGCCAGGAACATGCCCACGAAGGAATCCATGTATCCGAGGACCGCCGGCGTGGTGTTGGTGCGGGTTTCGATGACAGGGCGGGCCCACGGATGCCGAAGGAGTGCCCGCCTGGCCGAAAGCACCCGGAGACGGACCACAGTCTTCCATGGAGCGCCGGGCACGGGTGGGTCGATCTCCCCGACGATGGTGTCCACCATGCCGTCGAGGAGTTCTTCCTTGTTGGCGATGTGCTTATAGAGCGCCATCGGAACTACGCCCAGTTCCTGTGCAAGTCGGCGCATGCTCAATGATTCGATGCCTACCTCGTCAGCAAGGGTGACGGCTGCTTGCAGCACTCGGTCGCGGTTCAAGGGCACGCGCCGCGCGGCCTCCGCCAGCTGGGTCATGCGTTCATCCCTCCCCTTCTGCAGCCAAGGTCCGAGCATGACCTTGACAGGTATGCAGCGTACACCTAGTGTTTCGATCATAAAGGTGTACGCCGTACACCTCTGTTGCTAGGCGGAGTCATGAGATCGAATACCACCGCATCTTCCCGGAGCCGCCGCATGAAGTGGGTGGTGCCCGCGGCGCTGATTGCCCTCAGCCTCATTCCTGTCATTGCCGGCGCGGCGCGTCTCACACAGCTGACCGGCGGCGCAACCGTCACTCCGGAAAACGCCAGGTTCTTCGCCTCGCCCCTCCCGGTGATAACGCACATCGTCACAGTCACGGTGTACAGCCTGTTGGGGGCTTTTCAGTTCGTCCCTACCCTGAGGCGGGTGCCCGGACTAAGCCGCGACATGCGGTCCTGGCACGAAACAGTCGGGCGCATTCTGGTTCCGGCAGGCCTGCTCGCCGGCCTGTCCGGCCTCTGGATGTCCATGTTCTACGCCCTCCCGGAAACTGACGGTGAGGCACTGCTGGTTCTTCGGCTGATCTTTGGTACTGCCATGGTGGGGGGCATCATCCTGGGAATCCTGGCAATTCGCCGACGAGACTTCGCTGCGCACGGAGCCTGGATGACGCGCGCCTACGCCATCGCACTGGGAGCTGGAACGCAAGCCCTGGTGCTGCTGCCGTGGATCCTGATGGTTGGCCCCACCGACGAGACCACGCGTGCAGTCCTGATGGGCGCGTCCTGGGTCATCAACCTGGTGGTGGCCGAGTACGCCATTCGACGGCGCCACGCAGTGTCCGGTCGCAAAACCCGCCCGGCGGGTCGGGCACTCACTCCTGAGACGACGACGGCGGGCCACCGGTCGGTTCCGTGAGGAACCAAGGTGACCCGCCGTCGTCGTGCTTGAGTAAGACTTAGTCGTTGATCAGGTCGTGAACAACGATGGTCTGGTCGCGGTCCGGGCCGACGCCGATGGCCGAGAAGCGCGTGCCGGAGAGCTTTTCCAGGGCCAGCACGTAGTTGCGGGCGTTCTCCGGGAGGTCTTCCAGCGTGCGGGCGCCGGTGATGTCTTCGGTCCAGCCGTCGAAGTACTCGAAGACGGGCACTGCGTGGTGGAACTCGGTCTGCGTCATGGGCATTTCGTCGTGGCGAACGCCGTCGACGTCGTAGGCAACACAGACCGGGATCTGCTCGATGCCCGTGAGGACGTCCAGCTTGGTGACGAAGTAGTCCGTGAAGCCGTTCACGCGGGCAGCGTGGCGGGCCAGGACGGCATCGTACCAACCGCAACGACGGGGGCGGCCGGTGTTCACGCCGAACTCGCCGCCGGTCTTCTGCAGGTAAACGCCCATCTCGTCGAACAGCTCCGTGGGGAACGGGCCGGCGCCAACACGGGTGGTGTACGCCTTGATGATGCCGATGGAGCGCGAGATGCGGGTGGGACCAATGCCGGAGCCGACGGACGCGCCACCGGCTGTGGGGTTGGACGAGGTGACGAACGGGTAGGTGCCGTGATCGACGTCCAGGAACGTTGCCTGGCCACCTTCCATGAGCACAACCTTGCCTTCATCCAGGGCGTTGTTGAGGACAAGTGTGCTGTCGATGACCAGCGGGCGCAGGCGCTCGGCGAAAGCGAGGAAGTAGTCCACGATCTCGTCCACCACGATGTCCCGGCGGTTGTAGACCTTGACCAGGAGTTCATTCTTCTGGCGCAGCGAACCTTCCACCTTCTGGCGGAGGATGGACTCGTCAAAGACGTCCTGGACCCGGATGCCCAGGCGGGCCACCTTGTCCATGTAGGCAGGGCCGATGCCACGGCCTGTGGTACCGATGGCGCGGCTGCCAAGGAATCGCTCAGTCACCTTGTCCAGTACCTGGTGGTACGGAGCAACCAGGTGGGCGTTGGCCGAGACGCGCAGGCGGGACGTATCCGCGCCACGGGCTTCAAGGCCGTCGATCTCCTGGAACAGGGCCTCGAGGTTCACCACGCAGCCGTTGCCAATAATAGGAATGGCGTTGGGGCTCAGGATGCCCGCGGGAAGGAGCTTCAGCTCATACTTCTCACCGCCAACAACCACGGTGTGCCCGGCGTTGTTACCGCCGTTGGGCTTGACCACGTAGTCAACGCGGCCACCGAGCAGATCGGTTGCTTTGCCTTTGCCTTCGTCGCCCCACTGGGCTCCGACGATCACGATAGCGGGCATGGGATCCTCCCCCATTCTTTCGGGCCAAGCCGAGATGGATTGGCGCCGTACATGAGAATGCCCCGACGATACCGGTGCAGCCTGCCATGTGGGCTGGCATACGCAAGAGTTCGGGGCTCTTACCAGCCAAGTTTAGCCGATGACGTGGGTTTCTCTGGTGTCAAGGTGTCTTGAAAGGCGGCCGGGTGAAGTTTTCCCCAGGGAAACTTCGGCGGGTTCTGCTGTGGATGGTCATGCGACGTTTGTACAGGAACCGCCGATGCCAGCGATGATTCCTGCATTCGCCCTGACGGAGACTGGAGTGGACTTCCAACCGGCCTTCGTGATGTAGATGTCCACTTGGAACTGCGTGTTGAAACCCAGCAAGCCTCCCAGGAGCGTCGCGGGGATATCTGTGGTGTAACCGGCCGGTGTTCCCGTCGTGTTTGCCACTCCCGGATACCCCTGCAGTGTTGTCACGGCTGATCCAGCGGTTGTGAGGTGAACGTCGATCACAGCGTCCGTCAGGTTCGGATACGCGGCTGGCGGTTTCCAAAAAACCCTGACATAGGCACCCACGCCCAGAAACACCGGGTGGAACTCGCAGGAACCGTTCAAGCTTGCGGGAGGAACGGTGATGGCGCCGAAGCTGCCTGCCGAAAACTGTCCCCGTTGCCACGCCGCCTCCGTGACGGACGGCGGCGGGTTCACCACCGATAACACCATGGCAAGAGGAAGCGCCAGCAACAGTCCTACCCGTGCCCGCTTAAGCGCGGTCACTGCACACCACCCCGCAGCCGGGCCAGCCCCACTGAGCTACACGGCCGCATGCTGCCCGGTCCTGCGTCGGCGTGGACTCCGCGGCCACAGCACCCAGGTCACCAGCGAGGATACGGCGACGGTGGTGGCGCCGAGGACCACAGGGTTGGCGGCTGCGGCCAGCGGATGCGCGAGCCCCGGCACGGACCAGAGGACCCGCCGGACGTTCTCCACCACGTAGGGCGCGGGATCGGCTTCGGTGTTGGCATCGCCCTTCATGGTGATGGTTCGTGTGGTTCCGTCCGCAGACTCGATCGTTTGGACCCTGTGCGTAATGGGCAGCTTCCCAGGCCTGTCCACGGTCACCACGTCGCCAACGGCGATCTCCTCCGCCGGGATCTCGCGGACTAGGGCCAGTGAACCGGCCGGGATTGCCGGCGACATGGACCCCGTCTTGAACATGATCAGCGTGATGTTGAACAGCAGCGCGCAAACCACCGCAAGGATGCACACCGCGCCACCCGCCGCAGCGACGTTCAACACGGTTTCCTGCAGCCTGCCGCTGAACCGACGGCGGCTCATGAGCTCGAGGTGGCAGTAAATTGCCAGGTAGCGGTGGTGGTTTGGCCCTGCAGTGCATTGTTGGCGCCCGCCGGAAGCGTCACTTCGAAGCAGAACTGCGTGGGTGCCCCGGGGAGCGTTGCCGTCGCGGCGGCCAAGGAATTGACGACGCCGGCCGCTTGCCCTTGCGTGAACGGCTTGGCGCCGTCGCTGCCCACCACGAAGGTTGCCGACCCCGTGAACGACGCGGCCTCGCACGTCGCAGAACGAACCACCCGGTAGCGCAGGGCGGCACCCAGATCAGCAGTGCCGGTACCGCTGCTGGTCACCACGGGGACACCAAGGACCACTTCGCCTGCCACTGAGGTTGCCTTGGTCCTGATGGCGAACGGCGCGTAGGCCACACTGCCGGGGCTCATGGCAGTTGCTGTGAAGACCAGCGCAGCACCGGGCGAAACGTCGTTGGCACTCCACGTCCCTGAGGCGCTGTATGGTTTGGTGACGTTGGATTCGGTGACGAACACGCTCGCTCCGAAGGAACCCGTGGCGAAGTCGCTGTCAGTCCACGATGCCAGGGTCACGGTGCTCCCGATCCCCAGCACCAACGCCCCCGCGAGGAGTGCGCGGATGCGGAGCAGGGCCGCACCGCGCTTGGTTTCGGCTTCTCGTCGGCCCATGGATTACTGCGATTGTGCGGCGAATTCCCAGGTGGTGGTCCCGGATTGGGATTGGACGAGGTCGTCGTCGGCGGTGATCCGGAAGCAGAGGTTCACGGCGTCGCCGTCGGCCGTGCCGGCGCCCTGCGTCAAGGCGAAGGTGACGCTGCCCGGCGTCGTGCCCAATGCCTGCCCGGCGGCCACCAGCGTTTCCGTCACCGTTGCAGCGCACCCGAAATCCGTGGACTGCGTGAGCGAGTACGTCAATCCGGTCAAAGCTCCGGTGGATGCTTCAGTGGAAACAGTGACCGTGGCGTCGTTGGTTGTTGCACCATCCAGCCTGACGGCGAAGGGTGCTGTGACCACGTCGCCGGGCGCAAGGTTGCCCGGCGCGGCGGTGAAGCCAAGAGTTGCCGGGGCAGAAACAGGGTTCTCTCCGAAGGCGGTCCCGTCCGTGCTGCCCTCAAGGTTGAATGCACCGGCAGTGAAGGTTCCCTGGGCAAACTCGGAGTCGTTCCATGCTGCCAAGGTGATGGCTGCGCCCACGCCAAGGACCAGCCCGCCGGCAAGGATGGCACGGATCTTGGGTGACTTTCCGGGCTTGGTGCCGCGATGATCCGTCTCTGGCGATGCTGTTGATGCAACCACTATTACCCCCACGATTGATGTGATGCTGACGATCAAGAGATCGGAGCCCGGAGGTGGAGGTCCCCGGTTGGTTCCCCCCAAAACCGCTGGTTCCAACCCATCATCCCCGCGAAGGTATGTCAACGCTTTGACCTGCAGAAATGGTTATATGTCCCTACCCACCCGCTACGAACTTCAGTGCTGCTTCGGCGAACGCGGGCCACTGTTCATGCGAGTCGAACGGCAGCTCCACCCAGTCTTTGTAGGGCCTGTTCAAACTCGAGGGATCAAAGGGCACGGCGCCGGGAAGCGCGAGTGCGCGGGCGTGCTCCGCGGTATCACGGCCTAATTTGAAGACCACCTTGTCGCCGTTCAAACAGGCCAGCGCCTTCTTGTTCAGCATGAGGGAGGTGGCACCAAACATCTGCCCCATCACCACGCCGGCGGGCGCCAGGTCCTCCCCCAGCCCCTCAAAAGCAGAAAGGGCGGCAGCGGACGATTCCTGTTTCTCCATACGGCGCATCATGCACCACACCGCATGGCGTCGTCGAGAGCAGGCCCGTTGGGCTGGGAGTTGCGGTCGAGACGCCGGACACGTTTCCGGGCAACACGCCGCGTCGCATTTAAAGGGCGCGCCGGAGCAGGACCCGTTAACCCCCATAGTCCGGTAAGGTTAGTTAGCCCCCAACAGCACCCTTTGAGGTTCGGCTGCGGCATGCCCGCGGCCCCTTGGAACGGTGCGCTGTAACACCTAGGAGACCTAACCCCTGATGCAAGAACTGGCGACTGAATCACCCGAAGAAATCCTCTGGAACCGCCGCTACGAACCGCACATTGCCGAGGTCAACGAGCTGTGCGACTCCATCAAGGAGCAGAAGCCGGGCAGCGAGGTCCTCTACATCGACCCCGCCCACAGCATGGATGACTGCCGCATCGTCAGCCTTTTCTCCAACCAGCGCACCACCACCGGTGAGGGCTTCATCACCCCCGGCGACGAGGAAGCCGCCACCCGTATGCTCGGTATGCAGTGGCAGTTGGGCCTCCGTCCCGCGCTCATGATGCCGTGGAACGCCTACCCGTGGATCGAGCCCAGTGAGGAACCGGGCAAGCTCACGCCGGCCAACATCACCGAGGGCCTGAAGCCGCTCCTGCGCCTCCTGCAGCTCCTGCCGCGCACCTCCGCCCTGGTGGCACACGGCAACGAGGCACACCGCCTGGCCGATCAGCTCATGAAGGCGGCTCCGGCCAGCATCGCCCGCCGTGGCTTCAAGACCTTCAAGGTCCGCTCGCTGGGTGGCCGCTCCTTCGCCGGCACCCCTGCCCGTCAGCAGGAATACCTGGATGCCATCCACGGCGCCTACGCCGAGGCCATGGCACGCACGGGTATCCCCCGTAAGGCCTAATTACCTTCGTTGTGTGGCCCGTTTTGCGCCCCAAACCTCCGGGTAAGCGCGTAGACCGGGCCTCACAACGCACCTACGACGGCGGCCCTCACCTTTCCGGTGAGGGCCGCCGTCGTCGTTGGGGTGCTTTTGGTGGGGCGGCGTTAGCCGACCAGCATGCTGCGGAGGTCCTTGAGGATCAGCTGCGCGCCGGTGGGGCCGAGGCCGAGGAACCAGACGTCGTCGCTGACAGCCTTGGCCTGGCCGGCTTTGACTGCGCCGAGCTTAGGCCAGACAGCGCCTTCGACCACGGAGGTTTCGCCGGTTGCTGAGGGGTCGCCGTAGCTGCTGTAGAAGATCCAGTCGGCGTCGCCTTGTTCGATGTTCTCGGCCGAGATCTCGGCAGCGAGTTCGTCGATGTTCTGGTTCTCCGGGCGGGCCAGGCCTGCGTCCTTCAGGATGACACCGATCAGCGACTTGTTGGCGTAGAGGCGGATCTTGCCGGGAAGGAAGCGGACCAGGGAGATCTTGGGATCGCCCTTCACCTCTGCCTTGAGGGCGTCAGCCTCGGCCTGGTAATCGTTGAGGGCCTTGACTGCCTTGTCCTCCTCGCCCAGGGACTTGCCCACCAGGAGGAAGTTTTCCTTCCAAGGGAAGCCGGGACGGATGCTGAAGACCGTGGGTGCGATGGTGGATAGCTGCTTGTACAGCTTGTCAGCGCGGAGCTGGCTGCCCAGGATGAGGTCCGGCTTCAGCGCAGCAATGGCTTCGAGATTGAGGTCCTGGATGGTGCCCACCGACGCCACATCCTTCACCTTGTCCGCCAGGTAGGTGGGGACAGGGTTGGCGCCTTCAGTGGTGGCCATGCCCACCGGCGTGATGCCGAGGGTCACGACGTCGTCCAACTCGCCGGTGTCGAGGACCACCACGCGGGTGGGCTTCTTCTCCAGGGTGGTCTCACCGTTGGCGTGCTTCAGGGTGCGGGGGAAAACGCCGGGAGCGGCATCGGTGCCCAACTTGGCTGTTTCCTGGTCCGCGGTGGTGAACTTGGAGCCGCCGGTGGCAACGTCGGCGTTGCCGGCGGCCGAACCTGAGCCACCACTGGCGCCGCAGCCCGCGAGGAGGCCTGCCACCACAGCGACGCCGGCCACCTTCACAGCGAGCTTGCTCACTGCACGTCGGCGCACGCGGGAAGCCTTGTGCGGCTGTACTTCAAAATCGTCATTTTTCACTGGGTAAGGCTAACCTAATTAAGGCACACTTCCGTGACGTTGTGATGACGGTCACGGAATGCCCGTCTTTTTGTTATCCCTCTTCGAAATGGTCCCTGCTGTGTCCCCACTGACGGCGCTATGTCCCCAGTAGCCGCTCCCGCCCTTTCGGCTGCAACCGCGGCTGCCAGTTCCGGCGTGGTGGTGAAATCCCGCTGGCGGATCCTCTTCCTGGCCCTGGCGGCGGCCGTCCTTCTCGGTGCCGTGATGTTGAGCCTGGGCGTCGGAGCCAAGTTCATCCCAGCGTCCACGGTCCTTGAAGCCTTCACCAACCCGCAGGACTCAGCCGATCACGCGATCATCCTGCAGAACCGGCTGCCGCGAACCCTGATGGGCATCGCCGTCGGAGTGGCCTTGGGCGTGGCCGGCGCGCTCATCCAGGCGATCACACGGAATCCGCTGGCAGACCCCGGCATCCTGGGTGTCAACGCCGGCGCTTCATTTGCCATTGTGATCGCGATTGGCGTCTTTGGGATCGGATCGCTGAGCGGCTATATCTGGTTTGCGTTTATTGGTGCCATCCTGACCACTGCGGCCGTCTACCTGATCGGCACCTCCGGCAGGAACGTGGTAAATCCCATCCGGCTGACGCTGGCTGGCGTGGCCTTGGGCGCGGTGCTCACCGGCATTGGATCCGGGCTCACGCTCCTGAACCCCAAAGCTTTTGACCACCTGCGCTCGTGGAGCATTGGCTCGCTGGACACCCGGAGTATGGAGTCGGTGATGACTGTAGCTCCGTTCATTTGTGCCGGACTGCTGATCGCGCTGTTCTGCGTCCGCGGGCTCAATGCCGTGGCGCTGGGCGACGACCTCGCCACCTCCCTCGGGGCCAACGTCAACCGCACACGGATCATGGGCGTTGTGGCCATCACCCTCCTCAGTGGTGCAGCAACTGCCGGTGCCGGCGCGATCGGATTCGTGGGGCTCATGATCCCGCACGTCGCCCGGTGGATCGTCGGGCCG
Source organism: Arthrobacter sp. WCS2018Hpa-7 (assembly GCF_031843805.1). Classification (NCBI taxonomy): domain Bacteria; kingdom Bacillati; phylum Actinomycetota; class Actinomycetes; order Micrococcales; family Micrococcaceae; genus Arthrobacter; species Arthrobacter sp. WCS2018Hpa-7. Next base: position 151,477 of record NZ_JAVTJB010000001.1, read on the forward strand.
GACCAGCGATGGATTTTGGCAACCACATTGCTGCTCTCCCCCATCCTGTTGCTGGTGTCCGATGTTGTGGGCAGGATCGCTGCTCCCGGGGAACTCCAGGTGGGTGTGGTGACCGCGTTCATCGGGGCGCCTGTGCTCATTGCCTTGGCGCGGCGCCGGAAGGTGAGTGGGCTGTGACGCGCCTGGATGTTGGCCGGCCTATTGTCCTGCTCCGCAACCGTTCGCTGAGCTTCCGGCTCGATGTCCGGAGCATCCTTGTCTGCGTTCCGTTGATCCTCGCAGCCCTGACGGTTGCCGTGATCAGTTTGGCGACCGGCGACTACGACGTTTCAGTACAACAGGTCCTGCAAGCCTTCACCGGTGATGCCCCCGGGCTGGCCCAAACCATCGTCATGGAGTGGCGGCTTCCCCGGGTACTCGCGGCCCTGGTGTTCGGAGCGGCCCTGGGAATGAGCGGTGGCATCTTCCAATCCATGACCCGGAATCCCTTGGGCAGCCCGGACATCATCGGCTTCAATACCGGCGCCTACACCGGGGCCCTCATCGTGATGCTGACGGTGGGCGGCGGCTACCTTGGCATTGCCGCTGGAGCACTTGTCGGCGGCATCCTTACAGCGTTGGCCGTCTACTTGCTGGCTTACCGACGCGGCTCCCAAGGATTCCGGCTCATCATCGTGGGCATCGGCATCAGCGCGATGCTGGCCGCGTTCAACCACTGGCTGATCCTGCAGGCAGAACTTGAGGCCGCCTTGGCGGCAGCCGTCTGGGGAGCCGGGTCCCTCAACGGCATCACGTGGGAGCAAGCGGCGCCTGCCGCCGTCGTGGTTGTTGTGGTTGGCCTGGCCACGCTGGCCGCCGCGCGCCGGATGCAGCTTCTGGAAATGGGCGACGACGCCGCACGCGCCTTGGGCGTCCGGGCGGAACCCACCCGTTTGCTGCTGCTGATCCTGGGCGTGGCGTTGACTGCAGCCGTCACGGCGGTTGCCGGTCCCATCGCGTTCGTGGCCTTGGCCGCACCGCAGCTCGCCCGTCGTCTTACCCGAAGCGCCGGCATCACCCTGGTGCCATCCGCCGTGATGGGCGCCTTCCTCCTGGTCGCCAGTGACCTCGCGGCCCAACGTTTGTTTGCCCCGATCCAATTGCCCGTCGGCGTTGTGACGGTGTGCATTGGCGGTATCTACCTCGTCTGGCTGCTGGCCAGGGAAGCAAGGAAATCATGAGCCTCACTACTGCCGCGCCCCAGCTCCATGCCGAAGCACTAACCATCGGCTACGAGCAACGCATCATCTCCGAGAACCTCAATGTACGCATTCCCGAGGGACAGTTCACGGTGATCGTGGGGCCCAACGCCTGCGGCAAATCCACGTTGCTGCGCGCCCTCGCCCGGCTCATCAAGCCCCGCAGTGGACAAGTGCTGCTGGACGGCAAGTCCGTCACCTCGCTTCCGGCAAAAGAGCTGGCCCGTCGCCTCGGGCTGCTGCCCCAGTCCTCCATCGCCCCCGACGGCATCACCGTGGCCGACCTCGTGGCCCGCGGCCGGTATCCGCACCAGAAACTGCTCCGCCAATGGTCCGAGTCCGACGAGATTGCGGTGGTTGAGGCCATGGAAGCCACGGGCACCGCGTCCTTGTCCGGCCGGCTGGTGGACGAACTGTCCGGCGGCCAGAGGCAGCGCGTGTGGGTGGCCATGGTCCTCGCCCAACAAACACCGTTGATGCTCCTGGACGAGCCCACCACGTTCCTCGATATCGCGCACCAGATCGAGCTGTTGGAACTCTTCCGCGAGCTCAACCTCGACAAGGGCCACACGCTGGTTGCCGTGCTGCACGACCTCAACCACGCCAGCCGCTACGCGGACCACATCATCGCCATGAAGGACGGCGTGGTGGTGGCCGAGGGCGCTCCCGCTGCCGTGATCACCGAGTCCCTGGTGGAGGAAGTGTTCGGCATGGCCTGCCGGATCATCGACGACCCCGTAACGCACACGCCGCTGGTGGTCCCGTTGGGGCGGCCACGGCACTCGGCGGTCACGGACTAACGCCTTTAACGACGACGGCGACCCTCGCCTTTCGGTGAGGGTCGCCGTCGTCGTTTGCTTGAGTCCTTAGCGGGCTTCGAGCGCTGCCTTGGCTTTCGGGTCCGAGTCGTTCAGGAACTTCTCGATCCGCTCCGGCTCTTCAGCCTCGCCGATCGCCGACGCCGCACGGCCCAGCGCGTAGAGAGCACGCAGGAAGCCCTGGTTGGGCTCGTGCTCCCACGGGATGGGTCCGACGCCGCGCCAGCCGTTGCGGCGCAGCGAATCCAGGCCGCGGTGGTAGCCGACGCGGGCGTAGGCGTAGGACTCGATGGTCCGGCCTTCGGCCCAGGCTTCCTCAGCGAGGATGGCCCACAGAAGAGACGACGTGGGGTTCTTGGCCACCAGGTCCAGCGCCTCGTTGCCGAGTGCCAGGTGCTGGTAGATCTCGGTTTCGGCGGGCAGGAGCGTGGGCTCCGGCCCCATCAGGTTCTTCCGGAATTCGTCGGACATTAGAAGGTCTTGCCCACCGATCCGAGCTGCTGGGCGGCTTCGACGATGCGCGCGGCCATGCCGGCTTCGGCCGAAGCGCCCCAGACGCGGGGATCGTAGGTCTTCTTGTTGCCCATTTCGCCGTCAATCTTCAGCACGCCGTCGTAGTTGGCGAGCATGTGGCCGGCCACTGGACGGGTGAACGCGTACTGGGTGTCGGTGTCGATGTTCATCTTGATGACACCGTAGGAAACAGCGTCGGCGATTTCCTGCTCCGTGGAGCCCGAGCCGCCGTGGAACACGAGGTCGAACGGGTTTTCCTTGCCGATCTTGGCGCCAACCTCGGCCTGGATCTGCTTGAGCAGTTCCGGGCGGAGCTTCACGTTGCCCGGCTTGTACACGCCGTGCACGTTGCCGAAGGTCAGCGCGGTGAGGTAGCGGCCGTTTTCGCCGGCTCCGAGTGCCTCAATGGTGGCGAGGGCGTCTTCGGTGGTGGTGTAGAGCTTCTCGTTGATTTCGTTCTCAACGCCGTCTTCTTCGCCACCGACAGTGCCGATTTCAACTTCGAGGATGATTTTGGCAGCAGCAGCGCGCTCAAGCAGTTCGCGGCCGATGCGCAGGTTCTCGGAGAGCGCCTCGTGCGAGCCGTCCCACATGTGCGAGTTGAAGATCGGGTCCTTGCCGGCCTTGACGGCTTCCTCCGAAGCGGCCAGCAGCGGGAGGACGAAGTCTGCCAGCTTGTCCTGGGGGCAGTGGTCCGTGTGCAGGGCGATGTTGACGTTGTAGTTCTTGGCAACTTCGCGGGCGAACGCGGCGAAGCCGAGGGAACCGGCAACCATGTCCTTGATCGAGGCGCCGGACCAGTAGGCTGCGCCACCGGTGGAAACCTGGATGATGCCGTCGGATTCGGCCTCGGCGAAACCGCGGATCGCAGCGTTCAGAGTCTGCGACGACGTCACGTTGACCGCGGGGAAAGCGAATCCGCCTGCCTTTGCGCGGTCGATCATCTCGGAGTAAATCTCTGGGGTTGCAATGGGCATGGTGACTCCTATGCTGAATTCGTCTGTGGGTTGGTAACCCTGGAGTAGACCGCTTACGGCTAGCACCCATCCTAGCGATATCCGCCGGGCCGCCGTGTTTCGGGTCACTGGAGCTCTTAACACTTCCGCCGAGTTGGCACTTAACCCCCACGTTTTGGGAAAACATGGGCATTAACTGCCGTCTCGGCGTCCCTCAGTGCCGCCCGGAGCCCACCCGCGGCTTTGGAGCGCCCGGCGGACTTTATGTACGACGGCGGGCCTCTCACCTTCGAGGTCGTGCTTGGAGATCCGGACTTCCAGCCAGCCATGGGAAAGCGACTTTTCCTGGCGTTCGATGTCCTTGAGATGCTGCTCAATGCCGCCATGATGCCGGCCGTCGTACTGGAGCGAGACTTTCCACTGCCGGTAGGCCGCGTCCGGCCACAGAACCGGCCGGCCAAGGTGAGCGCGCACCACGTGATTAAGTTCAGGCTCCGGAAGATTCGCGTTGATCAGCGCCAGGCGCATGACCGTTTCCGGGGCTGAGTCGGCTCCTACCCGGATGAGTTCCACAGCTTCCCGCGCCGAGCGCACTCCCCGTCGGCCGGCGTGCTTCCCGACGACGGCCCTCAGCTCCTCGATGCTGCACAGCGCGTCCTTGGGCACCGGGAACTCGGGCCCGTGGGAGCATACCAGGGAGTCGCCCGCTGCAACCAGGTCTTCCAACGTCAGCACGGAGGCCAAGTCCAGCCACGTCCGCGCAGGCGAGGTGAGCCTGACGCCGTCGTACTCTCCCACCTCATCCGGCAGCAGGGTCAACGAATGCCCGGCCACGTTCACCCGTCGCGGGAAACTGAATCCCCTCCGCCGGGCCAGGTGGATCCGCCTGTCCCCGCTGAGGTAACCGGGTAACGGAACGTTCCATAGCCGGGCGGCGCTGAGCATGACCAACACTGACGCATCATCCAGGTCCGTGTAGGCCCGGAGGGCTGCCGCCCCCGAGGCACCGGACAGGACCGGCACCCTCACACCGCGGGAAACTGTTACCAGGTCCTTGGCAGCAGTGCGCTTCCGGGCTACGCCGGCCTTGTCCGATGCGCGCAAGGAAAACGAGCCCGTGGTCAGATGGTCCGGAAGGTTTGTCCTGCGCATTCCTCATTCTGGTCCGCCCTCGTGGGCGTCTTAAGGTTATCCACAGGTGCCCCCTTATTCAGCCCCGCGAGTTGGCAGATAACCCCCATGCTGGGCCCAAACATGGGGGTTATCTGCCGTCTCGGCGGAAGGTGGGTTATCCGTACATCCAGCAGTTGCTCACCGGTGCCCTGTCCGCAAAGCGGCGCTCCAGGAAGAGGAAAGCCTGCGGGATTGCCGCCGCGTAACCTCCAACGTGCGTAGCGCCGGCAGTGGTGTCGAAGTACACCGAGGAACCCCCTGCGCACCACCGCTTGGCCAACTGGCGGCCCTGTTGGTAAGGGATGACATCGTCCAGCACGCTGTGGGAGAGCAGAACCGGGACCTTGGGTGCACGCCCGTTGCCGATCTTCTGTTCCGCAATCACCGGTTTGACCTGAGGCAGGTCCAACAGTGAACTCAGCTTCTGCCGTGACACCGTGAGCTTGGTGGTGTCCAGGAAGCCGCTGGAAGCAATCGACTGTACGGTGCATTCCTGGTCAGTAGCGGCGATTTTCGCTTGGCCGGCAGCGCTGAGATACGGGTTGAGGTCCAATCCGCCGGCAGCACTCATGCCTGTCACTGCGTAGAGGAGAAAGCCGGTGTACAACCCGCCGTCGAGGTTGACTCCCACTGCCGGAAGATCCGCCGGGACAGCGCCGGCATAGGCTCCCTTGAGGTTCAGTTCCGGCGCGTACTGCGCCGCAAGCTCGACGGCGGCTGCCGAGGCGCCGCCGCCCTGTGAGTATCCGGCAAGTGCCACCGGTCCGCCGGCCACGAGCTGCGGGTTCCCCAGCCGCTGGGCGGCGCGAACGACGTCGAGCACTGCGTGTGCTTGCGATGCGCGGGCCATATACGTGTGGCTGCCCGGGGTGCCCAACCCTTCATAGTCGGTCACCGCTACGGAGTATCCGCGCGCCAGGAGGCCGGCGATGAAGACGCCCTCATACTCCTCGCCCGCAGCCAGTGCCCTGGATGGCGCACAGTGGTCGCCCTGCCCTTGGGTTCCGACGGCGTACCCCACCAGCGGACGTGCGCCAGAACCCAGCCATGGTGTGGATGGGACCAGGACGGTGCCGGTCACAGCGATGGGAACCCCTGCACTGTTCACGGACCGGTACATGATGCGCTGCACCGCGGCCTGCGCCCGGATGGTTTTAAGGGGATCGACGTAGAAGACCGAGGGCTCAGTCCGGATCACGTCTCCGTTGGTGGGCGGAAGCGCCGCCGGGGTGGCGTAAAAATCCGCGGGCTCCGGGGCGGCTGTGGCAGCCCCGGCGCTACCTACCGCCAGCAGGCAAGCAAGGATGAAAGCTGAGGACAGGCGTAAAGAAGGATGCTTCATTGAACCTCCAGTAGTGGCCGCGCTCCACGTTGAGCACGGTTCACGCCAGATGTTACTGATGAGTAACAACTTGGCCTAGGATTCCATGAATATTTCTTGCCGCGAGTTGGCACTTAACCCCCATGTTTTGGGAAAACATGGGGGTTAAGTGCCAACTCGGCGAGGGCTAGGAGACGGGTTGCTGAAACACGTGGCGGCGGACCCACGCGTGCATGGCGATCGCCGCAGCCGAGGCCGCGTTCATGGATCGCGTGGATCCGAACTGCTCAATGGACAGGGTAGCGACGGCGGAATCGTGCACCTCGGGCGACAGGCCAGGGCCTTCCTGTCCGAACACCAGCACGCAGTTTTTCGGGAGGTCGTATGTCTCCAGGGGCACGGAATCCGGGAAAATATCGATGCCGATCACCGCAAGCCCCTCCCCCTCGGCCCACTGGACGAATTCCTCAACGGTGGGGTGGTGGCGGACGTGCTGGTAGCGGTCGGTGACCATGGCCCCGCGACGGTTCCACCGCCGTCGTCCAATGATGTGGACCTCTTTGGCGAGGAACGCGTTGGCGGTCCGCACCACTGTGCCGATGTTGAGATCGTGCTGCCAATTCTCGATGGCGATGTGGAAGTCGTGGCGCTTGGAATCCAGATCAGCCACGATCGCTTCGTGCTTCCAGTACCGATACTGGTCCACCACGTTGCGACGGTCACCATCCCTCAACAGGTCCGGATCCCAGTGCTCACCTACGGGCAGTTCACCTTCCCAAGGCCCGACGCCGACCTCGGGTTTCGCTTCTGCCTCGCCCTCCACGGCGGTCTCCGCAGAGGCGGCAGCGGGAGATCCGGCAGGCGTGGGCAGGGCTGTGGTGGGGGGAAGGTCAGTCACCCCTCAACTTTAGCCCTGACCCGCCGCCCGCCTGAGCGCGCTGAGTAGAGCGGGTTTTAGCCCATCTTCCACTTGTTGATGCGGTAGGAGTTGCCCAACTGCTCGAAGAGTCCCGGGTGCGCATCCCAGTACGTCTTGTGGCCACTGACGCCGAGCATCTGCGGGGTGCCCCAGGGAGTCACGGAGAACAAGTTCACGGCCTGGATGGCTTCGCCACGGGCATTGGTGCAGGTGAAGCCGATGACTACTGCGGCACCACGGCGGAACTCACGGATTTCCGGCATGGACGTCTTGAAGTCGGAGGTGCACTTGTGGCCCACCAGGTTCTGGGGCAGCTCCGTGGCGGTCATGCCTTTGTAACGGGCTTCGATGTCCTGGATGGCTTTCTTGACCTCTGCCGGATCCTTGCCGAACTTGCCTTCTTCGGACTCCGCAAAGAACGCGTAGGCGAGCGCGATGCCGTCGCCGTCGGCTTCTACCGTGCCCTGGGCCTTCTTTTGGATCTCTTCGCCAGTGGTGGGGTCCTTGGTGATGCCGAACGACTCATCGTGGGTCCACTCGGCCAAGTACTGGAAGGACGATTCGCCCGTGACCCACTTGCTGAACAGCGGGTCCCCGTCGGCAGGGACATTGCTGGGTCCGGCAAGCTCTTCCCACACGGCCGGCAGCGGGATGGCTCCGGCAGGAATGTCGTTCGACGCCGATGCGTCGCCTGATGGTTCAGCTGATGGTTCGGCAGAGGGCTCGGACGCTGCATCCGAAGCTTCGTCTGACGAGGTTACAGACGGCGCCGGGGTCTCCACTGCGGTGGGCTTGGTCATCGACGGGATCAGCCAGGTGAAGGCCACCACCAGCGCAACAATCACGACGACGGCGACACCGCCGAGGATGAGGAACAGCGACTTCTTGTTGTGGTCGCCCGGGTTCTGACCGGGTCCGCCGGGTCCGCCCGGGTAGCCAGGCTGGCCCGGGTATCCGGCACCCGGCGGTGGGAAGCCCGGCTGGGCCTGCTGGGCCTGGGGGTAGCGGTGGACGGTTTCGGCGGATTCGCCGTCGGGGTGTCCCTGCTGCGCGGGGAAGGCTTGCGTCGGCGGTTGCTGCGTGGGGAACGCCTCGGTCTGGCCATAGTGCGGCTGGCCTTCCTGGCCCGGCTGGCCCGGCTGGTACTGGCCGTACTGGCCCTGACCGGTGTCGTAGCGTTGCTGCGGCACGCCTTCGGGGTTGTAGGGAGGCTGAGGCGCTCCGTTGTTGTTGCTCATGGCGGGCCCTTTCGAAGGCAGTGGGTCACCGGGATGTTTCTGGGGACACCCGATGGATAAACCGGAAGAGGGGACCTGCTGAAGCGTGGGCGGAACATAAAAACCACCATGTCGATCCCCCGACCCACGGTGGTGGCACGCCTGCGCCGCCCCCAGCGTAGTCGAGTCCGAGGCGTCCAACGCAAGTCACAACGGATATCCACATGGGCAGAACTACCCACATAAGCGGGATCCCAGGATGTTAGCGCCGCGGATTGATGGAAGACTGGTGGCAGTGCATGAACAACCCCAGCCGGAGGCAAATATGGCAGAAGAAACCACGTCCACATCGGTTTATCGGAACGGCCACGAAATTGAATGCTGGCTTACGGACATGGACGGTGTCCTGGTTCATGAAAACCAGGCGATCCCCGGTGCAGCTGAGCTCATCCAGCGCTGGGTGGACACGTCCAAGCGCTTCCTGGTCCTGACCAACAACTCCATCTTCACTCCCCGTGACCTCGCAGCCCGCCTGCGCGCGTCCGGTCTGGAGGTTCCGGAAGAGAACATCTGGACGTCCGCGCTGGCCACGGCCCAGTTCCTCAAGGACCAGGTCCAGTCCTCGGATTCGGGCAACCGCGCCTACACCATCGGTGAAGCCGGACTCACCACGGCCCTGCACGAGGCCGGGTTCATCCTCACTGACACCGATCCCGACTTCGTGGTCCTTGGCGAGACCCGCACTTACTCCTTCGAAGCGATCACCATGGCCGTCCGCCACATCCTGGCCGGAGCCCGCTTCATCGCCACCAACCCGGACGCCACCGGTCCCTCCAAGGACGGCCCCATGCCGGCAACCGGTGCTATCGCGGCCATGATCACCAAGGCCACCGGCCGCGAGCCATACATTGTGGGCAAGCCAAACCCCATGATGTTCCGCTCGGCCATGAACCAGATCGACGCCCACTCCGAGACCACGGCCATGATCGGTGACCGCATGGACACGGACATCGTGGCCGGCATGGAAGCGGGCTTGCACACCGTTCTGGTCCTGAGCGGCATCACGCAGCGCGAAGAAATCGTGTCCTTCCCGTTCCGGCCCAACCAGATCCTGAACTCGGTGGCCGACCTCAAGAGCCAGATCTAAGGGACAACCATGGCTGTGCTCAATCTGCGTCCCCTGGCCGGTGGTCGGATACTCAGGGGGAGCCAGCCGTTCGGCTTGGATGCCGCTGCAACGTCGGGTTTCCTGGCGGAGCACGGCATCCAGGCAATCGTGGACCTGCGGAGTGAGCTTGAACGCTCGCTGGTCCCGTGGCTGGTTCAGGACGACAACGACGGCGGCGGGCCTGCCGCCGTCGTCCCGCCCGCCGTCGAACTCATCCATAACCCGCTGGACCCGAACGCCATTGCCGGGTCGCTCCAAGCCGTGGAAACGGCCGAGGACCTCGGCGACTTGTATCTGGGCTGGATCCGGTTGCGCCCGGAGTGGGTCGCTGACGCTCTGCGCCCCGTCGCCCGTGGCAAACGTACGCTGGTCCACTGTTCGCTGGGCAAGGACCGGACAGGTGTGGTGTCGGCAATCGGGCTTTTGGCAGCGGGCGGAACCGAGGAGCAAGTGGTGACGGATTATGCGGCCACCACAGCCAACCTGCCGGACGTCCTGGAAGTCATGGCAGAAACGTGGCGGCTGAGCGTCCCTTCAACACCGGCGGAGTATTTCAGCCCTGACCTCATGATCCTGCAGAGCCCCGAGGCTGCCATGCGGCACTTCCTGGCCGGGTTCGCCCAGGAGTTCGGCGACGTTCGGAGCTTTCTGCGCGAGGCGGGCCTCACCGCCGTCGAGGTTGGATCGCTGCGTTGAGCGGGACGCCTGAGGTAGTCCGGACTGCACCTATGCCGGGCGGATGACCTTACCGTTGGGCTCTTGGTACGACGGCTCCTGGGGCTCGGGAGGGAGCGGTTGGAGCTCATTCTGGACTTTCTCGAGCAATGGCCGGTACACGCCACCGTTCCATTGCGGGCTGGCGTGCGCGGGTCGGGCGCCTTCGGTGCTGAGGGTGGGCAGGGCCATGTTGGCTCCGAAGACCTTGCTCCACCCGGCGCGCGCCGACTCATAATCCACGGTGCCATCCTTGGCGTTGCCCAAAAAGGCCATCTTGGCGCCACCGATCTTTCCGGCCAGGCGGAGTCCGTCGAAGTGGTAAATGTACGCCGACTCCGTCTGGATGAGCACGCTGGAAGGGGCGATTGGGGAGAGCTGTTCCAGGCTTTGGTCGAGGATTTGCCGCCATGTTCGCTCGTCCTTGTGCGCCACGCGCTCCCCCAGTTCGTAGCCCCCGCGGAGGACCGACGGGATGCGGAAGCCATTCTCGTACAGGAACACCACACCGTCAAACCAGCTCTGGTCCAGGACGTCGGCGCGGCTGAACGGGCTCGAATCCAGGACAATCAGCTGCGTCTCGACGCCGTGCAGTTCCAAGAGGCGGGCGGCCACTTGGGTGGCGAGCATCCCGCCGAAACTGTGGCCGTAGAAGTAGAGCTTCTCCAGTTCCAGTTCGCGGACGTGGAGGATGATTTCGCGGACGATCTCGTCCACGTCCAGTCCCAGGTTGGAATATCCGACGGCGGCAAGGCGGCCGCGCTGATGCAGGGCAGGACGCAGTGAGTTCAGAATCCACTGGGCTTCTTCCCAGCTGGTTTTGTACCCGGGGAACAGGATCCAGCTGGCCTTGGGGAAGTACAGGTCCGAGTACGGATCAGGAACCCTGAGGATCTTGGTAGCCCGCCGCTCGGCCTGGACACGACGGGTAAAAAGCATGTCCCCGGCCAGCGCTGCGGAGGCTCCGGCGGTGATGAGGAAGTTTCGGCGGGACGTCATCTTGAGGCGGGCAGCGTAAGGCAGGATCCGGGCCCATGCGCCCGGATCCTCTGCCTTCTCCGGTTCAGGAGAAGCCGGCACGGGGAGGTTTCCATCCGCCTCCGCCGGTGCCGGGAGCTTCCCTACTTGAACGTCCACGCAGCAAGCATAGGCTTCGAAAGGCGGTGCCTCACAGCCCCCCAGTTTGTGTACAGCTGATGCCCTTAAGATGCGCCTTTAAGGGCAGTAGCTGTATAAAAACTCCTTAGTCGAGGCCGAGCTCGTCCTTGCCGAAAGCGAAGAGGTACGGAACGCCGGTTTCGGCTTCGATCTTCTCTTTGGCGCCGGTGTTACGGTCAACGATCACAGCGACGGCCACCACATTGCCGCCTGCTTTACGGACACCTTCGACGGCGGTCAGTGCGGACCCGCCGGTGGTGGACGTGTCCTCGAGAACCACCACGTTGCGGCCCTCAACGGAGGGGCCTTCCACCTGACGGCCCATGCCGTAGGACTTCTGGGCCTTGCGGACCACGAAGGCGTCCACGGCACGGCCGGCGTCGGCAGCAGCGTGCATCACAGCGGTACCGACGGGGTCGGCACCCATGGTGAGTCCGCCCGCGCACTCAACTGACACGCCGGCGTCGTCGATCATTGCCAACATGACCTGGCCCACCAGCTTGGAGGCCTCGTGGTGCAGGGAGATGCGGCGGAGGTCGATGTAGTAGTCCGCTTCCTTGCCGCTGGAGAGGATCACCTTGCCGCGGACCACCGCCAGTTCTTTGATGAGTTCAAGAAGGCGGGCGCGGGCAGCAGCAGTATCAAGCGTGGAAGTCATGGCTCCTAGTTTAGTAGGAGCGACGTTCAGCGAGGCGCAGGGGCGGCCGTGGTGGAGCGGATCACCAAGCGGGGGTTGACCATTTGTTCGCCGCTTGCCGGCTCTCCATCCAACTGTTGCAGCACGGCCTCCATGCAGCGGCGGCCGAGTTCCTCGAAGTCCTGCTTGATGGAGGTCAGCGGTGGCATGAAGAATTCAGCTTCGGGTTGATCGTCGTAGCCCACCACGCTGATGTCGCCGGGCACGTGACGTCCCGCTTCCTGGACGGCGCGAAGGACGCCCACGGCCATCTGATCGTTGGCTACGAAGACCGCCGTGATGCTGCCGTGCTGCAGGAGGTCTCGGCCGGCGCGGTAACCCGAGGCGGCATCCCAACCACCTTCCAAGAGGACATCGGCTTCCAGCCCTGCAGCGCCGAGCGCTTCCTGCCAGCCTTTAATGCGCTCAGCGGCGTCGATCCAGTGCGGAGGGCCCGAGATATGGGCAATACTGCGGTGCCCCAGATCGATCAGGTGGTCAACGGCCAGGCGGGCTCCCAACCGTTGATCGAGTGAGGCGCCCGTCAGCTGGTTACCGGCTCCTGCACCCACGGCAACGATCGGCACGGGCACCGAAACGTCACGCAGGACGGCCAGGACATCGGGGTGCGGAACCAGGATGACAATGCCGTCCACGGACTGGTTGCGGAAATGCGCAATGGCATCGTTGATGCTTTCGCCGGTTACTTCGCGAAGATTCGCGATGCTGACGAAGTACCCTGCTTCCCTGCCCGCCTGCTCCACCCCGAGGAGCGTGTTCGCCGGACCGAACTGGCCCGTTTCGCATGCAAGTACCCCGATGGTCCGGGACCGACGGGTCACCAGGCTGCGTGCTGCTGTGTTCCGCCTGTACCCAAGGTGCGCGATGGCCGATTCCACGCGTTCCCGGGTTTTTCCGCTGACGTTGGGATGGTTGTTCAGGACGCGGGAAACAGTTTGGTGCGAGACCCCCGCCATCTTCGCAACGTCACCCATGACGGGAGGCCGGACCGGCAGCGCGGGCGAGCCCAGCGGGGCGGGCGAGCCCAGCAGGGCCCCGGACTGTGCCCGGGGCCCCGCTGGGGGCGGATGTTCGCCGCGTGACATGGGATCCTACTTAGCGTCGACGCCCACGGGCTCCGCTTTGGAAGCCGGAGCCGCTTCGGTTGCCGGAGGCGTGGTCTTCCACTTGAAGCGACGGCCCATGGCGGACCCTCCACCGGAACCGGTGCGGTTCTTGTTGAAGATGTCGAAGCCGACGGCGAGCAGGAGCACCAAGCCCTTGATGAGCTGCTGGTAATCGGTACCCAGGCCAAGGATGGACATGCCGTTGTTCAGGACGCCCATGATCAGGCCACCGATCATGGCACCCGCTACCGTGCCGATGCCGCCCTGGACCGCTGCGCCACCAATGAACGCGGCGGCGATGGAGTCGAGTTCGAAACCGGTACCACCGGCAGGCTGGGCCGAGTTCAGGCGGGCCGTGAAGACCAGGCCGGCCAACGCGGCCAGGACACCCATGTTGACGAACAGGCGGAAGGTGACCTTCTTGGTCTTGATGCCCGACAGCTCGGCGGCGTGGAGGTTTCCACCGATCGCATAGGTGTGACGGCCGAAAATGCTGTTGTTCATCAGCGCCGAGTAGACGATTACCAGGACAGCCAGGACGATCAGGACAATCGGGGTGCCACGGTAGCTGGCCAGCAGGAAGGTGATGATGAGCATCAGCACTGCGATGAAGCCGTTCTTGACGGCGAACCAGGCCATCGGCTCATTCTCGAGGTTGAACTTGCGGCGTACCCGGCGTTCCTTCAATGCCTGGAAAAGGATGGCTGCAGTGCCGCCGACGCCGAGGATGACCGTCAGCCATTCCAGCACGGAGGTTCCCCCGGAAATGTCCGGCAGGAAGCCGCCACCCAGTGCACGGAGTTCGTTCGGGAAGGGGGTGATCTGCTGGTTCTTGAGGGTGATGAGCGTCAGGCCACGGAAGATGAGCATGCCGGCAAGGGTGACGATGAAGGCTGGGATGCCCACATAGGCAATCCAGTAACCTTGCCACGCTCCCACCAACGCGCCGACCAGGAGGCAAGCCGGGATGGCGAGCCACCACGCCCATCCCCAGTGCACGATCATCACGCCGGCCACAGCACCGATGAAGCCGGCGATGGACCCGACGGACAGGTCAATGTGTCCAGCGATGATGACCATCACCATACCGATGGCCAGGATCAGGATGTAACTGTTCTGGACCACGAGGTTGGTGACGTTCTGCGGCTGTAGCAGGATGCCGTCGGTCAGGACCTGGAAAAGGATGACGATCAGGATCAGGGCGACGAAGATGCCAACCTGGCGGAGGCGGCTTGTGAGGAAGCCAAGGGATTCTCGTAGGGCGGACATGTTCGCTATTCCTTCTCTTGGGTCATGTAGTGCATGAGGGTTTCCTGGGTGGCTTCGGCGATGGGGACTTCGCCGGTGATGTGGCCTGCGGACAGGGTGTAGATCCTGTCGCAGATGCCCAGGAGCTCCGGAAGCTCAGAGGAGATCACAATGACTGCTTTCCCCGCGGCTGCGAGCTCGGCAATGATGGTGTAGATCTCAAACTTGGCGCCGACGTCGATTCCACGGGTCGGTTCGTCCAGGATCAGGACGTCGGGGTCTGAGAACATCCACTTGCTCAGCACCACTTTTTGCTGGTTTCCACCCGAGAGTTTGCCGGTGATGGCAGCAACGGACGGAGCTTTGATGTTCATGCTCTTGCGGTAGTGGTTGGCCACGGTGGTCTCTTTGTTGCCATCCACCCAGCCGCGTTTGGCCAGCTTGTTCAGTGCGGCCATGGAGATGTTGCGCTTGATGTCTTCGATCAGGTTCAGGCCGTAGTGCTTCCGGTCCTCGGTTGCATAGGCGATCCCGTGCTCGATGGCGTCGGAGACGGTGGAGGTATTGATTTCCTGGCCGTATTTGTAGACCTTGCCCGACACCGCCCGCCCGTACGTCCGGCCAAAGACGCTCATGGCCAACTCGGTCCGGCCAGCACCCATGAGGCCTGCCAGGCCTACTACTTCGCCCTTGCGGACGTTGAGGCTGGCATTGTTCACCACCATGCGGGAATGGTCTTGGGGATGCTGGACTGTCCAATCCTCAATGCGCAGGACTTCCTCGCCGATATTGGGCGTTCGGTCCGGGTAGAGGCTTTCAAGGTCGCGGCCCACCATGCCACGGATGATGCGTTCCTGGGTGATCTGGCCCTGATCCAACCGCAGGGTCTCGATGGACTTGCCATCGCGGATAATGGTGACGGCGTCTGCCACTTTGCGGATCTCGTTGAGTTTGTGGCTGATGATGATGCTGGTGACGCCCTGGCCCTTGAGGTGCAGGATGAGGTCCAGCAGGTGGTCTGAGTCTTCATCGTTAAGCGCCGCGGTGGGCTCGTCCAGAATGAGGAGTTTTACCTCTTTGGACAGCGCCTTGGCGATCTCCACCAGCTGCTGCTTGCCAACACTGATGTGCTGGATGGGAGTCACCGGATTTTCACTGAGGCCCACCCGGGCCAGCAGCTTGGCGGCTTCCAGGTTAGTCTTCCGCCAGTCCACCCAGCCGTTCTTGGCCAGCTCATTGCCGAGGTAGATGTTCTCGGCGATGGACAGGTACGGGCTGAGGGCCAGTTCCTGGTGGATGATCACGATGCCGCGCTTTTCGCTGTCCGTGATGCTCGAAAATTCGCAGGGTTCGTTCTCGAAGAGGATGTCGCCGTCGAAGGTGTTGTGGGCGTAAACGCCGGAGAGCACCTTCATGAGGGTGGACTTCCCGGCGCCGTTCTCACCACAGATGGCGTGAACTTCACCTCGGTTGACGTCCAGGGTGACGTCCTGCAGGGCTTTTACCCCGGGGAAGGTCTTGGTGATTCCTCGCATTTGAAGAATGGGTACGTTCATCGTCAATTCCCGCTGACTGGTTGAAACTTGGCCGGGCCGAGGACTCGACAGGCTCTAAGGGAGGCTGCGGCCCCGCCGTACTGCGCGCTGCAGCACAGGGCGGCGGGACCACAGACCGGGAACTAGTTACTTGACGTCGGATTCCTTGTAGTAGCCCGAGTCGATGAGTTCCTTCTGGAAGTTGTCCTTGGTGATGATGACGGACTTCAGGAGGAAGGCCGGAACAACCTTGACCTTGTTGTTGTAGGTCTTGGTGTCGTTGGTTTCCGGCTCGGTGCCCTTGAGCACAGCGTCAACCATCTTCACGGCCTGCGCGCCGAGCTGGCGGGTGTCCTTGAAGATTGTGGAGTACTGCTCGCCTGCGACGATGGACTTCACGGAGCCCTTTTCTGCATCCTGGCCGGTGACCACGGGAAGGCTTCCGGTGGAGTAGCCGCCGGTGCTGGTCAGTGCGGAGATGATACCGATGGAGAGTCCGTCGTACGGGGACAGGACGCCGTCCAGCTTAGTGCCGGAGCTGTAGGCCGAGGTAAGGATGTCTTCCATGCGCTTCTGGGCTACGGGTGCCTGCCAGCGCAGGATGGCTGCCTGCTCGAACTTCGTCTGGCCACTGGGGACCTTCAGGGTGCCGGCATCCAGGTACGGCTTGAGGGTATCCATGGCGCCGGTCCAGAAGAAGTTGGCGTTGTTGTCGTCCGGGCTTCCCGCGAACAGCTCAACGTTGAACGGGCCCTTGCCCTCTACTTTCTTGCCGCTTGCGTCAACCAGGCCAAGCCCGGTCAGCAACGAGGTGGCCTGCTGGACGCCCACAGTGTAGTTGTCGAAGGTGGTGTAGTAGTCCACGTTCGGCGTTCCGTTGATGAGTCGGTCATAGGCGATGACCTTGACGTTCTGCTCCTTGGCTTTGGCCAGGACGTCGGTCAGGGTGGTGCCGTCGATGGCTGCGATGATCAGGGCCTTTGCGCCCTTGGTCAGCATGTTCTCAATCTGGGAAACCTGCGTGGGAATGTCGTCGTTGGCGAACTGGAGGTCAGTCTTGTAGCCGAGGTCCTTCAGCGACTTCTCCACGTTGGCGCCATCTGCGATCCAGCGTTCGGAGGTTTGGGTGGGCATCGAAATGCCTACCAGTGAATCGCTGGGATTCGCGCTGCTGGTGGACTCCGCGGTGCCTCCGCGGCTTCCACAGCCCGTGGCTCCCACGGTCAAGGTCAGGACAACCGCGACGGCGCCCAGGAGTTTCTTCAATCTCACGATGCTCTCCTTCCGCGGCAGCTTTGCCGCGAACTCTGATGCAGCCGGAGCATCTGCGCGTCCGGCACGGTAAAGCGATGTGGGCTTGCGTGCGGTGGGGCGACACGAGCCACTGAAAGGTGATGCGAATGCCATTGTGAACGCTAACAATACCGTTGGTCAAGTGCCTTGGATCACGAAATGATTGCAGACCAGAACCGCTCACAGGACTATTGACTTGAAACGTTGTTAGCGTTCACAATTCGCGGCCTCAATATTTCCGGACGGCAGGGCCAACCATCCGGATGGCAGGAAAAAGCCCGGCACCGCCTTGTGGGCAGTACCGGGCTTCGATCGCTCCTCCATGATGGCGGGGAGGAACTCTTCCCTGCTGGGAACAGGGAAATCAGAGGCGGGTGTCGAACGAATCGCAGAAGACGTTCTGGTTGAAGGTCCCCTGGAACCCGGACTTGCCCTGGATCTTTTGGATCGTGGCGCGAATGGCCTCACGCGTTGCTGCGTGTGCGTGAATGACGGTCTTGACCATGGGCACGTCGATCAAGTGGTTCGGCTGGTTCAAGGAGACAAACACCGTGGGAACCTCCGTGGCGTACCAAGGGATCTCGGCGGCCATGGGCGAGGACCACTTGATCCGGATTGAGGCCTCCTGCGCGAAACCCTTCACGTTCGCGAAGACGAAGGCGGCGTCGTATCGCTCCGCATAGTCGCCTGTGGCTTCCTCGGACAGGACCCGCATGAAGTTCATTCCGGCCTCCCCCGCGGCTTCGCGCTGTTCCGCGGTCCTGAAGACGCTGACCTCGAATCCTGCGGCTTCCAGTTCTTCCCGGACAGTGTCCAGGTAGGCGAGAGGATCTGCTCGGGTGAAGTCGGCGCCACCCGAGATGCCGTAGAGACGGATCCGCGGATGCGTCTGAGGGGTGATCGGCAGGTTGCGGGCCGTGTCCTTCACCAGGGTGACGGTCTTGTCAGCGATGTCGGCAGCGATGGCCCGGTGGGCTTCACTGCCGATGACCGCGAGTGCCTCAACGGGGGGCACCAATTCCTGGCGTACATGCAAGCCCAGGCTCGCCTTCAGGCCAAGGATGCGCCGCAGGGCATCCTGCAAACGCCCCTCGCTGATAACTCCGGACTTATAGCCATCCAGCATGTACCCGAAGTCCTCCTCCGGGTTCCGGAAGAACAGGAACATGTCGCAGCCCGCGGCGATGGTCGCAGGTACCAGGTCGCGCCGCTTCATGGCCTGCGTCAGGCCAACCATCAGCGAAGCATCCGTCAGGACCAGCCCGTTGAAACCGAGTTCGCCGCGCAGCAGATCCTGCAACAACTCGGGCGCCAGCGTCGCAGGGAGGATCTCAGCATCCGACAAGCCAGGCCGGAAATACCGGGACACCTCAGGAGCGCCGATGTGGCCCACCATGATGGACTGCACGCCGTGCCCGATCATTTCGCGGTAGACGTGCCTGTAGCTGGCGTTCCACTCCTCGTAGCCAAGGGTGTTGTACGAGGTGACTACGTGTTGATCGCGCTCATCAATGCCGTCCCCCGGAAAGTGCTTCATGGCGCAGATGGTGGGTGATTCACTGATGCCGTCGAAGTACTCCTTGGCCCGCTCCACCACAACCTCCGGGGTGTTGCCAAAGGCCCGCGTGGAGATGACCGTGTTGCGCCAGTTGTAGTGAATGTCGACGATCGGTGCGAAGGCCCAGTTGCAGCCCAGCGCAGCAGTTTCGACGCCGGCCACCTGGCCCATCTGCCGCGCAATGGTCTTGTCCGGGTGCGAGCCTGCCTGCAGGTGCGTGGAAACGAACGTGCCGTCGTCGCAACTGCCGGCGCCACCCATCTCTGGATTGGACGCGATCAGCAGCGGAATGCGGGTCTTGGACTGGGCGTAACGGATGTGCTCCTGGACGGCAGAAGAGGGCCCCGGCCGGTACCGCATACCGCCCACGTGGAAGTTCTCCAGCACGCCGTCGAGGTACGCCGGGGAGTAATCGTTGTTGTGGTTGATGAACAGCTGGCCGATCTTCTCTTCCAGCGTCATGGAGCCAATGGTGCTCTCTACCCACTCCACCGCGGCGTCATCCAAGTTGTAAGGAGCCGCCGCCAAGTCCACCAAGTGCGGCCCGGCAGACGCTGCGGACTGGCCTGTCAGCCCGGCATATACGTCATTCACGATGTCCTCCACGGGCGATGCGATGTCCACAACGATCCCGGCTTCGTCGTCCTCGAGCGGTTGCAGCGTAGCCAGTTGCGAGTCCAGCAGGGAGGCCGGCATGAAGTGCCCGGGACGGGCAGTCATGCGGGCATTCAGCAACTCACGGGTGCCATGCAGGTGCACGAACACCACGGATGGATCGGCGCTGCGGATGATGTCCCGGTACGAGCGCTTGAGCGCGCTGCACGCGATGACAAGAGCAGAGTTCGACGCCGGGAATCGCCTGCCGATTTCAGCCAGCCAGGGCGCGCGGTCGTCGTCGTTCAGCGGAGTACCCGCGGCCATCTTGTCGATATTCGCCTGGGGGTGCAGCGAATCGCCGTCGAGGAATCCAGCGCCGAGGCGTTCGGCGAGGGCCGCACCAACGGTGCTCTTGCCGCAGCCGGCCACGCCCATCACCACGATGTGGTGGCGGTGCCCATCTTCAGAGGAAGCAGGTTTACCAGTCATGACCGTCTCACCAGTCATGAACCGTGCCGTCCACGAGGCGGTTGTAGGGCAGATAGGCCTGCTGGTACGGGAACGCCGCAGCTGCTTCTTCATTGAATTCGACGCCGATGCCGGGGTTGTCGCCCGGGTGCAGGTAGCCGTCCTTGAAGGTCATGGACTGCTGGAAGACCTCGTTGGTCTTGTCAGAGTGCTGCATGTATTCCTGGATACCGTAGTTGTGAATGGCCAGGCCCACGTGCAGCTGGGCGGCGAAGCCCACCGGGGAGATGTCCGTGGGGCCGTGGAAGCCTGACTTGATCTGGTACTGGGCCGCGAAGTCCATGACCTTCTTCAGCGGGGAGATGCCGCCGAAGTGGGTGGAGGCGGCACGGACGTAGTCGATCAGCTGTTCCTTGATGAGGGTCTGGAAGTCATACACGGTGTTGAAGATTTCGCCGATTGCCAGTGGGGTGGTGGTGTGCTGGCGGACCAGGCGCAGGCCCTCCTGATTCTCGGCCGGAGTGCAGTCTTCCAGCCAGAAGAGGTCGTACGGTTCCAGGGCCTTGCCCAGCTTGGCGGCCTGGATGGGTGTCATGCGGTGGTGGCCATCATGCAGCAGCGGGATCTCCGGGCCGAACTCGTTGCGCACTGCCTCAAAAACGGTGGGCAAGTGGCGCAGGTAGGCGCGGGTGTCCCAGTCCTCTTCCAACGGGAAGTTGCCACGGCCGGCGGGCTCGTAGTCGTACCGTTCGCCCGAGGCCTGGGCCTGCGCGGCAACACCATAGACGGCCTTGATGCCCGGGACCGCGGTCTGGATGCGGATGGATTTGTAGCCCAACTCCAGGTGTTCGCGAACGGAGTCGAACAGCGACGGAATGTCCGCGCCGGACGCGTGTCCGTAAGCGCGCAGGCCGTTGCGGGAAGCGCCACCCAGCAGTTGGTAGACCGGCAGGCCTGCGATTTTGCCCTTGATGTCCCACAGTGCCATGTCGACGGCGGCAATGGCCGCCATGGTGACGGGCCCGCGGCGCCAGTAGGAGCTGCGGTAGAGGAACTGCCACGTGTCCTCGATCCTGTGCGGATCCTTGCCGATCAGCAGCTGCGCAACGTGCTCCTTGAGATACGCGGCCACGGCAAGTTCACGGCCGTTGAGGGTGGCGTCACCGATGCCCGTCACACCATCCTCGGTGGTGATGCGCAAGGTGACGAAGTTGCGGGACGGGCTGGTCACAAAGACTTCAGCGGCAATGATTTTCACAGCTTTTCCTTTCGGGATGTGGCTGGGTGGGTTTGAGTATGATTTTAGGTTGGATTGCATCACGTGGCAACCGGTTGCCTAACTTTTTTGGATTATTTAGCTGGGCTTGTTGCCGTGTGCGGCATGGCCGGCAGCAGCAACCTCCGGAGTTCCAGGATTTCCCTTGGGGGCGTCCTGCCTGACGTCCGCAGAACGGCGCGCACGGATCTCCCCCACAATCTGCGCATGCACCGCATCTGTGAGCTTGTACTTGGTCATCACCACTATCGCCAGGATGGTCATGATGGCCGGCAGGGCCCCGGCGGCGAACTGGATTCCCTGCATGGCTTCCGCGCTCTGGGTGGCGCCTGACGTGTAGCCGCCCACCGCGAGGCAATAGGCGGCAAGTGCCCCACCCACGGCTTGGCCGGTCTTCCGGGTGAAGGAAAACAGCGCGTAGGTGATTCCCTCGGTGCGGACACCGGTTTTCCATTCGCCGTACTCCACAGTGTCCGCTTCCAGGGCCCACACCACGATGTTCACCGCCATGACGCCCATCAGGCTGACCACGAGCCCGGAGAAGCCAACCCAGACCATGGAGGAAGGAGAGAAGAAGACAATAATTCCACCCACCATGGACAGCGTTCCGGCAGCGATGTACACGTTCTTTTTGCCGATCCTGCGGACCATTCGCGGCATTAAAGGTGCAAGGGCCAAGGTCATGGCCAGTTGAACGATGGCCAGCACCGGATATAGATCCAAGCGGCCCAGGACATCGCGGAGGTAGTAGAGCTGAACGGAGGACAACGCCATGTAGCCGGTCAGGAAGAGGAACGAGCTCAGGCACAGCATGAGCAGCGGACGATTCGTCTTCAGAGTGTCCATGCTCTGCTTGAAGGAAACATTAGGGACCGTGCGGTGCACGCGCTCCCTGGCCGTGAGGACAGTGAAGAGGTAGAGCGCCGCGCCGATCACCACAAAAGCCAGCGTGATGGTAGTGAACGTGGCCTGGAGATCAGCGCCCGGCTTGATCAGCGGCGCCACGAAGATGCCCAGGGCGGAACCCACCAGCAGTGCACCCACCGTGCGGGCGGAGCCCAGCTTGGCGCGGTCCCCGGGATCCTGCGTCATGGCCCCGGCCAGCGAGCCATACGGGATGTTGACCAGGGAATAGGCCAGCCCCAGAGCCGCGTAGCTCACGTAGGCGTAGAGCAAGGTGCCCGTCTCGCCCAGTTGCGGCACGGAGAACGTGGCGACGCTGAGGAGCAGGAGCGGAATGGAACCAAACATGATGAAGGGGCGGAACTTCCCAAAGCGCTTGCTGTACGAGCGGTCAACCATGCGTCCAGCGAAGACA
This sequence comes from Arthrobacter sp. WCS2018Hpa-7, assembly GCF_031843805.1. NCBI lineage: Bacteria > Bacillati > Actinomycetota > Actinomycetes > Micrococcales > Micrococcaceae > Arthrobacter > Arthrobacter sp. WCS2018Hpa-7. The sequence continues at coordinate 173,768 of NZ_JAVTJB010000001.1, forward strand.
TCGGCGAAGGCGTCGAAGATCCGCACCACCAACAGCAAGGTACCGGCCGCGGCCGCCGAAATTCCTGCGACGTCCGTGTAGTACACCAGCAGGAACATCGTGGCAGTGGTGAAGGCAAGATTATTGGCGGCATCGCCGGCACCATAGCCGGCGATGCTGAGTTTGCTGAGCTTTTTCAATGCGGGCTCCTTTACCCTTCGCGTCATTGCGGTCCAAGCCGACTCGACAGTAGATGGAACCTCTGGAATCGGTGGTGCAGCTGTTGTAATTCTAGTCACTTTGGCAAGCGTTTGGCAATCGGTTGCCGCAACATTTCATTGAAAGTTACACCAAACCTCTACCCGTTGTGAGGCCCGCTCTACGCCTTAAGAACACGCCAAGGCACGCACAGCGGGCCCCACAACGTCTGGGATCGGCTGTGTTAAACGCCGGCGGCCCAGGTTGCCGGGGAAATCCTGACAACCTGGGCCAGCAACGGGCGCTGAATCAGGAAGAAGTCCTACGCGGTAGCTCCTACGCCGGAACCACTTGCGGCGGCATGCTCCGCCGCGGGTACAAAACCGGCACTAAGCTCCTCGATGAGCTTCACAACCCCGGAATCTCGGGAGAGCCCACCATCCAGCAACGACACCAGGGCAGCAATGCGGTCAAGGCCGTAAAGCTGGTTGGCCTGTGCCACCGCGCCAGACTGAGGGTCCTGCAGGCCGGGGTTCGACTCCACGTACGCAGCCCACACCGCGATCATCCTTGCCGCAGCTTCACCGGTTCGCCCTGCTGCGCGTTCGGCCCGGAGTACAGGGACGGCGCGCATGCGCAGCTTGGTGCTGGCGTCCATGGCGATCTGGGCCAAATGGTGCGCGATACGCGAATTGCCAAAGCGATCCAGCAAGGCCGCTCTGTACTCGGGAATGCGCAGGTCGTCGCCGGTGAGGTGGCGGGATGCTTCGTCCCAGAACTCCTCCACAGCCTGCGAGCACACCGGATCAGCCAAAGCTTCAGCAACGGTGGTGTGCCCACGAAGCTGTCCTGCGTAGGCCAGGATCGAGTGCGCACCGTTCAGAAGCCAGAGCTTGCGGTTTTCATAGGGCTCGATATCGTCCACAAAGACAGCCCCGCCATCCTCCCACCGCGGGCGGCCCGCAGGGAAGTCTCCGCTCAGTACCCAGTTGCGGAACGGTTCGGTGACCACGGGAGCGTCGTCCCGGTAGCCGCACTTTTCACTCACCAGGGCGACGTCATCCGCGGTTGTTCGGGGCGTAATCCGGTCAACGGACGTGCTCACGAAGCTCACGTTCGCCTCGATCCAGGCGGCCAGGCCGCCGTCGAATTCTCTCGCAATACCCAGCACGCCATCCCGGGCGACGTTTCCATTTTCCGAGAGGTTGTCGCACGAAACGACGGCGAGGGGGCCGGCGTCGGCATCCTTACGCGCGGCGAGGCCCAAGACCAAGCGGCCCAACGGCGTCGTGGGCTGTGCGCCCGAAACCAGCAGCGGGACGTCGTCGGCGCCGAGTCCGTAAGCGGCTTCGGTGATGGTCAGGGTGACCACAGCGGTCTGCGGCGCGGCGACCAGTTCAACCAACCGGCCCACGTTGGCGCCATCCACGGCTTCGACGATGCTGCCCACTACCTCGAACGAGTCGCCCGCATCGGAGCGCTCCACCACGGTGAACAAACCGTCCTGCCCTGCCAGGACATCGGCGGCGTCGGGGCGTCGTCCTGTGAACGAGGCGATGCCCCACTCTCCCGCGTCGCCGGCGTGCTGCGTGAACCAGGCCTGATGCGAACGGTGGAAGGCGCCGAGGCCCAGGTGCACTATGCGGACGGGAGCTTTGGGGTGAGGCGCAGCATCGCGGTTGAGGCGCGGCAAGGCGGCGGTCATAGCTTGAACACCCTGCGTGGCGAGGAATCGACGACGTCGAGAATCAGCTCGTGCGCGCGGTCTTCAGTCACGCGGTGCTCGGCTACAAGGCGCGCGAGGAAGGACGCTTCGATCCTGCGGGAGGCGTCATGACGTGCCGGAATGGAGCAGAAGGCGCGGGTGTCATCGATGAAGCCTGACGAGCGAGAGAAACCAGCGGTCTCAGTGACGGCTGAGCGGAACCGCAACATGGCGTCGGGCGCATCGAGGAACCACCACGGGGCGCCAATGTACACAGACGGGTAGAAGCCGGCCAGCGGCGCCAATTCGCGGGAAAACACTGTCTCGTCCAGGGTGAAGAGCACCAGGTGGAAGTCCTTGGCCGTGCCGAAGTCCTGCAGCAACGGACGGATGGCCTCGGTGTAGTTCACGGCGAACGGGATGTCGTGACCAGTGTCGGCACCAAACTCAGTGAACGTAGGTTCGTGGTGGTTGCGGTACGAACCCGGGTGGATGGTCATGACCAGGCCATCCTCCACGGACATGCGCGCCATCTGGTACATCATGTGGGCCTCGAACGCGTCGCGATCGTGCGCACTGGCCTTGCCGGAGCGTGCCTTTTCGAAGAGCGCTTCCGCTTCCGCTTCATCAAGTTTGAGGGTGGCGGGGGTGCGGACGCCATGGTCCGCCGATACCGCGCCATGCTCTACGAAATAGCGACGCCGGTTTTCCAGGGCGGCGATATAGCCGGCGTAGCCAGTGGCGCCATCGGCCGCGGTCCCGATGAGCCGATCGACGTTGGCACTCCAGCTGGGGTGGGCCACATTCAGGTAGGCGTCCGGGCGGAACGTGGGGAGGACGCGGCCGTTGAAGCTCGGATCTTCGGTGAGTGCTTTGTGGCTGGCCAGACTGTCCAGCGGATCATCCGTGGTGGCGAGGACCTCGATGTTGAAGTCCTTGAAGAGCTGCCGCGGGCGGAAGTCGGGTTCTACCAACTTCGCGGCGATCGCGTCGTAGCTTGCGTCCGCCGGCAACTCACTGAGCTCGGCTCCGAGCTTGAACACATCGTTGAACTGGGTGCGCAGCCAATACCCGGAAGCCGTGCCCTCGAACAGCGGCCAGGCTTCAACGAACTGTCGCCAGATCTCCCGGGACTCCGGGGCGGACGCTGTGCCGGCCAGCAACTGATCCATCGGAACACCGTTGGCGTGGATCAGGCGGGTGACGTAGTGATCCGGGCTGACCAGGAGCGCTGCAGGATCGGGGAACGGCGTGTTCTGCTCGATGACTGCGGCGTCAACGTGACCGTGCGGGGAAATGATGGGCAGGTCCTGGACGCGCTCCAGCAAGGACCGCGCGATGCTGCGCGTCCCGGGATCTGCGGGCAGGAGCCTGTCAGGGTGTGCTGCGATGGACTGTGACATAGGTCAATCTTGGGGGTCCAGCCTAACCTTTGTCAACCGGTTGCCAAAAATTGCCACCCTGTTGCATCTTGCTGTGCAGCGGGGTGCTGAAGTCAGGCGAGGAGCCGTCCGCTGGACCCGCGCACCACGAGTTCCGTTTCCACCCGGACAGCTTCGCCTGGGGCGTCGTGGCCTTGGAGCATGTCCAGCAGGATGGTCACGGCACGGGTGCCGCACTCCCCCAACGGCGAGCGGACCGTGGTCAGGGCCGGGGTGGTGAAATCGGCGCCGAAGATGTCGTCGAAGCCAACAATGCTGATCTGGTCCGGAACGCGCATGCCGCCGGCCTGCAATTCCTGCATCAAGCCAATGGCCAAGAGGTCGTTGTAGGTGATCACCGCCGTCGCCCCGCTGTCCAGGACGTCGCGCGCAACCTGACGGCCGCCGTCGACCGTTGGTTTGGACGACTCGAGGCGCACCGCGCTGAGTTTGGACCATTCGGCGGCGGCTTTGACGCCTTCCCAACGGCGGGCCGTCATCCAAGACTGCTTGGGGCCGGCGACGTACGCGAGCTTTTCATGGCCGTTGGCGGCCAGGCTGCGCACGGCTTCGCTGATGCCCTTGTTGACGTCCGGAACCACGCACGGCACGCCTTGGATCTCGCGGTTGATGACGGCGACGGGTTTGTCCGCGGCCAAGGCCCGGATGTGGTCATCGTCCATGCGGGGGCTGGCCAGGATGAGTCCGTCCACGGTGCTCAGCAGGCGCCGGGCGGCGGTTACTTCAGTCTCCGGCGACTCGGCGGACTCAGCCAGAACCAGCGTGTAATCGCGGGCGGATCCGGTGGTTTCAGCGCCGCGGATGATGTCGAAGAACGTGGGGTTGGTAATGTCCGCGACGATCAGCCCAATGGTCTGGGTGCGGCCCGTGGGCAGTGCTCGGGCGAACGGATTGACCTGATAATTCAGCTCCGCAGCCGCGTCCTCAATGATCTTCTGCGTTTTGGCACTGACACGGCCGGGCTTGCTCAGCGCGCGGGACACGGTGGAGGGATTCACGCCCGCCAGCTTCGCGATGTCGTAAATCGTGGCAGAGGACTTATCCCCCCGGCCGCGCTTGGTGGGGGTGGATGCTGTTCCAGTGCTCGTCACGTCAGTCACCGCTCCATCGTAGACCGCTTGGCAACAAAAAAGGCCGGTTGCCAAGGTATGACATCCGGGACGTGAGCGAGCGATCCCCAAAACGCAACGGGACGTGAGCGAGCGATCCCCAAAAGGCAACGGGATGTGAGCGAGCGATCTGGTGGTCCGGCCACCCAGCGGCGCTCTCTCACATCCCCGCCCAAAAACCGCGGCGCTCTCTGACATCCCGCTGGACACCGCTGGACACGAGAGGGCGCCACACACAAACTACGAACGTTCCGGGAACTTGCCCTCTTCAGCGATGCGCTTGTTGAGCTCCTGCAGGAACTCGTCCTCATCAAAGTCCAGCGATACTTCCTTGCCGGTCCAGGCTGAGAGGTGGATGGCGTTGGCCAGGCGGACACCGTTGATGCCATCGGACCCCGGGGCCAGCAGCGGCGTACCGTCCAGGATGTTGGCAGCGAAGTTCTCCAGGACCCCTGCGTGCTGGCCGCCCCAGACGGACTCGAACTCAATGACCTCGCTGGTGTAGAGCTCGTCGCGGTTCAGCTGGCCCATGAAGAGCTTGCGGACATCGTCCATGCCCATCGAGTCGCTGATGTCCCGTTCCGGCTTGACCAAGCGGGTGACGGTGGCAACCTTGCTGCCCTCCACCACGATTTTGCCCTGGTCGCCCAGGATTTCGAACCGGTCTGTTCCCACAATGTCGTGGGTGGCCGTCACGAAAACGCCAGTGGCGCCGTTGCCATAATCCACTACCGCGGTGACCTCATCCTCGACGGCGATATCGCGGCGGAAGCCGAACGCCACCTTCGAGTACACGGACTTGGGGACGCCGCAGATCCACTGCCAGAGGTCCAGCTGGTGCGGTGCCTGGTTGACCAAAACGCCGCCGCCTTCGCCGCCCCAGGTGGCGCGCCATTCGCTGGAGTTGTAGTAGCCCTGGGGACGCCACCAGTTGGTGATGATCCAATTGGTACGCCGGATGCTGCCGATTTCGCCGTTATCGACGATTTCCTTGAGCTTCTTGTACAGCGGGTTGTTGCGCTGGTTGAACATGATGCCGAAGGAGAGCTCCGGCTTGGAGGCCGCGAACTCGTTGAGCTCCTTGACCTGCTTGGTGTAGACGCCGGCTGGCTTCTCCACCAAGGCGTGGATGTTGCGCTTGAGTGTCTCGATGCCCATCTCCGGGTGCAGGAAATGCGGAACGCAGGTGACGATCGCGTCCACGGAACCGCTCTCCAGCATGGCGATGTAGTCCTCGAAGAACGGGACATCCGGGTACTGGGAAGCGGCAAGCTCCTTCTTGGCGGGATCGACGTCGCAGATGGCGGCGATCTCCATGTTCGGCACGAGGCCGTCGGCGATGAACTTGGCGTAGGCGCCGCCCTGCTGGCCCAAGCCGATGATGCCGAGGCGTACTTTCTTGCTCATGACTGCAATCTCCCGTGTTGAAAACTGAAACTTGTTGAAATCTAGAAAAGGTCGGCGTGGCCCATGGCCACCAGGTTGTCGTATGAGGTCTGAAGTGCATCCCATACGGTGCGCCCATAGAGCTCGTCCTGCTCCACCAGGAGGTACCTGGCACCCGCGGCCACGGCGGCAGGAACGATGGACGCGAAGTCCAGGTTGCCCTCTCCCACTTCGGCGAACTGCACCACATTGCGGAACTCGGCCATGAACCCGGGGAAATCGCCCTTCTCCAGGAGCCCGAAGGACGATTCCGGCAGTTGACCGATCCTGTAGTCCTTGAGGTGCACCATGGCAGTCTTGCCCGCGTATTTTTCGAGGGTGCGGACAGGGTCCAAACCACCGCGTTGGACCCAGTGGACGTCGATTTCCATGCCCATGGCCGGGGAGTTCTCGGCGATGATGTCCAGCATGTACTTGCCGTCAAACTTCGCGAACTCAATGTGGTGGTTGTGGTAGTACAGGCTGATGCCGTGCTCCTGAAGGCGTTCAGCGTAGCCGTTGGCCTGCTTGGCAAACTCAACCACCGAGTCCAGGGACCTCATGGCCCCGAACGGAAGCATCCCGATGCGCAGCAAGGAAGAGTCCAGGCGCTTGGCATCGTCCACGATCTTGTCGAAGTTGTCCGCCAGTGATTCCACCGGCATGCCCTTGCGGCCTTCGATATTGACCGAAAGCGCTGCGATGTCCATGCCCAACTCCGTGCGGGAACGGTCCAGTTCACCCACGTTCTCCGGAGTCATCGGGATTTGGGAAATCTCGACGGCGTTATAACCGATCGCACTGACCTTGCGCAGCGTTTCGAACGCTCCAACGTCAGCAAAACTGTCCTTCAGCATCATGGCTTGGACGCCTATTGTGGCCACTTTTTCCTCCGGGGTTTCCGGGCCCTTCCGGACCCTGGGATGTGTGATAGGTGCCGGGCTGTTCAGGCCACGGCACCTTGCTGTTCTATTTGGCTGTGTTGGTTGGCGAGCAAGCGGTGCCGGTCTGCCCGGCGTTGTTCCTGCCGGTCAGGATCGGGCACGGGCGAGGCGAGCAAAAGCCGCTGCGTGTAGGGATGTTCGGGATCGCGGGTGACCACCTCGGCGGGGCCTTGCTCCACGATTTCGCCGTGGTACATGACCGCGACGCGGTGGCTGATGTGCCGCACGACGTCGAGGTCGTGCGAGACGAACAGGTACGAAACGCCGGTGTCCTTTTGGATCTGCAGGAAAAGGTCCAGCACCCGGGCCTGGGTGGAGAGGTCGAGTGCGCTGACCGGCTCATCACAGACAATCAGCTTCGGGGACAAGGCAAGAGCCCGCGCAATCGCAACGCGCTGGCGCTGCCCGCCGCTGAACTCACGCGGCAGCCGGTGAATGGCGTCCGTCGGCAGGCCCACCTGGTCCAGCAGTTCCTTGACGCGTTTCTTGGCCGCTGCAGGCTCCATGCCTTGCACGCCCAGGGGTTCAGCGAGGATGTCGCCGATTTCCAGCGCCGGGTTCAGCGAGGTGTAGGGGTCCTGGAACACCACTTGAAGATCGCGGCTCAGCGTGCGGCGTTCCTTGCGGGACGCGTTGCTGATGTCGTTGCCTTCGAAGATCACCTTTCCGGAGGTGACCGGCGCGAGGCCCAGGACGGCACGGCCAAGGGTGGTCTTGCCCGAGCCGGACTCCCCCACCAAGCCCAGGGTCTCTCCCTGGCCGATGGTGATGTTGATGTCCGTCAGGGCACGGAAAGGTTTGGCCCGGAACCGCTTGCTGGGATACTCCACCACCAGGTTCTGCACTGCGAGGAGCGGGGACTTCGCTGTGGCACTCATGCGACAGGCTCCTTGTCCTTCGATACAAGCATGGTCATGGGGGTCTTTCCTTCGAGCATGGACCCCAACAGGGTCTGCGTGTACGGCTCTTTCGGGTTCCGGAGGATCTCGCGGACAGTACCTTCTTCCACCAGCCGCCCGCTCTGCATCACGGCCACGCGGTCGCACAGATCGGCAACGACTCCGAAGTTGTGGGTCACCAGGATCACGCCGATGTTCAGGCGCTGCTGCAGCTCGCGGAGCAGGTCCAGCACGTCCGCCTGGACGGTGACATCCAGCGCCGTGGTGGGTTCGTCAGCGATCACCAGGTCCGGTTCACAGCTGATGGCACCAGCGATCAATACGCGCTGGGCCATGCCGCCGGAGACCTCGTGTGGGTAAGCGTTGAAGGTTCGCTCCGGGTTGGCAATACCGACGTCGGTGAGCAGCTTGAGCGCACGCTGGCGGGCTTCGGCCTTGGAGATTCCGAGGACACGGACCATGGGCGTAACCAGCTGGTAGCCGATGGTGAAGGCCGGGTCCAGGTTGCTCATGGGTTCCTGCGGAATGTAGGAGATCCGCTTTCCGCGCAGCTTGGACAACCTTTCCTGACTGACGCGGTCATCGCCCGGAGCCACCGTGTAGTTGCCGTCGAACTGGATGGAACCGCCCACAATCCGTGCGTTGTCCGGCAGCAGGCCCAAAATGGAGAACGCGGTCTGGGACTTGCCCGAGCCCGATTCGCCAACGATGCCGAGGATTTCGCCGCGGTCCACGTGGAACGAAACGTCGTCCACTACCTTTTTGATGGAACCGTCAGCCTGCGGATAGCCGACGCCGAGATTGGTCACCTTGACCAGGTGGTGCTCTGTTCCGACGTCGACGGCGGCCACGGACTTCCGTGACTGTCGCGCCTTGGCGGGGTCCGCCGTCGTGCTTGCGGAAGAACTCGTGCTTTCAGCTGTTGCCACCGGACGCTTCTTGCGGTGCTTGATCTTTTCGCCGTCTTCCAGGGCGTCGCGGATGGCGTTGCCCAGCAGGACCAGTCCGCCGATGGTCAGTGCCATGGCCAGTGCCGGCCAGAGCAGCAGGGTGGGCGTGAGGTAGACGTTCTTGAAGCCCTCGGAGAGCATGACGCCCCACGTTGCCTTGGTGGGATCGCCCAAGCCCAGGAACTCGAGCCCGGACTGGATGGCGATGGCAACACCGGCGATGGCCGCGGTTTGGATGATGATCGGCGCCCGGACCACCGAGAAGATGTGGCGGGCGATGATGCTCAGGTCAGACAAGCCGGAGACCCTGGCAGCGTCCACATAGAGCTCGTTCCGGACCGACTGCACGGCGGTGCGGGTGAGCCGGAAATAGGACGGGCTGATCAGGACACCGAACGCGATCATGGAGATCCATACCGACGGGCCGAACGCTGCGCGGATGGTGAGGAGGACAATCAGGCCGGGCAGGCTCATGAGGATGCTGACTACCCAGTTGGAGACGGCCTCGAACTTGCCGGCGTAGTAGCCGGCGATCAGGCCGGCCGGGAGTCCGATGGCAATGGCCACGCCGGCACACAGCAACGCGGACAACAAGGTCAGCTGGGCGCCGAAGAGCAGGCGGCTCCACGTATCGCGTCCTGCACTGTCAGTACCCAGGATGTTCACTGAGTCAGGGGCTGCCAGAGTCTTGGAGATGTTGGCGAAGTTCTCTTCGAAAGGCGCTATCACCGGGGCGAGGATGGCCAGCGCAGCGATGGTCAGCAGGATCACCAGTGAGGCGATGCCCATGGGGTTCTTCAGGAGGCGGCGCAGGACGGTGGAACGGACCACCGTGCCGCTTTGGCCTGACCCCGGCTTGGCCGCAAGGCCGGCTCCGGCCGCAGTTACTGCTGCTGAATCTACGGAATCGCTCATGACACACGTACTTTCGGGTTGAGCCAGCCATTGAGGATGTCCACCAGGAGGTTCACGACGATGACCACCACCACGGTGTACATCACCACTCCCATGACGACGGGAAGATCGGTTTGAGTGGTAGCGGCGACGGCCAGCGGACCCATTCCCGGGAGGGCGAAGATCTGCTCGATGATCACCACACCGCCCAGCATGCCGATCAGTTGCAGGCTCAACACCGTCAAACCTGCCGGTGCGGCGCTGCGCAGCACATGCTTGAAGAGGATTTCACGCTCTCCGATGCCGCGGCTGCGCAGCGTCCTGACGTAGTCACGCTCAAGTTGCTTGATCACGGCGGACCGGATCTGCTGCGCGCCACCGGTCACGCCGTTGATCAGCAGTGCAATGACCGGGAGGGTCATGGAGTAGACCCAGGCCTCCGGACCCACCTCCGGGGAGATGGTGCTGGTGGCGGGGAAGAAGCCGAGCTGGATGGCCAGGATGGTCACCAGGAACACGCCGATCACGTAGCCGGGGATGGAGTCCCCCACGATCGCGCCAATCTGGACCACCCTGTCCACCCAGCCGCGCTTGACGGCTGCGGCAACACCGATCAGTGCTGCGCAGATGGCGATCAGGATCATTGCGGTGAAGACCATGGTCATGGTCACCGGGATGCGGGTGGCAAGCGAGTTGGCCACCGGCTCCGAGGTAAACCAGGAGGCTCCAAGGTTGCCGGTCAGGGCATCGCCCAACCAGGCGAAGTAACGGACAAAGAGCGGCTGGTCGAGTCCCAGTTCCTGTTCCTTCAAGGCCACCTGTTCAGGAGTTGCCTGATCACCCAGGATGTTCTGGGCAATACTTCCGCTGGAGGTATAGAGCAGGGTGAAGGTGAGGACCGAGACGACGAACAACACCACCAGACCGCTGCCCAGTCTTTTCGCAATGAACTTGATCATGGGGTCCTACTTGGCGGGCGAGTAGTTATAGATGGACGGAACGGCCTGCTGGACCTGCGAGACGACGTTCACTTTGTCGTTGTGGTAGTACATCTGGTTCACGCGGAACAACGGAGCGAACCAAGCTTGTTCAACCACATACTTGTTGACTTCCTGGGCCAGCTTGCCGGCATCCGCACCACCGGTACGCACGGCCGCGATCTTGGCTTCAAGCTCAGGGGTGGTGTTCTTGAACGGGTTGTACAGGGCCTTGGTGGAGACGATCTGGTCGATCGCTACCGTGGGCTCACCCTGGAAGAGGTTGAAGAAGAGTGCGGGGTACTTCTGGGCGGCAACGTCCGAGGTGAAGGTGTTGGTGATGGCCGCACCCGGGTTCAGGGTGATTCCAACGTCGGCCAGCTGCTGCTTGAGGACGGAGATCAGGGTTTCCGCGCCGGGAAGGGTGGGAACTTCGAAGCTGACCTTGCCCTCGAAGCCGGACTCCTTCAGGAGCTGCTTGGCTTTCTCGGGATCGTAGCTGTAGTAGTTCTCCAGCTCCTCAGACCAGGCGCCGCTGTCCTTGCCGAACGGCTGCGTGGTGGGGGTGCCCTGGCCCAGCATGACCTGATCCAGGATGGTCTTGCGGTCAAAGGCGTGGTTGATGGCCTGGCGGACCTTGAGGTTGGCCAGGGCCGGGTTCTTGGCGCCGTCGCGGTCCAGCAGGAGCAGTCCTGACCAGTCAACCTGGTTGGTTTCGAGCTTCATCTTGGCGCCCTCGGCCTGCTTGCCGTTCTTGGGGTCCAGCAGGGTGGCGTCAATCTGGCCGGAAACCAGTGCGTTGGTGCGGGCGGTGGGGTCCAGCAGGATCTTGAGCGTCAGCTTCTTGAACTTCTGGAGATCCTTGTTCCAATAGCCTTCCCGGGCGGTGAACACGGACTGGGAGTCCTTCACGGAGGCGGCCTTGTCCATCACGTACGGGCCGGAACCTACCGGAACGGTCTTGATGGCATCGGTTCCCAGTGCGGCGGGGCTTCCCATGAGGCCGGCAGCCTGGCTGAGGAAGTACTCAAGGGCCGGTTCCGGTGCGCTGAGGTTGATGTCAATGGTGTCAGCGTCCACCACGGCAACATCGGATACAGAGGCAAGCTGACCCATCTGCGGGCCGTTGGCCTTCTTGAAGTGGTCCATGTTGGCTTTGGCTGCCGTGGCGTCGAACTTGGCACCGTCACTGAAGGTGACGTCCGTGCGGAGGTCGACGGTGAGCTTGGTGTTGGTCTCGTTGTACTTCCAAGCGGTTGCCAGCATGGGGCTGAGCTTGCCGTCCGGTTCACGGAGGATCAGGGAGTCGTACGCTGCCTGATACGGCTGGAGCGCGTGGCCCACGTGGGCCTGTGCCGGATCCCAAGAGGTGAGGTCCCTCAGGGTGCCCAACGTCAAGGCCGTGACGGTCTTGCTGCCGGCAGTCGAACCAGTTCCCGCGCCGGCACCTCCGCCGCCACATGCGGTAAGCGCCAGGGAGGCGCTGAGGACGATGGCGGCTGCTGCCGCCTTGGGACCTAACTTCATTGTCGGCTCCTACTGAGTCTTTGCCTGATGCGAGTCAGAGCTTGGGGCGCGTGGCCTGCGCCACACTTTTCTTGGGTGTGAGATTTACAGTACGGACTTTGTTGGATGTTGGCAACCGATTGTCAAAAGTTTCTTAAATTGTTGCCAAATGCCAGGGTGAGACACCTGGAGACACGGACCCGCCACGCGAAAACAGCCGGAATCCCTGAGGTTTCCGGCCCTTCGCCCCACGGTTGCGCGGATGGTTCAGCCCACCCGTTCGAGCATGTCCGGGTAGCTTTGCGCGTAAATGTCCTTGATGATCCCCAAGGATTTGCCCGCCTCGGCCGGGTCGATCCAGAAAGGTCCGGGATGGGCCAACGTGGAGTAGAAGTCCGCAATCAACAACTGATGGGAAACACCCCAGTAGGACCTGCCCCCGGTTTCCGCCACCCGCTCCTGGACGACGTCGACGGTCCCATCGGCATAGGTCACCGTGAGATCGCCCCGCAGGCTAAGAGTCGCCTTCTCGGTGACGATGTCCAGCGTCACCGGAGCATTGACGGCATTGGCCAGGGTTGCGTAGAAAACGCTGCGGGCGCCGTTGACATGCTCAGCAACAAACTCCGCAGTGTCTTCCACCTCGATCACGCCACCCAACGAACGGGTGGACGCGTGGCCCTCCACTTTGGCAACATCACCTACCAGCCACTGCAGCAGGTCCACCGTGTGGATGGCCTGGTTCATCATCAGGCCGCCTCCACCCCCTGCCCACGTTCCACGCCACGGACGGCTTTCGTAGTAGCTGCCGTCCCGGTGCCACATGACGGTTGCCGAGGCACCGATCACCTGACCCAACGTGCCGCCGTCGAGCAGTTCATGCATTGCTTGCGACGTCGCGTTGTACCGGTTCTGGAAGCAGACGCCGATCTTCGCCGTGCTCCGCTCCGCCACCTCGATCAGGCGCTGCCCCTCTTCCAACGTGTGGGCCAGCGGCTTTTCGACGATCACATTCACACCGCGCTCAAGGCAGTCAGCCGCCACGGAGGCGTGAAGGTGGTGCGGCGTACAAACATGCACGACGTCGGGACGCACCTCCCGGAGCATGTCCAGGTAGTCCGCGTAGCCGGGGACGCCATGGGCGGCTGACGCCGCCTCCAACCGTTCCGGATCGGTATCGCACACTGCCACCAACTCCGCGTCCCCCACCGCAGATAGTGCCTCAAAATGAACGGTTGAAATGTCGCCACAACCGATGACTGCCGCTGTTGGCATGCCCTGCTCCTTCGAAGGATGATGCTGCCGGATGGTGATGCTGAGTGCTGGTCGTTCCACGTGCTGGTGGTGCTGGTGCCGCTTGCCGGAATCAGGCGAGGGTGACGCCGTTTTTGCTCGCGAGGCCGGCGAAGGCCCTGGCTGCGATGCCGAAAGCCACAGGACCCGAGTAGCCGCCCAGTTCGTGGGCGCTGGCCAGGTGCGGCTCCAGCGACGCGAAGCCCTTGTATCCGTCGGCGGCCAGTGCAGCGATGGTGGCATCCAGCTCGCCGTCACCCTCGCCGGAAGGAACAACCTCGCCAGTGGTGGCGATCGCATCCTTCACCTGCAGGTACTCAAGGTACGGGCGCAGCAAGGCATAGCCCTCGGTGTACGGCTTGACGCCTACCTGGACGAAGTTGGCGTTGTCCCAGGCGACGCGCAGCGCCGGGGAGTTCACCGTTTCCATGATGTCCAGGACACGCTCAGGGGTGTCACCGTAGATGCCCTTCTCGTTTTCGTGCAGCAGAATCACGTCACTGGCGGCTGCCTCAGAGGCCAAGGCCGCCATGCGCTCCATCACGGCGTCCCGAATCTCTTCCTGCCCCTGATCCTCGCCCCGGTAGAAGGAGAAGATGCGCACGTACTTGGTGTCCAGGGCTTTCGCTACAGAAATGATCTGGCGGAGCCGCGCGAGCTCATGCTCCACCGGCAGGCTGACATCCACCTTGCCAATGGGGCTGGCTACAGCGGAGACCTTGAGGCCCTTTTCGTCGAGGATCTCCTTCAAACGCTGGACAGCTTCCGGCTCCAGTTCGGACACGTTGGTGCCCCAGGCGCTGCGGACTTCAAGGTGACTGGCGCCGAGGGCCAGCAGCACGGCGGCCTGGATGGCGGGATCTGGATCTACTTCGTCGCCGAAACCGGACAGGCTCCACACGGCATGGGGGTGGGTCACGAATTCTCCTAGGTAGCCCCGTGACGCCACCGGCCGGAGCGCGGTGACGCAGTTCACAGGAGTGTCTTGTCCCCACGAGTTTAGCCATCTTGGCACTATTTTGACAACCGATTGCCATACGCTGCCATCGTGTGGCATTCTTGGTCCACGGTGTGGCAGTGGTCACAGCCGGATGATTTTGTCGTTCCGGGAGGAACGCCCATGTTTGCTGTTCAGAGAGGAACGCCCATGGCGACGCAACCCATGGCAACAGGCCGGCCTGCCACCATCCACGACATCGCTGCGCTGTGCGGCGTCGCGGCGTCCACAGTTTCGAGGGCCCTAGCCAACCCGGAGCGCGTCAATATCCGCACCCGAGAGCGGATCCAAGCTGCCGCCGTCGAGCTTCATTACACGCCCAACTCGCAGGCGAAAGCCCTGAGCTCAGGGAAGACCGGCGCTGTTGGCGTCCTGGTTCCGGACATCACCAACCCGTTCTACTTCGACCTCATCCGAGGCACCCAGTTGCAGCTCAAGGCTGCTGGCTACACCCAGTTGCTGGTGGATACCGAAGAGTCGGACGAGGTGGAGGCCAGCACGCTGGAGCAGCTGCGCAAGAGCGCCGACGGCGTCATTGTTGCGGCGTCGCGCCTCAACGACGACGCCCTGGCCGCTGCCGCCGCCCTGATGCCCATGGTCACTGTTAACCGCGACGTCGACGGCGTCCCCGCAGTCATTATCGACACCCCCTCAGCCATGCCGCAGGCCCTGGACCACCTGATTTCATGGGGCCACACGTCCGTTGCCTACGTTTCCGGTCCCGCCGTTTCGCAGTCGAGTGCCCGGCGCTGGGCCGCACTGTCAGCAGCCGCGGAGGAACGCGGAGTTGAGGTCCGCCGCCTTGGCCCCTTCGCGCCCAAAACCCAATCCGGCGCTGCCGCTGCGGATGCCGCCGTCCACAGCGGGGTCACTGCGTGCATCGTATTCAATGACCTCATCGCCATCGGCATGCTGCAACGACTCCGCGAACGGGGCCTCCGGGTACCGGAAGACATGAGCATCGTGGGCTGTGACGACATCTTTGGTGCGGATTTCTGCAACCCACCCCTGACCACCATGAGCTCACCCATCGAGCAGGCCGGCCGGGTGGCCGTGTCCATGCTGCTGGCCCAGTTGAACCCGCTGGCCGGCGGCGGAAACCGGAATCGCTCCGTCATGCCCACGCACCTCACAGTCCGTGGTTCCACGGGCCCGGTCCCCTCCGCTTAGCCCGAATCACCGCCTAGGCCGAATCACCACGCAATATGGTTGAGCCTGTGTGACCGGGCTGACTAGTGTTGGACCATGCGCGAACTCCAGGAAAAGATCATTGAAGAAATGGGCGTCCAGCCCCGGATCAACCCTGCAGAGGAGGTCCGCAAGCGCGTCGATTTCCTGAAGGATTACCTGAAGGCGACGCACACCAAGGGATTCGTTCTTGGCATCTCCGGCGGCATAGATTCCTCGCTTGCCGGCCGCTTGGCCCAATTGGCCGTGGAGGAACTCGAAGCCGAGGGCGTAGAAGCGAACTTCGTCGCCGTCCGACTCCCCTACGGCATCCAGCACGACGAAGACGATGCCCAGGCGGCCCTCGACTTCATCAAGGCCAAGACCGAGTGGACCTACAACATCTCCCAAGCCGTGGATGGTTTCGAGGACGAATTCGAAAAGACCACGGGCGCCCCGATCTCCGATTTCCATAAGGGCAATACCAAAGCCCGCGCACGCATGATCGCCCAGTATGCACTGGCCGGTGAACACAACTACCTGGTGATCGGCACGGACCATGGGGCAGAGTCAGTGACGGGCTTCTTCACGAAGTTCGGCGACGGCGGCGCGGACATCCTTCCGCTGTTCGGCCTGAACAAACGCCAGAACCGCACCCTCCTGGCCGAACTCGGCGCGCCTTCACGGGTCTGGGAGAAGGTTCCCACCGCCGACCTCTTGGATAACAAGCCCGGCCGCACCGACGAGGACGAGCTCGGCATCACCTACGACCAGATCGACGACTACCTCGAAGGCCGCGACATCCCCCAGGACGCCGCCGAGCTCATCGAGCAGAAATACCTCCGCACGCGCCACAAGCGCACGGTTCCGGTCACCGTCTTCGACACCTGGTGGAAATAGACGCTCCAGTACCAACCACGCTTCTCCAGAACAAACCACGACGGCGGGTGCCGGCTTCCGTACGGAAGTCCGCACCCGCCGTCGTGCGTTAACCAACGCTCTCTCACCTCCCGCGCCCTCCCCGCCATCCTTCTCTCACATCCCGAGCCCTCCCCGCCATCCTTCTCTCACCTCCCAATTTCAACTCTTGACGTCGCGATAGTTACCGATATATCGTTAACTATCGCCGATACTTCTTCGGCGAACCATTCAACCGAAAGGACGATGCTGTTATGAAAGGCATCAACGAAAACAACAACTCATTCCCCGAGCACGACCACGGACACCCTGAACACGGCCACGGCCGAGGCCGCTTCAACCGGGGCAAGGGCCGACGCGGACCGGGCGGACACGGAGGCGGCGGATTTGGTCCGGGCTTCGGTCCGGGCGGTTTTGGCCCTGGCTTTGGACCCGGATTCGGACCAAGGGGCTTCGGTCCCGGCGGCTCACGCCGAGCCAACCGTGGTGACGTCCGGGCAGCGATTCTCTCGCTCTTGGCGGAGGCTCCCTCCAACGGCTATGGCCTCATCAAGACCATCGCTGAGAAGACATCAGGTGCATGGCGACCCAGCCCCGGCTCCGTCTACCCCACCCTGCAGCAACTGGTGGACGAAGAACTGATCGTCGCCGTCGGCGAAGGCCGACGCACCGAGTTCACGCTCACGGACGACGGCAAGGCCTACGTTGCCGAGCATGAGGAAGAACTGGCCAACGCCTGGAACACGGAGGCCGACGGAACCGGCGCCGCGTTCCACCAAAGCGTCGGCAAGCTCATGGGCGTCGTCCACCAGTTCCGCTCGGCCGCCACCGACGAACAGCGTCAGGCAGCCATTGAGAAGCTGGACGAAACCCGCCGCGCCCTCTACCTGATCCTGGCCGACTAAGTGCTGGTCACCATCCCCTTGACCTTGACGTAACGTCAACCCCTACTGTCGAAGAACAAGCACAGGACGGAGGACGTATGGACTGGTCAATTCAGGAAATCGCCAAGATCGCAGGGACTACCAGCCGCACACTGCGTCACTACGACGACATCGGACTGCTGAAACCAAGCCGGACCGGCCATAACGGCTATCGCTACTATGACGGTCCGGCCTTGGTTCAGCTCCAGCGAATCCTCCTGCTCCGGGAACTGGGGCTTGGCCTGCCGGCCATCGCCGAAGTTCTCGATCGCGAGACGGATACCGTCAAAGCGTTGAGCAGCCATCTGGAATGGCTCGCGCAGGAGCAGGACAGGCTGACCCGGCAGATCGCGTCCGTCCGGCAGACCATCGACACAATGAAAGGGGATGGAAAGTACATGGCACAGAACATGTTTGATGGCTTCGACCACACTCAGTACAAGGACGAGGTGGAGGAGCGTTGGGGCAAGGACGCCTACGCCGCCAGCGATTCGTGGTGGCGAGGGATGAGCGCCGACGAAAAGCAACAGTGGAAGGACCGGGTCCAACAGCTGGGCACGGACTGGATTTCCGCCGCGGAATCAGGGGTTTCGCCTGATGGCGCCGAGGCGCAAGACCTTGCACGGCGCCACGTCGAGTGGCTTCGCGGCATTCCGGGAACCCCGACGACGGCACCTGGCGGAGACGTCAAGGGTTACGTCGTGGGACTCGGCGAGATGTACGTCGCCGACCCTAGGTTTGCCTCCAATTACGGCGGGGAATCAGGGGCGACCTTCGTCCGGGATGCCCTGCGGGTTTACGCGGAAAAGAACCTCTAAACGGTCAGGATGCGCTGATCTGAGTTAGGCAATAGTCTGGCCGAATGGGTACAAGCACCGTCAAGTCCGGCGAACAGGTTGACAGACAGAAGCGCATTCTTGAAGCGGCACTGGAACTACTGTCCCGCCACGGCATTTCGGGCATCAATATGCGCGCAGTGGCACGTGAAGCCGGCGTCGCACTTGGCTTGGTGAATTACTACTACGAAGACAAATCGAGTTTGATCCGCGCGGTGCTCCACCAGATCGAAGAGCACGACCTCCTGCTGGTGGAGCCTTCGCCCACCTCCACCCCGGATAAACAACTCCGCGAATCTCTTCGTCGCGTTGCGGACCCAGGACTCCTGACCACGCCGTACCTGTCCCTCCGCCTCCATTTGTGGGCTCTTGCCCAGGCCCATGAGGACTTTGCACGGATCAATGCCGCAGCTTTTGACCGGTATCTCCAAGGGCTTGCGGCCTTGATCGGCAATGCCGTTCCCGGATTGTCTCCTGAAGAATGCAGGGAGCGGGCGGCCGACATCGTTGTGGTGCAGAACGGCATGTGGCTCACCACGCTTTTGGGCATCGACAAGGCAGCGATAGAGCGAGGCATTGCCCGCACCGAGGAGATCGCGTTCGCGCCGTCGCGGCACTAGAACGGGTCTTGGTCCTCCGGAAAAACCGACGACGGCGGCAGGACCCGCCGTCGTCGGCCGTCTGCGTACAGTGTCCTGGTCATGGCCAGTCCTTTGCTCGGTTGGTTTCGGATTGTTCTGCTATTTGCCCGCGTCAGCCTGGGGCCGGATCTCACCGGAACCCCGCTGTATCAGTTCGGTGGGGATGACGTACGTTTGGGCTGGCCCCTCGTCGCCATCGATCCTTGCAAGGATCCGCTCAGCCGCCAGCTTGCCGATGCGTTCGGGATGCTGGGCGATCACTGTGATCCCGGGGTCCATCATGTCGGCCAGAGTGAAATCATCGAATCCAACGAGAGCAACCTTGTGATGCAGTCCAAGGGCTTTCAGGGCCCGCATGGCCCCGAACGTCACCAAGTTCTGACTGGAAAAAATCGCCGTGGGCGGGTTCTCTGAGGTAAGCAGCTCGCGAACAGCCCGACATGCGGCTTCCTCGTCATCCAGGTTCTCGCGAACGTCGACGCCGGACGTGGAAAAGCCTGCTTGTCCCACGCCATCCAGGAACCCTGTCCTGCGCCTTCCGGCTGTCTGAATATCAGTCCGGTCGCCAAGGTAAGCCAGCCGGGTATGCCCATGCTGGATCAGATGAGCCGCCGCCTTTGCCGCGCCAATTTCGTTGTCAGTGACTACCGCGTCAGCCTCAATGCCCGCAGGCTCACGGTCAATGAATACCAGGGGCAAATCGCGAGAGTGCTCCGGGATCATGTACGCCTGGCTCTTGGCGATGGTAGTCAGCACCAGCCCGTCGACCCGACGGCCCAGGAAAGCTGAAATGAGTTTCCTCTCCCGGTCAGGATCGTCATCCAGGCTTGCAGCGAAGACGGCAATTCCGCGCACAGCCAAGGCGTCTTCCATGGCCCTGTGGATCTCGCCACTGAATGGGTTGGAAACGCTCGGAAGCAGCAGGCCGATGGACTGGGTCTTGCGTCCGGAACGCTTCAGGCTGCCCGCTGTGATGTCCAGTTGGTACTGCAGTTGTTCCGTCGCCCGCATGACCCGCTGCCGGGTCGCCTCGGAGACCCCTGGCTCATCGTTCACTACGCGGGAGACTGTCTTGATCCCGACGCCCGCGAGATCGGCCACGTTCTTCATGGTGGGGCGCTTGCGTCCGGAGCCGGACTGGTAACGATTAGACATCGTTGTCAACTTGCTGCTCCTCAACTCGATTCAAGACTTGACTCTACCGCGTGAGCTTGCTTCCATGTCCTATGACAACGTTGTCAGAGGCAGGAATGCGGATCCATCTTCCTGCCGCCGGCGCAGTCTGACGCTCGGTGCACTTAGCCTGACAGCCCGCGGAGGCAGCTCATTCCCTTCAACCAGTGGAGGCGCCATGAGAAGGCCGCCGAGGCGAAGGACCCATACCACCAGTAACCCGACGAAAGAACCGAGATGCACAACCTTCACCCAGGCGACTTTGCCCATAACCAACTGGACGTCGTCGTCATCGGCGAAGCCCTGGTCGATATTGTGAACACCCGGGAAGGAACCATCAGCTACCCTGGCGGTTCCCCCGCCAATGTCGCCTACGGCCTGGGCCGTCTCGGGGTACCGACCGGGCTGCTCACAGCAATCGGCGAGGACGAACACGGCACCGCCATCACCAACCACCTCCACAGCGCAGGCGTCCAGCTGCTTCCCGGATCAACATCCTTGGAGCGCACCGCCACGGCCACCGCCACCCTCGCAACGGACGGCTCGGCCAGCTACGAGTTCGACATCCGCTGGGAACTTGCAGCAGTAGCACCGGCCACGATCCCGAAAGTCCTTCACACCGGATCCATCGCCACGTTCCTGGCCCCGGGAGCCGCCACTGTGCGCACCCTCCTGGAACAGAGCCACGACTCCTGCCTGGTCACTTACGACCCCAACATCCGCCCGGCACTCCTTGGCAGCCACGCCGAAGCCAAGACGATCTTCGAGGACCTGCTCCCCCTCACCGACGTCATCAAACTCAGTGACGAAGATGCGCACTGGTTGTACCCCGCATCCTCCTTGGACGACGTCGCCTCCCGACTCCTGAACCACGGGACCCGGCTGGCCGTCATCACCCGAGGCGCTGAAGGTGCGCTCCTCGCCACCCCCGGAGCACGACTCAACGTCCCGTCAGCGAAGACCCACGTTGCAGACACCATCGGCGCCGGCGACTCCTACATGGCCGCCCTCATCTTTGAACTGTTGACCAGGGGCGAAAAGGCGTTTGCACCTTCAGCACTCGAGAGCATTGGACAGACCGCAGCCTTGGCCGCAGCGATCACCGTCAGCCGGCCCGGCGCCAACCCTCCCACCTCCGACGAACTTCAAGCGCGGTTGGAAGGACTCCAACAGCAGCCACTCGCCGCCGTATAGTCCGTTCCGCCGAATCCGCACGAGTTTGACACCACCAACCCGGCCCGCTGGCGACTGAACGGGCCCTCCGGGCCGGGTGCCGCCGTCGTGGGTCTCCTGCCTTTGGTGGGAGCGGGCAGAACTCCCCATGGCACTGCCGCGGGACGACGCCTACGATGGCAGTGGACCACTCGGTCCCTTCAGTCACTTTTTTGGGGAAAAGGACCTTACCCATGCCGTTGCCGCGACCTGCCGCCGACCATCCGTTTCAGAGAATACGGCAGGGGGTGTGGGCCATTCTGGCGGCTGTCGCTTTGGTGGCCGCGGGTCTCTTCGCCGGGATCGCGCCCGCCTCTGCCGCGACCTACACCTTCAAGGGAGTGGTCAAGGGAAAA
This sequence comes from Arthrobacter sp. WCS2018Hpa-7, assembly GCF_031843805.1. Classification (NCBI taxonomy): domain Bacteria; kingdom Bacillati; phylum Actinomycetota; class Actinomycetes; order Micrococcales; family Micrococcaceae; genus Arthrobacter; species Arthrobacter sp. WCS2018Hpa-7. The sequence goes on from NZ_JAVTJB010000001.1 coordinate 195,312, forward strand.
CTGACAGCCACCGCAACGGCCACTGCGCTGGGCGATGTTTGGGTGGGTGCGTACACCAATGACGACCGGGCCGACTTCGTTGCCGGTGCGTGGTCTGCTCCCGACGGCTCCTACAGTTTCACCGTGCCGGCTTCCGGCAGTTACAAACTATGGACCACCTGCAGCAGCGGACCTTGCTCCGCCACGTATGCACCCGAGTGGAACTCGAACCAGTCCAGCTCTTACGGTTCGACGCCGGTCGCCGTCACCGATGCTGCCCCCACCACCACGTACAACCCGCAACTGGAAGCCTTCGGCAGCATGACTGGCCGGGTCACCAATAAGGCCGGCCAGCCGCTGACGGCGGTTTCTGTCTCAGCGTCACCCAACAACGGCGGACAGGTGAGCAGCACCAAGCCCGATGCCAACGGCTACTTCACCCTCACCAAGATCCCGCCCAACCAGGCCTACATCAGCGTGCGGGACGAGTCGGGCCAGCGCCTCTACCTGGAGCAGTACTGGACCGGCACCGGCACCGTGGATACCTACACGGCGGCTACCGTCCCGGCCGGAGTCGCATGGACCAACGTGAACTTCGTCCTCAAGGATGAAACCCTCATGGAGGCCACCGTCGTCGATCCGGCGGGCGCGCCGATTGCCGACGTCGGGTATATCCCGTGGGTCTACAACGACGCAACGGCAGCCTGGGAAGGGCCCCAGATGGGCCCGCTGACCTCAAATGCCCAGGGCAAGATTTACTGGCGCATGACGGTGGGGAAGAAGTACAAGCTCTGTGTCTCGGACACTGTCTACGAGGGCACGCCCCGCGATAAGCGGTACAAAGCCGAGTGCTTCGACAACACGGCCACCAAGGACACGGCAACCGTTCTGACAGCAACTGCTGCCGGCCAGCGCGTAAAGCTCACCATGCAGTTGGACGTTGCAGGGCTGTCGCTGACCCCTGACAGGCCCTACGTTTACGGATCTGCCCAGGCCGGACAGAAACTGACCGTCGATCCCGGCGTTTGGGGACCGGCTCCGGTGACTCTTGCCTACCAGTGGCAGCGCTCCAAGGACAATGCCGAATTGCAGGACATTGCCGGCGCCACCACCACTGTCTACACCCCCACCGCGGCTGATGCCGGGTACGACATCTGGGCGAAAGTCACCGGGACCAAGACCGGATATGCCCCGCACACCACCTCGGTGCACGGCGGCAAATCCGGCGCCGCGGCTGTCACGTCGTCCAAGCCCTTCACCCTTCTGGGCACGCCCAGCGCCGGGAACACCCTGACCGTTGACCACGGCACCTTGAACCCCGCCCCTGATTTTGGCCCGTACTACGACTGGTTCGTCAATGGTGTGCAGGACTACAGGACAAACGGGTCCACGTTCCTTCTGCAAACCTCCGACGCCGGCAAAAAAGTCACCGTACGGCTCAGCGTCCACGACTGGCCGCTCCAGCCCTACTACGGCCAGGCTTCTGTCACTGTTGCGGCGGGCACGTTGACCGCGCCGGTTCCCACGGTGACGGGAACGGTGAAAGTCGGCTCGGTCCTCACGGCGGTTCCCGGAACGTGGGGACCTGCCCCCGTGACGCTGGCGTACCAGTGGTTCCGCAGCGGCGTCGCGGTGACGGGTGCTACTGCAGCTACCTACTCATTGGCTGCCGCGGATCTGGGTAAGACCATGACCGTTCGGGTCACGGGCACCAAAACCGGGTTCACGACGGCGGCGAAAACCTCCGCAGCCACTGCCGCCGTCGCGGCGGGCACGTTGACGGCGCCAGTACCGACGGTGACAGGGACAGCGAAGGTTGGTTCAGTGCTCACGGCGGTTCCCGGGACGTGGGGACCTTCCCCCGTGACACTGGCCTACCAGTGGTACCGGAGCGGCGTCGCGATCTCCGGGGCCACCTCAGCTACCTACCCGCTGGCTGCCGCCGATTTGGGCAAAACCATGACCGTCCAGGTCACGGGCACCAAAACCGGGTTCACGACGGCGGCGAAAACCTCCGCAGCCACTGCGGCCGTGGCGGTGGGAACGTTGACCGCGCCGGTGCCCACGGTGTCCGGGACCGCGAAAGTTGGCTCGGTCCTCACGGCTGTCCCTGGCGCGTGGGGTCCTGCCCCAGTGACATTGGCCTACCAATGGTTCCGGACTGGCGTCGCGATCACGGGCGCTACGTCAGCTACCTACGCCCTGACTTCCGCTGACTTGGGTAAGACCATGACCGTGCGGGTCACGGGCACAAAGGCCGGGTTTACGACGGCGGCCAAGACTTCCGCAGCCACTGCCGCCGTGGCGGTGGGCACGTTAACCGCGCCGGTGCCAACGGTGTCCGGGACGGTGAAGGTTGGTTCGGTCCTCACGGCTGTGCCAGGCGCGTGGGGTCCTGCCCCAGTGACGTTGGCGTACCAGTGGTTCCGGAGCGGCGTCGCGGTCACGGGTGCCACGTCAGCTACCTACTCACTGGCTGCCGCGGATCTGGGTAAGACCATGACCGTTCGGGTCACGGGCTCAAAGACCGGATTTACGACGGCGGCCAAGACTTCCGTAGCGACTGCTGCCGTGGCGGCGGGCACGCTGACCGGGCCCACTCCCACCGTCGCAGGCACCGCAACCGTGGGCAGCACGCTCACCGCGACCCCCGGCACGTGGGGGCCAGCTCCGGTGACGTTGACCTACCAGTGGTTCCGCGGAAGCACCGCCATTTCGGGCGCCGCCGCCCAGACGTACAAACTGGTCGCCGCGGATAAGGGAAGCGCTATCAAAGTGCGCGTGACGGGCACCAAGACTGCGTACACCGCACTGGCCCGCTACTCAGCTGTCACTGCCCTGATCGGCTGAGCATCAGCGTACCTAACTGACGTTAGTGACGGGACTTAAGAGACGACGACGGCGGCCGCACCGCCGTCGTCGTCTTCCTGTCGGGACTCAATCAAGGGGTACGAATCCGCTCAGGAGGCAGAGTTGAACATGCCAGATGCTTCACGGCTCGCGCAGCTTGGAGAGACACTTGCTCGATGGCAGGCGGATGGCGGCCCCGTCCACCTGCATCCTGGTGACCTCGGCTGGTACTCGCGGCTCGGCGTCGACGAGACTGCGTCAGCGATACGGATCTGGGCGGACGGTGGGATACCGGCCGCTAGCGGGCTTCTCGATGGACCGCAGCTTCTCCGGCTGGCGATAGACCCGGCGTTACGTGACGACGCCGGACTTGCTGCTCGAATCGCGGATTCGATCGAAGACCCCGAAGGAGGCGTGTTCGCGCCCCGGACAGGCGACGGTGGAGGCGCGAGGTGCCGGTGCTCTGGCGCGGATCCTGCCGGCTTCGTCCCTGCCACGCCTGTCGTGGACATGTCACGCGGTGACCACTAGCCAAGCCGGTTAACCGTTTGCGGCGACGCCAACCCGCGCACAGTGAGGAAGTATTCGGACTTATCCCTTGTCGGCGATTTCCGTGGCAGCCCGTCGGGACCTGATGATCGCCAGTCCGACAACGCTGCCTGCTGCTGCCAGGAAGAAAAACAGCACCAACAGTGGACCCGACATCCCTGGGAAGAGCGGGTTGCGACCAGTCAGGAAGATCGAGGCCAACAAGCCCACCATCGACATGCAGAACATCAAACCCAGCGCTTTCTGCATGCGGCTCTGACGGGTCAGCAGTGACTTGTTTGTAGTAGCCATGGATATACCTTATCGAGCTGCTTGGTGACTTAATTGGCAAGCGGGCGGCGACAACGCTCAAATCGATCTGGAATCCGACACTTTCGACTGGGCCTGCGGATAGCGCCCTTTTGGGATCTGATGACAAAGTCCCTGCTATCACGGCTCTACTCCTCAAGGGCTGTCGCTGCCCCTGAACCAGTACCGCTCGAAGGTCCCTCGAGGTACTCATAGTGGCTACGCTGTCAGTCTGCTCGGAGACAGCAAGCGGCCCGCGCTCCTTCAACGAGCAGGTCCCCGTTGCAGTGGATTGCTACCCCTTGAGGCAGAAATATGCCATCCCGAGGACGCCTCGGTAGCCCTCTTCATATGCAGCGCGCTGTTCCTCGTATTGCCGACCGACCTGCTCTGCGGCGGGGTGGTCGGCATCGTGTGCTTCCAGCCAACGGGTAAACCTGTCGCGATACCCGGCCTCGAAGACGTCCCACTCCTGAACGCTTGCCTGGTCGTCGTCCACTACCTCGAAACCAGCGGCGCGGATCTGCTCGCGCAACGCATCTTCTGTTAGGTACTCGTCGTCACGACCAGCGAGAGGGGCGGTGGCAGCCGGATGAGGTGTTGCTGACCAGATCGCCTCGCCATAGACGAGTCGGCCGCCGGGAAGCACCAGAGCTCGAAGGGCGCGCAGGGCTGCGGCGTAGTCGAGCGGCTGCGCGTCCTCTACGGGCGGCCCCCAAATCTGGCTCGCACCGATGCAGATGACAGCGTCTGCGGGGCGACCCTGGGCTTCCAGCCCAGGCTTCGAATCAAACGTCGCTCTATCGAGAAGGCCACGGCTCAATGCTTGTTGCCTCGCTCGGTCGATGAACACGGAAGCGCTGTCCACTCCCAATCCCCGTGCCTGCGGGGCCGACGTCAAAACCCGAAGTAGTAGTTCACCCCACCCACACCCCATGTCCAGAACCTCAGCCGGCGCCGGCTCGGAAAGGAACGCCACAAGGTGTGCAGCGCGTTCCTCGGAGAGCGGGGTAAGCCACGTCAGGGACTCGTAGAGGGGCGGCAGTTCAAGCGAAGTGTCGTCGGTCACTCACTGATGTTCTCACGATTCACGGAAGCGACTGCTTGTCCGGAAGTCTGCGGCTGCGGACCGTTTTGCGCCGGATTGGGGATCCTCAACCGGACACTGCCGGATTGCCCTGTGACCTGAGCTGGCCTGCTTTGGGCGGCCCGCTTCTCTCGCCGGTCGATCACGGCTCCGTAGCAGCCTAGCGGCGTCAGGTTGGAATTCGACTATGCACGGCCCAACAATTACTCCACCGTCACCATCACCGACGGCCAACCCGAAGCTCCGTCCGGCACAGGATCGGCGCGCTTTTCGGTCTGGGTTTCGCCGGTGGCGTCGGTGGCGCGGGCCTTGACGTAGTGGATGCCGGGTGTGGCGTCCCATTCGTAGGACCACTGGCGCCAGGTAACGGTGGAGGCTTCGGTGGAGAGGGTTGCTTCCACCCACTCGCCGTCGTCAATCTGGACTTCCACCTTGGTGATTCCCCGGGTCTGAGCCCATGCGGTGCCGCCCACGGCGACCTTCCCTGCCGGGAACTTCGCAAAGGACGTGGGTACGTCCACTCGTGCCATGGTTTTGATGGGACCGCGCTCTGACCAACCGCGCTCAGTCCAGTAGGCTTTGCTGTCCGCGAAGCGGGTGACCTCCAGCTCCACTACCCACTTGGTAGCGGAGACGAAGCCGTACAGCCCCGGAACCACCATGCGCACGGGGTATCCGTGCTCCACCGGAAGCGGCTCACCGTTCATGCCGATCGCCAGCATGGCATCGCGGTCATCCCGCAGGACCTCCAGCGGAGTGGAGGCGCTGAAGCCGTCGATGGACCGTGAGAGCACCATGTCCGCGCCGTCTTTCGGCTTGGCCCTTTTCAGGACTTCGCGGATGGGTAGGCCCAACCATTTGGCGTTTCCGGCAAGCTTTCCGCCCACCGGGTTGGATACGCAGGTGAGGGTCACGTGCGATTCGATCAGATCGGCGTCGAGCAGGTCCTGGAAGGTGAGGGTGACCTCTTCCTCAACCATTCCGTGCACCCGCAGTGACCAATCATTGACGTTGATCTCGGGGACGCTCAGCGCCGTATCAATGCGGTAGAAATCGTTGTTCGGTGTCAGCCAAGCGGAGACTCCTGCCACCGGGGACTGGACTCCGGCCGGAACAGCGGGCGCGGCCTTGATGGGCGCCGGCAGCCGGAGGGCATCCCGGGCCTGCGCAACATTGTTGCGCGCTGCACCCAGCAGCCGCCCACCGGTGGCCGCTATTCCGGCGGCGACGGCGGTGATGCCGGCGGCAGCAAAGAAGCGACGGCGGCTGGTGCCGGCTCCGCCTACCTGGGTATCGGCGTCGGCGGCTATGTCGGCAGGGGCTTCCGGCCATGCCTTCAACCCCCACAACGGCACGATGAGTCGACGCAGGACAATGAGGCCGGAGATAGTTCCCAGAATGGAAGGGATGGCGTCGGCGGGTCCAACCCCGGCTCGAGTCAGGACGCTGGCCACGATGACCACGCCCATGAACAGCACACCCAGGACGCCAAGGGCCCACTTCTTGTAAGCCACAACGCCCAAGACGCAAGCCAGCAGGGCAATGGTCAGGCCCATGCCCACGAACAGCGCAGCCTTGTCATTGGTGCCGAACGTTGCGATCGCAAAGTCCTTCATCCACGACGGCGTGAAGTCAATGAACGTCGATCCCAAGGCAAACACCGGGGTGGCCCTGGCAGTGAAGAAGGCGCCGATCAGCTCGGCGACGGCAAGCACGACGGCGGCCGACACCACACCTGCCAGCGCTGCCATGGTTTCGGGGCCTTTGGTCCGGAGTCCGAGCTTTTTCATGTCAGTGGTTCGTAGCGGCCGGGAGCAGGGATGGGTGCCGGCAGCCTCAAGACACACAGCGGCACTTTGAACATCTGTTCATAATTTTCCTTGAACAGATGTTCAAGATGCACTAGCCTGCTTCGTATGACCCAAGCCACATTTTCCGATTCCGCCTCCACCCTTTTCATCAACGGCCGGTGGGAGCCGGCAGCGTCCGGCGCGGTGCGCGAGATCCACAACCCGGCCGACGGCGAACTGGTCGCCACGGTGTCCGAAGCCGGCCGCCAGGACGCCGAGCGCGCCATTTCCGCAGCCCGCGCGGCCTTCGATTCCGGCGTTTGGGCGAACGTCCCGGCCCCCGAGAGGGGCACGTTCCTGCTCAAGGTCGCCGCAGAACTTCGCGAACGCCGGGAGAAATTCGCCCGCGCTGAATCCCTGGACACCGGCAAGCGGATCATCGAAAGCCGCATCGACATCGATGACATCGCCGCCTGCTTCGAATATTTCGGACGCCTCGCCGGGCAGTCGGCGGGCCGGGTGGTCGACGCCGGGGACACCGCCGTCGTCAGCAAGATCGTCTACGAGCCCGTGGGCGTCTGCGGCCTCATCACTCCGTGGAACTACCCGCTGCTGCAGGCTGCGTGGAAGATCGCGCCCGCGCTGGCTGCCGGCTGCACCTTCGTTCTGAAGCCTGCGGAACTGACCCCCTCCACCGCCATCCTGGCCATGCAGTTGCTGCAGGACCTGGGCCTGCCCGACGGCGTCGCGAACTTGGTGACCGGTCCCGGAGTAAAAGCGGGCGCACCGCTTTCGGAGCACCCCGACATTGACCTCGTTTCCTTCACCGGCGGCTTGGAAACCGGCAAGCGCATTGCCGCGGCCGCTGCCGGCACCGTAAAGAAGGTCGCGTTGGAACTCGGCGGCAAGAACCCCAACGTCGTGTTCGCTGACGCTGACTTCGACGCCGCCGTCGACAATGCGCTGAACGGCGCCTTTGTGCACTCCGGCCAGGTCTGCTCCGCCGGGGCGCGGCTGGTGGTGGAGGAATCCATCGCCGAGCGTTTCGTCGACGAACTGGTCCGCAAGGCCAAGGGCATCCGCCTCGGCGGCCCGTTCGATGAGTCTGCCGAAACCGGTCCGCTGATTTCCGCGGCCCACCGGGAGAAGGTGGACGCCTACGTCCAGCGTGGCGTGGCCGAAGGCGCGCGGCTGCGGTGCGGCGGTGCGGCCCCTGAAGGCGATAAGTTCGACGCCGGTTTCTACTACCAGCCGACCATCCTGGACCGCGTGACCCGGGGAATGTCGGTAGTCATCGACGAAGCCTTTGGCCCGGTAGTAACAGTGGAAACCTTCCGCACTGAAGACGAAGCCGTAGCCACCGCCAACGACACCATCTACGGGCTGGCGGGCGCCGTCTGGACCCAGGACGCCGGCAAGGCACAGCGGGTAGCGGGCCGTTTGCGGCACGGCACGGTCTGGATCAACGACTACCACCCCTACCTTCCGCAGGCCGAGTGGGGCGGCTTCGGCCAGTCCGGCGTCGGCCGTGAACTCGGCCCCACCGGGCTGGGCGAGTACCAGGAAGCCAAGCACATCTACCAGAACACCAGCCCCCAGGTGACCGGCTGGTTCGCAGACCACGGCAAGGAGAACTAGATGCACGTCGACACCATTGAGAACCTCAGCGAGCGCGGGTTCGATTACGTCGTCATTGGCGGAGGATCTGCCGGAGCTGCCGTCGCCGCCCGGCTGAGCGAGGACCCTGCCGTCACCGTGGCCTTGGTGGAAGCGGGCCCGGATGACCGCAACCTGCCGGAGATCCTGCAACTGGATCGCTGGATGGAACTGCTGGAATCCGGCTACGACTGGGACTACCCGGTGGAGCCGCAGGAAAACGGGAACTCCTTCATGCGCCATGCCCGCGCGAAGGTCATGGGCGGCTGCTCCAGCCACAACTCCTGCATTGCTTTCTGGGCTCCCCGCGAGGACCTGGATGAGTGGGAGTCAAAGTACGGCGCAACTGGCTGGAATGCTGCTGCAGCCTGGCCTTTGTACCAGCGTCTGGAAAGCAACGAAGACGCCGGACCGGAAGCTCCACACCACGGCCACGACGGTCCGGTGCATTTGATGAACGTTCCTCCGAACGATCCCGCCGGCGTCGCGCTCCTTGATGCCTGTGAGCAGACCGGCATCCCCCGGGCAAAGTTCAATGACGGCACCACCGTGATCAACGGTGCCAACTTCTTCCAGATCAACCGCCGCTCGGACGGGACACGTTCCTCCAGCTCGGTGTCCTACATCCACCCCATCATGGACCGTGAAAACTTCACGCTGCTGACAGGCTTGCGGGCCCGCCAACTGGTGTTCGACGCGGACAAGCGCTGCACCGGCGTCGACGTCGTCGACTCGGCTTTCGGCCGCACGCACAGGCTGAACGCGCATCGCGAGGTCATCCTGTCCACCGGCGCAATAGATTCCCCCAAGCTGCTCATGCTTTCCGGCATCGGCCCGGCCGATCACTTGAACCAGCACGGCATCGAGGTCCTGGTGGATTCCCCGGGTGTCGGCGAACACCTGCAGGACCACCCGGAAGGCGTGGTGCAGTTCGAGGCCAAGCAGCCCATGGTGCAGACCTCCACTCAGTGGTGGGAGATCGGCATCTTCACCCCCACCGAAGAGGGCCTGGACCGGCCGGACCTGATGATGCACTACGGTTCCGTCCCATTCGACATGAACACCCTGCGCTACGGTTACCCCACCACGGAGAACGGCTTCAGCCTGACTCCGAATGTCACCCACGCCCGTTCCCGCGGGACGGTTCGGCTGCGCAGCCGGGACTTCCGGGACAAGCCCATGGTGGACCCCCGCTACTTCACCGATCCCGACGGCCACGACATGCGCGTCATGGTGGCCGGTATCCGCAAGGCCCGGGAAATCGCGGCGCAGCCGGCCATGGCTGAGTGGACCGGACGGGAGCTCTCCCCCGGCATCGAGGCCCAGACTGACGAGGAACTGCAGGATTACATCCGCAAAACCCACAACACGGTGTACCACCCCGTCGGTACAGTCCGCATGGGACCCGCGAACGACGACATGTCGCCCCTGGATCCCGAACTGCGGGTCAAGGGCGTTACCGGATTGCGTGTGGCGGACGCCTCCGTCATGCCGGAACACGTCACCGTCAACCCGAATATCACCGTGATGATGATCGGCGAGCGCTGCGCCGATTTCATCAAGGCGGATCTCATCAACAGCCGGACGGAGGAAACCACGACGGCGGAAGCCGGCTTCAGCTTGTCTGTCGCCTGATCAGGCGCCCTGCTTTTAGACCCACGCAACAAACAATGGGGGAAACAGCCGGAGGCACAGCGTGGTGCCCGGCCTTTGATTTCGACTGCGACCAACGGCGGCCGCAGGTCATCACCATTCGTGCACGTCTGAACTAGGAGTTCGCATGTCAGAACCCACCAAATCAGGACCCTGCAAGAGCGATGCAAGCGGCATGGACGAGTTTGGCTATGCCCAAACCCTGGACCGCAGCATCGGTAAGTTCGCCAGCTTCGCGGCCGGCGTCAGTTACATCTCCATCCTCACCGGCGTTTTTCAACTGTTTTACTTCGGATTTTCGACGGCGGGACCCGCCTACGCCTGGTCGTGGCCCATCGTCTTCGTCGGCCAGTTGATGGTCGCCCTGTGCTTCGCGGAACTGGCCGGGCGTTATCCGGTGGCTGGATCGGTCTACAACTGGGCCAAGCGCCTTTCCACCGGAACGTGGGCCTGGCTGGCGGGCTGGTTGCTGCTGCTCTCCTCCATCATGGCTCTGGGGTCCGTTGCCTTGGCCCTCCAAATCACCCTCCCGCAAATCTGGAGCGGCTTCCAACTGGTGGGCGACGGAACAGGTCCTTACGACTTCGCCGTCAACGGGGTCATCCTGGCCAGCATCATGATCGGCATTTCCACACTCATCAACGCGTTCGGCGTGAAACTCATGACCATGATCAACAGCGTGGGCGTGTTCGTGGAACTGGTTGCGGCCGTCCTGCTCATTGCGGCGCTTATCTGGCACTCCGTGCGGGGACCGGAAGTCCTGCTGGATACTGCCGGCTTCGGTGAAGAACATCCCCTGGGCTTCTTCGGAGTGTTCCTCATTGCTGCCATGGCTTCGGGGTACGTCATGTACGGCTTCGACACCGCCAGCTCCTTGGGCGAAGAAACCAAGGACCCGAAGAAGACCGCTCCCAGGGCGATCCTGCGCGCCGTCACGGCTTCCTTCCTCCTGGGAGGCTTGCTGCTCCTCGGCGGAATCCTGGCCGCCCCCGATCTCTCCGATCCCAAGCTCGGAGCCGCTGATGGCGGGCTGCAGTACATCGTTCTTTCGGTACTGGGCGGCCCCTTCGGCAAGGCCTTCCTGGCGTGCATCGTGGTAGCCGTGGTGGTCTGCACCCTCGCCGTCCATGCAGCAGCCATCCGGATGATGTTCGCCATGGCCCGCGACAACAACCTTCCCTTCAGCCGTCAGCTCAGCAAAGTGCACCCCACCCGGAAAACGCCAACCGTTGCCGCCATCGTCATCGGCATAGTGGCCGTCATCCCGCTGATCGTCAACATCTCCCAGCCGGCCATTTTCACCATTCTCTCCAGCATCAGCATCGTCCTGATCTACCTGTCTTACCTGCTGGTGACCGTGCCCATGCTGCGGCGCCGGTTCTTGAAGAAGTGGCCCCTGAAGGACGACGGATCAGAGCCGGGATTCAGCCTCGGCAAATGGGGGTTGCCCGTGAACGTCCTGGCCGTGCTGTGGGGCGGCGCGATGACGCTGAACCTTGTGTGGCCGCGGCCGGAGATTTACAACTCGGTACCGCCGTTCGAGTGGTACCTGCAATGGGGCGGCGTGATGTTTGTTGGCACAGTCATCATCGGTGGAACGCTGCTCTACCGTCTCCGCATCAGGCACAAGACCGGAGTCCTGGCCGAACACGCGGCCCTGGTCGCTCCCGAGGAGTCTCCCCAAGTGGTAACCCAAAACTCCTAGCCCTCACGTCAAAGGAGCATTCCTTCGCCAGTATCGAACCGGCGAAGGGATGCTCCTTGCGTTCTCAACCCCATCAGTGGACTCAAACGAACGCAGACTTCCCCGTCACCGCACGGGCCACGATCATCGAGTTGATCTCATAGCTGCCCTCATAGGTGTACAGGATCTCCGCGTCGCCAAAGAGCTTTGCCATCTCAAAATCCGTAGTAATTCCGTTCCCACCCAACAAAGAACGACCCATCGCAACGGAGGAACGGGCCAGCCGGGTGGTGGTGGCTTTGCACATGGCTGCCTGCACCATCTGGAGTTTTCCGGCCTGCTGGATCCGGGCGAGCTCAACCATCATGGACAAGGACGCGTTGGCGTTGCCCAGGATGTCGGCAAGCTGCTGCTGCACCAGTTGGAAGCGGGCAAGCTGTTTGCCGAACTGCTTGCGTTCCAAGGCATACGACCGGGCAATATCAAAAGCTGCCAACTGGATCCCTGCGGCCTGCCATCCCACCCAGGCACGGGAATCGCGCAACAGGTCATTGGCTCGGGAAAACTCCGTGGCCCCCGGCAAGAGGTTCTCCAAAGGAATACGCACCTCGTCCAGCACGATGTCGGCATTCTGCATGATGCGCAGGCCGATCTTGTTGGAGATCTTGGTGGCCGAGTATCCGGGTCGATCCGTCTCCACAATGAAGCCCTTGATGTGGCCGTCGGATTCGTCCCGGGCCCACACCAATGCGAAATCGGCAATGGTCCCTGCCCCGATCCAGCGTTTGGCACCGCTGATGACCCATTCGCCGCCGTCGCGCCGCGCCGTCGTCGAAAGTCCTCCGGCGATGTCCGAGCCGTGGTCCGGTTCGGTGAGGGCGAAGGCGCCGAGCTGGGTGAAAGCTTCCAGCCCAGGGAGCCACTTGCGCTTCTGTTCAGGCGATCCGAGCTCGTCAATCATGCCCACGATGAGTTCGTTGTGGATGCCCACCAGCGCCGAGAGAGACACATCCGCCCGGGCCACCTCGGTGTACATCAGGCCTTTGAAGAGCTTGGTGGAGCCGTCTGTTTGGAGTCCACCAAGCCCGAACTTGGCCATGTCGGCCAGCAGCCCGAAAGGGAACTCTTCCCGGTTCCAGTACTCGATGCTGGCCGAACGAATGCGGGTTTGCAGGAACTCCCTGATCTCCAAGTACCGCAAGCGCTCTCCGGCCGGGAGAAGGTCCACTACGTGCATCAGGTCCGCCTCCGGATAAGGAGGGAGGACGCGTTCTGGTGCCGCACCGCTGGTAACGGTGCCGGCAGCTTTGTCGTCGAGCATTAGACCCCTTCGTCATGTCCCGCACAGGCTCTTCCAAACCCTTGGATGTCCTAGTATATTGCAAGGTGATGTGGATCACTAGGCGGGATGTCCGGCAAAGGTGCCAGGGAAGCCCGAAGGCGAAAGGCGGACTATGACAGTCACAGAAGACTTCCGTGCGGCCCGCGACCGGCTGTTGGAACTGCGTGAGGACTACAAGCTGGCGCACGCCGAATTCGAGTGGCCGCGGTTTGAGGAGTTCAACTTCGCCTTGGATTGGTTCGATCAGATCGCGGCGGACCCGGCCAGAGGCAGCAAGCCCGCGTTGGTCATCGTGGAACAGGACGGGAGTTCCACCCGCCGCAGCTACAAAGACCTCGCGGAACGCTCAGCCCAGGTAGCCAACTGGCTTCGGAGCCAGGGCGTCCAGCGCGGCGACCACATGATCATCATGCTCGGCAACCAGGTTGAACTGTGGGAACTCATGCTCGCCGGCATCAAACTGGGCATCGTCATGATCCCCACCACCACCCTCATGGGCGCCCGCGATCTCCAGGACCGCGTCGAGCGCGGCGGGGCCGCCTGGGTGACGGTCGGAAGTGCCAACATCGGCAAGTTCGCCGACGTCGAGGGCGATTACACCCTGATCGAGGTCGGTCCCGAGAAAAACGGCGCGGACGCCAAACAGTACGCAGATTCGAACGACGCCGGCACGGACTTCACGCCCGACGCCCCCACTAAGGCAGATGAGACGCTGCTGCTCTACTTCACCTCCGGCACCACCTCACGGGCAAAGCTGGTGGAGCATACCCACAGCTCGTATCCCGTGGGCCACCTGTCCACCATGTACTGGATCGGCCTGGAACCGGGCGACGTCCACCTGAACGTTGCCTCCCCCGGCTGGGCTAAACACGCCTGGTCCAACGTCTTCACGCCGTGGATCGCTGAGGCCACGGTCTTCATTTACAACTACCAGCGCTTTGACGCCGTGGCCCTCATGGAGCAAATGGGCCGCGAAGGCGTCACGAGTTTCTGCGCCCCTCCCACGGTGTGGCGGATGCTCATCCAAGCCGACCTCACGCAGCTCACCAGCCCGCCACGCAAGGTGGTCTCGGCCGGGGAACCACTGAATGCCGAAGTCATCGGACAAGTGGAGAAAGCTTGGGGAGTGACCATCCGCGACGGCTTCGGGCAGACCGAATCCACGGTCCAGATCGCCAACACTCCCGCGCAGCCGGTCAAGATCGGCTCCATGGGCCGGCCGCTCCCCGGGTACGACGTTGTCCTGGTTGACCCGCTCACCGGACAAGAAGCCGACGACGGCGAGCTCTGCCTGCGCTTGGACCCCCGGCCCGTGGGGCTCATGAAGAGCTACTTCGGCGACGAAGCCAAAACGGCCGAAGCCTTCCGCGATGGCTACTATCACACGGGCGACATGGCCAGCCGCGACTCCGACGGTGTCATTACGTACGTCGGCCGGGACGACGACGTCTTCAAGTCCTCCGACTACCGGTTGTCGCCTTTCGAACTCGAAAGCGTCCTGATCGAACACCCCGCCGTGGCGGAGGCCGCCGTCGTGCCTTCGCCTGACGCGGTGAAGCTGTCGGTTCCTAAGGCGTTTGTGGTCCTGGCTGCCGGCTATGAAGCCGGACCGGCGGTTGCGGAGGACATTCTGAAGTATTGCCGCGAGCATTTGGCTCCGTTCAAGCGCATTCGGCGGCTGGAATTCGGCGAGCTTCCCAAGACGATCTCCGGCAAGATCCGACGGGTGGAACTGCGCGGGACGGAAGTCGCCCGGCACGGCGACGGTCCGCTGCCCGCAGGTTTGGGCGTGGAATACACCGAGGAAGAGTTCCCGAATCTGAAAGACTAGCCACCCGGGTCACCAGGCCAACCAAGCAACCGAAGGAGGCCCATGGGCACACCACTCCCCCGAGACCCCATCGCCGACGCCCAGCGCAACTGGGAACGGCATGGCTGGGGCGACGTCGCCGCGCCCATGGCCGCCATCACCGCGATCATGCGCACGCAGCAGATCCTGCTGGCCCGCATCGAAACGGTCCTCAAACCCTTCGGGCTGACCTTTGCACGCTACGAGCTTCTGGCACTCCTGAGTTTCGCCCGCAGCGGCGCGCTGCCCATGAACAAAGCCAGCGCGCTCCTGCAGGTGCATCCCACCTCGGTGACCAACGCCGTCGACCGCTTGGAAAAAGCCGCCCTGGTGGCGCGTTCCCCGCATCCAACCGACGGACGCACCACCCTGATTGAGCTCACCGCCGAGGGCCGCACCCTCGCCAAAAAGGCGACGGCGGCGCTCAACGCCGAGGTTTTCGGCAAGTCAGGCTTCGGGCCCGACGACGTCGATCACCTCATCCGCGTACTGGGCACCTTCCGCAGGGATGCCGGGGATTTCACGGAAGAATAGTGCTTTCTACGTTCTGGTAGGGCGGCTTCCGGGCAGGGGTGGAGCCTTTGATCGGTACGTGTGTCCGGTGGGGGTGCTGATTTCCAGGGTGTGCACGTCTCCGGGCATGGCCTTGGTGCTCCAGCCGGGGCTTTCCTTGATATGGTTGCAGGCTTCGCACAGCCCTGCACCATTCGCCAGGCTGGTCCTCCCTCCAGAGCGCCAGGGAACCACATGGTCAATATGCCGGATGGGCGCATCGCAATACGGAGTCCGGCAACTATCGTCGCGGGTTTCGATGAAGCGCCGGAGCCCACCAGCGAAGAGCCGGGCCTTGGAATCGGCGGCAAGGAGCTCTCCCGCAGCTGGAGCCGTGTAGAGCCGGCGAAGCCAGACGGTGAGGTCCTGGTCATGGGCTGCCTGCCCCGACCCGAGCAGCTCCCTTCCCCATTCGGCGGGGACGATTCCGTAGCCCTTGAGCCGGGCCGGTTCGCTGTCGCCTTGGAACAGGGCGCGGTCGGTCATGACGAGATCCAGGTTGATCCCCGAAATCCCGCCAGGGGTTCCGGTGACCCGCTCGGTCAAAGTGTCAGCCATGAGCTGGCCCCGCCCTCGGGTATCCCCGCTGGAACGGGCAGAATCAGCCGCTCGAGTCAATGCGGCGTAGACTGCTACGCCCTGGGCTACCGGGAGCAAGGCCGTCAGGTATGTCATGGTGTCCGGCGCCGGTCGCAGGCTGACAGTCCGTTCGGCGGCAGCACGGCTGGCACGCCCGACTACAGACCGCGGATCCCGTCGATACGCGGCAGCCTTCGCGGCGGCAATGATCGCTTTGTCACCCTTGCCGGCAAAAGTCCCGGTGTCGGGGGCGAGCTCCTCATCCACCGCACAACGGTCCTCGACAGACAAGCAGGCCGTTTCCTTAACAAGGAGCGTGGCGCGCCATTCGTTCAAGTGCCCCGATTTCAGGGCCGCCAAGGTGCGGGGCATCTCCGTGACAAGGGCTTTCGCCAAGCCCAGGAGACGGGACCCACGGTTTGGCGACTCGCGCCGGGCCAACGCAACCTGCGCTCCCACCCCTTGTCCACGCTCGGACGCAGGGATGCCCGCCTCGGCTTGCTCGGCGCGCTGCGCAAGATCAAAAGCCACAGCAACCCGCGCCTGCAAAGCGGAGATCGCAGACTTCATCTCCTCCAAGACCCGCAACTGTTCGATCAGGTCACTGCTAACGGTGCTGGGCCGAACGGAATCCACCAAAGCAGCGCGCCCGAGCGCCACCCCTTTGCCCGCTCGCCTGTCCCCAACTCGCTCCATGCACCAACTCTGGCAGCAGGCACCGACAAAATAACGTCAATGCTCGCAGGCGAAGCCCAATGAGCGGGCCCCGCTCATTGAGGGAGTCCCCCGGAGGACCTCCCTTAAGCGGGACTCCCTCTGAGTCCCGAACCCTGATGTTCTTGAGTCATGACCACAACTCTCCCCACCACTAAGACCCGGCGTTTGCCATTGGTGACCTACGTTCTGGCAGCGGGTGTGTTCCTGATGGGAACCACCGAGTTCATTGTTGCGGGCATCCTGCCGGAGATCGCCACTGATCTTGGCACGTCCGTAGCCGATGCGGGCCTCATGATCACGGTCTTCGCGGTGGGGATGATCGTGGGCACCCCAACGATGTCCATCCTGACTCTCAAGCTGCCACGCCGCCTGACGCTGAGTCTCGCACTGGTGGTCTTCGCTGTGGGTCACGTCATCGTGGCGCTCACCTCCGATTTCACGATCATTCTTGGTGCGCGTTTCCTCACCGCCTTGGCGACTGGCGCTTTCTGGGCGGTAGCCGCCGTCGTGGGTGCCAAAGCCGCCGGCGCGGCGTCCGCATCCCGCGCGTTGGGCGTTGTTTTGGGCGGCGGGATGCTCGCCAACGTGGTGGGTGTTCCCTTGGGAGCGTTTGCCGGTCAGGCGATTGGCTGGCGGGGGCCGGTTTGGATACTCGCGGCGTTGGCACTGGTGGGTGCAGTTGCCGTGTACCGCTTGGTTGCCACGGATCCCGCTTCGGGACAGACCCCGTCCGTCCGTGCTGAGCTGGCGAGTATGCGGGATTCGAGGGTATGGCTTGTCCTGGCAGGCTGCGCGATCGTGTGCGGATCTTCCTTGGCTGCGTACACCTTCATCTCTCCGCTGCTCACTGGGAACACCGGGCTTGCCGCTGCGGCTGTGCCCTTGGTGCTGATGGCCTACGGCGTCGGGGCATTTATTGGTTCCACCCTGGGCGGCCACTTCGGGGCCCACCGCCCCTACCCTGCACTGTTCATCTCAGCAGGAATGACATTCCTGGTTCTCGGCGCCCTCTTCCTGTTCTCCCACTACGCCGTGGTGACAGTGGTCCTGATCTTCCTGCTGGGCCTCTTCGGCATGGCAACCAACCCGATATTGATCGGCAAGGCAGTGGGATATGCCGGGCATGCGCCAACTCTGGCTTCGGCGCTCAGCACCTCGGCATTCAACCTCGGTACGGCCGTGGGATCCTGGCTGGCCGGCTTCGCATTGGAATCTGCGCTGGGAGCCAGCGGTCCGGTGCTGGTGGGTACTGGGGTCGCCGCGCTCTATTTCTTGCCGCTCACAGTGCTGATGCTGAAGGACCGGAAGGAAGGTGCTGTGGCGTGAAGGTCTAATGTTCGTCGCTCGCGCCGAAGTCGCTTGTGAGCCAGTCCTCAATTGAGTTCCAAGGGAAGGCGTGATGAGCATGTGGCCCGGGCGAGATTGTGGAGGCCTCCATCCGGTCGAGTCGAAAGAGACGCCAGTCGTCCCGGTCAAGGTCGTAAGCGACGAGGTACCAGTACTGTTGCCGCAGGAGATGCCGATAGGGCTCGACTGTGCGGCGCGAATGGCGGCCATGTTGGTCCGTGTAGTCGAAACCGAGACGCGCGCCCGTCGCAACGGAGTCGGCGATCGTGCCGACAAGCTCCCAGTCAACGGACGCAGGAGCTTCGCGTAGAACCTGTGTCGACAGAGCTACCGCTGCGGCCCGCCGCTGCAGGCCGCCAGGGAGCACCTGTTCGAGCTTCGTGCGCGCGGTCGCAGCTGTGGCATCATCCGGCAGCCACGCTTCCAGGATCAGGATGCTCGTGATGATCGTCGAGACTTCGTCCGCGCTGAGCAGGAGCGGTGGAATCTTCATGCTCGGCCGCAGCGCGTAGAGAGCACCTGGGCCGGGGCGGGAGCCGACGTCGTAACCCATGCCGCGAAGACGCATCGCGTCCCGCCGTACGGTGCGCGCGCTCACCCGCAGGCGGGCCGCGAGGTCGTGTGCGGTCCACGTCCGCCCCGACTGGAGTAGCGCCAACAACTCCAGCGACCGTGTCGAGGGTGAGTCCATGGATCCATGATCGCCCAAGATGCGGCCAGTATGCGGCCGCATCTGCACATAGCGTGGAAGAACGAGCGGAAGAAGGGAACTCCATGAAGATCGCCGTCACAACACCTCAGGGTAACGTCGGCCGACATCTGACACGGATGCTCATCCGGGCAGGCGTCAGGCCGCTGCTGCTCACCCGCCACCCAGAGAACGTCCCCGCTGCCCTCGCCGCGCACGTCGATCTGGTGGCGACGGACTCGCGCGAGCCGGGTCGGGTCGTTTCGGCCACCGTCGGCATCGACGCCATCTACTGGGTCGATCCGCCCGCTGAGTCCCCCGACCCGATGGCCGACTACCGCCGCGCTACGGAGTCCGTTGTCTCCGCAGTTGAGGCGAACCGGATCGGACGGGTCGTCTTCCAGAGCAGCGTCGGCGCGGAGAAGCGGCACGGCGCAGGCGAGATCGACGGCCTCGCGGAGACGGAAGTCGCCCTCGACGGTTGCGGCGCGGACGTCACGCACCTGCGGTGCGGCTACTTCTTCACCAACCTGCTGTTCGAGGCGCAGTCAGTGAAGACCGGGCTGCTCCAGACCGTACTCCCCGTCGATGCCCCGATGAGCTGGGTTGCACCACGGGACATCGCCGAGGTGGCCGCTCTCAACTTGTTGAGCCTCGAGTGGAGCGGACGCCGCGTCCAAGCTGTCCACGGCCCCAAAGACCTGACATGGACGCAAGTCGCGAAGATCCTGGCGGATGAGCTGGGTCGAGAGGTGCGCGTCGAGCGGATCGCCGACGAGCAGATGCGCGAGCAGTACCTCCAGGCTGGCATGCCTCCCGCCATGGCCGACGCGGTCCTGGGGATGTCCACCGGGCTGCGAGAAGGCTTCGTGCCCGAGCAGGAACGTTCGATCGTCACCACCACACAGACCCAACTGCGGAGCTGGATCCGTGAGGAGCTCGTCCCCCTCCTCTGAACACCATGGGGAGCACGATGGAGTTCAAACGGCGGTGCGCGTCACCTGTCATGCGGTCAGCTGTCCGCCCGGGTCCTTTCGGCAGCAGGCTCGACGGCGTATTCGCTCGCCGCCCACGATGCGAGCAACTGGAGACGCTCGGCCGACGGCGATCCGGGTTCCGCAGCGTAGATGGTCAGGGTCAGCCCGGGTTCTGCGGCCATTTCCAGGCCCTCGAAGGCGAGCGTCATTTCACCAACTATCGGATGGTTGAACGTCTTGAAACCAGTGCCGTGATGCCGGACGTTGTGGGCGCCCCAGCGGGTGCGGAATTCCTCGCTGCGGGTGCTGAGTTCACCAATGAGGTCGTGAAGCTCCTTGTTGTGCGGGTCGCGCCCGGCCTCTGTGCGCAGGATGGAAACTGTCACCTCCGCAAAGGCATCCCAGTCCGGGTAGAACTCGTGGGCACGGTCATCCAGGAAAGTGAACCGTGCGATGTTTGGCGCCTGGCCCGGCATGTCGTAACAGTCCTTGTAGAACGCACGGGCCAACGGGTTCACGGCCAGCAGGTCCATCCGGCCGTTGCGGACGAATGCGGGTCCGGCCGTTACCGCATCAAGCGCCCATTGCAGGCTCTGATGCGGCACGTAGGACTTTGAGTTCCGGCGCCGCGGTGGTCGCGCAACAGGACTGGCGGCGTGAGCGAGATCGAACAGATGGGCCCGCTCGGCGTCATCGAGGTTCAACGCCCTCGCGAGACTCTCAAGAACTTGTGGGGAGGCTCCGCTGATGGCACCTCGCTCCAAGCGGGTGTAATACTCCACGCTCAGCCCGGCAAGCGTGGCCACCTCACTGCGACGCAACCCTTTGACCCGCCGATTCGAGCCGGCCGGCAGCCCCACCTGCTCAGGTGACACCTGGGCGCGCCGGGAGATCAGGAATTCGCGTACTTCAGCCCGATTATCCATACCTTCACCCTAGTTCCGGGGCACAGCGGGAGGGAGTCCCTGCGAGGGCCTCCACCGGTTTATGCGGGATCGGCCTTCCGGCGGGACACCAACACGGGACTGTGGGCATGGTGCAGGACAGCGTGCGCCGTGGAGCCGATAGTGCCCTTGATGACCCCATGCCCTTTGGTCCCCACCACCGTAATACGTGCTCCTTGCGAGGCTTTGACCACCGCCCGGGAGAAGGAAGCATCCACCAGCAACTCTCCGGCCACCCTGATCCCGGGTGCTTTGTGGCGGGCCTGGCTCAGCACCGAGTCAAGCATCGCTTCAGCGTCCGGGTAAGCCTCCACGGGCTCGCGCAACCGCCGGTAGCCATCGGGTTCGTGCAGTACGTGAACGATCATGAGTTCAGCACCCGTTGCTTCAGCGAAATGGCAGGCATCCTCAAGTGCCGCCGGTGATCCCGAGTCATCCACGGCAAGCAACACAAAACCATCAGGGTTGTCGTCAGCACGGATCACTGCCACCGGGCACTCTGCAGTTGCGGCCATCTCCAGGCTGACGGATCCCACCAGCAAACCCATGAACCCGCCAAGTCCCCGACTTCCGAGCACCAACATCGCAGCACCGGCCGAAACGTGGGCCAGGTGATCGCGAGGCATCCCGTGCAACAAGGTGGTGTGGACTTCCAGCTCGGGAACGGTCTCCTTGGCGAGCGCAACACCTTCTTCCAGGACTTTCTGGGCAGCCCGTTCCAGGCCGCTGTCGGCAACCCCGGGAACGGGTCCCCTGTTGTGGGACAGCAGGACCCACAAGGAGCAGTGCACTACGTGGAGGGAACAGTCCCGCAGGATCGCATGTTTGGCGGCCCACTGGACGGCGCGGTGCGATTCTTCGGATCCGTCATAGCCAACCACGATCGTCTTCGATGCGCCCTCGTTCGTCATGGCCAGAGCCTACGCCGGCACCGGGAGAGGCACCATAGCGTAACGCCCGACGCCACAACGCAACACGCTGCTAGGCTCCGATGCTGACACTTCAGGAGGAAACACCGTGAGCTTTGCCGAAGAACTCAGGAACCAGTCCGCGGGGGATTGGGACGCCGCCGTCAACCATCCGTTCGTGGACCAACTGCTGGCCGGAACCCTTCCCGATGAGCAACTGCGCCACTACCTCGTGCAGGACTACCAGTTCTGCGATGCCTTCACCGCGCTCCTGGGCCAGGCCGTAGCCTCAGCACCTTCGCTGCCTTCCCGGCTGGTGTTCGCTGGCGTCCTGGGAGCCTTCGCTTCTGACGAAAATACATACTTCCAGGATTGCTTCAATGAGCTGGACGTTCCGGAAGCGGAGAGGACTGCACCCGCTCTCGGAACAGCCACCCGCGATTTCGACGCCCTCATGCGGGACGCCCTGACGAGCCGCTCTTACCCCGATGTCCTGGCAGTCCTGCTTGTTGCTGAGTGGCTGTACGGAGAGTGGGCCGCCCGCGCCGGAGACCCCACCCAGTGGCCCGCCGAACCCAGGCATGCCGAGTGGATCCGTCTCCACAACAACCCCGAATACAACGCGTGGGTGACGTGGCTGCGCGACGAGTTCGACGCCGTCGAGCCTTCACTGCCTCAGGAGCGGCAGCGCGTTGCTGCGGTCTTCGTGGAGGCGGTTCGGCTGGAGCGGGCGTTCTTCGATGCAGCGCTGATCCCCGCCGCTGTCAGCTAGCCCTGCTTCCGGACGGTGTAACTGAGCTCCACCAAGCCTTGGTCGTAGCTGTTCACGTCCACGAGTTTCAGAAGGGCGGGGTCGTGTCCGGCGGGGAACACGCCCCTGCCGGCGCCCTGGCCGACCGGCATGACGACCAGCCGGACTGCGTCCACCTCGCCTGCCGCGAAGAACGTCCCGCCCAGGGACAGGCTGCCCCACAGCACAATGTCCTTGGTGGACTCGCGCTTGATACGGCGGATCGCCTCGATCGCGTCGCCGGATTCAACGTTCGACGGCGGGAAGTCGCCCCAGGGGGCTTCCTTCAGATGGCGCGAAAACACGTGGCGGCGCAGTCCGTTGAGTACAGGTGTGATGATGTCGGCCTTGGACGCCGGCGTAGGCCAGTACTCCAATCCTGCACGATCAGCTGTCCCATGACTCACTCCTCGAATGCGGGTGGTGGCCCGCAGGAGCCTACGCCGCGAAGTAGGAGCGGACAACCCTTTCACGGTTCTCCTGCTCAGCGGCCCCGTGTTCATAGGACCCACGGCATGCCTCCGGAGTCCCCACCGGATCCATCCAGTGCCAGCTCTCGGGGCAGTGATCGTCATCGCAAAATTGCCAGGTCATGATTTCCCTCAGTCTCGCCTGCTTGTGTATCCCTCAGTAGGAGACGCAATCAGGTGGAACGTGACGAAGGAAGGACCGTGAGCCGCGTCCTACTGGACGGAACGAGCTAAAGCAGAAGAGCTGCCGCGCCTAACCCGTAAACGCGAAGATCAACGCCGAGCCCAACGACAGGACCCCAATGCCGTAACCCACCGCCAAGGCGCCTATGGCGAAGCCCCGTCCCCGTTCGCCGCGCTGCTGAATTTGGTTCAAGGCCACATGGCCTGCCCCAACGACGAATACCGCGATGACTGCCATGCCCGCGAAAAACAGCCCGACGAGGGCAACGACTGCCATTGCGGCGGCCACGAGGGCCTGCCGGTTGATCGGCTGGGTGGATGCTTCAGTGTGGTTAGCCTGAACGATCTCCGTTGACATGTTCTCTCCCCATTTGTAAGTGCACCGAGTCTATCCCCGACACACCCGAAAACACGCGCGAATTACCGGTGTTTGAACTCCGGTTGGCGCTTCTCGCTGAAGGCTGCCATGCCCTCCTTTTGGTCCTCGGTAGCGAAGAGCGAATGGAACACCCTCCGTTCGAAGACAACCCCTTGGGACAGTCCCATCTCGAAGGCCGCGTTGACTGCTTCCTTGGCCACCATGGCGGCGGGCTTGGACTTGGACGCGATGACTTCTGCTGCCTTGACTGCCTCGTCAATCACCTCAGCGGCAGGCACCACCCTGGAGACCAAGCCGGACCGTTCGGCTTCGTCAGCGTCCATGAACCGGCCCGTCAGGACCATGTCCATCGCCTTGGCCTTGCCCACGGCGCGGGTCAGCCGCTGAGAGCCGCCCATGCCCGGGATAACGCCCAGGTTGATCTCCGGCTGGCCGAACTTGGCGTTGTCCCCGGCGATGATGAAGTCCGCCATCATGGCCAGTTCGCAACCACCACCCAGGGCAAAACCGGAAACCGCGGCAATGACGGGAATGCGCAGGCGAGTGAGGTCCTCCCACCGCCGGAACCAGTCCGCCGCGTACATGTCCATGTAGCTGTTGGAGGACATTTCCTTGATGTCGGCCCCGGCTGCGAACGCCTTGGCGGAGCCCGTGATGACCACGGCCCCCACCTCAGGGTCAGTATCCATGGCCGTCACAGCATCCACGAGCTCATTCATGAGTGCGGTGTTCAGCGCATTCAACGCCTCCGGCCGGTTCAGGGTCACCAGCCCAACCCGGCCCCGCCGTTCCACCACAATGTTCTGGTACTGCTCCGTCATGCTCTCCCTCTCCGCCAAGCCCTACAACCCACAATCACTCAGTTCAAACCTTTCACACGGACTTGTCCCGTATCTCCGTGATGATGCCGGAGAAGTCCCTGCCGGCGCCCTCGCCCGCTGCAAAAGCGTCGTAGATTCGTGACGCCAGCGGCCCCATCTCGGCCGCAACACCCGTGCTTTCCAACGCATTCAGTGCCAGGCGCAGGTCCTTGGCCATCAACGCTCCAGCGAAACCCGGCTGGTAATCGCGGTTTGCCGGGCTCGTGGGCACCGGTCCCGGAACGGGGCAGTTGGTAGTGAGGGCCCAACATTGCCCGGACGCGTTGGACGCAACATCGAACAATGCCTGGTGCGTCAGGCCCAACTTCTCGCCCAGCACGAACGCCTCGGCAACAGCAATCATGGACACCCCAAGGATCATGTTGTTGCAGACCTTGGCAGCCTGTCCGGCCCCGTGGTCGCCACAGTGAACGATCCTCTTGCCCATCAATTCCAGGATTGGCTGCACGGTCTCAAAATCCTCCGGAAGCGCGCCCACCATGAACGTCAAAGTGCCCGCTTCGGCGCCTACCACGCCACCAGACACGGGCGCGTCCACCGATCGGTGACCCGCCGCCACAGCCAGGGCCGCGGCTTCCCGGGCTTCGTCCACATTGATGGTGGAGCAGTCCAGGAACAAGGTGTTCGGCTTCGCAACTGACAGCAGCCCAGGTCCACCCACGCCACGGTAGGCATCCAGGACATGCTTGCCGCTGGGGAGCATGGTCAGCACCACGGCCGCTTCCGCTGCAGCTTCATGGGCCGTGGATGCCATGGGAATCCCGTGCGTCACAGCCGCTTCCACGGCCGCCGGAACAGGATCATAGCCAATGACGTCGTGCCCGGCCTTGATCAGGTTGGCCGCCATCGGCCCACCCATGTGTCCCAGCCCGAGGAATGCGATGATGCCCGTTGCCGGCGCTTGGATATCTGACATGGCTGCATTCTCTGTCATACCGTCTCCTTCGACTCGCTGCCCAGCCCGGCCAGACCCAGTTCCCGTTCGCCGAGCGGCGCAAAGTAGCCCTCGACGTCGGACGCTTGGACGTCAGCCAGGGAAGGCGGCTTCCATTGCGGATTCCTGTCCTTGTCCACTACCTGCGCACGGATGCCCTCGCGGAAATCAGGACCTGCAAGGCAGCGCAGCCCCACGCGATACTCCTGATCCAGCGCTTCTTCCAGCGAGAGCCCCCGCACCCGGCGCAGCGATTCCAAAGCGACCTTCACGGATGTGGGCGACTTCGCCTCAATCGTTTCGGCTGCGGCGGCTGCCTCGTCGCCCAAAGAGCGCAGGCTCCGGACAATTTCTTCGGCATCGTCATACACATACGCGGCGTCGATCCACTCGCGCTGGGCCGCCAGGGCCGAGTCCGGCGCGGCTTGCGCAAAGCGCTCGACGGCGGCTTCCGGCGTCGAGCTTTCCAGCGCTTCCGCCAGCGCGGGCAGGTTTTCGGACGGCACAAAGTGGTCCGCGAGTCCCAGGAACAACGCGTCCGAACCGGACAGGTGTGCTCCCGTCAGGGCCGCGTGGGTTCCCGACTCCCCCGGCGAGCGCGACAGCAGGATGGTGCCGCCGACGTCGGGCACAAAACCGATGGTGGTTTCCGGCATGCCGGTCCGTGTCCGTTCGGTGACCACCCGCACTGAGCCATGGGCTGAGATGCCAACGCCACCGCCCAATACCAGCCCGTCCATGAACGCCACATAGGGCTTGGGATAGTGGGCAATCAAGGAGTTCAGCCGGTACTCGTCCGCCCAGAACTCCGCGGTTTCGGTTCCGCTGTGCAGCATGTCCTTGTAGATGGCCACAATGTCGCCACCGGCGCACAGCCCGCGGTCTCCCGCGCCGCGCACCAGAACGGTGGCAACGGCGTCGTCGTTGGCCCAATCCGTCAGCTGCCGGAGCATGGCTTGCACCATTCCCGCGTTCAGGGCGTTGACGGCTTTCGGGCGGTTGAGGGTCACGATGCCGAGGTGGCCGCGACGCTCAAACAGGACCTCTTCCTCTACCTCCCCAGCCCGCATCAGCTGCCTGCCGGCATGATGAAGCTGGCGCCCTGGCGGATGCCGGAGGGCCACCGCGACGTCACGGTCTTGGTCTTGGTGTAGAAGCGGAACGCGTCGGCGCCGTGCTGGTTGAGGTCGCCGAAGCCGGAGGCCTTCCAGCCGCCGAACGTGTAATACGCAATCGGCACGGGAATCGGCACGTTGATGCCCACCATGCCCACCTCCACGCGGCTGGCGAAGTCGCGGGCGGAGTCGCCGTCGCGGGTGAAAATTGCGACGCCGTTGCCAAACTCGTGCTCGCTGCACAGCCTGAGCGCTTCGTCGTAGTCGGCTGCGCGCAGCACGCTCAGGACAGGTCCGAAGATCTCTTCCTTGTAGATCTTCATGTCCTTGGTGACGTTGTCGAAGAGGGTGGGGCCAACCCAGAAGCCGCCGTCGTAGCCGTCCACGGTGAGTCCGCGGCCGTCGGTGACCAGGGTTGCGCCTTCGTCCACGCCGGACTGGATGTATCCCTCGATGCGTTCCTTGGCAGAGGCTGCCACGACGGGCCCGAAGTCCGAGTCCTTGGCCAGACTGTGGCCCACTTTCAGGTCCTTGACGCGCTCGGTCAGCTTGGCCACCAAGGCGTCGGCGGTTTCCTGGCCCACCGGTACGGCCACGGAGATGGCCATGCAGCGTTCGCCTGCGGAACCGTACCCGGCTCCCATCAGGGCGTCGGCTGCCATGTCCAGATCGGCGTCGGGCATGATCACCATGTGGTTCTTCGCCCCGCCGAAGCACTGTGCCCGCTTGCCGTGCGCGGCGGCCGTGGCGTAGATGTACTGGGCGATCGGCGTGGAGCCCACAAAGCCAATGGCCTTCACCCGCGGATCTTCGAGCAGCGCATCCACTGCTTCCTTGTCGCCGTTGATGACGTTGAAGACGCCGTTGGGAACACCGGCTTCGCTGTACAGCTCGGCGAGGCGCAGCGGAACGGACGGGTCCCGCTCGGAGGGCTTGAGGATGAAGGCGTTGCCGGCGGCGAGCGCCGGGCCGGACTTCCACAGCGGAATCATGGCCGGGAAGTTGAAGGGCGTGATACCCGCGACCACGCCGAGTGGCTGGCGGAGCGAGTGGACATCGATCCCCTGGCCGGCGTTGTCCGAGAATTCGCCCTTGAGGAGATGCGGCGCGCCGGCGGAGAACTCCACTACCTCGATGCCGCGCTGGATATCGCCCTTGGCGTCCGCGAACGTCTTGCCGTGCTCCGAGGACAGGAGCGTGGCGAGTTCGTCCATGTTGTCGTTGACCAGGTCCACGAACTTGAGCAGGATGCGTCCCCGCCGCTGCGGGTTCATGGCCGCCCATTCGAGCTGGCCCTTCTCGGCATTTGCGACGGCGTTGCGGACCTCGTCGGCACTGGCCAGCGGAAGCCGGGCCTGCACTTCGCCCGTGCAGGGATCGTAGACATCACTGAACCGGCCGGACGTGCCGTCGATCCTCTGGCCGTCTACGTAGTGTGAAAGCTCGCGCACCATGGTGGAATGCTCCTTTGCATCGTGAATGACTGCCGTGCCGCTGGGTGCTGGGACCATTGCGGGGAACACGTGACCAACTGTGATCCAGGTCATCTCTGAACCCGAATATACTCGGACTTCCTACTAATTTCCAGAGGGGTGTTTTAGGGCGTGGTGGCTCCCTAGTGGACTTCCTTCATCCCCTTGTACGCTTCCAGGGCTTCCGCCCGCGTGGTTTTGAGGTCCACGATTTCCTCCGGGTATTCGGGCGTTCCGAATTCGGGGATCCAGTGGGCGATGTACTTCCCCTGGGGATCGAACTTGACCCGCTGGGCCTCAGGGTTGAAGATCCTGAAGAACGGCGAGGCGTCTGCCCCGGAGCCGGCTACCCACTGCCAGTTGGCGGGATTCGACGCCGGATCGGCATCCACCAAGGTGTCCCAGAACCACTGCTCGCCGAGCTGCCAATGGATACCCAGGTTCTTCACCAGGAAGCTGGCGGCCACCATACGTACGCGGTTGTGCATCCAGCCGGTGTGCCATAGCTGACGTTGCCCGGCGTCCACCATGGGGAAACCGGTGCGGCCCTGCTGCCAGGCCCGGAGTTCCTCCGGCGCGCTTTCGTGGCCGGGATGCTTCCCGTTGCCTCCGCTGCTCCCGGGCCACGCCCACGGGAACTGGTCAAACTCGGCGCGAAGGTTCGCGGTGGCGAGCTCCGGGTTGTGGAAATACTGGTGCCAGCAGAATTCACGCCAACCCAGCTCCGAGGCAAAAATGCTTGCGCTCTCCGAACGCCTGGACCTCAGCGAGTGCCACACCTCAAACGGGCTCAGTTCACCCCAGCGCAGGTACGGCGAGAGGCAACTGCTGCCATCGGTGTCCGGACGGTTCCGGCCCTCGCTGTAGTTGGAGAGCCCCTTGTCCACGAAAGCAGCGAGGCGCTGGTGGCCTGCAGCCGCTCCGGGCGTCCACATCCCGGCCAATCCCCCGGACCAGTCCGGATTGGTGGGCAGGAGGTGCCAGGAGTCCAACTCGTCGTAGGACGGGAGTTTTCCGGTGTAGCCATGACCTTTCGCGGGAACGGCCAATGGCTCGCGGAATTCCAGTGCGGACACCGTCCGCCAGAAAGGCGTGAAGACCTTGTATTGCCCACCCGTTTTGGTGGTGACATTCCACGGCTCATGAAGCAGGGAAGCTTGAAAACTGGCTGCGTGGAGCCCGGCCTCGCCCGCCCAAGTCTTGAGTCCGGCGTCGACCGTTCGCTCAGCCGCACCATACCGGCGGTTCCAGTACAGCGCGCCCGCACCAACCGCCGTCGCGGTTTTCTGCACGACGTCTCCGGCAGGTCCGCGACGGAGGAGCAACGGGATGCCGAGTTTATTTAGGTCCTCACGCAGCGCCGTCAGCGAATGGTGGAGCCACCAACGCGCAGCGCCACCATGGGCGCGGATGCCTTGCGATTCTTCGTCGAGGACGAACAGGGCCACGGCGTCGCCGTCGTCGACGGCGGCCAGCAAGGCCGGGTTGTCGGCGACCCTGAGGTCGTCCCGGAACCAAACGATGGACGGTTTCATCAATTCCTTTCAGCGCACACCCCGGAAACAGGAACAGCCCATGCCCCCTCATGAAATCCTAGGGGCACGGGCTGGACGCTGGCTGTTTGAATGAAATCAGGCGATGGACGGAACAGGTTCCTCGGCCATGTCGGAAAGAACCGGGACGTTGGTCTCCGACTCGCTCCACAAAGGAACACTGTTCACTACGTAGTCCCTTGCGGCCGCACCCACCATGCTCATTCCGGGATAGATTCTGCGGCCGTTTTCCTTGATGGGCCTGAGACCTTCAAGTTCAAGAGCCGTTTTGAAGGCTGAGTCGGGAATGGGGATTTTACGTCCAAGAACGCACCAGCTGATGTACAGGCCGTAGAAAGTATCAAAATCCAAGCCGTTCTCAGTGTCGTCCTCAAACACCACGCAGTCGCGGATAAAGCTGCTGATTTGGGTATCGGTCATTACGGGGCCTCCGGCGTCGGAAGAAAAGCGGGCCGCCGGGCTGCATCAGCGAATGTCCTGTTGCCATTGTAGCCCCCTTATACCGCGGAGTAACTGAAAAACAGGTTAACTCTGGGTTATGGACACGAAGTCCCCACCGTGGACCGAAGGGCCGAACGGCTCTGGTGCCGGCACCCTCTCCGGCGTAGCGTCGACTATATCCAGGCAAACGGCCGCCGCTCACAGTGGCCGCCCGTCACAGCGGCCGCTACAGCGGCCGGGACAGCTCAGTGACAAGGAGCATCAAGTGGTTGGTTGGAATGCTGACACCGCGGCCGGGCCTTTGGGGTCGGGCACGGTCACTTTGGTGGAAGGTTCGTCTTTCTGCATTTCCTCCTCCAACGGAGACATCCATCCCGACCTGCCGCACGGCGTCTTCCATCTGGATACCCGGATACTTTCGCGGTGGGAACTGACCATCAACGGGCAGGCGATTGAGGCTTTGGCCGCAGAAACCCGGGAACCCTACCGCGCACTCTTCGCAGGCCGGGTTCCCCGCTCCGATGGGTACGCGGACAGCCCCCTGCTGGTGGAGCGGCTCAGGGAAGTCGGGGCGGGCATCTTCGAGGAAATCACGGTCCGCAACTACTCCAAGCACCCTGTGGAGTGCCGGATCCTCCTGACGGCCGAGTCGGATTTCGCGGACCTCTTTGAAGTGAAGGAAGCCCGCATCACCCGCGAATGGAAGGAGACCCGCGTCCCGGAAGGCGATTCCCTGGTGATCCGTGGAAAGTGGGAGGGAATCCGGAAGGGCGTGGCGATCCGGGCTGAAGGCGCCGGCGCCGGCGCCCGTGCTTTGGGCTTCACGGCAAAGATTCCGTCTTCGGGGAGCTGGAGCACCCGCGTCAGCGTTGTTCCCGCCGGGGATGGCACAGGAACGCCGTTCGCCCACCCGTCCCGCGGGGAGATGTCTCCCAGCGATCGCCGCCGGCAGGAATGGGTAGCTAAGATTCCCCGCCTGCAAGTGGGAAACCGTTCCATCCAACGCACTCTCAGCCGCAGTTACGAAGACCTGGGGGCACTGCGGATCCAGGACCCGGACCATCCGGACAGGGTGGTGGTGGCCGCCGGAGCGCCGTGGTTCATGACCTTGTTCGGCCGGGACTCCCTATGGGCATCAGAGATGGCATTGCCGGTTGATCCGTCGCTGGCGTTGGGCACCCTCCGCACACTCGCTGACCGGCAGGGAACGGTGGTGGACACCGCCAGCGAGGAGGAGCCGGGGAAGATCCTGCATGAAGTGCGCCTTGATGTTTCCAGCGGCCTGGCCTTGGGCGGCAAGTCCGCGTACTACGGGAGCGTGGACGCCACTCCCCTTTTCGTGATTGTCCTGGGCTCCGTCAGCCGGTGGGGCTTCGCAAAAGACGTCATTTCGGAGCTCCTGCCCAACGCAGACCGTGCGCTTGACTGGATCAGGGACTACGGCGACCGCGATGGCGACGGTTTCGTGGAGTACGGGCGGCCCAACCAGCATGGGCTCATCAACCAGGGTTGGAAGGATTCCTGGGACGGCATCAACTTTGCCGATGGCACCATCGCCGAGCCGCCGTTGGCGCTGTGCGAAGTCCAGGCATACGTGCACGGCGCCTATATGGCGCGCGCCTGGATGGCTTACGACGACGGCGACCTCACCTTGGCGGCCGAACTCCGGGAACGCGCAGACCGCCTGAAGAAGAAGTTCAACGAAGAGTTCTGGCTCCCGGACAAGGGCTACTACGCGGTTGCCTTGGATAAGGACAAGCGGCCCGTGGACGCGTGTGCCTCAAACATGGGGCACTGCCTGTGGTTTGGCTTGGTGGATGAAGACAAGGCACCCCTGGTGGTGGAACGGTTGATGTCTCCGGAGATGTTCAGCGGATGGGGCGTCCGGACGCTGGCCACGGACATGGGCGCCTACAACCCAGCCAGTTACCACAACGGATCAGTGTGGCCGCACGACAATGCGCTGATAGCCGCTGGACTGCTCCGCTATGGATTCGTGGAGGAAGCCCAACGCATTGCCACTGCCCTCTTTGAAGCTGCGGAGTCCTCGGGAGGAAGACTCCCGGAACTCTTTTGCGGCTTTCCCCGCGAACACTTCCGGGAACCGGTGCCCTACCCCACGGCGTGTTCCCCACAAGCCTGGGCCGCCACCACCCCCATCCAGTTGATCACCGGACTCATGCGGTACGACGCCCACATCTCCATGGGAGGGCTCTGGCTGGATCCGGTCCTGCCGGAGTCCTTCGGCGACCTGCACATCAGCAACGCCCCCATGGGAAGCGGACGCATCACCATAGACGTCGATGGCTCGTCGGCGCAGGTGGAGGGACTTCCCGAGGGCATGACCCTCCACCGCGCACAACGGCCCTGGATCACGGAGCTGGTGGAACGGGCGGAGCTTCGGCGGGCTGAACCTTAGCTAGGCATCGATCACCATGTCGGTGCGTGCCGTGGAGCAGCACGGCAGGAACTTGCCCGCGTCGATTTCCCGTGCCCGGATTCCTCCCTGGTGGTTCATCTCGACATCGCCGGAAAGCTTGACGATCTTGCACGAGCCACACATGCCTTCCTTGCAGTTGGCGCCGATCCTGACGCCCGCACGCTGGGCGGGCCCAAGAATGTGCTCGCTGGGGTCGACGCGCACATTGATGCCGGTGCGCATGAAGGACAGGGTGAGGCTGCCCGTTCCCACCGTCTCAAAGCTCGAGGCATCAGGAGTAACAGCCTCTTGCTCCACGTCCGCACCGCCGTCGGAGGCACCCGGGCCGGACCCGTCCGGATCAGCGCTTTCCAGCGGCAGCCCCGTGGCCTTCAAGGTTCCCCCTGCGTCGTAGCCGGGCTCGTAGAGTCCGAACGCCGTGGGCTGGCTTTCGTAGTAATCCTCGGCGGAATCGGCGATCTCCTCCGCGATTTCCTCCGCAATGTCGGCCGCCAGCGCAAGTTCCGCCTGATATTCAAGGATGGTTTGGCGGTCTCCGGTGAAGAATTCCATGTGGATGGAGGTGTCGTCGACGCCCACCTTCCCCAGGAGCTCGGTGGCCGTGTTCAGGTACCCTTCGGGGCCGCAGGCATAGACCTGGCGTCCGTTGGCATCGGGGGCCACTTGATCCAGCATGGCCGCCGTCAGCCTTCCGCTGAGCCCTTCCCAGTCGGCGGGTTTGCCGCGATCGCCCAGGGAATAGAAGACCTTGATGCGCGAGTCCACGGAGGCGATGTAGGCGAGCTCCTTGTTGAAGGCAAAGCCCTCGTCCGCCGCTCCGTGATAGAGCACCACTACGTCTGCCTCGCCCGGCAGGGAGTGAATGGTCCGCACCATCGACATGATGGGCGTGATCCCTGCTCCGGCGGCCAACAGGAGGTAGCGTGCCCGCCGGTCGGCGTCGGGCAGGTGGAACGCGCCCACCGGCCCGAGCATCTCCAGAACCGTGCCGGGTTTGATGTTCTCGTGCACCCACGGCGAGACCAGCCCCGTGGGATCGCGTTTGACCGTGATGTCGAAGGTCCACGGCTTGGTGGGTGCGCTGGAGAGTGAGTAGCTGCGGTCCGCCGGGTCCTGGTCCTCGCCGTTCACGGGGAAGGCGACGTTCACGTACTGGCCTGCACGAAACGCCAGGGGCGCACCGTCGGAGCGACGGAACACGAAGGTCATCATGCCGCCCACTTCGGCAACAATCTCAACGCATTCGGCCGTGAACTCCTGCGGATGCCACGGGCCCAAGGCGCGGGCTGCACTGGCTGGACCCTCGGTGCTGCCCATCACCCTGTTCCACGGCATCTCAAGGCCGCGGATGCGATGTGGCTCCTGGACTACCTTCTCAGTGAGGAGTTCGGTCATGCCAAGTGCTCCTGGACACGCTGTACGTACCAGTTGATGAAGGCCTCCACCTGGTATTCGCTCTTCATGTAGGGGCCGGGCTCGTAGGCGGGGCTGCCGGCGCCCGTCTGGCACAGCTCCACGAACGCCTTGTCCTGGAGGTTGGTCTGCTTCCAGGTGTAGGTGAGCTTTTCGAGGTCGTAGTCCACGCCTTCCACGGCGTCATCGGCTACCAGCCACGTGGTGCGGACCAGGGACTGGTGTTCGTTGATGGGGAAGACGCCGAACGTGATGACATGGTCGCTCTGGAAGTGGAACCAGCTATTGGGCTGGAGGTGCATCGAGCAGCGGCCCAACCGGAAGTCCCGCAAGTCGCCGAGCAGCTTCTTGGAGAGCCTGCGGCCATCGGCCGAGAATGACTCGCCCTCGCCGTCGAGCGATTCACGTGAGATGCGGATTCCCGCAATGCGGGTATCGAGCTCCTCCACTACCTCGTAGGGAAGTCCATAGCGGCGGCAACGCTCCTCGAGCGAGGACTGTGCTTCCTTGTTGCGGTCCCATACTTCTTCAAGGTGGGCCGGGATCAAGCCCTCCGTCAGGCCCCAGGTGGGGAAGAGGGAACAGGCCAGCTCAGGGTGGCCATCGCAGTGGTAGCACTCACGGTTGTTCTCCATGACGAGCTTCCAGTTGCCCTCTTCGATGATGTTCTGCTGGTAGGCAATCTTCGTTTTGGAGAGATCGTGCGGTGCAAGGTACGGCTCGAAGATCTTGGAAGTTTCGTCAAAATCCGTCGGTGGCTCGTCGGCGATGCAGACGAAGATCAGTCCGGCAACCACGCGGCTGTGGGCGCGCTTGAGGCCGAAGCAGCCCTTGTCGAACTTGGTCTCACCCGGTGCCGAGGCGTGGATCAGGTTGCCCTCCGGGGAGTACGTCCAGGAGTGGTAGCCGCAGACCAGGTTTCCGGTTGAGCCGGCAGGCTCGGTCAGGACGCGGGCACCGCGGTGGCGGCAGACGTTGTGCAGGACGTTCACGCCGCCGTCGTCATTGCGCAGCACGATCAGGGAGTAGGGACCATAGTCGACGGTGACGTAGTCGCCCGGCTCGGGCAGTTCGGCGATGCTGCCGGCAAAGATCCAATGCTGGCCAAAAATGGCTTCCATGTCGATCTTGAAGATCGTGGCGTCGGTGTAGAAAGGCGCATCGAGGGAATATCCCTTGCGCCGGAACTCGAACAAACCGCTGATCTCCGCCAGCTGCTCTGCAGGCAAGGATGAAGCGAGTTTTCCGCGTGAGTTGAGGGGCAAGACTGGAGCAGACATATGTTTTCCTCCCGGGAGGCATGGGTCAGAGTGTGTTTCGTGGGGAGCACTGCTGCGTTGGGGGCGAGCAGCGTTGTCGAAAACCTTATAGTCATGAGATTAGGGACGATTGAACCGCAACAAAAGCGCAAGATTCAGAAGATAACCGTGCACAATAGGTGCATGATCGATGCGAGGCTCATCACACTCAGGGTGTTTGCCCGCTGCGGCACCATCGGCGCCACCGCGGAGCTCACCGGCTACTCCCCGTCCGCTGTCTCTGCACAGCTGCGGGAGCTCCAGCGCATGCTGGGAATGCAGTTGCTGACCAAGGACGGACGGGGCGTGCGGCTTACCGCCACCGGCCGCTTTCTCGTGACGGGATCGGACACCCTCATTGCCGAATGGGAGAGCCTGCGCGCAGCAGCCATGGAGGCCGGCGATCAGGTGCAGTCACATTTTGGGCTCGGCGGATTCTCGACGGCGGCCGCTCAGTTGCTGGCGCCGCTGGCGGCCACCTTGCGCTCCACGCGCCCCTTGCTGGAGGTCCAGGTGCTCGAGGCCAACCCGGCCCGCTGCTTCGACTTGTTGGTGGCAGAACGAATCGATCTCGCGGTCATCGTCGCCATGCAGTCCGAAACCTACGGCGAGGACGATCCCAGGTTCGAACAGACCGTGCTGCTCGACGATCCCTTGGACGTGATCATTCCCGCTGACCACCCGCTGGCCCAACGGGAAACCGTGACGCTCGAAGAGCTTGCGTCGGAACCCTGGATCACCGAAGCAGCCGGCTCCACTTACCATTCCCTCTTCACGGCCGCGTTCACGGCGGTGGGGGTAACACCTCGGATTGCGCATGAGGCTGTTGAGTGGGAAACCCAGATAGCGTTTGTGGGGGCGGGGCTGGGCGTGGGCCTGCTGCCACGGCTGGCACCCCTTCACAGTACGGAGAACGTGGTTCGGCTGCGTATCACCGGCAAAGGGAAGCCCACCCGCCGCATTATCGCTGCGGTGCGCAGAGGCAGTATCGCCTCACCACTGATCCAGGAGTCGCTCGGCATTCTCCAGGAGAGCGCTCATCGGATCCTCACGGCCCGCCCCGAGGACGACCGCTGAGCGCAGCCCGGCAGGCACGGACAAGCTCCTCTCAGGCCCAGACCTGGTAGCCCGTCGATTTATCGAACAGCTTCCTGGTGGACAGCCCCTCGGCCGCGATCCAGAGCACCGAATCGTCATCGGTCGCCTGCTCCACCACCCCGGTGAGGACGTGATCGCCCGAAAGCCACACCTCCACGGTGTGCCCGGTCAGCTGCGCCCAATCCTTCCGGAGGCCACGGCCGTGAACAGTCTTGGCCAGAGCAAGGTCCGTCATTGCCTCTACCAGCCGCGTTCTGCGAGGCGGTGGGGCTGGGGGATGTCGTCGACGTTGATGCCCACCATGGCTTCGCCAAGTCCGCGGGAGACCTTGGCGATGACGTCAGGATCGTCGTAGTAAGCAGTGGCCTTCACGACGGCGGCGGCACGCTCGGCCGGGTTGCCGGACTTAAAGATCCCCGAGCCAACGAACACGCCGTCCGCGCCGAGCTGCATCATCATCGCAGCATCAGCCGGAGTGGCGATGCCACCGGCGGTGAACAACACGACGGGGAGCTTGCCGGTGGCGGCAACTTCCTTGACCAGCTCATACGGGGCCTGCAGTTCCTTGGCCGCAACGTAGAGCTCGTCCTCGGGAAGGGCGGCGAGCTTGGCGATCTCCGAACGGATCTTACGCATGTGCCCGGTGGCGTTGGAAACATCGCCAGTGCCGGCCTCGCCCTTGGAACGGATCATCGCCGCGCCCTCGTTGATGCGGCGCAAAGCCTCACCGAGGTTGGTGGCACCACAAACGAAGGGAACGGTGAAGTTCCACTTGTCGATGTGGTTGATGTAGTCCGCCGGGGTCAGGACCTCGGACTCGTCGATGTAGTCAACACCGAGGGACTGCAGGACCTGGGCTTCGACGAAGTGGCCGATGCGGGCCTTGGCCATGACCGGAATGGACACGGCAGCGATGATCGCATCGATCATGTCCGGATCCGACATGCGGGACACCCCGCCCTGGGCGCGGATATCGGCCGGAACGCGCTCGAGCGCCATGACAGCCACGGCACCGGCATCCTCAGCGATGCGGGCCTGCTCGACGTTAACGACGTCCATGATGACGCCGCCCTTGAGCATCTCAGCCATGCCCCGCTTGACGCGGCTGCTGCCCGTCAGCGGGATGTGTTCGAAGAGTAGGGGTCTTGTCGTCACGTGATACTCCAAGGGCTGAAGGCTGTGATTGCATCACAAGCGCCCGGATAGACCAGCGGCAACGCGCGAAAGCCTGATATCCGGATGATATATTAGTTGGCGTGTTCAGTATGCAACCGGCCAACCGGAGAGTCAACAGTCGGGGAAGGCACGGGCGGCGTTAGGCCGCGAAAAGCGCCTGACGCACTGCCTGCTCGAAACCGCTCACGTGAACCCGGGCCAATTCCGCAGCCTTTTCCTCATCGCCGTCAATAACAGCCCGCAGCAGATCCAGGTGTTCGCGCACGTGGTGCTCCAGATTGGGCAGTCGGTCCAGGACCATGCACCAGATGCGCGTGGCCAGGTTGTCATAGCGGATCAGGACGTCTTCAAGGTGCGGATTCGCGGCAGCCGCGTAGATCCCTTGGTGGACACTGGCGTCGAGCCGCAGCGTTTCCACCACAGAAGCAGCGCTGACATCGAAAGCTTCCACGGCCTGCATGACATCCCGAAGATGCTGCCTCGTGGCGGGCGAAGCGACCCGGGCCGCCCTTGCGGCAGCCAGGGGTTCCAACTGCGCCCGGATCTCGGAGATGAATGCCAGGTCAGTGACTTCCACGCGGGTGGCGAACGTACCCCGCCGCGGATAGGTGATGACCAGCCGGTCCAACTCCAGCCGCTTCAGGGCTTCACGCACGGGAGTCCGGCCGATCTCCAGGTCTTTGGCAAGCTGATCGTCATTAAGGAGGTCGCCGGGTTTGATGTCCAACATCAAGAGTCGATCCCGGAGGCGTTCGTAGGCGATGTCAGCCAAGGACTTCCTCGCGTCCTGGCCGGCGATTGCCAGAGTTTCTAAAGCCACAGCGCCATCCCCTTCTTCACAACCACAAAACCTATTGACCTGCCTGAGTCACCAGTATACGCTGAATCCCAATCCTAATATATCAGTTCAGGACCCAGGAATATATCTAAAGGAGGAGACATGACCCTCGTGGCGACAGACTCACCGGTAAGCACACTATCCAAGCCCGAATTGCTCAAAGAAGAGCAGGCACAGAAGTTCGTACTCACATTGTCGTGCGTCGAACGCGCCGGGATCGTTCAGGCAGTCACCACCTTCCTGTTTGAGCGCGGCTTCAACATCGAAGAACACCAACAGTTCGACGACGGCCTCCGGCAGACGCTGCACCTGCGGACCGCTTTCTCGGGCCCGCTGTCCTACTCGCCGGAGCGGCTTGAAGAGGAGTTCAGCGCGATTGCCGACCGTTTCGAGATGAAGTTCAGCTTCCACGACCAGACCAAAAAGCGGGTCCTGGTGATGGTGTCCAAGTTCGGGCACTGCCTGAACGACCTCATCTTCCGCTGGCGCGGCGGCAGCCTTGGGGGCGACCTCGTAGTGGTTGCTTCCAACCACGAAACCCACCGGGCCATGGCTGAAGCCGCGGGCTTGCCTTTCGTCTACATCCCCGTCACCCCGGATACCAAGGCAGAAGCTGAACAGCGCCTCCTGGACCTGGTGGAGGAGTACAACGCGGACCTCGTGGTGCTGGCACGCTACATGCAGGTGCTCTCCGACGATCTCTGCCGCGCCCTCGAGGGCCGCGCCATCAACATCCACCACTCCTTCCTGCCTGGCTTCAAGGGCGCCCGCCCCTACCACCAGGCCTACGACCGCGGCGTGAAGCTGGTGGGTGCCACTGCCCACTACGTGACCGCCGACCTGGACGAGGGACCGATCATCGAGCAGGAAGTCATCCGCGTCGATCACAGCTACGGCCCCACGACGCTCTCAACCGTGGGCCAGGATGCCGAAGCCCTGGCATTGTCCCGCGCCGTCAAGTGGCATTGTGAACACCGCGTGCTGCTGGACCAGACCAGCACCGTGGTTTTCCGCTAAGCCACCCGTCGCCCCAGACCCCACACGAACTTCAGCAGGAGAACCCCCATGACATCCACGCCCCGCATTGTCATCATCGGCGCCGGGATCGTCGGCACCAACCTCGCCGACGAACTGGTCACCCGCGGATGGAACAACATCACCGTCCTGGACCAGGGACCCTTGAACATGCCCGGCGGCTCCACGTCCCACGCGCCGGGCCTGGTCTTCCAGACCAACCCGTCGAAGTCCATGGCACTCTTTGCCAAGTACACAGTGGAAAAGTTCCTGTCCCTCACCGAGGACGGCCAGAGCTGCTTCAACCAAGTGGGCGGCCTTGAAGTTGCCACGAATGAGACGCGCCTGGCAGACCTGAAGCGCAAGCTCGGCTACGCACAATCGTGGGGCATCGACGGCAAGATCCTCACCCGCGAGGAGTGCAAGGAGCTCTATCCCCTGATCAATGAGGAAGACATCCTGGGTGGCCTTCACGTCCCCACCGATGGCCTGGCACTTGCCGCCCGCGCCGTGCAGTTGCTGATCAAGCGCACCGAAGCTGCCGGCGTGAAGTACATCGGCAACACCGAGGTCACCGGAATTGAGCAGTCAAACCGCCGCGTGACCGGCGTCGAGACCGCCGATGGCGTCATCCCCGCGGACATCGTGGTTTCCTGCGCCGGCTTCTGGGGCGCCAAGGTGGGCGAGCTGATCGGGATGTCCGTTCCGCTCCTCCCGCTGGCACACCAGTACGTCAAGACCACCCCGGTTCCCGCCCAGAAGGGCAAGAACGAACTGCCCAACGGCGCCCAGCTGCCCATCCTGCGCCACCAGGACCAGGACCTCTACTACCGCGAGCACGGCGACCGTTACGGTATCGGTTCCTACGCGCACCGCCCCATGCCCGTGGATCTGGATGAGTTGGGCAGCTACGAACCCAGCAGCATCAGCGAGCACAACATGCCCTCCCGCCTGGACTTCACCCTGGAAGACTTCCTTCCCGCGTGGGAAGCAACCAAGCAGATCCTGCCGGCACTGCGGGAAAGCGAGATCGAGGATGGCTTCAACGGCATCTTCTCCTTCACCCCGGACGGCGGCTCGCTGGTGGGCGAGTCCAAGGAAGTAGACGGCTTCTTCGTTGCCGAAGCCGTGTGGGTCACCCACTCGGCCGGCATTGCCCGCGCCGTGGCCGAACTGCTGACTACCGGCAAGTCGCAGATCGATCTTGGTGACTGCGATATCCACCGCTTTGAAGAAGTCCAGCTGAACCCGGACTACGTCAGCGAAACGTCCCAGCAGAACTTCGTGGAAATCTACGACGTCATGCACCCGCTCCAGCCCAAGCTTTCCCCGCGAAACCTTCGAGTCAGCCCCTTCCACGCCCGCCACAAGCAGCTGGGCGGCTACTTCCTGGAAGGCGCCGGCTGGGAGCGCCCGTACTGGTTCGAAGCCAACGCTGAACTGCTCAAGGAAATGCCGGACGACTGGCAGCCCCCGGCCCGTGATGCTTGGTCCGGAATGTTCAGCTCGCCCATCGCCGCAGCCGAGGCCTGGAAGACCCGTACCGCAGTTGCCATGTACGACATGACGCCGCTCAAGCGCCTTGAGGTATCCGGCCCCGGCGCCCTGAAGTTGCTTCAGGAACTGACCACCGGAGATCTGTCCAAGAAGCCAGGCGCTGTCACCTACACCCTTGTCTTGGACGAGGCAGGCGGCGTCCGAAGCGACATCACGGTGGCCCGCCTCAGCGAAGATACGTTCCAGCTGGGTGCCAACGGCAACATCGACACCGCTTACTTTGAGCGCGCAGCGCGGCACCAGACAGAGAACGGCAGTGCCGGCGATTGGGTCCAGGTCCGCGACACCACGGGCGGCACCTGCTGCATCGGCTTGTGGGGTCCGTTGGCCCGTGACCTCATCGGCACGGTCAGCAACGATGACTTCAGCAATGACGGCCTGAAGTACTTCCGGTCCAAGAAGGTCACCATCGGAGGCGTCACCGTCACCGCGATGCGCCTGTCCTACGTGGGCGAACTCGGCTGGGAGCTCTACACCAGCGCGGACAACGGGCAGCGCCTCTGGGATGCCCTGTGGAAGGCCGGCCAGCCGTTCGGCGTCATCGCCGCGGGACGTGCCGCCTTCAGCTCGCTGCGACTCGAAAAGGGCTACCGCTCCTGGGGCACGGACATGACCACCGAGCACGATCCCTATGAAGCGGGTCTTGGTTTTGCCGTGAAGATGGCCAAGGAGAACTTCGTCGGTAAGGCTGCGCTGGAAGGTCGCACCGAGGAAGGCTCGGCCCGTCGCCTGCGCTGCCTGACGGTCGACGACGGCAGGAGCCTGGTGCTGGGCAAGGAACCGGTGTTCTATAAGGACCAAGCGGTGGGTTACGTGACCAGCGCCGCTTACGGCTACTCGGTCCGCAAGCCGATTGCCTACGCGTACCTGCCCGCTGCCGTATCAATCGGAGACTCCGTGGAAATCGAGTACTTTGGCCGCCGCATCCAGGCGACCGTGACCCAGGATCCGCTGTACGACCCCACCATGAGCAGGCTCCGCGGCTAACACGCCCCGTAGTTCGCCACAGCATGCGGCCCGGGCCCCTTCCTCCTTCGTGGCCGGGAGGGTCCGGGCCGCAGCTTTCGCCCTTCAGCCTTCTTCCCAGTTCAGCCAGGACCACACATGATCAGCTCAGAAACCATCAATGACTACCTTTCCCGGCTTGCCTCACGTCAGCCGACCCCCGGTGGCGGCGCAGCTGCGGCACTGCACGCAGCCCAGGGTGCTGCCTTGGTGGCGATGGTGGCCAGATACACCACCGGACCAAAATATGAGCAGCATGCGGCGCTCGTCGCCAGAATCACCAGCGCAACCGACCACTTGATCATCGAGGCATTGCGTCTGGCGGACGCCGACGAACACGCTTTCCAGTCCGTCATCGATTCCTACAAGCTGCCCTCAGAAACCGAGCAGCTCAAGGCAACAAAGGCCGCCGCCATCCGGGACGCCCTGGTCCAGGCCGCCCACACGCCTGCCCAGCTCATCAAGGTTTCCGGTGAGGTGGTGGACCTCGCCACCGAACTTTTTGACGTGGCCAACCCCAACGTCATCAGCGACGTCGCAGCGGCGGCAGATGCAGCCCGCGCTGCCGCCACCACTGCCCGGGTCAACATCGACATCAACGTGGTGGCCATCAAAGACACCGCAGCCCGCACACGTTTGGCGGACCAGACGGACGGTCTTGAGGACAAAGTTGTCCTGGCCGCCGACTCCCTGGTCAAGCGTGTCCGCGAAAGGATCCTCTCATGACCACTGCAGTTCTTTCCGGTAAGGGACTCGCTTCCCTGATCCGGCAGCAAGCCCAGGACGAGGCCCGCGGTCTAAGCTCAGACGGACTGCGGCCCACCCTGGCTGTTGTTGTGGCCACGGAGGATGAGTCAACGCTCTGGTACGTCCGTTCGATCGAGCGTTCAGCCGAACGCGCAGGAATTGGATGCCGGATTGTTGATCTCGGCAGCGACGCCAGCGAACAAGCGCTGGCCAGTGTCCTGGCGGACCTCAGCGCAGAGCCAACCGTCCACGGCATCATCCTCCAAACTCCCCTGCCTGCCGCCGTTCGGGCAGACAGGCTGGTGGGGCTCATCGCCCCGGAGAAAGACATCGACGGCGCCAATCCCCTCAGCCTCGGCCGCTTGGCTGTCGGCCAGCCGGCCTTCGCACCCGCTACAGCGCGAGCGGTGGTGGAACTGCTGGACCACTTTGAGATTCCTGTTGCGGGCCGGAACGTCACCGTCGTCGGACGTTCCGCCGTGGTGGGCAAACCGCTGTCCCTGCTCCTTTTGGAGCGGGACGCGACAGTCACCATCTGCCATTCCAAGTCGGGGCCGCTGGAACGCCATACCCGGCCCGCCGACGTCGTGGTTGTTGCCGCAGGGCGCACCGGGCTGCTGAAGGGCAGCGATGTCTCATCGGAGGCGGTAGTGATCGACGTCGGAACAAACGTCCTGCCCGACGGTTCCCTGGTGGGAGACGTCGACGAAGCCAGCGTCACCGGAGTCGCCGCCGGCCTGAGTCCGGTTCCAGGCGGTGTGGGGTCAGTGACCACAGCACTGCTGCTGCTGCACACAGCGGAAGCCGCCCGGCAGCAGTCCCCCGCCACGCTGCTGACTGCTTCCACTTCCCGGATCTGAAGGGTTTCCCATGCATTCCAAAGCTCCGCGCGAGAACATTGACGAGTCGAAGCTGACCGTCAGCAAACCCAAGACCAAGGCAGTGGGCATCCCGGCTGTTGCCAATGCCTTGAAAATTTCGTTGGAACAAATGGGGCCGCTGCGCAGCGTCCAGACCCTGCTGGCGGTGAACCAGCTGGACGGGTTCGACTGCATGGGTTGCGCCTGGCCTGAGCATGAGAAGCGCAACGCGGCAGAGTTCTGCGAAAACGGCGCCAAGGCAGTGGCCGAGGAAGCCACCCGCCGCCGCGTCACGCCCGAGTTCTTCGCCCAGCATTCCGTTGCCGAGCTGAAGACCCGCGATGATTTCTGGTTGGGCCAGCAAGGCCGGATCACCCACCCGATGTTCCTGGACGAGGGCGCAACGCATTACACGCCCATCGGCTGGGACGAGGCCTATGACCTGATGGCCGAGGAGCTGCGGGGCATGGAACACCCGGATCAGTCTGTTTTCTATACCTCGGGCCGGACCTCCAACGAGGCCGCGTTCGTGTACCAGCTTCTGGTGCGCGGTCTGGGGACGAACAACCTCCCGGACTGT
Source organism: Arthrobacter sp. WCS2018Hpa-7 (assembly GCF_031843805.1). Classification (NCBI taxonomy): domain Bacteria; kingdom Bacillati; phylum Actinomycetota; class Actinomycetes; order Micrococcales; family Micrococcaceae; genus Arthrobacter; species Arthrobacter sp. WCS2018Hpa-7. The sequence goes on from NZ_JAVTJB010000001.1 coordinate 238,995, forward strand.
TCCAACATGTGCCACGAGTCCTCCGGCTCAGCGCTGGTCGAAACCATCGGCATCGGCAAGGGCTCCGTCAGCCTGACGGACCTGGAGACGGCATCGCTGATCTTCGTCGCCGGGCAGAACCCCGGCACTAACCACCCGCGTATGCTCAGTGCGTTGGAGAAGGCGAAGAAGAACGGCGCGGTCATCGTCTCCGTCAACCCCCTTCCCGAGGCCGGGCTCCTGCACTTCGAGAACCCACAGCATGTGGCAGGCATGATCCAAGGGACCCAACTGACGGACGATTTCCTGCAGATCCGCGCCGGCGGGGACCAGGCCCTCTTCCAAGGCCTGGGCAAATACCTGCTCGAAGCCGAAGCCGCCGGGCGGAACACCCCGGGACTGCAAACAGTTCTGGACCACCGCTTCATCGAGGACCACACGGTAGGTCTGAACGACTACCTTCGGTTCCTGGAGAAGGTGGAGTGGGAAGACATTGTGGAGGCCACCGGCCTCACCCTGGAACAGATCCATTCCACCGGTGAACGGCTCCTCGCCTCCAGCGCCACCATCGTGTGCTGGGCCATGGGACTGACCCAGCACAAACATTCCGTTCCTACCCTCCGCGATGTGGTCAATGTCCTGCTGCTCCAAGGCAACATCGGCAAGCCCGGAGCAGGGGTATGCCCGGTGCGCGGCCACTCCAACGTCCAGGGTGACCGGACCATGGGCATCTTCGAGAAGATGCCGGAGACCTTCCACGACCGGCTGGACCAGGAATTCGAGTTCCGCTCTCCGCGGGAGCACGGCTTTGACACCGTGGCAGCCATCCGGGCCATGCGGGACGGGAAAGTCCGTTTCTTCATGGGGATGGGCGGTAACTTCGTGAGGGCCGCCCCTGATTCGGAGGTCACCGAGCTGGCGCTGGCCAACACCCGGTTGAGTGTTCAGATCTCCACGAAACTGAACCACTCGCACCTGTCCACCGGACGCCGGGCATTGATCCTGCCCACCCTGGGACGCACCGAAAAGGACACCCAACGCACCGGCGATCAACGGGTCACCGTGGAAGATTCCATGAGCGCCGTCCACGCATCACGCGGACGCCTCAAGCCCGCCAGTGACCACCTCCACTCGGAAGTAGCGATCGTCTGCAACCTCGCGGACAGGCTGTTCACCGAAGGGCACAGCCGGCTGCCCAACACCCCGCAGGCATCCTGGCTGGCCATGCGGGACGACTACACCCTGATCCGCAAACACATCGAAGCCGTGTTCGACGGCTTTGAGGACTTCGAAGCACGGATCCAGCATCCTGGCGGCTTTGTGCTGCCCCACCCGCCACGCGATGCCAGGAAGTTCCAGACGGCCTCCGGGAAAGCACACTTCACGGGCAACGAACTCGAGTTCATCAAGATCCCGCCCGGCCGCTTGGTCCTGCAGACCCTACGCTCCCACGACCAATACAACACCACCATCTACGGCAAGGACGACCGCTACCGCGGCATCCACGGCGGCCGTCGCGTGGTGCTCATCAACGCCGAGGACATCACCGAGCTGGGATTTGCCGACGGCGACATGGTGCACCTGATCTCCGAATTCCAGGGAACAGACCGGCGGGCCGAGAACTTCCGAATCGTGGCCTATTCCACACCCAAGGGATGCGCCGCCGCGTACTACCCGGAAACCAACGTCCTGGTGCCCCTCGATTCCGTAGCGGACACCAGCGGAACGCCCACGTCAAAATCCGTGATCATCAGGCTGGAGAAAGCCTAGGCAGCGCTGTACAGCATGAGCTGCGTCACATAGGATAACTGATATATCTATTGAGTATTCACGAAAATATCAGCTGTCCGGTTGTCCGTGAATGGTGCTTCGGTGGCCTGAAACCTGGGGAGGTATTTCTTCACCGAAGCACCACTTTCGGATCATTGGGCAGCATATTTCAGCAATAGCCAAAGAACAGGGAGTGACCATGTCAGGAAACAGAGCAGTCGCCTACAAGGAACCCGGTGTCGTGGAAATCATCGACACTGACTACCCAACGTTTGAGCTTAAAGACGGGCCGGGCGTCAACCCCGCAAACGTCGGACGGAAAGTGCCGCACGGCGCAATCCTCCGCACCGTGACCACCAACATCTGCGGATCGGACCAGCACATGGTCCGTGGCCGCACCACAGCTCCACAGGACCTGGTGCTCGGCCACGAAATCACCGGCGAAGTGGTGGAGGTGGGACCCGACGTCGAGTTCATCAAGGTAGGCGACATCGTGTCGGTGCCGTTCAATATCTCCTGCGGCCGCTGCCGCAACTGCAAGGAACAGAAGACCGGCATTTGCCTCAACGTCAACCCTGACCGCCCCGGCAGCGCCTACGGCTACGTTGACATGGGCGGCTGGGTAGGCGGACAAGCAGAGTTTGTGCTGGTTCCCTACGCCGACTGGAACCTGCTGCGCTTCCCGGACCGCGATCAGGCGCTGGAGAAGATCATGGACTTGACCATGCTCTCGGACATCTTCCCCACCGGCTTCCACGGCGCCGTCACCGCCGGCGTCGGCGTGGGCTCCACAGTGTACGTCGCAGGTGCCGGGCCCGTGGGCCTTGCTGCCGCCGTCGGCGCTCAACTGCTGGGCGCCGCCGTCGTGATTGTGGGCGACATGAACGAGGACCGACTGGCGCAGGCGCGCTCCTTCGGCTGCGAAACCGTCAATGTGTCCAATGGCGATCCGAAGGAACAGATCGCGCAAATCCTCGGCGTTCCCGAGGTGGACTGTGGCGTAGATGCTGTGGGCTTCGAAGCCCGCGGCCACGGTAAGGACGCCTCCCACGAAGCCCCTGCCACCGTGCTGAACTCCCTCATGGACATCACGGCCGCCGGCGGATCCCTGGGCATCCCGGGGCTCTACGTCACCGGTGACCCGGGCGGAATCGACGACGCCGCCAAGCACGGCTCCCTCTCGCTGTCCCTTGGTACCGGCTGGGCCAAGTCCTTGTCCTTCACCACTGGCCAGTGCCCGGTCATGAAGTACAACCGCCAGTTGATGATGGCCATCCTGCATGACAAGGTCCAGATCGCCAAGGCAGTCAACGCCCAGGCGATCCCGCTGGAGGACGCTCCCCGCGGCTACGCCGAATTCGACGCCGGAGCGGCAACAAAGTTCGTACTGAACCCCAACGGTTATGTGAAGGCCTGATACTCAAGCGGATCAGTACGCACCACACGGGTACCGGGGACTGCGCGGCAATCATTACGGGAAGGCCGGGCAGTCCCCGGTATCTGTTTTAAAGAAGCAGCACCACCTCAGGAAGCGAAGATCCATGCTTACCCAAGAAGTCGCCGCCGGCACTTCCGTTGTCCGGCGGGACGCACCCACCTGGGCCGAAGCCCGCCACTTGGCCTACCACTGCGGCGGCCCTCTCCCTCCCGTGAACGTCACCCTCCGGGAAGCCATCGGACGAACCCTGACCAGCGCAGTCACCGCGCAACGGAATATGCCCCACTACGCATCGTCGGCCATGGACGGCTGGGCCACCAACGGCAGCGGCCCCTGGACCCTCACGTTGCCAGGGCGGCAACTCTCCCCCGGAGAAGCCAGCGTCATTGCCACTGGCGGACTCGTGCCCACGGGCGCCACAGCAGTCCTGCGCAAGGAAAGCGGCCAGGTCTCCGGGGACGGATCCGGCATCCAACGCCTCACGCTGACACCTGACGCGAAGCCGGACGAGGCACGTCCCGGCCGGCACATCCGTCCAGCCGGGGAAGAAGCCTCACACGGCGACGTCCTGATCCCCGCCGGCACGCTCCTTAACCCTGCGCACATCGCCTTGGCCGCCGTCGCAGGCCACGATTACCTCCAGGTACAGCGCAAGCCGAGGGTCGCCGTCGTACTGACCGGTTCGGAAGTAGTGACCTCGGGCGAGCCTGGACCGGGACAGGTCCGCGACGCGTTCGGACCGCAACTGGATGCCGTCATCTTGCAGTTGGGCGCGGAGCCCGCTGGCCAGCTCAGGATTGGCGACTCATATGAGGATTGGCTGGCAGCGCTGGGAGATGATCCCGAGGGCTTACCGCCGGACGTCACCATCACCACCGGCGGGACAGGCAAATCCGGGACAGACCATTTCCGCGATGCCATCGCTGCACTCGGCGGCAGGCTCCTCCTGGACGGCATTGCCATGCGGCCAGGACACCCTGCCGTGTTGGCTGAACTTCCCGATGGCCGATTCGTCATCGGACTCCCGGGGAATCCGCTGGCCGCCATGATGGCGCTCATGACCCTCGGTGAACCCCTGCTGGCCGCACTGGGAAACCGGACCCTTCCCAGAGCAAGGTTGATGACGTCCGGGGCGGACATTGATCCCTGCCCGGGACGGACACGGCTCATGCCCTGCACTCTTATCCACGATCTCGCGTTCCCGGCCTCCCGCACGGGTCCGGGGATGATGCGCGGGCTGGCCTGGGCCGACGGATATATGGCTGTTCCCCCCGAAGGCGTGGCAGCCGGAGCGCCTGTTTCCGTCCTGCCCCTGCCATGGACGGCTCCCAGCGGGTATGACGCCAGTCCCCAGGGCGTGAAAAGGTCCGTGCAAAAACTCCGTCTAGGATGAGGAAAGACGAGCGTGCAGGCCGGACAGCGCTACCAGCCAAGTCGGCCTGCCTGGACAACGACACGAGGCACCATGGCCGCACGCAGCAACCCGGAGTTCGACAAGGACGCAGACGCCCAAGGCGGCGGCGTCCAATCTGTGGACCGTGCGCTCCAGATCCTGGAAATCCTGGCCCGTGAAGGCGACGCCGGAGTCAGTGAAATCGCGGAAGAAATGGGCATCCACAAATCAACCGTGTCCAGGCTGGTGGGCTCCTTGGTCAACCGGGACATCGTCCGGCAGAACAGTGAGCGCGGCAAGTATCAGCTGGGCTTTGGGATCCTCCGCCTGGCATCTTCCATTCCCGGCAGGTTGAGCGTGGTGCATGAAGCACGGGAGGTCCTGGAGGCGCTGGCGGCCGAGTACAAGGAGACCGTCAACCTGGCCGTCCTGCGGTCCAACTATGCCGTCAACGTGGATCAGGCAATGGGACCCTCAACCCTGGCTACCTACGACTGGGTGGGCAGCCTGACGCCGTTGCACGCCACGTCCAGTGGCAAGGTTCTTCTTGCCGCGCTGACCGCCGACGAACGCAACCAGATTCTCAAGGCAGTGGGCCTTCCCGCGCGGACGCCCCGGACCGTAACGAACCGCGGGGAGCTGGAAAAGCAACTGCTGGTTGTGGCCCGCAACGGGTACGCCACAGTTCACGAAGAGTTTGAAATTGGCCTCACTGCCATCGCCGTACCCATCTTCAACCACGCGGGAAGCGTTATTGCCGCCATCAGCATTTCCGGGCCAGCGTTCCGCTTTTCGCCGGAGGACCAGCCAGGGCTTATTGAGGGCCTTCGGGAGGCCGGACTGACCATCAGTACCCGGATGGGCTATAGGCGGCGCTAGCGCTGACGCGCATCCCTCACCGCCCTCGGGTATAGCGGCCATTGGAGTAGCACTCGCTGCCCCGGGGCGCCTTCTAGGGACGCACTATTCGCAACGCAACCCATGATACGCAACGTAGTACTTCCAGCCAATTGATATATCAATGTGCTGTTAAAGAGCGTGGATCCCTTGACTTTGGATGTGACGGAGCGCACTCTGTTGCATAGCGCGGATGTTGTTGATTCCTGCGGAACACGGCTGGGAGCACTCAACTGCCCCCGTCCCACGAACCAGAAGAGGTGCATCATCCCAATCGCCTGCCCGCTCCGTGACCGCGCACCCGGGGAGGCGTAACGGCCCGCCATGACCATCGGATCGAAGGAAACCCCCAACCTTCCCACCGACCCATTCACCAAGGCCTCGTAGAAATGCAGGCTCATGACACGCCGAGCAAAGGACCCGCTCATGGCTACAAACAGTGACACAAAACATCTGACACCCGAGGAATTACCTGCCAACGATTCCGTGGCAGGAACCCCGGGTACAGCCGGCCCAACCAACCCTGCCCACGCGGAGAACCCTGAAGCAGTCATCAGCGTCTCCCCCGACGACACCAACCTGGCAGCCCTCACCGCTGAGGACGGAGGCGCAGATCCCCTCTCCGATTCCGTAGAACACGAACAGATCATGGAAGAGCTGCGCCACGCCAAGACCGAGCAGGCCGTCTCTGCCCGCCGGAACCGCAAACTTACCCTCGACAAAGTCACCTTCGGGATCACGGGCGCCATCGCCGTCGCCTTCGTGGTCTGGGGCTTTGTTGGACGGGACAGCCTCTCCGATACCTCCAAGGGCGCCCTGAACTGGGTCATGGAGTACACGGGCTGGCTCTTCATGGTCCTCGCCTCCCTGTTCGTCGTCTTCGTCCTGTGGCTTGCCCTCGGCAAGTTCGGCAACATCCCACTGGGTAAAGACGGCGAGAAGCCCGAGTTTCGCACCATTTCCTGGATAGCCATGATGTTCGCCGCCGGCATGGGCATCGGGCTCATGTTCTACGGTGTGGCCGAGCCCCTGTACCACTACATTTCGCCACCGCCGGGAACAGTGGACGGCCGCACACCCGCGGCCATCCAGACCGCCATGGCCACCTCGATTTTCCACTGGACCCTGCACCCCTGGGCCATGTACGCCGTAGTTGGCATTGCGATGGCCTATGGCACCTACCGCCTGGGCCGCAAGCAACTGGTCTCCGCAGCCTTCACCTCGCTCTTTGGCATTCGAATGGTGGAAGGGCCGCTCGGCAAGTTCATCAACATCCTGGCCATCTTCGCCACGCTCTTCGGAACTGCCGCCTCCCTGGGCCTCGGTGCCCTCCAGATCGGCAGCGGCATGACGTCCAACGGCTGGCTGGGTGAGATCGGCACTCCCGTGCTGGTGGTCATCGTCGCCATCCTGACCTTCTGCTTCGTGGCATCAGCTGTTTCCGGCATCAGCCGCGGCATCCAGTGGCTGTCCAACATCAACATGGTCCTGGCCGTTGTTCTCGCCCTGATCGTGTTCATAGCCGGACCCACGTTGTTCATCCTCAACCTGATCCCCTCAGCCGTGGGTGACTACGCCCGGGATTTGGCTGAAATGTCCTCGCGTACCGAAGCCGTGGGAGACGACTCCCTGCGCAGCTGGATGACCAGCTGGACCATCTTCTACTGGGCCTGGTGGATTTCCTGGACGCCCTTCGTGGGAATGTTCATCGCCCGCATCAGCCGTGGCCGCACCATCCGCCAGTTCGTCACCGGCGTCCTGCTGGTGCCCAGCGTCGTCAGCGTGATCTGGTTCGGCATCTTCGGCGGTGCCGCCTTCCACGTTCAGCAAGAGGCGGATAAGGCCGGCACTCCCGGGCTTGTGACCATGGTGGACGGCGCTCCTTCCATCAACTTCGACGGCGCCCTCTTCGACCTCGTCAAGAACTTGGGGATGCCCGGTTGGCTGACCGCAGCGGTCATCGTCCTGGCCATGGTCCTGGTGGCGATCTTCTTCGTCACCGGTGCCGATGCAGCCTCCATCGTGATGGGATCCCTCAGCTCCAATGGTGCTGAGCATCCGCGTCGAGGAGTGGTGATCTTCTGGGGAAGCCTCACCGGTGCCGTGGCAGCGGTCATGCTGCTTGCCGGTGGCGATAAACCATCGGAGGCCTTGTCAGGCCTGCAAAGAGTGACCATTGTGGCTGCCCTGCCCTTTGTGGTCGTCATGCTGTTGCTCTGCTTCGCCCTGGTCAAGGACCTCCGCCGCGATCCCCTGCAATTGCACAAACGCTTGGCCACCTCAGTGGTGGAACGAGCCATCCGGACCGGCGTCGAGCAACATGGCGGCGTTCAGTTTGACCTCGTCACCAGGCACGATTGCGCTGAAAAGTGCACGGAGTCCGATTGCGCCGGGGGAACATCTACGGGAACCATCCCCCTGGTTGGCAAACCCCAGCTGGAATCCGACGACAAATAGCCCTGCTTCCGGCCAACCCCCTTCACCCATTCACACATCAGGAAGGTCCACCATGTCCAAAATCTCTGCCCCGGGCACCCTCCGTCTCAACACCCAGGCCAGTCGCAATACCCGAGCCAGCGAGGACGTGACCCTCACCTTGGACTCATCCAAGCCAATGACAGTCCGGATTGAGGTTGACCACTGCCCCTGCGGATCGGAACACACCAGGGCAGGCTCCTACGTCGACAGTGACTTCGGCCGCTAGGCCACACCACTCCGCAACACAGCAAAGCAGGCGCCGGATTCCGGCGCCTGCTTTCGTTTAATGCTGGTGTCTCTAAAGCCCTATTGCTTATTTGGGCATCAGCACTGAGTCGATCAGGTAGACCGTGGCGTTGGCGGTCTGGACGCCACCGCAGATCACGTTCGAAGCTCCGTCAACCGTGAGGGCATCCTTGGTGCCACCTACAGTCACTTCGCCACCCTGGACAGTCTTGTGGGTGCCGACGATCTGGTCCGGGGTCAGCTGGCCGGGGACTACGTGGTAGGTGAGAATCTTGCTCAGCAGGGCATCGTCCGTCTTGAGCGTTTCGATTGTTGCGGGGTCGATCTTTGCGAAAGCGTCGTCAACCGGTGCGAACACCGTGAACTCACTGCCGTTCAGGGTGGAAACCAGGTCAACCTTGGGGTTGAGCTTTCCCGAAACAGCGGCAGTCAAGGTCTTGAGCAGCGGGTTGTTCGACGCTGCAACGGCTACCGGATCCAGGGCCATGCCGGCTACCGAACCGGCACCGTCCGGAACCTGTGCGGCGTAACCGGCGCAGCCGGGGCCCACAAGGTTAGCGGCCGGATCCATGGCGGCGCTGCTCATGGCGGATGAGGACGGCGACGGTGCCATCGACGACGGTGACGCCTTGGAGGTCTCCGGGGCGGCAGAGGTGGCAGCCGGCGTGCTGGTACCACCACAGGCCGTGAGTCCGAGAAGGGCGGCTGCAGTGAGGCCAACGAAGGCGAGGGCGGGGCGCTTTGTGGACAACATGTCATTCTCCTTGTTTTTGGAACCAGGGCGTTGGGTCCATTGGGTGGCGGGACACGGGCTGCTGATGCTGCTTTTGCTTCACCGGCGGTTTGTGTCTCACCAGCTATTCGGAGGGTGGGACGGGGTGGATGGGTCCGGATTGAAAAAGTTTTTTAAACCAGCGATACCCACCCCACCGCGGCCCCTCGACAGCCGCCGCTCCGCTTTTAGAAGTACGGCTTGGTGATCAGCTCCAGCGCGTGACCGGCGGGGTCTTTGAAATACACGCCGCGGCCGCCGTGTTCCGTGTTTGTCTCGCCCGGGCGGGTCATCTGCGGATCCGCCCAATGTTCGACGCCGGCACTCACCAGACGCTCATAGGCGCGGTCGAAGTGCTGGTCATCAACCAGGAATGCGTAGTGCTGCATCTGGATCTCGACCGGCGGCTCGGCGAATTGCAGCATCACCCCGCCAGCCAGCGTGAGGTTGGTGAAGGGCCCCCAGCCTGGGGCTTCCTCAGCTTCAAGGATGAAACGGTAGAACTCGGCTGACGCCGTGCGGTCGAGGGACGCGATGATGGTGTGGTTGAACAATGCGGGCATGCGGAACTCCTTTATATGTGGGGGTTATGTCGATGGGCTGAAGGGTTCATCGATCCACAAGGAGGAGCCCGCGGGGCAACACCGCGGTGGGCGCCGCAGCGCGTCAGAGGTCGGCCGGGTAGCCGATCCGTGCAGGGCAGAAGCCCGATCCGGTCATCACGTCCGCCAGTCTAGCGGAGGGGCTCAACCCAATGACAGGATGGGCGGATGGCTATCGAGGTACGGCCCGCGACGGTGTTCGATGACGTGAAGACCATGGTGGGCCCCAAGAGTCCCGACTCCAACGTGTGCTGGTGCCTGAGCTACAGGATCCCGTCCAAACTGAACCAGGAGCTCCAGAAACAGGAGCGAGGAAAGTTCGCGAAGAAGCTGGTGGCCGAGGACCCTCCCCCAGGCGTTTTGGCGTACGACGGCGACAACGTAGTTGGGTGGGCGGCGGTCCACCCCCGCGCGGACACCACTTTTGCGAAGAACCGCAGGATCCCCCACGTGGATGAGAGCAATGTGTGGTCGGTCTGGTGCATCCGGGTGCGGCCGGGGCATCGCGGCAAGGGCATTTCCCATGAACTCCTGCGAGGGGCCATCGACTTCGCCAAGAGCCACGGCGCTCCTGTGCTTGAGGGCTACCCCGTGGACAACAAGGGCGGCAAAGTGGATCTGACCATGGCCTACGTGGGCACCCGCAGATTATTCGAGAAGGCGGGCTTCAAGAAGGTGACCGAGACGACGTCGGTCCTCAATGGCTTCCCGAGAGTGCTCATGCGCCTGGACCTCACCTGACCCAACTAGGTGACAGCACATGCTCTAATGAGGCCTCAGTGGAACGTTTACTGTCACCTAGTTGGGTCCGGCGCCTTGCAACCTTGCCGTCATCCGGTGCGCTTCTTCGAGGAGCAGCCTGCCCAGGAATTCCTGGCGGTCCGGGCGGAACCTGGGCTCAATCCCGGTCAGCGAAAGAGCCCAGGCGGGCCGGCCCTGCTGGTCAAACACCGCGGCTCCCATTCCCCAGCTACCTTCCAGGATCAGCCCCGGATTGACGGAGAAACCCGCAAGCCGCGTCCGTTCCAGGTTCTCCCGCACCACGTCGGCAGGATGCCCGACGGCGAAATCGCCGGCATGCTCAGCCCAGTTCTCCAGCAGTGATTCCTGTTCTTCCGGGGGAAGGAAGGCCATGATGGCGGTCCCCGCAGAAGCCACCCCCAGCGGGAAGCGCACCCCTTCGTGCAGGACAAACGATCGCACGGGAAAAGCACCCTCTTCCCGCAGGACACAGATGGTTTCGTTCCCGCGGCGGATGGAGAAGAACGCGCTCTCCCCCGTTTCCGCTGCTAGCCTGCGCAGCGATGGACGGGCGATGTCCTCCATGGGGAACCGGGCGGCCGCCACCGAGCCCAGCAGGAAGATCTCGGGCCCAAGCACCCACTTGCCGGTGCCGGCGTCGTGCTCCAGCAAACCTTCGGCAGCCAACGAGGTCAGGAGCCGGTGCGCGGTTGGGCGCGTCAGCCCGGATTCCCGGACCAGCCCCGCCAACGAGGTTCCTTCCGGCTTCCGACCCACGAGCCTCAGCAACTGGGCAACCCTGCCGACAACCTGCGCTCCTTGTACCGCCACGACGCCCTCCAGGAAGATTCATCCACAATATGGACAGCTTTCAGCCTAGCGTCCACACCGTGAGTAGCCAACACCATGAGCCATTGCGTAAACACCAAGCAAAACCTAGGCTCAGTCCCAAGGAACCACGCGTCCACAAAGTGGACGCATCATCGAGAAGCTCAACGAGGAGTTCGGAATGTCCACCATGTACGCGAGCGCAGCCCAAGCGCTGCAGAACCTGATGGCAGACGGCCTGACCATCGCCGTCGGGGGCTTCGGCCTGAGCGGCATCCCCGCGGACCTGATCGACGCCGTCCGGGAGTCGGGCGCCAAGGACCTCACCATCGTTTCCAACAACATGGGGGTGGATGGCAAAGGTCTCGGCGTCCTGATCGAGGCTGGCCAGGTGCGGAAGGTCATTGCTTCCTACGTGGGCGAGAACAAGCTCTTCGCCGAGCAATACCTTGCAGGGAAACTTGAGGTCGAATTCACGCCGCAGGGCACCCTGGCAGAACGCCTGCGCGCCGGCGGCGCCGGTATCCCCGCCTTCTACACGCGCACCGGTGTGGGAACTTTGGTTGCCGAAGGCAAGCCGTTGGAAGAGTTCGACGGCGTCACGTACGTCCGCGAGCGCGCCATCACCGCCGACGTCGCACTGGTTCATGCCCACACGGCAGATACCGATGGCAACCTGATCTACCGCTACACGGCGCGGAACTTCAACCCGGTAGTCGCAACCGCAGGCGCAGTGACCATCGCGGAGGCTGAGGTCATTGTGCAGCCGGGCGAGCTGGACCCCAACCACATCGTGACCCCCGGCGTTTACGTGCAAGGACTGGTCCAGGCCACCGCACGGGTCAAGGACATCGAACAGCGCACGGTCCGGCAGCGCGCCGAAGCCCTCACGGTTTAGAAGCAAAGGAGCATTCACCATGGCATGGACACGTGACCAGATGGCCGCCATCGCGGCCGAAGAATTGAACGACGGCGACTACGTCAACCTCGGCATCGGCATCCCCACGCTGGTGGCCAACAACCTGCCCGACGGCGTGCGGGTGGTTCTCCAGAGCGAGAACGGCTTGCTCGGCATGGGGCCCTTTCCGTATGAAGGGGACGAAGACGCCGACCTTATTAACGCAGGCAAGCAGACCGTCACCATCACCTCCGGCGGGAGCATCTTCGATTCCGCCACATCGTTCGGCATGATCCGTGGCGGGCACGTGAAGGTGGCCATTCTGGGGGCCATGCAGGTCTCCGGCTCCGGCGACCTCGCCAACTGGACCATTCCCGGCAAGATGGTCAAGGGAATGGGCGGAGCCATGGACCTGGTGGCCGGGACTCCCCGCGTCGTGGTCCTCACGGAGCACAATGCCAAGGATGGTTCGGCCAAGATCGTCACCGAATGCACTCTCCCGCTCACGGGACTCAAGTGCGTTGATCGGATCATCACGGACCTCGCCGTTTTTGACATCGAGGAAACACCCGACGGCGGCACCCGCCTGCTGCTGACCCGCCTCGCCCCTGGCGTCACCGTGGAGGAGATCCGCAGCAAGACGGACGCAGAGTGCACGGAAGCGCTCACGTCTGAAGAACACACGCTTGAAGGAGCCAACGCATGAGCCTGAAAGACCAATTCGGCAAAGACATCCTGCTCACGGGATGGGGACACAGCAAGTTCGGCAAGCTGACGGATGACACCTTGGAGTCGCTGATCGTCCAGGTGACCGGCGAAGCCATCAAGAACTCGGGGCTGGACCCCAAGGACATTGACGAGATTTACCTCGGGCAGTTCAACTCCGGCATGCAGCCTCTCGGCTTCACATCGTCCCTGGCCCTCCAGCTTTCAGCGGACCTTGCCAACGTTCCCGCAACGCGCACTGAAAACGCCTGCGCTTCCGGATCGGCTGCGTTCCAGCAGGGCGTTAAAGCCGTGTTGGCCGGAACCGCGCGCAACGTCCTGGTGATCGGCGCAGAGAAGATGACCGACGCCGGAGCGGATGTGGTGGGGGCAGCCCTCCTCGGTGCTTCGTACGAGATGGCGGGCAAGGCGTCCTCCACGGGATTCACGGGCCTGTTCGCGGAGGTGGCCAAGCATTACGGGAAGCGCTACGGGGCTGGAATCAGTGGCCCGGGGTTCGAAGGTGGCCTCGGCGATGTCCTGGGTTCCATTGCCGCCAAGAACCACCGCAACGGCATGGACAACCCGTACGCCCAGATGCATCGCGACTTCGGCGAGGAGTTCTGCCGGACCATTTCCGAGAAGAATCCCATGGTGGCTGAGCCGCTGCGCCGCACTGACTGTTCGCCGGTCTCCGACGGTGCTGCCGCCGTCGTGCTTTCCACCTCCGCTTCCGGCGGCGTAACTGCACCTGTGCGCCTTGCCGGGTTCGGTCATGCGAACGACTTCTTCCCCGCGGAGAAGCGCGATCCCACCGAGTTCGCCGCTACCAGGGCCTCGTGGGAGCGTGCGTTGGGCATGGCCGGTGTTGGGCTTGATGGTCTGGACTTCGCCGAGGTGCACGACTGCTTCACCATCGCCGAGCTCATCATGTACGAAGCCATGGGGCTCACGCCTCGCGGCGAAGGTGCGCGCGCGGTCCAGGAGGGCTGGGTATACAAGGACGGAAAGCTGCCCATCAATGTTTCCGGCGGACTCAAGGCCAAGGGACACCCGGTGGGCGCCACAGGCGTGTCGCAGCATGTCATCGCGGCCATGCAACTCACGGGCACCGCGGGAGACATGCAACTCCCGAACGCCCGCCGCGGTGCCGTGCAGAACATGGGTGGCGTGGGCATCGCCAATTACGTGAGCGTGCTGGAGTCTGTCTAACCCAAGCAAGTAGCAGTAGGGTCAGCGGCCGCGGATCAGCGCCGCGATCTCCGTGAAACCGAGCCGCTCTGCGTTCTGCAGGGCGGTCCGGCCTTGGGGGTCACGGATATCCGGGTTCGCTCCGGCCGCAAGGAGTTGCCGCACCACGTCCTGTTGGTTGGGGCCGCCGTTGTTAAGCAGGATGGCTTCCTGCATGGCCGTCCAGCCCAGGTTGTTGACATGGTCCACGGGAACACCCGCCCCGATGAGAATCCGGACAGTTTCCGTATGCCCGTGCTCGCTCGCCGGGATCAACGCTGTGCCGCCGTACCTGTTGGTGCTGCGGACATCCGCTCCCGCAGCCAACGTCAGCTGAAGAACTTCGTTGAAGCCCTCGGCACCGGCATAAAGGAATGCGGAGTCCTGGATGTCGTCCTTGGCATTGACGCTGCCGCCCGCCGCGATGAGTTCGCGCACCCTCGCAGCGTCATTGGCTTTCGCGGCAAGGATCAGGAGTCGGTCGGTTTCCATTTGGGCCTCCGGTGACAGTCTTGGTGGCAAGGCGGACGACGACGCCGGGCCGGGACTCGGGCTCGACGCCCCGTTTGAGTCGGGGGCTGCGGGAGTCGGGACCGGGCTGCCGGACGGCGTCGGGCTGGACGGCGTCGCGCTGGAAGGCGGGACGGCCGCCGTCGTACATCCGGACAGCAGCGCGAGCACCAACAATCCCGCCCCAACCACGGGAGTTTTTGTACAGATAAAGCCCCTAAAACGCTTCCATAAGGGCGGTATCTGTACAAAAACTCCGCGAGGATTCATGGCTACTTCGCTGCCACGGCCAAGGCATCAGCGCCGGCCGTCGCGCAGGCTTCGTCGAGTGCACCGTCGGGTGCGCCACCAACGCCGATGCCGGCAACAGACACGCCGTTCACCTTCAGCGGGACGCCGCCGGCCAGGAACAGGGTGCCGGGGAGGTCTGCGATGGACGGGCCGTTACCATTGATGCGCTTGGCGAGCTCGCTGGTGGGCGAACCGAATGCTGCGGCCGTGTAGGCCTTCTGCTTGGCGGCTTCGATGGTGTGCTCGGCGGCGTTGTCACCGCGAAGGAGAGCCTGAACGGTGCCGAAACGGTCAACCAGGGCCACGGTGACGAACGGCAGCTTGTCCGCCTGGCACTTGGCGAGCGCGGCGTTGACGGCTGCACTCGAGGCACCTACGGAGATACGGTTCTGGGCTACGACGTTCTCCGGGGCCGGCTGAACTTCTGCGGCAACTTTCACAGGTGCGGCCTGGGCAGCGGCCGGTGCTGTTGCGGGTGACACGGCGTTGGCCACGGCAGTAACACCGCCGGTGAGCAGCAGTGCTCCGGCAGCGGCGGCGGCGATCATCTTGTTGGACTTCTTCACGGGGTTCTCCTTGTAGTGAGCATCGGGTGCAGTGGTTGGCATCGGTTACACCTCCATGCTTCCGCGGACGCCCTCAATGCCGCATCGCCCGGTCGCCGTTCCCGGACTCAGCCTTTCCGTCATCAGTATCAGCCAAAAGGTGGAGAGACCAATGCCCGCGCGGGACCTAGCATGGGAAGATGCCCACTGCCCCTCCACAGCCGGCGCCGAGCATTCGGCTCGATGGCCGCATCGATGCCGTGGTGCATCTGGGCTTCGCCGTCCTGATGGTCGCTTCAGCGGTCCGCTACGTCATGCGGCACTCCCCTGCCGACAACCTCTGGACAGTGGCGTTGGCTGGAACCGTCTGTGTCCTGTACGCGGTCACAGCAGTGCTGGCCCGACGACGGGAGCGTGGCCGACCGAAACCCGGCCAGCAGCGCCGGTTATGGATTCCGTGGATGACCGCTTTGGTGGCAGCGTGGGCCGCGTTGGTGGTGGTCGCTCCGAGCTTCGCTTGGTGCTCCTTTGCCATTTTCTTCCTCACGCGCACGGCCTTTCGCGGCTGGGCCGGCTACGTGGCGGGAGGCGCAACGGCGGCCGCCACCGCCGTCGGACTCTTCAGGATGAGCGACTGGACAGACATCGCGATGCTGCTGGGTCCGCTCGCCGCGGGCGCCCTGCTCACGTTGATTTACGACAAGATTGAGCGCGACCAGGAGCGGCTCGCCGCCGGCGAGCGTGAAGCCGGAGTCGCCGCCGAACGCGAGCGCGTATCCCGGGAAATCCACGACACCGTTACCCAGGGCCTGGCCAGCAGCCTGCTCCTCCTCGAAGCTGCACAGCGTGCCTGGCCGGCTCCTGAATCGAACACAGACGTGCGCAAAGCTGCTGATCTCCTGCGGCGCAACCTCGCAGACACCCGCAGCCTGGTGCACGAGCTCTCCGCCCCTGGACTGGAAACCGGGCCCTTTCCCGAGGCGTTGGAACACGCAGCACGGCAATACCTCGAGACCGTCAGCATCCGCGTCACGGGTGAAGTGCGGCCCCTTCCTTCCGAGGTCCGGCATGCCCTGCTGCGCGTTACCCAGAGCGCGGTGGCCAACATCAAACTCCACGCCCGCGCGAACCATGCCAGCGTGACCCTTGGGTACCTCCCGGATGCGGTCACCTTGGACGTGTACGACGACGGTCGCGGCTTTGATCCCGGAGCGGTACCTCCGCCGTCGGAGGCCGGAGGATACGGGCTACGGGCCATGCGGCAGCGCGTGGAACAGTTGGGCGGAGAATTGTCTGTTGAGAGCGCGCCGGGCGAGGGCACCATCATCGCGGCACAACTGCCTGTGGGGCAGCCTCCGCAACCGGCGCATACCTCGAAGGAGGAGGCCCAGTGACCAGCATTTCCGTGGTGCTCGTGGACGACCACACCGTAGTCCGGAGCGGACTTAAGGCGTTGTTGGGCACCCAAGCCGATATCGCCGTCGTCGGGGAAGCCGCCTCCGGTGAGGAAGCGCTGGAAGCGGCCCAGCAGCATGCCCCCGACGTCGTCCTCATGGACCTGGCCATGGGCGCCGGGATGGACGGTATCGAAGCCATCAAGCAGCTCCGCCAGCGAACCCCCAAGCAGGCGATCATCGTGTTCACCACCTACGACTCGGACGCAGACATCGTCCGCGCCGTGGACGCCGGCGCCATGGGCTATCTGCTCAAGGATGCGGCCCCGGAGGAGATCTTCGCGGCGGTTCGCGGGGCTGTGCAGGGGAAGAGCGTGATGAGCGCTCCGGTGGCGTCCCGACTGTTTCAACAACTGCGGAACCCGGATGAGATCCTCACTCCGCGCGAAGCGGAACTGCTCAGCTTGCTGACCGAAGGCCTCAGCAACCGTGACCTGGGAAAGCGCCTCTTTATCTCCGAGGCAACCGTCAAGACCCACCTCGCCCACATCTACGCCAAACTGGGCGTCGAGACGCGGGCAGCGGCCATCGCCACAGCTATCCGGCGCGAGGGGATGCGGTAGGAGACGCGGTTGGCTACTCTGGCCCTATGTCGGACGCAGCGGATCGCAAAATGTTCAAAACCCCGGGAACGGCTTTGATCGTCCGGGGAGTCCTCGCCATTGTTTTTGCCCTGTTGATATTTGCCTTGCCCAGCGCCACGGCGTTCGTGGTGATCGTCATGTTCGGGGTCTTCGCGATCATTGACGGCATCACCAGCGTGGCGCATTACTTTTACGACCCCGCAGGCCGGTCCCGTTGGACCATAGTGGGCGGCCTGATCTCCATTGTGGCCGGCATCCTGGCCATTGCCTGGCCCGGGATCACGGCAGCCGCAGTGGGCGTCCTCATCGGTCTGTGGGCTCTGGTGCTGGGTCTTTCACAGATCGTGCTGTCCCTGGCCGCAAGGAATTTCGTCAGCAACTGGGGTATCTGGTTCCTGACCGGCCTCATCACCACCGTTTTCGGCATCTTTGTGCTGGTGAATCCGGGCCTGGGCTTCCTGAGCCTGGTGTGGATGTTGGCAGGCTTCGCGATGGTGACGGGCCTGCTGCTCATCGCCTCCGGCATCGGGCTGCGCAAACTGGCCCACACGGAGCCGTTGTATGGCCACTAAGGCACGGAGACGCGCGGCTTAGCCGAAGATCCGTTGGAACGGGTATAGGTACGATGACGCCGGGTCCTGCTGGAGTTGCATGAGGACGCCTTCCATATTCCTGTCCGATGTCAGGATTACTGTCGCCGCTGCTGCCGAAGCAATATGAATGGCGTCAAGGGATTTGACGTGGAACGGAATCCCCATTGCCCGTTCCAAAACGTCGTCCGAGATGGGGACAACGTTAATTTGCTCAAGAAACCTGCCCACCTCATGAGCCAGGGCGTCGTTTCGATCCCTTATGGCGACCCGTGCAGCCTCAAGCTGGGTCAGCTTGCTTGTATAAAGCTGACCCCAGAGCGCTCCCTCGTCCAGGAGATCGACCAACTGCTGCCGGGATGGGTGTCCTGGCGTGAGGAGCCGGATGAGGGAAGAGGTGTCCAGATAGCATCCGGCGCTGGGGGCCGGCATCAGTAGCGTTCGCCTTCACGCAGTTCATTCAGGGTGTGTTCGGAGTTAATGGTCACCGTGGACTCCATCACCACGTCCCGGGCCGAGGATTGGTGCCCTGCAACGGCCCTATGCACTTCCTCTATCTCATCGTGGTTCCTCAACGTGGAGGCAGGCACGAGATAGGCAACGATGGATCCGTCCCTCCCGTAGGTGACAGGGATAACGTCACCGTTTCTGACCTGGCGAAGAATCTCACTGGAGGAGTGGTTGAATTCCCGGCTGGTGATGCTCTTCTTAACCTTCATGGTCAGGCTCCCATCTGATGGCTATAGTGTACTACGGTAGTACATTTGGCGTAATGACTTTCCCATGATTCGGCGTTGCGCCAGTCATTCACAGTTCAGGGGATGCGCTCAGCGCCAAGTTCGGTAAGTTAGTGGCTGTGAAGATAGCTACCTGGAATGTGAACTCCCTCCGCGCCCGTGCAGACCGCGTTGAAGCCTGGCTCGAGCGCAGCGACTGCGATGTCCTGGCCATCCAGGAGACCAAGTGCAAGGACGAGAACTTCCCGTGGGAGCTCTTTGAGCGCATGGGCTACGAGGTTGCCCACTTCGGCGTGAACCAGTGGAACGGCGTTGCCATCGCCTCCCGCGTGGGACTGGAAGATGTTGAACGCACGTTCCTGGACCAGCCGGCGTTCGGCAAGGCCGGCAAGGATCCCGCCCAGGAAGCCCGCGCCATCGCCGCTACCTGCGGCGGCATCCGCATCTGGAGCCTCTACGTTCCCAACGGTCGCTCCCTGGACGACGAACACATGCCGTACAAGATCAAATGGCTGGACGTCCTCCAAGGTCACGCCGCCGAATGGGTCGCGTCCGATCCCACCGCGCAGATCGCCCTCATGGGCGACTGGAACATCGCGCCGTTCGACGACGACGTGTGGGACATCGAGCTGTTCCGCACCAACAATTTCACCCACGTCTCCGAACCCGAGCGCGCCGCCTTCCACGCTTTCGAAGCCGCCGGATTCACCGACGTCGTCCGTCCTTACACGCCGGGCCCCGGCGTCTACACCTACTGGGACTACACACAGCTGCGCTTCCCCAAGAAGGAAGGCATGCGGATCGACTTCTGCCTCGCATCCCCGGCGCTGGCTTCGCGCGTCACCGGTGCCTCCATTGACCGCGAGGAACGCAAGGGCAAGGGCGCTTCGGACCACGCTCCCGTGATCGTGGAGCTCGCAAACTGACCACACATCACTGACGAAAGGGGCGGCTGAAGTGACTGGAAACCTGTATCGGGGCCAGGCAGGGCTGCCCTTCTCTTCGTCGCTGCGCATTTACGAGCCCCTCGAAGCGTTCCCGCCCGAACAGCAGCGCCAGCTCGTGGCGAAGGGCAGCAAGAGCGGCTCCCGGGCCGCCGTCGAAAATGCGGAGCTGCAAGCCTCGCTGGGCCGCATCACGCGCTCCGGCGGCGATCCCTTCCCCACTGGCAGCACCGACCTGGTACGCATGACGCGTGTGCCCACCGGACGTCACGCGGCGACGCCGGAACAAGCTGGAGCGGACCAAGCGGCCGCGCCGGACGGAACCGCCACGTCCCACCACAGTGCCGCGTCAGCCCAAGAAGGGCACGACGCCGGGCGGCTGCTTTACTGCCCCAGCCAACTGGTGATTCGGGCCGGCTTGGCGGCCAACGCGCTCATGGACGGTGTGCACAGTCCCCTGGCCGACCTCCTCATTCCTGTCTCGCAACGGGACAAGCACCAGGTCAGAATCGATCGGATCAATGCCGGGGAAGATGCCAAGCGCGTCCATACCCGGGCCTCAACGTGGGGTATCCCGTTCAGTTGGTTCTCGCTCTTCGCCGAGTCGGACCGCAAGGACGTGGTGGAGTCTGAGGGGCGCATTCTCACCGTCCGGGTGTGGACCCCCCTGACGGAGGCCTTGGACCGTGCACGCTTCGCCGTGGCCCACTTGGCTTTGGCTGCGCCGGACCTGGACATGCTGGATGACCTGACGCAGCTCACCGAATGGCTGGAACTCTTTCATATCCAGTCCATGGTGGAGCTGGACTACGGCGCAGTGGCAGACAAGGTGTACCCGGACGAATCCCCCATGGACGTGCGGCTGGGCATCGAGTGCTTGGCCGAGGGCGACATGACCGGCGCGGCCGCCGCCTACCGCAGGCTCGCCTCGCGGTGGATCCCCATCCGGCAGCTGGCGCGCGCTTCCTGACCCTTCGCGGTTTCCCAGCGTGCGAGGACTACGTCCTCGGCAGGTCTACGGGGAGGTTCGGGGTCTACTTGGCTGCTGCTGGTGGGGCTGTTGTCTCGCGCACGATCAGCTCATGGGGAGCCACTTCCGAATGCACGGCTTCAGGGTTGCCGTCCAGCTCGTCAAGCAGCATTTTCGTGGCAAGTTCGGCTTGGTTGTCGGGGCGCTGGCCCACGGTAGTCAGGCCAATGGAGGCCGAGAAATCGTGATCGTCAATGCCGATCACTGAAAGGTCCTGAGGCACCCGGACACCATGGCGGCCGGCCTCGAAAATAACGCCCATCGCCATCTCATCCGACGAACAGAAAATAGCTGTCGGCTTGCGCCCGGGCTGGTCCCAGAGCCGATTGAAGGCCTGTTGGCCGCTGGCAACAGTGAAATCGCCCCACTGGTCCCATTCCGGGCGGACTTCCAATCCGGCGTCGGTCATGACTTCCTGGAAGGCGCGGATACGCACGCGCGGTACGTCGAAGTTCAGGTCCGTTTCGTCGTCCCCGTGGAGCAGGGCGATGTCCTTGTGGCCCAGGTCAAGGAGGTGCCGCACGGCGGTGGACGCGGCGTCGTAATCGTTGATGCCGATGTACGCACAATCCTCAACGTGGCCACCCACCACCACCAGCGGGATGTCGATTTTGTGGAGGTGCTCCAACTCTTCCTCGGTCAAGGACATGCAGAGCACCAGAAGGGCGTCGATCTGTTTGTAGACCATGGTGGAGCTGAAGAGCCGCTCGCGGTTGCTGCCGTGGCCGCCCAGGTTGAACAGGGAAAGGTTGTACTTGCGCGAATGCAGTTCCCGGTCCGCGCCTTCGATCGCTTTGGAGAAGAACCACCGGCTGACGAAGGGGGCCAGGACGCCGATGGTGCGCGTACGGCCCGTCGCCAGGCCCGACGCCGACGACGACGCCACATACCCCAGGGAACTGGCTACTTCGAGGATCTTTTCGCGGGTCGCTGGGGACACTCGCGGTAGTCCCCGCACGGCTCGTGAGACGGTCGCCGTCGAAACTCCAGCAGCTGCGGCGACGTCCTCAATACTGACGCCGGTGTGACCGCCGCGTTGGGACCTACCCGTTGTTCGTGACACAGGCTCCCCTCTCCGGCCGCCGTTGCTCCGCCTTCACCTTAAGTGTCTGTTTGTGGTTTGAAGCCCTCGGTTACGCAACCGCGTAATGCGCTGCGTAACCGAGGGTTCAAATTCCTAGCCCTTGAGGCCGCCGGACAGCAGGCCGCGCACAAAGTAGCGCTGCAAGCCGAAGAACACCAGGAGCGGAACAATGATGGACACGAACGCTGCCGCCGGGTTCAGGTAGTCCCTGGCGCCGCGGGTACCCGAGAGCTCCGCCAAGCGCTGGGTAATCGGAGCCACGTCCGCCGTGCCACCGGAGAACACCAACGCCACCAGCAGGTCATTCCAGACCCAGAGGAACTGGAAGATGGCCAGCGAGGCAAGCGCCGGAACGGAGAGCGGCAGGATAATCCGCCAGAAGATGGTGCTGTGTCCGGCGCCGTCCACCCTTGCCGCTTCGATGACTTCACCGGGGATTTCGGAGATGAAGTTGTGGAGCAGGAAGATGCCCAGCGGGAGGCCGAACATGGTGTGGGCGATCCACAGCTGCGCGTAGGAACCGGCAGGCAGTTGCAGGGTCTGCGTGAAGAACTGCAGGAGCGGAATCAGCGCCATCTGGAGCGGAATGATCTGCAGGGCGAAGACGAAGATGAACAACGCATCGCGGCCCTTGAACTTCCCCCAGGCGAACACGTAAGCAGCCATGGACGCCAGTACCAGGACGAAGATGGTCACCGGGATGACAATCGCAATGGAGTTGACGAAGTACTGCGAGAGATTAGCGGACTGTGATCCCGCCGGGGTCAGGACATCCGCATAGTTCTTGAACGTGAACTGCCAGTCGACGAAGGCATTCCACCAGCCGTCGGACCGGGGACCTACCTGCTTGGCGGCAGGACGGAACGAGGTGACAAAGAGGCCGAACGTCGGCACAGACCATACGACGGCGATAATGACCGCTGCCGCTGTTGCCCACTTGGAGGTGAGCTTGGTCTTGACGCGCCGCATGATCGGCTGGGCGTCCTCCGTGGGGTCGGATCCAGGACGCTGCCGGGTGGCCTTCGAGGCCTCTTTCGGGGCTGGCGTGGCTGTCAATGGATCTCCCTTTGCTTGCGAAGGACTCGAGCGTTGTACACGACGATCGGCAGCACCATGAGGAACAGGATCAGGGCCAAAGCGGCACCGCGTCCCGGCTCACCGGCGCGGAAGGCCTGCGTGTACATTTCGTTGGCGACCACGGACGTGTCGTAGTTTCCGGCGGTCATGGTCCGGACAATGTCGAAGACCTTCAGCGTGGCGATGGTAATGGTGGTCAACACCACCACCAAGGCTCCACGAATACCGGGGACGGTGACGTTGCGGAACTGCTGCCACGCGTTGGCACCGTCCAGTCGGGCCGCCTCGATGAGTTCAACCGGAACACCCTTGATGGCTGCCGACAGGATCACCATGGCGAAACCGGTCTGGATCCAGACCATCACGATGATAAGGAAGATCGTGTTCTCCGGGGCATCCAGCAGGAACTGCTTGGGATCCATCCCCAAGGCGTCCCTGAAGAAGTTGATGACACCGGTCTGCTCAATGTTCGGCCCGCGGTAGTCGTAGACGAGCTTCCAAATGATGCCGGCGCCCACAAAGGAAATGGCCATCGGCATGAAGACCAGCGACTTCAGAACCTTTTCGCCCCGGGCCTTGTCGATAAACACCGCGTAGGCAAGGCCAAAGCTGGTGGAGAGCAACGGCACCAGAACTGTCCAGATGACGGTGTTCCGCAGCGTGGTCAAGGCCTCGGGCTGCGTGAACATCCAGACGAAGTTGTCGAATCCGTTGGCATTTCCGCCCGCATCCGTGAAAGCGAGCATTGACGTCCGGATGGCCGGATAGACCAGGCCCACGAGCATCAGGATCGCGGCAGGAGCAAGGAAGCCTGCCACCGTGACCTTGTCTTTGACTGATTTAGGAGCCCTGTCCACCAGCAACATGATGAGGCCGATGACCGCTGCGAATATCGCCAGGGCTATCACTACTTGTAGGAGTTTTTCTCCAATAAATTCCATACCCAACCTCCGGGGCGTGAGTGAATCACTAAGTTCCGGGAAAAGCACTGCCTCCCCGGCTGGGTAGCCCAGCCAGGGGAGGCAGCACTTTGGGAGTTAGCTCTTAGGCCAGCTGGATTCGATGCTGTTGGCAACCTCCTGGGAGGACGTGCCGTTGATCCACTGCACGATGCCCTTCCAGAAGGAGTTGGAACCTACTGCACTCGGCATCAGGTCCGAGCCATCGAAACGGAAGACGGTGTCCGGGTCCTGGAGGATCTGGACCGTCAGCTTGTCGAGGTCGGACTGGGCGTTGGCGGGATCCAGGCCCTTGTTGGCACTGACAACGCCGCCCAGCTTCACGCGGTTGTTGGCGAAGTCGGCACTGGCCAGGTATGCCAGGAAGGACTGGACCTCAGGGGTGTCCTTGTAGGCGCCCACCATTTCGCCGCCACCGGTAACTGCCTTGCCCTTGCTTTCGTCGATCGGCGGGGTGATGAAGGCCCACACGTCGCCATCTTCAGCAACGTTGGTTCCTGCAGGCCAGTTGGCGGCCTGGAAGTTGGCCTGGTGGTGCATGGCACACGTTCCATCCAGAACCGGCTGGCCGGCCTGGGCGAAGCCGGTGCTCAGGATCGAGCGGACGTCACCGAAGCCGCCGTTCACCATGTCCTGGTTGAGCAGGATGTCGCCGGCCTTGTTGAAGGAATCGACGATCTTGGGGTCGTTGAACGGAATCTGGTGAGCTACCCACTGGTCGTAGACCTCCGGGCCGTGTGCACGCAGAACCACGTCTTCGATCCAGTCCGTGCCGGGCCAACCCGTAGCCTCACCGGATTCGAATCCTGCGCACCACGGTTTCATGTTCTTGTCATCCGCGGCGATCTTCTTGGACAGCTCGATCATTTCGTCCCAGGTCTTGGGGACTTCCCAGCCCTTGTCCTTGAAGGTCTTGGGCGCATACCAAACGAAGCCCTTGACGTTGGCGAGCATCGGTGCGGCGTAGAACTTGCCGTCCACCGTGCCGTACTTCTTCCAGTCAGGGGACCAGTTCTTGTCTACGAGGTCCGAAACGGTCTGCGGAGCAGGCTTCAGGTAACCGGCCCGAGCCTGCGTGGCAAGGAGGCCGGGCTGCGGGAAGATCCCGACGTCAGGGGCGGTGCCGGACTGGGCACGGACGCCGATCTGCGTTTCGAATTCCTTGCTGCCCTCGTACTTGATGGTAATGCCGGTGCAGTCTTCGAACTGCTTCCAGGATTCCTCGAGGTTGGTTGCCTCAATGTCCACGATCGTCGAATAGACGGAGACCGTCTTGCCGTCGTGCTTTCCGTAGCTTTCGTAAGCGGAGCAATCATCCGAGCCTGCGGTTGATCCCCCGCCGCCACCATCTCCGCTACAGGCGGAAAGGGTAAGTGCCAGAACACCGGCGGCTGCGACCGGTAGCAGGTACTTGGTTTTCTTCATGCTAAAGACTCCTCGCTGAGTACAAGTGATTCGGCGGCGCAATTGATGTGGTGACGCTCACACTAGCTAGGATGGGCGGCAAAATGCAAGCGCTTACACCGAACGTAACCGCATCGATACCAAGTAACCTGCCGATATAGATCAGAAGGTTGCTGCGGGCCTTCATGGCGGGGTATTTGAGCGGTCACTGCTCCCCACTGGAGACTGTTTCGATTTGTTTACCCAGTGTTGCCTATGGAAACATGGGAAGTGTGGATGAACTTGAAGCACTGCAGACTATCGGCCGATTGATCAAAGAAGAACGGCTGGCCCAAGGATTGAGCCAGGTGCAGTTGGCCAAGCAGGCAGGTACCGCCATCAAGACCGTCCGAACGCTGGAATCGGGAACGCGGCGCACCCAGGAAATCAATCAGCGCAAGCTTGAGCATGCGCTGGGATGGCGCGCAGGGTCCGTATCAGAGGTCCTCAAAGGAAAATCGACCTTTGCCCCGGAAATGATCACGCCGGATGACATGCGCTCAGGAGACGAACCACGGCAGGGGCCTCCCCGCATCGCCGTCCCCGCTGCTCCCATTGCCCGGGCGTCACACCTTTCCGATGAAGAACTCCTCGCTGAGCTCACGTACCGGATGATGCACCGCAACAGGGGCTGAGTATCGCCGCCTCATTTACCCGGCCGGCTCATTAACCGGATTGGCTCAATTACCCGCTTGGCGCCGCACCATCTCGTTGATCCAGCTGGGCGCGAATGGTGATGTGCAGTTAGGCGGCGTGGGGTAGTCCTTGAGGACCTCCAAGCGCTCACCGATATCCAGGGCCCTGGCCCGGTGTTCCGGAAATTCGATCCCGATCATGGCAAGGCATTGGTTCATGGCCCACTGGAGACGGTCCGGTGAGTCCTTCATGGTGGCCTCGATAATATCCAGCAGGACCACAGTGTCCAGTCCGTCCGGCTTCTTGACCACCCGTTCCGATGTCAGCGCCCATCCTGCGCTGGCCACCACAGGATCGGTGTCGGCGAACCAGGCCACCCGCAGCGCTTCGGAGTGCGGACTCTTCTTGACCACGTAATTCACCAGCCAGTCCTGCACCTTGGGGGTCCGCGCTTCCCGGAGCATGGTGTCCAGTTCGTCCCGCTCAAAGGCCTTGGGCCGGCAGACCAGCAGGGACAACAACCTGGCCGCGGTGTCACCCGTGGCCCACAATTCACGTGATAGCTCCTGCTGCGTCTTCAGTCTCTTCGCGACGGCGCGCAGCTTGCTGAGGTTCACGCCGTGGTCGTCACCGTGTTTTTCGTTGATTTCCCGTGCACGGGGTTCTTCCAGCGCCGCCAACTCGGCCATCAGCCCGGCCACTGTAGTGTCGAGCACTGTTGTTCCAGCCACTGCGGCCTCCTGTCCGTCGCGTATGGACTTCAGGGTACTAGCTCCGGGCCGGGTTACCAGGTCCGGGCCGGTTACGACGTCCAGGCCGGGTTACCACGCCCAATCAGACTGTTGGTTCCGGACAGCGCGATGGCAGCCCGCTTCCGCGCGGATGTCCGCGGCGGCGGCGAACTGCCATCCCGTTGAGGAAATTGCTACTTGTCGCCCTTCAGCAGACCGGCAATCTTCGAACCCAGTCCCTTGACGTTCTCGGCTACATCTCCGGCGATTTCCTTGGACTTCTCCGCGACGTCTCCCGCCAATTCCTTGGCATTTTCTCCTACATCGCCCGAGAAGAATTCTTTGACATTCTCAGCGGCGTCTCCTGCGAACTCTTTGACATTCTCAGCAGCATCACCGGCGAATTCCTTGACGTTCTCTACAGCTTCACCCGCAAATTCCTTGGCATTTTCAAGCGCTTCACCAGCCGTGTCTTTGGCGTTTCCTGCTGCGCCGTTCACCGCTTCGGCTCCCGTGGTTTCTTCACTCATGGTGTTCTCCTTTTTAACGGTCGGATTTGTGACGTGCCAATGGAGGTTTCCCTCTTGGATTCAACCTATGGGCTTGAGCTTGCGTTCTGCAATGTCAGCGGACACGCTCCGCCTTGGTAAACCTGGATCGGGCACCGGAAACCATGTGAACCAGAACGGGGGTCTTTTGACCGATGACCAGGTCCAAGGCTTCAACCAGCTGTGATACTTCGGCAGCCAGCAGATGCGGCGCTACTCCTTGCCGGGGTTGAATCCGGATGCGCAGCCCGGGCCTTCCCCGCACCTCGTAGGTCGCCACTGAAGCGGCTGCGAGGTCGGTCCTCTCAGCGAGTGCCGCCCTCAGGGCTTGCTCGGCGACGCCACCACCGATCCGGACTTCTCCGTCGATGTGGCTGTCGTCATCGCTGACGACCAGGAGGTTGGCCCTGCCCTTACCCTGCTGCGACAACCAGGCGACCATGGCGATAATGATGGCCACAAGGACTGCGCCGGCCACAATCCACAGCCAGCTTTCCTCACGTCCGGGGAAGCGTGTTTGGCGGAAGGCATTTTCCATCCCGGCCCATGCACCGGCGGACCAGCCATGCCACCAAGCTGCAACAGCGGGCACGGTGGCCAACAGCAGGAGAAGTAATCCGACGGCCAGGAGTTTCACCCCGATGATGAACAGGAGCACACGATTAAGAGCCCTCGGTGTTCCGTTCACGCGCCAATCACCCCCGACGACGCCAGGTTGACCCGCACGGAAGGCATCGGCACGGGAGACATCTCTTCAAGTTCCGCTTGAACGGCTGCCAGCACAGCCTGCTCGCTCACCCTGCTGCCAGACGTAGGCCGCACATTGACCACCACCAGCTGCCGGGAAACGATCACCATGACCTGTTCCTGGGTAACGTTCGCGGCGGTTCGTGCACGGCGCGCAAGCGCTGAGGCAAGCACTTCGTCATCAACCACGACGGCGGTACGCGGGTCCCGGAGCAGATGCCGGGCACGCCTGCCGGGCAGCACTGCGTGGAGGAAGAAGAACAGTCCCACCATGGCAACCACAGCGCCACTGGCACCAAGCAACAGTGGGGAAATACCTTCAGGGAGTGCGCTGATTCGCCCGGCCGCCGTGGTGGGATCGATCAGCCACGGCGGTTGACCAACTGCCCGCACGCCTGCCTCGAGCAGGGCGTAGAGGCAGAGGACAATGACCAGTACGGCGGCAATGGCGGCAGCGCCGGCCCGGGAGGAATGGGTTTCACGGCGGAGGATCCGGCTCATTTCGGGGTCCTCGCCCGCCACCGGTCCAGCTCCTGCGTATCCCTCCAATTGGGTGTGCTGATCCTTGGTGTTCCGGTTCTGGGTTTCCTGATCCTGTGTCACTGAACGCGGCCTCCCTCCGTGACGTGGGCTCCGCTGATCCTGATGTCCACTCTGCTCAGCTGGGATCCGCTGAGTCGCGTGACCGTCTCAAGAACAGTGGCCTTGGCAGCTACCGCACGGTCCCAGATGGAGCCGCCGAAGCCTTGGACGCGCAGCGGGTCCCGCAGGACTTCGGTCAAAGCCGGGATGCTGATAGGTGCCACGATCGACAAAGCCAGCAGGCCGTCGTCGTCCGCCCAATCAGCGCGGATGTCGTTGGCCTCAACGCCGAGAGCCTCAGAGGCGGCGGCGCGCGCCAAGGATGTCAAAGCCTGGGTACTGATCCGGTTGTGGCCGGCCAGGCTGCTGGTGGAGTCCACAGCCTCAGCCACGCTCATGACGAAGAGCGCCGGCCCGTAATGGCGTCCAGGACGCTGCGGAGATCCAGTTTTCCGTCGGCGGCCCGGCCGAGCAGCGCTCCGATGCCCATGAACAGCAGTGAGATCAGGAATCCCCACAGTCCAAAGGAAAAGGACATGAACGCCACGAAGGCGCCGATTGCGATTCCAACAACGGTCATGCTCACTGGAGTGCCTCCCTTTCCACTACGGCTGGCTTGATTCCCGCAGGTTTGACCGGCGGAGCCACGTACACGTCATTGATCTCGATGTTGACCTCGATGACCTGGAGGCCAACGAGCTCTTCCACCGCGCGGAAAACGGCGCTCCGGACCTGGTTGGCGACACTGTGCAGGGGGTGCCCGTAGAGGGCGACAAGATTGATGTCCACGGCCACTTGGGTCTCGCCGACTTCCGCGCGCACGCCCGCTGCGTGGTCGGAACTGCCGACGGCATCGCGAATCGCGCCGAGCGCGCGGGACGGCCCCGAACCCAACGAGTACACGCCAGGCACCGTGCGGGCAGCAATGCCGGCAACCTTGGCAACCGCCGCCTCGGAGATGATGGTGCGTCCAGTACCCAGGATCTCGCCCCCAGGCACAGGATCAAGCTGCACGTTCTGGTCTTCCATGGAGCACTCCCCTTCTCTTGAGTACCACCCTAGCGTCTAGCTCCGACGCTTTGGGCGAAGCGTCAGAGAGAAGGGAGTGCGCGCGGCGGCGACTACTGGCAGTTCTTTTCCATCCAGTCCTGGATGGGCTTCATCAGCTCTTCGAACTTCCCGTCACCATACTTGCTGAAGTCCGAGCCCGCGGCCTCCGTGAAGGCCCTCAGCTTTTCGAAGGACGGCTTCAACTCTTCCGGAACTTTGCCCTGCATCTGGGACAATTCCTGCTTTGCTTTGTCTATGTCCTCCGGGTTCCCGCCCATCAGCCCTGCCAACGGCAAGATGGTGACGCTGAGCATGGTGGCACTCACCGAAATACAGGCCTCCGACAGCGACGAGAACTCTCCGTAAGGCCCACCGGTTCCGGTGGTTGCGCCTGTTCCGGCAGTCGTGGCTGGGCTCGCTTCTGTGGCCGGGGCGGAACTGGTACCCACTTCCGCGGCCGGAGCCTCCGAGGACGCGTTGGGCGACGACTGCACGACCGGTGCCGGCATGGAGCAGGCACTCAGCGTGAGGGTAGCGATGAGAAGGGCCACCGAGACCAGGCGGCCGCGCTTGGGCGTAGCTGAACGTGCGATCGTAACCATGGTTCCCCCAGTGGATGCGTGCGATAGACGAGCCGGCGAGGTCAGAATACGCCCAGCGTCCCGCCGTGAACAGAGCCGGGTTATCCACAACGCCCGATTCATGACTGTGTTGGGCTCGATTGCCCCACCTAGACTGGCCGACACATCGCCAAAACAGCTGCTGGGGAGCCTGTCATGCCACGCCTTTCGTCTGCCACTTTTCCTTTAGTCCTGGCCCGGACGGGAGCTGTGGCTGTGGGGCTGGCCCTGCTCCTCAGCAGTTGTCAGGGCGGTACCGCGCCCAGCGCGCCACCCTCCGAACCAAGCTCGACGACGGCGTCGCCCGCCTCGAGGGCTTCGGTTCCGGGGGCTTCGGCTACTCCGGGTAGTCCGCCGACGTCCGCCGTGTACAAGCCCGCGGATGCCAAGGGAAAAGCGCAGAACGTGCCGGTCCCAGTGATGCCCGAGCTGGCGAAAGAGAACTCGAAGGCAGGGCTGGAATCGTTTATTGGGTACTGGTACGCGACGTATTCCTACGCGACTGAGACGGGTGAGCTGACGGAATGGATGGCATCAACCGATACAACGACGAAGTCAGGCGGTGCCTATAAGAAGGCTGTAGAGCTCAATTACATAAATGGACGCTGGGTAGTGGGCGGGCGGATATCGACTCCCGTCATAGAAGTCCTCTGGAAAGAAGGGGCAGACCACCAGTCGGCAAGAGTGCAGGTGCTTCAAGAGCGTATTCAGTACTTTGATGCAGACGGTAGCTCGGGGCAGGAAATGACGCCCGCGCACAACACTGCCGAAGCGGTCATGCTCAGCTATCGGGACGGCAAGTGGCAGGTCACCGACAACGGACTGATTGTCGGTTAACGGTGCAAGCATTTAGATGGAGTCATGTCATCCTCGCCGCCATGACCGCGCACGCTGTACTCGCAGGTTCCTCGGCATTTGCGAAAGATGAACCTCGAGTCAGCATCGGAAAACACGACACGGCCATCGACATCGGCGCGCGTTTCAGAATCGATCCCCAGACAGGGCTGCTAGGCCCCCGCCTCGATGGATCATCCACATCGCAAGCAATCGATGACCCCAACCAGTACATGGCCGACACCCACTGCCGCGCCGATGGACCTGACACCAAGGACCCCGGTTGCGACGCCCTCGAATGCCCGGCAACCACAACCGGCGGAGAAGAAGGCACCCCCGTGATCTGGAAGGAAGCCCCAAGAGCGATCACCAATCCGGGCTGGACCGACTGGATCCCCGTCAGCGGACCCACCTGCCTCTACGACCCCCAACCCGAGAACGTCCTGGCCAACATCGCCGCACGCATCCTGACCGACTTCCAACAACTACCCATCAACCCAGGAACCCTCGAAGCCCAGCCATTCCCGCACACCCTCAAAGGCGGACCCACCAACTTCTACGCCACCACCGCAGAACAAGGCTTCGACGTCACCATCCTCGGCCAAGCCGTCCACCTCACCGCAACACCAGCCAACTACACCTACACCTTCGGCGACGGCAGCACACTAGGCCCAACCCCGGTGGCCGGCTACTCCATCCCCGAAACCGACTGGCTCACCAACGCCACCCGAACCAGCCACACCTACACCGAAACCGGCAACTACCAAGCCACCCTCACCACCAGCTTCACCGGCACCTACTCCGTCAACAACGGACCACCACTACCCATCAACGGAACCCTCGACATCACCACACCAGCCAAAACCATCCACGTCTGGAAAACAGAAAGAGCACTCGTCGCCGACACCTGCCAGCAAAACCCCAACTCCTGGGGCTGCCCAGAAGCTCGGGACTAAGTGGGGAAGCCGACTAAACAGGCAAGTGCGCTAGGCACGTGAGGGGAGGTAGTGGGCAGGCTTCGTACCGCCCCGACCTACTTTGCCCGGCTATGACCTTCGACACGCGCAGAATTACGGTGCGTCGGCTTCTGCGACGAATGAAGGCGAACCAAAGTGGGTGGCGCCGGTACACGCACTCGCTTACTGCGTTAAAGAAGAAAAGCACCAGTTCCGAAGAACTGATGCTTCCCAGTGGTGGCTCCGACCGGCGTCGATCCGGTGACCTTTCGATTTTCAGTCGAACGCTCTACCAACTGAGCTACAGAGCCTAGGTGACACGTCACCTTGAGAACCGAATTTCTTCGGCGCTCAGAGCGACCCTGACGGGACTTGAACCCGCGACCTCCGCCGTGACAGGGCGGCGCGCTAACCAACTGCGCTACAGGGCCTTGCGTTTGCAGTATCTCTACCGCGTTTTTTTCAAGGCTTCTAGCTTACCAGACTTTTTCCATCCGGCTAACCACTTCCTTGCGTACCCCCAACGGGATTCGAACCCGTGCCGCCGCCGTGAAAGGGCGGTGTCCTAGGCCGCTAGACGATGGGGGCCTGAACTCAATTCGGATTTCGCAAAAGAAAATCGACGCTTTACGCGTTCTTTTCCGTGTCTCGCTCGTCCGAACTGGACTCTAAAACTTTAGAGCATAGATGGCGATATTCCCAAATCGAGGTCTGCAGACCTCGCAGGGCCACCCACTTGGGGCCTATCGAGGGGCGGGATCTCACCTCTAAGAAGCACCCAAAGAGTCGAGAGCTAACCTCTCGGCAGCGCGCCACCACATCAACCCGCCGCCGCACACCGAGGGCAGTCCGCAAACTTGGCAGGATCTTGCCCTGACGCGTCCGAAAACCGCCAGCCGCCCCGGCTCAACGGCGGCTAGATTTGGCTCTATGACAACCACCTCCCCGGCCGAACCCGGCCAACCTTCCCCAGACATGCCCCAGCGCACCACCCCCGCGCCGGGAGCAGTCATGAGCAAACTCGGCATCGCCGCCGTGATCGTCACCGTGGTCCTGTGGGCTTCGGCGTTCGTGGGCATCCGCGCGGTCGGCCCCAGCTTCTCCCCCGGATCCTTGACGCTGGGACGGTTGGCGGTTGCCGCCGTCGTGCTTGGAATCGTGGTGCTGCCGACGTTGAAGGTGTGGCCGAGCGGCCGGGAATGGTTGCCGATCGTGGCCTACGGCGTGATGTGGTTCGGCGGTTACAACGTGGCCCTGAACGCCGCGGAACACATGCTCGACGCCGGCACCAGCGCCATGCTGATCAATGTCTCCCCTATTCTGATCGCAATCCTTGCCGGAATCTTCCTCAAGGAGGGCTTCCCCCGCTGGCTGCTGATTGGCAGCGGCGTGGCGTTCTGCGGCGTCGCAATGATCGCGCTGGGTTCCGGACAGCGTTCGACGGCGGACGTCGCCGGCGTGCTGTTGTGCTTGCTTGCCGCTGTGCTCGCCTCGGTGAGCGCGATCCTTCAGAAGCCCGTGCTCCGTAAGTTCACCGCAGGGCAGGCAACGTGGTTCGGGATCATGGTGGGCGCCATTTGCTGCCTGCCGTGGACCGGGCAGTTGATTTCCGAGGTCCAGGCGGCGCCGCTCCCGGCAACGCTGGGCCTGGTCTACTTGGGGATCTTTCCCACGGCCATCGCCTTCACCACCTGGGCGTACGCTTTGTCCCTCATCTCGGCCGGGAAGCTGGCCGCCACCACGTACCTGGTTCCGGGCACCACCATTTTGATTTCGTGGGCCGTGCTTCAGGAAGTCCCCACCATCTGGGGACTGATCGGTGGCGTAGTGTGCCTGGTGGGCGTGGGCCTGACCCGGCGTCGGACCCGCCAGCCCCTCCGCTAGCGGGCCATTCCCACCAAAAGTTCACGGTGTGTGGGCGGATTGGCGCCCGGGCGGCCGACGGCAATGGAGGCCGCCATGGAGGCAATGGTGCCGATCCGCTCCATGACGGTGGGTGCCAGTCCGTCGCTGCCCCGAAGGAGCAGTCCCATGATGAGCGCTGCCATGTAGGAATCGCCCGCGCCGATGGTGTCGGCCACTGTTGCCGGGACGGCCGGGACGTTGAGCTGTATGTGCCGAGTGGCCATGAGCGAGCCCTTGACCCCTTGGGTCACTACAACCAACCCGGCGCCCAGGGCCAGGAGGTGCTTCGCGGTGTCCTCAAGCGCCTTGCCGGGGTACAGCCAACGGGCATCGGTCCCGCTGAGCTTCACGACGTCGGTCAGCGGCACTATTTCCTCGAAGAGCGACAAGGCCTCCTGGTGGCTTCCGAGGAGGTCGGCGCGGATGTTGGGATCGTACGTCACCATGCACCCGCCCTGCGCCTGCTCCAGCAAGCTCCGCACAACGCTTGCGCCGGGCTCCAGGAACGTGGCGATGGAGCCCGTGTGCAGGATCCTCGGGGCGTAGGGAAGGGCCAGGGGTGCCAACGCCCAGTCAATGTCAAAGGTGTAGTCAGCTGAACCGTCTGCAGCTATCCGGGCTGTCGCCGTCGCGGTCTTGCCCGCGGACATGGAGCCGGGCAACAGCACCACGCCGGCACTGTGCAGATGTGCCGCGATGGCGTCACCCCGGGCGTCGCGTCCGATGGCCGTCAGCAGGCCGGTTTTGACGTCCAGCAGGCCCAGACCGAAGGCGACGTTGGCCGGAGAACCGCCGGGGTACTCCACCTGGCCATCGGACGACTCAACGATGTCGATCAACGCCTCACCTACAACGACGACGTCGAGGGGTTCAGGCGCGAGGGAAGGGGTGCCGGTCATGCGGTTCCTGTGTCTGTCGAAAAGAGGATTGACTTTCAGTATCTCTCATCACACACAGCGCCGTTGCTGCCTGAGCGGACTAAAGTCAGATCATGCCCGCGAATCTTCCACCCGGCTTGCCCATAGTTCCGGACGGCGAGCGTCCTTCATCGCAGCTCCGGGATCGGAATGCGGTGCACAGCCCTGTTGAGCACACCGACGCTCATGGTACCGCGCCTTTCGAAATGTCCCCCGAAGAATTTGAGGAGGCCGTCAGCGACGCCCTCCAACTGATCCCGCCCAAAGCGGCCAGCTCCATGGACAACGTTGCTGTTTTTATTGAAGACGACTACACGCCCCAGCCGGGCGAAGATCCGGACACTGTGTTGTTGGGACTCTACGAAGGCGTACCCCTGACTGAACGCGATTCCTGGTGGGAAGCCGGTTCCCTGCCGGACCGGATCACCATCTTCAGGCAGCCGATCCTGGACATCTGCAGTACGCGCGAAGAGGTCATCGATGAAGTGGCCATCACGGTGGTCCACGAGATCGCGCACCACTTCGGGATCGACGACGACCGCTTACACGAACTCGGCTGGGGCTAGCCTTATAGACATGGGGCACGACCACAATCACTCTCACGGAGTCACAGCAACCGGCAAGCACCGGAAGCGGCTTATCGCCGTCCTGGCCATCACCTTGGGGGTGGTCGGCATCCAGGTGGTCGGCGCCGTCGTGTCTGGGTCCTTGGCACTGCTGGCTGATGCCGGCCATATGCTCTCTGATGCCGCGGGTGTCTTCATCGCACTGATGGCGGCTTGGATTGCCACGCGTCCAGCCAGTGACCAGCGGACATACGGGTACCAGCGGGCTGAAGTGCTGGCCGCCCTGGCGAACGCGTTGATCCTCATCGTGATCGCTGTGGTGATCATGATCGAAGCCATCCGCCGCTTCGGGGAATCCCCGGAAATCCACACGGACGTCATGCTCTGGGCAGCCATTCTGGGTGCCGTGGCCAACCTTGTCTCGCTCCTGATCCTGCAGGGGGCGCAAAAGGAAAGCCTCAACGTACGTGGCGCCTACCTTGAGGTCCTCGGTGACCTTCTGGGCTCCATTGCGGTCATTGTGGCGGCGATCGTCATCATGACTACAGACTTCAGCGCCGCAGACCCCATTGCATCGATGTTGATCGCAGTGATGATCATCCCCCGCGCCTGGCATCTGCTTCGCGACGTGGTGGATGTCCTCCTGGAGGCGACACCAAAAGGCGTGGACGTGAATATGATCCGCGAACACATCCTGGCCGTGGATGGTGTGGTGGAAACCCACGACATTCACATCTGGACCATCACTTCCGGCGTTCCCGTGTTCTCTGCCCACGTTGTGGTGGAAGACGAAGTACTTAACGCCAGCGGTGCGGACAGCATCCTTGACCAGTTGGGATCCTGCCTCGGACGGCATTTCGACACCGAGCATTGCACCTTCCAGTTGGAGCCGGTGAGCCA
This sequence comes from Arthrobacter sp. WCS2018Hpa-7, assembly GCF_031843805.1. Classification (NCBI taxonomy): domain Bacteria; kingdom Bacillati; phylum Actinomycetota; class Actinomycetes; order Micrococcales; family Micrococcaceae; genus Arthrobacter; species Arthrobacter sp. WCS2018Hpa-7. The sequence continues at coordinate 275,212 of NZ_JAVTJB010000001.1, forward strand.
CTCGGAACACGAGTCGCACCAGCACGCCTAGCCGGTCCCGCCACCCGCGCCCTCAACAGCCACGGTCCCTGCGGCGCCGTCCACGGTGACGAGCTGTCCGGTGCTGATCCGCGATGTGGCGTCCGGAACCCCCACAACAGCAGGGATGCCGTACTCACGGGCCACCACGGCGCCATGGGAGTTGGGCCCACCCATCTCCATGACCAGCCCTCCGGCCGTGAGGAACAACGGCGTCCAGCCGGGATCCGTTGACGGTGCTACGAGGATTTCTCCCGGCTCCAGGTGCGCCCCAACCGGGTCCATGATGACGCGTGCAGGAGCTGTGGCCCGTCCTGCCGACGCCGGACTGCCGGACAATGTGCCAGGGCGCTGGGACCCGTTGGTCCCGGGCGCGGCTTCCGGTTCGGTGCCATCCGACATGAGCACCCGCGGTATGTGCCTTCGCCGCAGTTCCTGCCCGTAGGTGGCGCGTCGCTCAGCTACCAACTCCTGCAGGTCATCACCGGCCAGCGCGGTCTCGGCTTCGTCGAGGTCCAGGAAGAAGATGTCCTCGGGGCGTTCGATCCGATGCGATGCCGCAAGCTCATTCCCGATGAGAAGCAACTGCTTCCGTGCAACGGATAGTCCCAGGACCAGGTTGTACTTGGGCAGCTCGCGCAGTCCCGCGAACCTCCGTGTCCGGTCCAACGCCATGCGAACCACAGCCGCGTGCAAAGGGCTCTTTGTCCTGGCCCGGGCGACGAGACGCGATACTTGTTCATCAGCATCACGGGCTGCCCGCGCGAACTGCTGGTCCGGCGCCTCTGAGCCGTCCGCCAGCCTCGAGTAGTTGGTGACGACGCCAAGAATGTGGGTGGGGTCGTCTGACCAGCGCGGCATGCCAAGGTCGATCTCGGCGACGGCACGGTGTCCGAAGGTACCCAGGAATGAACTCAATCCGGTCTGGGCGACGGCGGGGAGGCTTCCGTCCCGATACTGCTCCGTCAGTTCTGCCGCCGTTCGACCGGTCATGGAGGCAACGGCGTCGGGGTCTTTCCGAATCCCAGCGGCAAGCTGCCACAGCGCCAGGTCCATCTCGGTAGTGACGTTGTTGGGAAGGCCGCGGAGCACCGTTTGGAGTTCGTCATAGGGAGCTTGCCCGCCCAACAGCTTCTTGACCAGCGCAAGCATGGCAAAGCCGAGCGCGGGAAGGGGCAGCACCTGGGGGACCGTGGCGAAAACTTCCTCTCCGAGGATTCGCTGGACGTGGCTGATCCGTTGATGAGCCGTTGCTTGCTGCGGGACGGCCAAGGTGTTGCGCAGATCGGAGCCAAGCCTCTCCACACGTTTCAACGCCGAAGCCGGGCGGAACAGGCCACGGAACAGCGTCTCGGGAACACGGTATTTGGCCGCAACCGGAGCGACGTGGCGAATCAGTTTCAAGGGTGTCCTGGTGGTCACCGAGAAGCGTGGATCGGCAAAGAGGCCACGGATCAGAACGGCTGAACGGGCCTCCATGACATCGAAAACCCGGGGCACGATCGCCCGGCCAACCCTGCTCCGCACCACCGCAGTGAGGTCAAAGAAGATGCGCTGCCCCGCCTCGTAGTACGGCGGTGGGCCGGACCGGGGATCCGGAACATCGAAGGCCGCGGTCCGGGCGACGCAGGAGGCGATGAGCCGAATGCCGGCCAAGCCCATGGGAGTCAGCGGTCTGGTGAGACCCTGGGCGAGGCTGAAGTTCAGGAAGGCGTGCTCTCCCGGGACCGGAGGGGTGCGTGTGGTTTGCGGGTACAGGGTAGTGATGGGCCGGGCCTGGGTGAGCCACAATTTTCCCTCATGGTCTATGGCCCACTCGGTGTCCTGCGGGGCTCCGTAATGCAACTGGACCTCGCGGCCCAAGTCCACGAGTGCCAACACCTGGTGATCGCTGAGGCAGTGCTGAGGATTTGCATCGCCGGGCAGGTCCTGTGAGGATCCGGCGCTGCGTTCAACGCGTTCCGTGCCGCCGCCAGGGATGGCCCTGATCTCCACTTGCCTGTCCCCCACGGTCCTTTTCACCATGGCACCGCGACGGACATCCACCACATACTGATCCGGATTCACGGCTCCGGAAACAACGGCCTCTCCCAGGCCCGGGCTGGCGTCGATCACTGTCTCTTGCCGGTTTCCTGTCACCGGGTTGGCGGTGAACATGACGCCGGCGGTGGCTGAGTCCACCATCTCCTGCACCACCACAGCCAGGGTCACCGACGCGTGATCGATCCCGTTGGTGGTCCTGTAGGTCACGGCACGGTCTGTCCACAGTGAAGCCCAGCAGCGGCTCACAGCCTCCAAGACCGAGTCCGCTCCCACCACGTTCAGGAAGGTATCCTGCTGACCGGCGAAGCTTGCGAAGGCCAGATCCTCCGCGGTAGCTGAAGACCTGACGGCAACGGGGACGTCCTCGCCCAACTGCTGATAGGCGGACCGCAGCGCTTCGGCGACCACGTCGGGAACGCCGGCGTCCAGCACCAAGGACCGTGCGCGTGCGGCAAGCCCGTTCAGCTGGTCCAGGTGGGAAGCATCGGTCTCTTTCAGTGCCGCAAAGACCCCGTCCAGGCCAATGGCAGAGAGGGCGTGCCGGTAGGCAGCGGTTGTCAGGCAGAATCCAGGCGGTACGGGCAGGCCGGCGCTGGTCAGCTCACCCAGGTTGGCAGCCTTGCCCCCCACTTCAGGAAGCATTGCCCCACTGATGCCGGCGATGTCCAGAGTGAACACCGTGCCGGACGCAACGTTATAGCGATCCTGCCCTTGTTCCCCGGTCTCCTGGCCGTCCATGGAGGATGGGCCCGAGGCTAAGCTGCGCCGAGCATCGGCCCAAACTTGTGACGGTCGGCAAGCCGCGGATCCTCACGATCCGGGACGACCAGCACAGGCCCCTTCGCATGGTGGAGGACGCCGTCCGAGGTGGAACCGAGCAGCATACCCGCGAACCCGCCGCGGCCTCGTGTTCCCAAGACCACCAGTTCAACGCTGCGGCTGATTTCCACCAGCACGTCCACTGGTGAACCGTCCCGGAGGTCCGTCTCAATGGGAAGCTGGGGGAAGTGGCTCCTGAGCCAGGCAACACCGGCGTCAAGTTGGACCCTGATATCCGCAAAGAGGGCGTCGCGGTCCAACGGAGCCGGCACCCAGGCCAGGGACCCGCTGTACTGAGGTACAGCGCAAATGACGCGGAGCTTGGCTCCCATGCGCTGCGCTTGCTCAGCCGCTTCGAGTACTGCCACGCGGGCTTGCTCGGAGCCGTCGACACCAACTGCAACCACGTTTTCGACTGCGCGAGGGCCAGCCTTGGCGTGCTCAGCCTTGATGTGCTTGTCTTCAGTGTTTTCGCCGAGACGGTCGGCGCAGTACAGCGGGACCGTGACGGTGGGGCATTTGGCGTGGGCAGGCAATGCGCTGCTGACAGATCCCAAAAGGCGTCCAACGAAGCCTCCGCGGCCCCGGCTGCCAAAAACGAGGAGCGCGGCTTCTGCCGAAAGATCCAGGAGGACACCGGCAGCGTCGCCGTTCTCCACCGAAGCGTCCACGTCTATGGAATACCCGGAGATCTTGTCCATAGCCTGTTTCACGATCGCGTCCGCGCCTTCGCGGATCACCGAGTCATCCACTGTTGCGTAGCCGCCATCCAGCCCTGATGCGGCAAAGATGGGTACGGAATAGGCCGTGACGATGTGCAAGGGCAACTGACGGCGTTCGGCTTCACGTGCCGCCCATACCAACGCACACTGCCCGTGCTCAGAACCGTCAACTCCAACGACAATGCCGCCTGGCGCCACTGCCTGGTCCTGGCCGTCCTGTGGCTCTTCATTGTGCCTGCTGTGCTGGTCCATGGGGCCCGCCTCTCCACCTGCTGCTTGATGTTCCGGCCATTCTGCCAGAGGTTCTCCGGCTCGGATTCCCTACTGGCGCCGTTGTCAATGGCCGGGGCAGAAGAAACCTGGAAATTCCTCCTCCCAATGCCCACTATTCTCGGTCGTCAACGCCGAATCAAGGTGACTTTTGGCTATGTGTATAACGGTCCGGGCTCGGTTGCAGGGGGCGCATTTTGCACTGGGGATGAACAACGCAAACACGCGGACTCGGGAGGCTATCCATGGCAGAAAAAGTTCGGTAGTGTTCGAGTCACCGAATGGCCGGCAAACGTGTTCCACAGCACTTTCCGGCCATTTATTGCGGCCGCTTGGGGAACTCGGACGCGACCCCATGCGATGCCTAACGGCACACACGTCAAGGAGGAACCAAGCAGTGTCACTCACGCCTGATTCCGCCACGGAACGCACCACCACCGTGGTCATCGGAGCCGGCCTGTCCGGCTTGGCAGTTGCCAGTGAGCTCAGCCGCTACGGCGTGGGCTCCATAGTGGTGGACGGGTTTGGCGCGTTGTCCACAACCGGGCCGTCAGTCCACACAGGCATGCTTCAACGCTGCGATGCAGCCGACCCCGCAGCCATGCAGGAACGCAACGAGATCCTCCGCCACCTGCGGAACTATGCAGCAAGCCATCACCTGGATGTCCGCAGCACCACGCGGGCTGTCCGCCTCGATTTCCTTGGCTCCGACCCTTCCCAACAGATCGGCTACGGACTGGCCGCCAGCATGACCACCGCCGGGCTCAGGACTGGGCTCCACGCCTCAGGCCCCCTTGAATCCACCCGCCGCCAGTGGGCCGTCCACACTGCCAACGGCGTTCTTCTGGCGGACCACATTGTGGTCACGCGCTGCGCGCAGAGCCAATTGCGCCGCATGCTGGCCGAACTTGGCATTGCAATCGGGCAGAACCTGGTGGCTGCAATGCGGGCCGTCGGGATGCACCTTGTAGGAGTCGGTGAACTCATTACGCCCACACCCAAGGAAGTCCTTCGGCAGGCAAAGGCAGTGGGCCAGGCGATATCGTCCAAAGTGGCCCTCACCGCAGGGCCAAGCATCGCCACCGCCTAGCAGAACAAACCCGGACGACTCCAGACAAAGGCCGTCGGGCTATACAGCTGAGGCGCGCTCTATCCCGGCGTCGCACCTGCCTCTGAACTTTTCCGCACATTACTTAACGCCAAAGGCCGGTGCCTTCGAGGACTAATTCCTCAAAGACACCGGCCTTTGGTCTGAAGCGTGAGGCTTATGCGCCAGCGCGTACGTAGGTCAGGGGACCCGTAGCGGTCAACCAGCTGATCGGGTGGATGCCCGTCTGGTTGCCGTTGATGCCACCGCTGATGGCCTGGCCGTTGCCGATGAAGATGGCGACGTGGCCGGACTGAACGATCATGTCACCGGGCTGGGGGTCGCTGACAACCTTGCCGTAGTTCATGAACTGCATGGGGCCGAGGTCACCAACGGGGATGCCTGCGGACCCGAGTGCGCGCTCCACCATGGCGGTGCAGTCCTGCATGATGCCAATCTGGGCGTAAGCCGAGGCAACCATGGCAGCGTTGACGCCACCCACGGCCGGGGCAGCAGCGGGAGCAGGAGCAGCAGCGGCCGGAGCGGCAGCAGCAGCCTTGGCAACAGGAGCCGTTGCGGCGGCAGTGGTGACTGCTGCCTTCTTGGCGACGGGAGCCGGAGCAACCGGAGCAGGCTTCTCGATAACCGGAGCTGCTACGGAAGCAACAGCAGGGCGCTCGAAGTTGACGGTAGCCGTAGCCAGGGCGGTAACAACCTGGGTGGGAGCGTCGGCTGAAACGGTCTCAGCGACCGTGGCCGGGCTGGAATCCCGCTGAACCGGAGCTTCAGCAGCGTGAGCTGCAATGGAGCCGGTCAACACAAGGCCCGAGGCTGCTGCGATAACAGCTGCCTGGCGGCCAGCGCCGGAAGCGTTGCTGGCGACTGCCTTGGAGATGGAGATGAACGGATTAGGACGTACGCTGTCCGCCTTACGACGGCCGCGAAGAATGCGTGAAGACATGAAAGAGCCTCTCCCGATGCCTGCGAGGTTAGCTGTCGGATTCGGATGGGAGTCACCCGGCCACTATCCCCCGCTGTTCAGCGGAAGCTTCGTGACTTCACCCCAAGGCACGCTCGAAAGCGACCTAAAATGGGTTCCCCGTCTCTGCCGTAAGGTTTGTCTGCGAACGGATTCCGGACTGCGGCAGAGCTAGGCAATCAGGCCGGAAGTGCCCGTTACGTGGAACAGGCACAGGTACTACCGTACGCGATGATCACGCGGAAGTCACATTTAAGTAACGAGAAGCGCGCTTCCGGCGTGTCGCAGTAACCGTTTCGAGATCTTCGCAGCTACGTAGAAAACCCTGTTATTCCGCGGGAGAATCGCCATCTGAGTCGTTCGAAGCAGCGAGTTTCCTCCGCGCTGTAACAGCCAGAAAAATAACGAGACCGACAGCAACAACCGCCAAGCCCACAATGCTCCACGGGAAGGGCTGGGAGGCATCCGCGGCTGGCTCGCTGTTACCGGTTCCCGGTGCAGCCGTTCCCGGCGCTGCGGTCCCCGCCGTCGGTACTGCTGCTGAAGGTGCTGAAGCGGACGGCGAGGCTGCCGCCGAGCCGTTGGCCGCCGTCGTGCTTCCTGCGGTGGCCGTGAAGGTAAAGGTGCCCTCAATGGGGTGGGAATCGCTGCTGACGACGCGCCAGACCACTGTGTATTCGCCGCCCGGGGCGCCTTCGCGCAGCTTCTGGACCGCCTGGTTGTCGATGATCTCAACGGGGCCGTCGGCCCAGTTTTCGCCACCTGCCGTGACCGTCACGCCGGAACCGATGGCAAGCGGTCGGTTGTTGAACGTGATGGAGACCGACGCCGGGACCTGCGTCACGGCGGTACCATTGGCCGGCGTCGTGGATTCAGCGACGTCGTGGGCGGACGCGGGAGCCGCAGAAATCAGCAGGGCGGACGCGAAGGCAAGAGCAGCGACGACGGCGGCCAGAAGCGGGCGGATGGTACGCATGGGGCGGTTTCTCCTAGTGTTGGCTTCCTTACAGACTAGGCGAATCGTCCGGAGGGCCCGTACCGGACCGCTTAGGATTTGAGAGCACACTCCCCTCAATCCCCGGAGTCCTTCATGCTTAAACAAGGTTCTGCAGTAGACCGCTACTTCAAAATTACTGAACGTGGATCCACGTACTCCAGGGAAATTCGTGGCGGCTTCGCAACGTTCTTCGCCATGAGCTACATCGTGGTGCTGAACCCGCTGATTCTCTCCGGGGCGGATTCCAGTGGGGCCTCCCTCGGTTTCACGGCCGTCGCAGCCACCACGGCCTTCGTAGCGGGCATCCTGACCATCCTCATGGGCGCTTGGGCCAAACACCCGTTCGCCGTGGCAACCGGCCTGGGCGTCAACGCCTTCGTTGCCGTCACAGTCGCCTCGCACCCGGAGCTCACCTGGCCGGACATGATGGGCCTCGTGGTGCTCTCCGGCGTCACCATGCTCATCCTGGTGCTGACCGGTTTCCGTACGGCCGTGTTCAAGGCCGTGCCGGAAGCCCTGAAAACGGCGATCGTTGTAGGTATCGGCCTCTTCATTGCGCTGATCGGGCTGGTCAATGCGGGATTTGTGCGCCGAATTCCCGACGCCGCCGGCACCACGGTTCCCTTGGGCCTGGGCGTGGATGGCAAACTGATGGGCTGGCCTACCTTGGTGTTCGCAGTGGGCCTCATCCTCACCATCGCCTTGGTGGTCCGCAAGGTCCGCGGCGCCATCCTCATCGGTATCGTGGTCTCCACGGCACTGGCCGCCATCCTTGAATTCACCCTCCACATCGGCCCCAGCTTCGACGGCAAGAACGTCAACCCGCGCGGCTGGTCGCTCGTGGCTCCCACACTCTCAGAGTGGGGCGCCCCGGATCTGTCCCTTATCGGCAAAGCCAACCCGTTCGGCGCCTTTGAGCATCTCGGGTTCATCGCAGCGGCCCTGCTGGCATTCGTGATCCTCCTGAGCATCTTCTTCGACGCCATGGGCACCATGGTGGGCCTGGCCAACGAGGCCGGGACGGTGGACAAGGACGGCAACATCCCCAACGTGGACCGTGTCCTGCAGGTGGATGCCCTCGGCGCGATCGTGGGTGGTGGCGCTTCGGTTTCCTCCAACCAGATCTTTGTTGAGTCCGGCGCCGGCATCGGTGAAGGCGCCCGCACCGGCCTGGCGTCGATCGTCACCGGCGTGCTGTTCCTGGTGGCCATGTTCTTCACGCCTCTGATCAACCTTGTCCCCTTCGAAGCCGTGGCCCCGGCCTTGGTGGTTGTGGGCTTCATGATGGTTTCCCAGGTGGGCAAGATCGATTGGCAGGACTGGGGCGTCGGCATTCCCGCGTTCCTGACCATCTCCCTCATGCCGTTCACGTACTCGATCGCCAACGGTCTCGGCGCCGGCTTCATCTCCTACGTCCTCATCCGCACTTTCCAGGGCCGCGCCCGCGAAGTCCACCCGCTCATGTGGGCTGTGGCCGCTGCGTTCCTGCTGTTCTTCGGCATTGGAACCGTGGAGGAATTGCTGGGGGTCAAGTAGGCCCTTCGCCGAGACGGCATTTAATGACAGTGTTTGGCGAGAACATTGTCATTAAATGCCGTCTCGAGGCGTCTCCGGGGAGTGGTCGTCCGGGGTTTCAGACACCCACCCGGTGAGACAGCTGGTTTTTGGACCCCGCGTCGGGTGTGCTTGAAGCATGGAAACCAGCAGCACCCTTGCCGTAGACGTCAGCCCCACCCCTTGGACGGGCCGCTTTGACGGAGACGGAACCGAACACCGCCGCTGGTGGCAGGCGATAGCACCCCTGACGTCGTCCGTTCCCGCAACGGCCTCGCGTCCCGCCGTCGTGCTTGGTTTTTGCAGCGATGCCGGAGTCCTGCGCAACAAAGGCCGAGTGGGTGCTGCTGCGGCGCCGGCCGCCATCCGCACGGCGCTGGGTCCGCTGGCGTTCCACCTTGACCGTGACGTGTTCGACGCCGGTGATGTGGTGGTGGAGGACGACTCACTGGAAGCGGGCCAAGAGCGCGCCGGACTCGCCATTTCGGGACTGCTCGACGCCGGAAACCTCACCGTGGTGCTCGGCGGCGGCCACGAGACCGCGTTTGCCAGTTACCTTGGCGTGGCCGGTTCTGACGTGGTTAGCGGAAAACGGCTGGGTGTCCTGAACCTTGATGCCCACTTCGACCTGCGGGACGAACCCACGCCGAGCTCGGGTACGCCGTTCCTCCAGATGGCCCACGCAGAAGCCGCCGCCGGGCGGGAACTGCAGTACGCCGTCGTCGGAATTTCTGAGCCGAACAACACGCGCACCCTCTTCGATACCGCCGATCGCGTGGGAGTGAAGTACCTGCTGGATGAGCTGTGCACCCCCGAGGCAGTGGAGATTTTTGTTGCCGATTTCCTGGCAGGCGTGGACGTGTTGTACCTGACCATCGACCTCGATGTGATGCCAGCATCGGTGGCCCCTGGGGTGAGCGCACCCGCCGCCTATGGCGTGCCTTTGCCGGTGATCAGTGCGGTCTGCCGGCAGGTTGCTGCCAGTGGGAAGCTCCTCCACCTGGACGTAGCTGAGCTGAATCCCGCGTTCGATATCGATCACCGCACTGCGAAAGTGGCTGCGCGGCTGGTGAACACGCTCCTCGCCTAGCTTTTCCCTTTTCCAGCCGGCGTCCGCCGCCTACTCTGTGGGGAGGGAAGGATGGCGATGCGCGGAACTCCTGTGCAGGACAAGTGGGCCTGGGTGGCCGGGCCGACGGCTGTGGCTCTGGGACTCGCAGCGCACATGTTCGCGGGCGGAAGCGCTCCTGCCATACCCGTCCTCCTGGCATTCGCCGCGCTGTGTGCCCTGGCCGCCCAGCTCGTTTCCCGCTGGGTGCACGGGCCGCTGCTGCTGCTGTTCCTTTCCGGATTGGCACAGCAGTTGCTGCACTTCGGCTTCGAGGCTTTCGGAGGGTACTTTCCCGGCAGCGGATTCCTGGACCACTTGCACGGCGGCCAGGTCATAGGGGGTGTGCCGGGCGGGGATGTGCCGGGCGGCACCGCATCCGGTGGCGGCGACATTCACCTCCTCCTCTACACCCACATGGCGGCTGCGATCCTCACGCTGCTGGTGGCCGCAGGCGTGTCCAAGCTGGCAGCGCAGAAACGTGAAGAGCCGCTTCGACGTGAGAACCACAGCCTCTGACAAGCCAGTCCTGCTGAGCTGAGCACAGGAGCGAGGCAGCTATGTTTTCAGTCAATGGCATACGGACTCTTCCGCGGGGCCCGTCCTTTGTACTGTTTGGCCTGTCAGGCTGCTGCCAACAAAGGATATGGATATGACCGAGGGCCCGTTGAAGAAATTGTCGGATATCCGGATCCGGGACCCGTTCATCATGGAGCCCACACGTGGCTGGTACGTACTGTTCGGTACCACGGATGAGAATGTGTGGGGCGGCCCTGCCACCGGATTCGATTGCTACACCAGTGATGATCTGGAGCACTGGAACGGTCCCCTCCCTGCGTTCCGACCGCCTGAGGGCTTCTGGTCCGACTCGCAGTTCTGGGCTCCTGAAGTCCACGCCCATGCGGGACGCTATTTCTTGTTCGGCACGTTCGTCGCCAGCGCCTCCCAGGTGCGCGGAGTCGCGATCCTGGTCGCAGACGAGCCCACCGGCCCCTTCCAGCCGTGGAGCGACGGCCCCGTCACACCTTTGGGAGTTCCCTGCCTTGACGGAACTTTTTTCTTGGACGATGAGTCCCGGCCATGGCTGGTGTACAGCCGCGGAGCGGAAGCCACCGCCGCAGGAGAACCGCCGCTGGCGGATGGCGAAATGTATGCCATGCAGCTCTCCGACGACCTCAAGGAAGCGGTCGGTAATCCGCAACTGCTCTTCCGGGCATCCTCCGCGTCGTGGAGCAAGCCCCTGCGTTTTCCGGAGGGCGTTGAGCCACCCCCTGCGCTGCGGCTCGCCAAGGACCCGCTTTTCACGGATGGGCCCTTCATACGCCGGACGTCCACAGGGAGTCTCCAGATGCTGTGGTCCAGTTTTGGCGACGAAGGATATGCCATGGGAGTAGCCAACTCACCTACCGGCACCATTCTTGGACCGTGGATCCAGGAAGACACGCCGCTCTGGGCACGCAACGGTGGCCATGGAATGATCCTGAGCGCCTCCGACGGATCTGACTACCTGGTGTTCCACACTCCGAACGACTCACCTCACGAACGCACCACCCTCCTTCGCATTGAGTCGCCCAAAGGCGTCCACAGCTTAACGGGCAGCAACCTTGCGCAACGCTGAGTAGCCCGGCGACGGCCTGCGTAGCGCAGCGAAAGGCCGCGAAATGAACATTGATCCGGCCGCACTGAGACGCCTAGTGTCGTTTGCACGTGGTGTACCCGAGAGGCCAGGGAGCTGCCTGCAAAGCAGCGTACGCGGGTTCGAATCCCGCCACCACGTCCAAGGGATCCCGAGGCCCGGAACCCCCTCCGCGAAGTGGCATTTAATGGCAATGTTTCGCTCAATCATTGCCATTAAATGCCACCTCGCGGGAGCATGAGGGGAGGCGCAGGGACTTTGCCGACCGCAACAGCACGGCCGCTCCTTTGCGCAGCGGAGGCGCAGCACCATGTCACCCAGCATCGAGGCGGCGGACGGATTCCTGACCGACTACTACCAGCACGTGGCAGAGGACGACGTCCGCAGCTACACGCCGGAAACGCTGCTGGAACGGGCCCGCTACCACCGGTCTTTGGCCGAGCGGCGGGAGCCTGGGCAGGACGTGATCGGAATCCTGCATGAGCCCGACGCCAGCGTGGTGTCGATCGTCAGCGATGACATGCCCTATCTGCTGCCATCCGTCACCGCCGAAATCGCCCGGGACACCGCATCCATCCGGCTCCTGGTCCACCCCACCTTCACCGTCACCCGCGACCCAGCCACCCATCGCCTGACCACCATCCACAGGGCGCCTCAGCGCATCGGGCTGCCCACCGGCGTCGAACCTTCAGCTGCCGGCGGCAGTCCGCAGTTGCCCACCCCATACGAAGAGCACGACGGCGGACCGCTCGCCGAAGCGTGGATGGCAATCGACGTCCCCCGGCTCCCGGACGACGCGGCCACGGACCGCCTGGTGGCCCGGCTCCGGAGGGTCCTGCTCGACGTGCGGGCGGCCGCAGAGGACCATGCTGCAATCCATGAGGAATTGGCCCGCGAGGTGGAGGCGTTGACCGAGGTGAGAGGCTCGGGTCCTGAAACCAGGGAGGCCAAGGAAGCCCGCGAGCTGCTGCAATGGCTGGGTGAAGGAAACTTTGTGTTCCTCGGGTATCACGGGCGCCGGGGGCTGGGCGTGCTGCGGGATCCGGTGGAGGTGGACCAAATGGACCACGCGGAACCCCGGCTACTCACCCTCACCAAGTCCACCCAGCGCTCCACGGTCCTGCGCCCCGCCTACCTGGACGAAATCACGGTGCAAGCGGCCGGGACTACGGAACGAGGTGCCGCTGAACACGGTACAGATCAGCACCGCACCGCCCGGCACAGCTTTGTGGGGCTCTTCGCCCCCAGTTCCATGGCACATTCAGCCCTGCAGATTCCCGTCATCCGCGACACAGTAAACGAAGTGATCCGGGCGTTTGGCTACCCGCCCGGCTCGCATCACGGCAAGGAACTTCTGGCCGTGATGGAGGGATATCCCCGCGATGAGCTGTTCCACATCGACTCCGGGCAACTGGCCGACCATGCCCGCGAGATCCTGCGCCTCCAGGAGCGTCACAGCACCAGGTTGTTCCTCCGTCCGGACTCCTATGGGCGGTTCATGACCGCGCTCGTGTTCCTGCCACGCCGCCGTTACAGCACCGCCGTTCGGCTCAGCATTGAACGTGAACTTCGCGAGGCCTTCGGTTCGGACGCCATCGAGTTTGAGCTTCGTTTGGGCGAGTCCGCCATGGCCCGGGTGTTCTTCCGGGTGCTCCTTCCGCAAGCGGCTTCGACGCACGGCGGAACGCCCGGCGGGCCGTCCGGCCGGACGCCCGGCGGGACACCCGGCGTCGTGGATGCCGCAATCCTGGAGCCTCGGATCATCGCCGCCACCAGGACCTGGGCACAGGGTCTGGCCGAGGCGCTGCAGGCGCGGTATCCCTCAGAAGAGGCGGTGCGGCTCTCCCGTGAGTGGGCCGCCGCGTTCCCGGCCAGCTATAAGGCCGATTTTGAGGTGGAGGACGCTGTTGAGGACATCTCGGCGTTCGAGAGTTTCCCGGCCACTAACGATCCGGAACCCGATCCCCTGCTGACCGTTTATACGAGGCCCGGCACCGCTGTGCTCAACGAGGACGCCCGGATCCGGCTGTATCTGACCCGCCCCAGGAGCCTCACCCAGATTCTCCCGTTCTTCCACAACCTCGGCTTGAAAGTCCTGGACCAGCGGCCCTTCGACGTGCAGCGTGGAGACGGCAGGCAGTTCTTCCTGTACGACCTCGGGCTCAAGTACCCGCGCGGCGTGGATCCCCTGACGACGGGCGAATTGCTGGCGGGCGCGTTCTGCGCCGCCATGCGTGGCGACGCGGAGTCTGACGCCTTCGATGCGTTGGTCATCAAGGAGGGCATCGACGGGCGGAGAGTGTCCATTCTGCGCGCTTACGCCAAGTACTTACGGCAACTGGGGAGCACCAACTCGTACGGATTCATCGCTGACACGCTCCGGACCAACCCCCAGGCGACACACGCGTTGCTGGAACTCTTTGAGGCGAAGTTCAACCCGGACAGTTACGCACCGGACCTGTTTGATCCTGAGCTCGCCCACCGTTCCGGGGCCACATCCCTTGGCGATGTTTTCGAGGAGGGCAACAGTGGGCTGAGTCATCGGACGCAGGCAATCCACACTGCCAGGGCCACCCTGGCCGAAGCCATCGACGCCATCCCGGTCCTTGACGCCGACCGTCTCCTCCGGACGCTCGCGAGCCTGGTCGATGCAACCCTGCGCACCAATTTCTACCTGGACAAGCCGTATATCAGCATCAAACTCGATCCCTCCGGGCTCCCGGCGGCCCCACCGCCACGGCCACGCTTCGAGATTTGGGTTTACTCACCACGGGTTGAAGGGGTCCATTTGCGCTTCGGTCCAATCGCCCGCGGTGGCCTCCGATGGTCTGACAGGCGCGAAGATTTCCGAACCGAAATTCTGGGGTTGGTCAAGGCGCAAACGGTCAAGAATGCAGTGATTGTTCCTACCGGGGCCAAAGGTGGATTCTTCCCCAAATGGCTCCCCGACCCGGCGGAGGACCGCGCTGCCTGGCTCGCGGAGGGCCAGGACAGCTACCGGACTTTCATCCGCGGCCTGCTGGACGTCACGGACAACCTGGTACCGGATCCCGACGGCGGCAGCAACGGTCGCGTCATCACGCCACCCCGGGTGGTGCGGCACGACGGCGACGACTACTACCTGGTGGTCGCTGCAGACAAAGGGACCGCTGCCTTCTCCGACATCGCCAATGCCGTTGCGGCGGAGTACGCTTTCTGGCTGGGGGACGCTTTCGCATCGGGCGGATCGGTGGGCTACGACCACAAGCAGATGGGCATCACCGCCCGGGGTGCATGGGTTTCCGTTCGGCATCACTTCAGTGAGCTCATGATCGATTCCAGGGCTGAGGACTTCACAGTGGTGGGCATCGGCGACATGAGCGGTGACGTTTTCGGCAACGGCATGCTCCTGTCCAACCACATCAAAATGGTCGCTGCCTTCGACCACCGGCACATCTTCCTGGACCCCACGCCGGACCCGGTCGAGTCCTATGCGGAGCGGGAGCGGCTCTTCAGGCTCCCCCGATCCAGCTGGGCCGACTACGATCCCGCCAAGCTGAGCCCGGGAGGCGGTGTTTTTCCGCGGACGGACAAATCCATCCTCATCACCGACGAGGTCAGGCTCGCACTGGGTTTGGATGAAGGCGCCGAGCCCACGGGCCAGTTGGCAATGAGCCCGCCGGACCTTCTCAAGGCGATCCTTATGGCGCCGGTGGACCTTTTGTACAACGGCGGAATTGGCACCTACGTCAAGGCGTCCACGGAGTCCCATGCCGACGTCGGAGATAAAGCGAACGACGCCATCCGCGTCGATGGCAACAAGCTCCGCACCCACATCATCGCCGAGGGTGGAAACCTTGGCGTCACGCAGCGCGGCAGGATCGAGGCTGCGCTGACGGGCATCCTGGTGAACACCGATGCGATCGACAATTCGGCGGGCGTGGATTGCTCGGACCACGAGGTGAACATCAAGATCTTCCTGGACCGCATGATTTCAGCAGGCAAGATGACCGCATCGGAACGGACGGCGTTCTTGCAGTCCTTGCAGGCGGAAGTTGGCCGGCTGGTGCTCAAAACCAATGATGAGCAGAACGTCCTGCTCCTCAATGACAAGCAACTGGCCGTCGAATGGAGCCCCAGCTTCGAAAGGACCATGGACTGGTTGGAATCCGTAACGGACCTGGACCGGGAACTGGAGTCCCTCCCCAGTAACGGCGAACTGCAGGCGCGCGTCCTCACTGGCAAGGGTCTGACCACTCCCGAGCTCGCCGTGCTGGCCGCCTACGCCAAGATCGAGCTCGCCCGGGAGCTCACGGAAGGCGGACTCGCTGATGATCCATGGTTCTCGGAAACACTGCGCGAGTACTTCCCCAGGCAGGTCGCGGAGCGGTTCGGCGAACATCTTTCAACGCATCCGCTCCGCCGGCACATCGTTGCCACCGTGGTGGCCAACGACATGATCAACATGGGCGGTATCGCCTTCGCTTTCCGGGCCATGGAAGAAACCACGGTGTCCGCGGCCGCCGTGGCGCGCGGGTTCGTGGTGATGCGGAAGCTCTGGGATCTGGACTCTGTCACCCAGGCAATTGCCCAACTACCGGCCACTACGCCCAGCGAGCACGGTGCCGCAGTGGCCCTGGACATGCGACGCCTCCTGGACCGGTCGGTGCGCTGGTACGTCACCCACGATTTCCGCGACAAGCCCCTTTCCGATGCTTTGGCCCGGCTGGAGCAACCGATGTCCCTGATGCGGGCCAACTTCACGGGTTTCCTGCACGGCATCAACTTGGCACACTCCCAGAAGCGGCTCGCCCACACCGATGCCGTTGGCTTGCCCCACAGTTTGGGAATCCGAGCATCTGAGCTGCTGGTCAGTTACGGACTGCTGGACATCTCGGCCATCGCAGAGGAACTCCAGGAGCCGGCGGAGGCCGTGGCGGAGGTCTACTTCGCCGTCTTCGAACGGATTTCGGCCATCCCGCTGCTGGAACACATCACCATGCTTCCGCGTGACACCCATTGGGAATCCCTGGCCCGGGCTGCACTCAGGGATGACATGTACCTGGTTCTCGCCGACATGACCAAGGCGGTGGTCCGGCATACTCCACGGTCTCCGGTGGCCGCTGATCCTGTGGACCGGATCGTGGATTGGGAGCACGGAAACATCGAGCAATTGGCGCGGGTCCAAGAGACCATCCGGGAGGCCATTAAGCCCGGTCCGGTGGACATCGCTGCTCTTTCAGTAGCCGTGAAACTCCTCCGCGCCATGGTTCGGAGATGAGACGCAGGTCACCTAGCTGCCAGTCATCTTACATATTTTCGGCGCTCACCAACTATGATTGACGGGTCGCCCTCGCATGCGGCATGTAATAGGAGGCCCCCAATGACCCCTGCAATGATTGCAGAACGCGAAATTCGCCTGTCCTTCTCGAAGGCAGACGAGATCCACGACGGACTCGACCGCGCCGTGGATGCCCTGATCGAAAACGCAGCAGCAGACGCTGCCTGCGGAATTCTGGTGACGCGCCACGAGCCCGGCACCTACACCGTGGCTCTGGACGAATCCGTTCCCTTCGGTCAGACCCGCGAAGTAATCGCTGCCTGATACCCCAACGTATTTCCGGCAGCGACGCCAAAAACCGGGGCCCGTTCCTTTCCGCATCTACTACCCGCGGAAGGGAACGAGCCCCGGTTTCTGTTTATCTGCTACTCCACCCATGTAGGTCACAATTAGGCGCGTTTTGAGCGGCCAAAACGCGCTCAACTGCGACTCAGTTGGGTGCCTATGCCCGGCGGAGAGTCACGCCGTCGGACTTCATGAACAGTTCCTTGCCTTCTTCAGTAACACCCGAGCCGGAGTGCTCGAGCCACACCACATTTCCACTGCTGGAGATTTCCTCGACCCTGCCGGTGGCTATCACGTGGGCATACTTGACCACTTCCACCGCCTCGCCAACGTTCAGCGTCTTCCAGTCCGTAACCGTAGCCGAGTGAGCGCTTCGCCTGGACAGGACTGCTCCGCGTGCCTTCATTGAACTTCTACCCCTTTGTGGATGTTCTCTGTTGTGTATTGAGTTGTTAACGGTTGACCGTCAAGCCCACAACACCGTTGTTGTGGACGTGACGTACACCATAAGTTCTACTACATTTGCCACGCCCCGGCGCTTGCGTTGCGAACAAAGACCGGGGCGTGACAAAGATGCCCATCAAATGAGCGTTTTATTCGACGTCAGGCCAAAATCCCGACGGCGGATTCGGCGGCCGCGCGGACCGCACCCGAGCCGACCAAACGGTCAGCCGCTTCCAGTTCCGGCGACAGGAACCGATCAGCACCCGGGCCCTGAACTACTTCACGAAGCACCTCAAGCACTGCCGTACCGGCGGGACCCGGGGTGAGTTCGCCGTCGGACATTTGCGTCCGCATGTCGATGGCGCGGGCGCTGGTGACAAGCTCGACGGCGAGCACGCGGCGAAGGTTCTCCACGGCCTTGCGCAGCTTCCGGGCGGCGTGCCAGCCCATGGATACGTGGTCTTCCTGCATGGCGGAGCTCGGGATGGAGTCCACCGAAGCCGGAACCGCGAGGCGCTTGTTGTCCGAGACCAGGCCGGCCTGCGTGTACTGGGCGATCATGAGGCCGGAATCGACGCCCGGGTCTCCCGCAAGGAACGCCGGGAGACCGTGCGAGCGGGCGGGATCGAGCATGCGGTCCGTGCGTCGTTCGGCGATGGAGCTGAGGTCCGCCACGGCGATGGCCAGGAAGTCCAGGACGTAGGCCACGGGAGCGCCGTGGAAGTTGCCGTTGGACGTGACGCGGCCGTCCGGGAGGACCACCGGGTTGTCGATCGCTGCGGCGAGTTCGCGGGAAGCCACCAGTGCGGCGTGGTCCACGGTGTCGCGAACGGCGCCCGCAACCTGAGGGGCACAGCGCAGCGAGTAGGCGTCCTGGACCTTGGTGTCGTTGATCCGGTGGGAAGCAACGATCGGCGAGTTGGACAGCACGCGGAGCATGTTGTCCGCGCTGGCGGCCTGGCCGGGGTGCGGCCTCAGTGCGGCGTGGAGCTCCGGCAGGAACACCTGGTCAGTGCCGAGCAGTGCCTCGACGCTGAGCGCGGCGGTGACGTCCGCCGTCGCAAGCAGCAAGCGGATGTCGGCGATGGCCATCAGGAGCATGCCGAGCATGCCTTCGGTGCCGTTGACGAGGGCCAGGCCCTCCTTCTCAGCGAGTGTGACAGGCTCGATGCCATGCTGCGCGAGCAGCTCAGCAACAGGCGGCTTGCCAGCGGTTCCGTACAGTTCGCCGTCGGGACCCATTGCTTCGCCTTCGCCCATGAGGACCAGCGCGCAGTGGGACAGCGGTGCGAGGTCGCCGGAGCAGCCGAGCGAACCGAATTCGCGGACCAGGGGGGTGATGCCGGCGTTGAGGACGTCCACCATGGTCTGGAGAACTACGGGGCGGACGCCCGTGCGGCCCGACGCGAGGGTCTTGGCCCGGAGGAACATGATGCCGCGGACCACTTCGCGTTCCACGGCCGGGCCCATGCCGGCAGCGTGGCTGCGGATCAGCGACTTCTGCAGCTGGGTGCGGAGGTCGTTGGGGATGTGGCGGTTGGCCAGCGCGCCGAAGCCCGTGGAGATACCGTACGCCGGGACATCGCTGGTGGCGAGATCGTCAATGTGGGCACGAACCTTGGCCACGTTGTCCAGGGCATCCTGGGAGATGGTCACCTTGGCGTCGTGGCGTGCGACGGCGACGACGTCTTCCGGGGTGACGCCGCTGGAGCCGAGGGTCACGGTGAGCTGTTCGTTGGAGGTGATGGTCATGGTGTTGCCTACTTCTCGTTCATGGGGATGCGGACGCCGCGTTCGTTGGCGACTTCGACGGCGCGGTCATAGCCGGCGTCGACGTGGCGGATGACGCCCATGCCGGGGTCGTTGGTCAGGAGCCGTTCGAGCTTTTCCGCGGCCAGGTCCGTGCCGTCGGCTACGGAAACCTGTCCGGCGTGCAGGGACCGGCCGATGCCGACACCGCCGCCGTGGTGGATCGAAACCCAGGTAGCACCCGAAGAGGTGTTGATCAGGGCGTTCAGCAACGGCCAGTCAGCAATGGCGTCGGAGCCGTCGGCCATGGACTCGGTCTCACGGTAGGGAGATGCCACGGAACCGGAGTCCAAGTGGTCACGGCCGATCACGATCGGCGCTTTGACCTTGCCCTCCTTCACCAGCTGGTTGAACAACAGGCCGGCCTTGGCGCGTTCGCCGTACCCGAGCCAGCAAATACGTGCCGGCAGGCCCTCAAACTCCACCCGGTCCGCAGCAGCGTCGAGCCACTTATGCAGGTGCGTGTTCTCCGGGAACAGCTCCTTGATCGCCTTGTCCGTCACAGCGATGTCTTCCGGATCCCCGGACAACGCAACCCAACGGAACGGGCCAAGACCCTCGCAGAACAACGGACGAATGTACGCCGGGACGAAGCCGGGGAACTCGAACGCCCGCTCGTACCCGCCCTTGCGTGCCTCATCACGGATCGAGTTGCCATAATCGAACACCTCAGAGCCGGCGTCCTGGAACTCCACCATCGCCTGGACGTGGCGGGCCATGGAAGCCTGGGCCTTCTTGGTGAACCCTTCCGGATCCGCCTCCGCCTCGGTGTGCCACTCGGCCACCGTGATGCCCTCAGGCAGGTAGGACAACGGATCGTGGGCCGACGTCTGGTCCGTGACCACATCAAAGGTCACTTCCCCGGCCTTATGGCGGCGCAGCAGTTCCGGGAACACCTCCGCGGCGTTGCCCACGTAACCCACCGACCAGCCACGACGCTCGTCCTTGGCCTTCTGGACCTTGGCGATCGCGGCATCCAGATCGGTTTCGACCTCGTCCAAGTACCGCTTGCCCGCGCGGCGGCGCAGACGGGTCTCATCAACGTCCACAATCAAGCACGCGCCGTCGTTCAACGTCACGGCCAGCGGCTGGGCGCCGCCCATGCCACCACAACCACCAGTCAACGTCAGCGTCCCGGCCAACGGACCCTCGGTGGAACCCTCCGCGGCGGGTGCCGGGTGACGCCCCTCAGCAGCCAACTTGTTGCCGACGGCGGCAAACGTTTCGTACGTGCCCTGCAGGATGCCCTGGGTGCCGATGTAGATCCAGGACCCGGCGGTCATCTGGCCGTACATCATCAAACCCTCAGCCTCGAGGCGGCGGAACTCAGGCCACGTCGCCCAGTCACCGACGAGGTTGGAGTTGGCGAGGAGAACACGGGGCGCCCACTCGTGGGTGCGGAACACACCCACCGGCTTACCCGACTGCACCAGGAGGGTTTCGTCCTTCTCCATGGTTTCCAAGGTCCGGGTGATCGCATCAAACGCAGCCCAGGAACGCACCGCACGGCCCGTGCCGCCGTAAACCACCAAGTCGTCCGGACGCTCAGCGACCTCAGGATCCAGGTTGTTCATCAACATGCGCAACGGCGCCTCGGTCTGCCACGACTTGGCAGTAAGTTCAGTACCCCGGGCGGCCTTGACCGGACGGGCACCAGTAGTGAAATCGGCGGGTGCCATGGTGACTCCTTCGTCTGTGGGAAGTGTGTGGTGGAAAGATCTTCTGCTTCTACTAAAGCCCCTTTATCCCGCGGCTGGAACGGCTTTTGGAGTGGTGCTGTCCGGGATTACAGACCCGTGGACCCTCTCGCATTTGAGCGGCAATGAGCGCATGCTGGACCCATGGCAACGTACCGGGTGACGACGCTCGTGGCGGCACCGCCGGACCGCGTCTTCGCGGCCTGGACGGACCTGGACCGCTTCAAGGAGTGGATCGGGGGCGTTACGCGCGTGACTGACCTCGCAGGGTCCATCGATCAGGCCGGCAGCAGCTACACAGTGTGGTTCGGCCGCATGGCAAGCCCCACCGAAATCCTCGCCGTCCAGCGGCCTTGGCATCTCCGCACCCGTTTCGGCAACGCGATCCTGAAGGGCGAGTCGGACGTGACCTTCACTGCCGAGGGCGACGGCACGCGCATCAACCAGGAGTTCGTCACCCGGGGAGTCATCTCCGCGATTTTCGCCCGGCTTTTCGCCATGGGGTCCTACAAGGGCAGCTTCAAAGGCGAGCTGGAGGCCTTCCGGCAATTGGTGGAGCGCGACAACCCCGGGCCGGGCTAGCCGGCCTTGCCAGCCTGCCGGCCTTGCTGGAGTCCCGGCCTGCTTGTTAGCCCGCCGGGCGCCCGTGGATCCGGACCGACAGTTCGTCTGCCGCCTTCCGGATACGTGAAGCGAGCACCGGCCATTGCTCAGCCGGCACTTTGTCCTCCAAGAACGTGACGGCGACTGCCGCCGTCGGCCATCCAACGTGGTCCGTCACTGCGGCGGCGATGGAGCAGAACCCCGGCGTGATTTCACCGTTTTCCGTGGCATAGCCACGCTGCCGCACCTGATCGAGGTGAGACGACAACGCGGAGTACTTCATGATGGGGAACTCCACCTCATGCCGCGAAGTGAAGGCGGCGGCGTTTGGATACAGCGCACGGACCTGCGACTTTGGCAGGGCCGCGAGGATCGCTCGACCTGACGCCGTGAGGTGGCTGGGCAGGCGGACCCCGACGTCGGTCACCAGGCTGGGGCGGTTCTTGGCGCGTTCCTCCACGATGTAGAGGACGTCCCGGCCATGGAGCACCGCGAGGTGCGCACTCTCACCGATCACATCAACCAGTGACGCGAGCATGGGCCGCCCAAGCCGGGACAAAGGCTCCTGGCGAGAGTATGCCGAGCTGAGTTCGAAAGCGCTGATGCCGAGCCCGTATCGCTGCTCTTCGTGGAGGTGCAGGACGAAGCCGTTGGCTTCCATCACCCCCAACAGGTGGTAGACACTGGATCGCGGCAAGCCCAGTGCCGTGGCAATGTTTGACGCCGCCATCGGCCCGCGTCGCGAGGCCAGCAGCTTCAGTATCCGCAGGGTGTTCTCGGCGGCAGGGACTTTGGAAGTGGCCTTGCCCGGTGCCACTGGCGACGTTGTCATGGTTCCTCACTGCTCAGGGTTCGGGACCAGCGGACCATCGACTGTCCGGTATCCCGTACTCAAGCGTGCACCCTGCCGGGCTGCGCAGCCAACCCGTTGGGCTTGCCCGGTGTCTGGAGTGCCAGACACCGGGCTTGCCCAGGCCCCCGGTTGGGGTTCTGGCAGGGGCGGGGCCAGGCGAGGGCTACGGCTTGGGCTTGGGGGCAGTGCCCGCGGTGCCCGGCTTTACGGGTGCCGGCACCGGGACTGAACCTTTCCGACGCAGCAGGAACGTGATGGCACCGGCAGCAGCCAGGACCAACGCCGCAATCAGGCCGATGGTCCAGCCACCCAAACCGGAGGAGGAAGCAGCCAAGGGTGCGGCCGCCTCTTGCGACAAAGACTCCGCCGACGTCGACTCGCTGGGCCACGTCGCAGCCGGCGGGACGTCGACATCTGTGATGTCAGGACGTTCAGCGTCAACAGGCTCGCCGTCCGGAGCCTCCCCGGTGACGGGAAGCGCGACGGCGGAAACGGGCGCCTGCGGCCACGGCACCACAGTGGGAGCTGCTCCGAACAGTTCGGAAGAATCAACCATCGGTACGTTCAACGGAAGCTTTCCGCGCTCCTGCTCCGCCGCTGCGGCGGCTCGGGCGGCTTCAGCAGCCCTCGCTGCCTCTGCCTGACGGGCTGCTTCGGCGGCTTTCGCAGCGTCGGCTGCTATACCGGCGTCGACCGCTGCCTTGTCTGCCAACCCGGCGAGTTCGGCAAGCATGGCGTCAATCGAGGCAACGTGGGCGGCGGTGGCTTCGTCGCGCTTGGCAGCAGCAAACTGCCCGGTGGTGGCGAATGCCCGCAGGTCAGCCCGGCTGCCCTCCAGCGCCACAGTGGCGGCTGCCCGCCGTTCCGCACCCTTGTCGAGAGTGGCGTAGGCAAGGATGCGGTCGTCCAGGTCTTGCGCAGTAGCGAAACCATACTCAAGGAAGTAGCGGACATCCGCATGGTTGGTGGATCCCAGGGCAAGGTCCGCCGCCTTGTTCACGTGGCTGCCACCGAGGTCCAGCAGTTGGTAAACGCGCTGGCGGTCCGCGCCGAAAGCGGATACTCCACTTGAATCCCGCGCAATTGCTTCTGCGTGGCCCTTGGCCACGAAGTTCTTGATCGCTGCATCGCCACCCAACATCGCGGCCTCGGCTGCCTTCTTCACTTCAGGCGTGCCAACCAGTGCTAGATCCAGTGTGACCTGCCGGGCTTCCTCGATCAGCGCATCAAGGTCGACACCGGGCGCCGAAACGGTCGCCAGAAGCCCGGGCAACTCCTTGGCAGCCTTTGCGAACGTTTCCTTGAACGGCTTCTCGGAAACCGCGGTTGCGCTGTCCAGGACATTTCGCGGACCAGCCTGGGCACTGAGGAGATCACGATCAACAGTCAGACGTGTCGTGTCTGCTTTCCGTGCAGCCACGGCGGTGTTTCGCGCTTGCTCGACGGCGGTCTTCGCCCGGTCGGCGACTGCTGCGGCTCCTGCGGGGTTGGCCTTGAGATCGTCTTTGACCTGCTGGAGCAGTGCAGAAACGGCAGCCGACTCAGTGTGATGGTCGCCTGCAACGAACTGCCCGTAGCGAAGGAAATCAGCCACAATTTCAGAGTCGTCGGTTGCCAGCGCTGCCTTGGCCGCGACAGAAACGGCAGGATTCCCGGAAGCGATGAGGCCATATGCCGATTGGCGGTCTGCCATCTTCGCTTTGTTCCTCCACCCGGTCAGGACGAACTGCTCCACGGCTTTGTCGCCTTCTTCGAGGCTTTTGGACGCTTCCCGTTGAACGTGGACGTTGCCGTAGTGAAGGAAATAGGTGGTCACAGTGCGCAGGTCACCCTGCCATGTCCCCGCCCATCCCTCAGCAAGGAAGGCATCGATCCTGACCGGATCACCGGTGGCAAGGATCTTCTGGGCAACGGACCGAACATGCTCGCTCCCCCGCTCCGTCAGCTCGGTGACCAACTGCTTGCGGTCCGCTGCCAGCGGGGCGTCCTGTCCGCCGTCGACGAATGCCTGGACCGCACTTGCCCCGCCCACGAGGGCCGACGCCGCTGCGGCGCGGGTGGCCGGGCCACCCGTCCTCCACAGCTCAAGTACGCCCGCCGCGTCGGAGGCCCGTTCAACATACGGGACTGGAGCTTGCGATGCGCTGGGAACCTCAAAATCAGGAGTGTCGTAAGCCTGCGCGGGGGCTGCGACGAGCAAAGACGCGCCAGCCACAAGGGCAACAACGGCAGCGGCCCAACGGCGTCGAGTGTGACGAAGTACAGAAATCAAAAGTCCCCCATAAGGATGCGGTGGCAGCGCTGAATTCAAGGGGGGCGACGCTGAAAAGCGAGGGATGCCTGACCGGTTTGATGAGCTGTCCGCGGTCATCATATCCGAACGGAGACTATGACTTTGACCACCCTCCAAAAGCCGTCCGGTCCGCCAAAGCCGCAGTGTCTGCGATCAAAGACACCAAACCCCCGTGAGTCCGATCACAAGAGGCCCAAAAGTGATGTGCTGGATAGCGATCCCCTCCCAAAGACGAGAAGGTTTTACTATGCAACAAACCAAGCTGGCTACGGAGAGCTCTGTTCTCCAGGCCGCGGGTACGGCGCTCAGCCGAGGCCTGAACGTCCGCCACATCCGCTTCATGGCCCTCGGATCCGCAATCGGCACGGGCCTCTTCTACGGCTCTGCTTCTGCGATTCAGAAAGCCGGCCCGGCCGTCCTCCTTGCTTACATCATTGGCGGCGCGGCCGTGTTCATGGTGATGCGGGCACTCGGCGAGATGGCCGTCCGACACCCCGTTTCCGGGTCCTTCGGCCAGTACGCGTCCAAGTATCTGGGACCGTTCGCGGGTTTCGTGACCGGGTGGACGTACGTGTTCGAGATGGCCATTGTGGCCATCGCCGACGTCACTGCTTTCAGTATCTATATGGGTTTCTGGTTCCCCCAAGTGGACAGATGGATCTGGGTTCTGGCCATCATTCTGTTCCTTGGCGCCATGAACCTGCTCAGCGTGAAGGTGTTCGGCGAACTTGAGTTCTGGTTCTCGCTCATCAAGGTGGTGGCGATCATCGCCATGATCGTGGGCGGTGCGGCGATCGTGGTGTTCGGCTTCCAAACGGGCGACGGCGGCGGCGTGGCACCGGGACTGGGGAACCTGGTGAATCACGGCGGTTTGTTCCCGAACGGTTTTGAGGGGCTCCTGGCCGCGTTCGCCGTCGTGATGTTTGCCTTTGGCGGGATCGAAACGATCGGCATCACAGCGGGTGAAGCCACCAACCCCAAGAAGGTCATTCCGCAGGCTGTTAATACGGTGCCGGTCCGCGTCCTGCTCTTCTACGTGCTGACCCTGGGTGTGCTGATGAGCATCTTCCCCTGGAACGAAATCGGCAGCAGCGGCAGCCCGTTCGTCCAGATCTTCGACGGCCTGGGCATCCCGGCGGCACCGCACATCCTCAACGCTGTGGTCATTACGGCCGCGCTCTCGGCCATCAACAGCGACATCTTCGGAGCCGGCCGCATCCTGTTCGGCCTCGCTCAACAGGGACACGCGCCGAAGAGCTTCAGCAAGATTTCCCGTCACGGCGTTCCGTGGATGACCGTGGTGATGATGGGCGGCATCCTGCTGATTGGCGTCGTGCTGAACGCTGTGATTCCTGAGGACGTCTTTGTGCTCATCGCGTCGATCGCCACCTTCGCTACCGTGTGGGTCTGGGTGATGATCCTGGCGTCGCACGTGGCCATGAAACGGGAGATCAAGCGCAAGGGACTCCCGGCGTCGGAGTTCGGTTCCCCGCTGTGGCCTGCTGCGTCCATCCTGACCATGGCGTTCATGGCCATGGTGATCGTGATCCTGGGCGTCTTCGAGGACACCCGGGTAGCCCTGTATGTAGGCGGCACCTGGCTGGTTCTCCTGTTCGTCGCCTACAAACTGTGGGTCCGCGGTGGCGGCCTGCGCCGGGCAGAGTTGGTGGACGAGACCGCCGCCATCCCCGTGGTGAAGGCACCCTAGTTTCCCTGCGCCGAAACTACAGTTAATGCCAATGTTCGCGCGGAACATTGGCATTAACTGTAGTCTCGCGAGGGGCGCGCGGGGCGTGGGGCGCGGGGGCCGGCGTCTACCGGGCCGACCAGCCACCGTCCATGGTGTAGCTCGCGCCGGTGACCATACCGGCGTCGTCGGAGGCCATCCACGCTGCCAGCGACGCTACTTCCGCAGGCTCCACCAGCCGTTTCACCGCGGACTCAGTCAGCATCACCTTGGCCAGGACCTCGGCTTCGGGGATGCCGTGGAGCCGGGCCTGATCCGCGATCTGCTTCTCCACCAAGGGTGTGCGTACGTAGCCCGGGTTGATGCAGTTGGACGTGACGCCGCGCTCACCACCTTCCAGGGCGGTGACTTTGCTGAGCCCTTCGAGGCCGTGCTTGGCGGAGACATACGCGCTCTTGTAGGCGGACGCCCGCAGCCCATGGACCGACGAAATGTTGATGATCCGGCCGAACCCGTTGGCGTACATGTGCGGGAGTGCGGCCCTGATGAGGAGGAACGGGGCCTCCAGCATCAGGGCCAGGATCCGCCGGAACTCCGCGGGTTCGAACTCCTCGATCGGCGCGACCTTCTGGATGCCGGCATTGTTGACCAGGATGTCGCAGTCCAGGCTGAGTGCGGCCAGGGCGTCCACATCCAGCAGGTCCACCGTCCAGGCTGTGCCGCCCAGCTCGTCGGCGAGCGCCGCAGCTCCGGAGGCATCGACGTCGGCCACTACTACTTTCGCCCCGCGGGCGGCGAGCGCACGGGCGCAGGCAGCCCCGATCCCGCTCGCCCCGCCGGTCACCAGTGCTTTGCGTCCGTTCAAGGAGTTGTCCACGGATTCAGCCTTTCGAAGTAGATGACGTAGTCAGCCCGTGGCGGATGGCATCGGCCTCGTCCACTTCCTGCAGTGCGATGCCCTTGGTCTCCTTCAGCGAAACGACTGCGACGACGGTGATGGCGCAGGCGACCACGAGGTAGATCGCGGTGGGAACCCAGGATCCGGTGTCCTTGAGCCACTGGGTTGCCAGCAGCGGTGCGAGTGAGCCGGCGAAGATCGAGGTGACCTGTGAGCCGAGGGAGACGCCGGAGTAGCGCATGCGGGTGGGGAAGAGCTCGGACATGATGGCCGGTTGTCCGGCGTACATGAAGGCGTGCAGGCAGAGGCCGATGGTCACGGCAAGCACGATCACCACAGCGTTCCTGGTGTCGAACATGGGGAAGGCGAAGAACGGCCAGGTTGCCCCGGCGATCGCGCCCACCAGGTACACGGGCTTGCGTCCCCACGAGTCCACCAGGCGTCCCACCTGCGGGATGACCAGGAAGTGGATGACGTGGGCGATCAGGAGTGCCATCAGGAGAGAGGAGGTGTCGTACTTGTGGACGCTCTTGAGGTAGACGATCGCGAAGCTCACTACGAGGTAGTACATGATGTTCTCGGCGAAGCGGAGGCCCATGGCCTGCAGGATGCCCTTGGGGTACTTGCGGATGACTTCGCCCACGCCGTAGCTGATGGCCTTGGACTCCTCCACCTGTGCCTTGGCTTCGAGGAAGATGGGGGCTTCGGTGACGTGGGTGCGGATGTAGTAGCCAACGAACACGATCACGGCGGAGAGCCAGAATGCGACGCGCCAGCCCCAGCCGAGGAAGGCTTCGCTGCTGAGGGTGGTGGACATGACGAACAGGACCAGCGTGGCCAGGAGGTTGCCCACCGGCACTGCTGCCTGCGGCCACGATGACCAGAATCCGCGGGACTTGTTGGGGCTGTGCTCAGCCACCAGCAGCACGGCGCCGCCCCATTCGCCGCCCAGTGCGAAGCCCTGGATGAAGCGGAGTGCCACCAGCATGGCGGGTGCCCAGTACCCGATTTCCATGAAGCCCGGGAGGCAGCCCATCAGGAAGGTGGAGACGCCCACGATCACGATGGTCAGCTGCAGGGTGGGCTTGCGGCCCAGCTTGTCGCCGATCTGGCCAAACACGATGCCACCGAGCGGGCGGGCAACGAATCCGACGGCGTAGGTGATGAACGCCTGGATGATGCCGTCCAGTTCGTTGCCGGTGCTCGGGAAGAAGTACTTGCCGAAAACCAGCGTGGCGGCGGTGGCGTAGAGGAAGAACTCGTACCACTCCACCACGGTGCCCACCATCGAGGCCGCGACGATCTTCTTGAGTCCGGAACCTTCGCCGGCGCCCTTCCCTGCTTTTGATGCGGAGCGTTGCTCTACGCTCATATCCATCTCCTCAGTGTCCTCTTTGACCCTTTTGAACGTGATGTGATCCACAACACGAAATGCTCCACTGAGTATTGCCGCAGATTTGTTGTGTCTCAATGACCAAAGCAGCACTATGTGTGTGCAAAATTGCAGATATGAAGCCGAACCCGGACGACCTCCTCATCTTCCTCGCCGTCTCACGTTCAGGAAAATTTACGACGGCGGCCCAAGCCTTGGGGCTCAACCACACCACCGTTTCGCGCAGGATAGCGGCGCTGGAGAAGGCGCTGGGCGGCAGGATCCTCGCGCGTGCCTCGGGCGGTTGGGAAGTGACGGAGCTGGGCGCGGAAGCCGTGCTGGTCGCAGAGCGGATCGAGGCTGCGGTGGGCGCGCTGGGACCCAGCGACCGCGCGCCCGACCCCATTACCGGCGTCGTTCGCATGACCGCGACCGATGGCTTCAGCGCCTATATCGCAGCACCAGCGGTGGCGCGCTTGCGGAGGGAGCATCCTGGGCTGAGCGTGGAAATCGTGACGGTGACGCGAAGGGCGTTGCAGCAGCGCTCCGGTTTGGACATTGAGGTGGTGGTGGGGACGCCGCAGGTCCACCGCGCCGAAGCCATCAGGCTGGGCGAATACCGGCTGGGGATGTATGCGTCCGGCGCCTATTTGGAGGACAACGGTACCCCGTCAAGCATCGAGGAACTCACGCAGCACCAGCTGGTCTACTTTGTGGATTCCATGCTCCAAGTCGATGACCTGGATGCTCCCCGCCGGCTGGTCCCCACTATGCGCGACGGCCTGAGCTCCACCAACGTGTTCGTTCACGTAGAAGCTACCCGGGCCGGAGCAGGTGTTGGTTTTCTACCGTGCTTCATGGCCGATCGTCACGCTGATTTGGTGCGTCTCCTGCCCTCGGACTTCGCCGAGCTGCTCCCCTACTGGATGGTCCTCCGCCCGGACTCCATGCGCCGCCCCGCGGTAGCCGCCGTCGTGCAGGCACTACGGGAGGAGACTGAGCGGAGACGGGAAGAGTTGCTGGGGGCGGAATAGCCCGCCGAGGTGGGGAAAGTCAGGAACCCAGCGGGATCACCAGCGGCGTGTGGCTCACGGGATCATCGATCACGATGCACGGCAGGCCGAACACGTGCTCCACCAGTTCGGCTGTGACGACGTCGGCAGGCCGCCCCTCGGCCACCACTGCGCCGTCCTTCATGGCTACGAGGTGCTTGGCGTAGCGGCAGGCATGGTTGAGGTCATGCAGCACGGCCACCAGGGTGTTCCCCTCGCGGTTGAGCCGCCGGAACAACTCCAGCAACTCAATCTGGTGCGCGATATCCAGGAACGTAGTGGGCTCGTCCAACAGGAGCAGCGGGGTTTGCTGGGCCAGGACCATGGCCACCCACACGCGTTGCCGTTGACCACCGGAGAGCTCATCCACCAGGCGGCCGGACAACGGGGTCACATTGGTAGCTTCCAAAGCATCCACAACAGCGGCTTCGTCAGCCTCTGACCACTGGCGCAGCAACTTCTGGTGCGGGTATCGGCCGCGGGCAACGAGGTCCGCCACGGTAATTCCGTCGGGGGCGATGGATGTCTGCGGCAGCAACCCCAAGCGACGCGCGACTTCCTTGGCACCGTATGAGGAGATGCTCTTCCCGTCCAAGAGAACAGCGCCGGACGTGGGTTCCAGAAGCCGGGACAGCGCACGCAAAAGCGTCGACTTTCCGCAGGCATTCGGCCCAACAATCACGGTGAACTCACCATCGGGAATGCGCACGTCAAGTGCCTCGGACACGGTCCGGCCGGCATACCCCAGGCTCACATTCTCAGCGTGGAGCCGGGCGGAAGCCGTCAGCGGGCCAACAGAAACCGGAACATCCAACACATCAGTCACAGCAATCTCCTTCACTTCTTCGCTCATTGCCGCTTCACTTCCCGGGCAAGGAGCCACACGAGGTAGCAGCCGCCGATACTGACGGTCACCACACCCACGGGCAATTGGATCGGCGCGAACAGGTTCTGCGCCACGATGTCGCTGGCCACCAGCAGGAAGGCTCCCATAGCCGCAGAGGGAACCATGCCCACCGAGGCGGAGCGGGTCAACCGGCGTGCCAGTTGCGGGGCGGCAAGGGAGACGAACGCGATCGGACCGGCCGCCGCGGTGACCATCGCGGTCAACGCCACGCCCACCACTGCCAGAACCAGCCGCGAACCTTCCAGCCGAACGCCCAAGGCCCTGGCGGCGTCGTCGCCCATCTCCAGGAGCCCCAACCGCCTGCCGTAAAACGCCAACACGGCCAGCAGCAGCACAAAGACACCCACCACGGGCAGCACCTGGTCCCACGAGACCTTGTTCAGGGAACCGGCACCCCAGACGGCGGCGGACATGGCCTGTTCCAAGGACGCTTTGAGGATCATGAACGTGTTCACGGAAGCCAACATGGCGCTCACAGCGATGCCGGCGATGATGAGCCGGAAGCCCTGGATGCCTTTCTTGTACGCGAACACGTACACCAAAGCAGCAGTCACCAGGCCGCCCACCAGCGCACCGGCGGAGACAGCAAAGTAGCCGCCACCCATCAGCAGGATGACCACCAGGGCACCCGTGTAGGCACCGGTGTTGAAGCCGATGACGTCCGGACTTCCCAGCGCATTGCGCGTCAGCGACTGGAAAATTGCCCCGCTGACCCCCATGGCCGCCCCCAATAACAGGGCCAGGAGGACGCGGGGCAATCTCCACTCCACCACCACCATGTGCACGGCTCCGCTGGATTGACCCAGCAAAGCCGATACGACGTCCGGCACCGCAACGCTGAACTCACCCAGGCCAAGGGCGACGACGGCGAGCGCCAGGGCGGCGGCGATGAGGACGGCGGTGACAACAAGGGTACGGACGTCGACGCGCAGTGACAGCCGCCCGCCGAAGCGGCGGACAGCGAGCGTCCGCCGGCCGAAGTTGATGGAAGGCGCCTGGTCAACCGGAGTCACAGCGTGCTCACTTTCCGGCGTCGAATGAGCCATATCAGGACAGGCGCACCAATGAAGGCGGTGATGATGCCTACCTGCATTTCGCCGGGGCGGAGCACCAGCCTGCCCGCAATGTCAGAGACGAGTAGCAGTACGGGTGAAAGCACCAGGGTGTAGGCCAGAATCCAGCGCTGGTCCGGCCCGACGATCCACCGGGCCACGTGCGGAATCATGAGCCCCACGAAGCCGATGGGTCCTGCCGCGGCCGTTGCGGCACCGCAGAGCAGGGTGACGGACACGATGGTCCACACCCGGGTGCGGATGAGGTTGGCGCCGAGGGACTTGGCGGTGTCGTCGCCCATGGCCACGGCGTTAAGGGGCCGCGCAAGGGCGAGCGCTATGAGCGTCCCCACCAGGATGAACGGCGCCACGGTGGTGAAGATTTCCCACGTACGGTTGCTCAACGTCCCGGCACTCCAACTGCGCATGCTGTCGAACACGGCGGGCCGCAACAGTGTGATCCCTGACGAAATTCCGCCCAGGACTGCTCCCAGGGCAACGCCGGCAAGGGTGAGGCGGAGCGGTGTTGCCCCGCCTCTCCCCCGCGAACCGATGAAGTACACAGCAACGGTGGCAACCACGGCACCGGCGAAGGAGAACCAGATGTACTCGTGGATACTGGTCACTCCGAACAGCGCAACCCCGAGGACTACGAAGAAGCCCGCACCCGCGTTGACGCCCAGGATGCCGGGGTCCGCCAACGGGTTGCGCGTCAAGGCCTGGATCAGCGCCCCGGACAGACCAAGGGCAATGCCCACCACCACTCCGGTGACAGTGCGGGGCAGGCGGAGGTCGTGGATGATCACGTGCTCCGGCGTGCCGTTGTACGCGGTGATAGCAGGCCAGAGATGGCCCATGTCCACGTCTTTGGACCCCACCACCAGGCTTAGCCACAGAACCAGGGCCAGCGCAGCAATCGCTGAAAGCAGTCCCAGGAGGCGGTACCGGTTCACGGCCACCAACCCCGCTGGGCGCTCACGTGCAGAAGAAACCGGCACCGCGTCCTGCATGTCAGCTACCGAAGCTACAGAGGCCTCAGCAACAGAAGCTTCAGCGACAGGGCGCGGTGCCATGGTTCCGGACGCCATTTAGAGGCCCAGCAATTCGAACTTGGCGTCCTGCAGGTCCACGATTTCCTCGCGATCGCGCTTCTCGTTGGACCAAAGATCGTCGAACCATCGGCGGGTTTCGGCGTCGAGGTTTTCCCAACGCGCTTCCCAGGCTTCGCTCTTGTCCGTCCAGTAGCCGATCAGCTTGTAGGACTCTGGAGTGAGCTTCTTGTCATGCCGAAGGTACTTGCGGATCCCGCGCAGCACTTTGGTTTCGCCGGCCACCCAGATGTAGCCCACGCCGCCGGGGAGTTCCATGGAACGCAGGACCTCGTCCAGCCGGGACTGGCTATGGCCGTTGCCGCCGTAGATCCAAGCGACCTCGGTTCCAGCGCCCAGGGTCAGCTCCTGCTGGTGCGATGGGTGCTCCACCTCGATCAGCACCCGGGTCCGAACACCCGGCGGTGTCTGCTCAACCAACCGCGCGACAGCCGGGAGGCCGGTAGCGTCGGCCAGCAGGATCTGCCACTGGAGGTCGGCCGGGGGTTCGTACAGTCCGGTCGGCGAGTTGAGCCCGACGACGTCACCCACCTGGGCGCGCTGTGCCCAGGAAGCTGCCAATCCGCCGTCGTGAACGACGAAGTCAATGTCCACCGTTCCGGCGGCGGGGTCCACAGCGCGGACCGTGTAGGTCCGCATGGCGGACGGCTCCACGCCCTCGGACCAGTCCCAGGAGTCTCCGGTGGAGATGGGCAGCCGGGCCTCATGCGTGCCGGGATCGGGGAGGAAGACCCGGAGGTATTCGTCGCCGACACCCGTGGTGTCGAAGCCGGACAGGCCGGGACCGCCGAAGGTAATCCGCACCATTCCAGGCGTCAAACGGCGGGTAGCGAGGACCTCGGCCCGGTAGATGCTCATCATGGCAGGAGGGCCTTTTCGAACTTCTCCAGCAGGGCGTACTGACCGCTCGGGGAACCGTAGATCATTTCGAGGTCGTACGTGTGGATCTGCTTGTTGGCCACGAAGGGCAGCGAGGTCCACAGCTTGTTGTTGGCCAGCGGGGCGAAGGCGTCCGGGTTGGCGCCGTCCTTCTCGGGAACCTCGGTGGTGATGATGGCATCGATGCCGTTGAGCTGTTCCAACTGCTCGGCGCTCAGCTTGGAGCCTTCACCGTCAGCGAGCGGGGACACCTTCAGGCCCAGGTCCTTGATGACCAGGCACGGCGTTCCGTAGCAGCTGACCGATACCTGGTCCTCGTAGTAATCCACGGGACCAATCACCAGGTCGCTCTTGCCGGCGGCGGCCAGACGCTTCTTTACGTCGTCCACCTTTGCCTGGTACTTGTCCATCCACGCCTGGTACTGCTCCGTCTTGTCGAAGGCCTCGGCTACGGTCTTGAACTTGGTGCGCCAGTCGCTGCCGTCGAAGCCGTTGAACGTGTAGGTGGGAGCGATGTCGGAGAGCTTGCCGTCCAGCTCCTTCTCGTAGCCCAGGCCATTCAGGATGACGTCCGGCTGGGCCTTGAGGATGGCCTCGAAGTTGAACTCCGGGTAGTTGGTGAAGGGCGTGATGCCCTTGAGTGC
Source organism: Arthrobacter sp. WCS2018Hpa-7 (assembly GCF_031843805.1). Lineage (NCBI taxonomy): Bacteria > Bacillati > Actinomycetota > Actinomycetes > Micrococcales > Micrococcaceae > Arthrobacter > Arthrobacter sp. WCS2018Hpa-7. Next base: position 309,349 of record NZ_JAVTJB010000001.1, read on the forward strand.
TTCCTGGTCAAAGAAGTACGGGAAGCCTGTGTAGCCGCTGTCGCGGATGGGCTGCTGGCTGGCCAGCGGAATGCCCAGCGTAATCAGCATGTCCAGGTCTGTGGTGTACATGCCCAAAGCTTTCTTGGGCTCTGCGGGGATGCTGACCTCTTTGACCTCACTGGTGACGGTGCGGGTTTCCGATTTCGCGCTCGCGCTGGCATCGGTAGTGGCACATCCGCTCAGCAGAAGGGCTGCGGATGCCAGGGCTGCGACGGCGGCAGACATGGTTTTAGTGCGTGAAATCACTGCGGTCCTCTTGGTTCTCAGGGGAGACGGAGAGCTCCCGTTGGTGGCCGCGGCCCGATGATGGGCTTAGTCAGCGACTACCGAAGTTAGGTATACCTACCCTAACAACGCAAGGACTCCTTTGACCGCTGGAATCTATTCGGAACCGGCCAAAGAGTGATGGTTTCCGGCCTTAAGCGAGGCCACATACCAGCCAGGAGTGTGCCCCATCACCTTTCGGAACACTTGGACGAAGGCACTCGGGTTGTTGTAACCCACCCTCCTGCTGACCGAAGAAACGGGGTAACCGGCGGCCAGCAGCCCCAAGGCCACCCGCACCCTGGCATGGATGCGCCACTGCGCAAACGTCATGCCGGTTTCCTTGTGGAACAGGCGGGACAGGTTGCGGACACTGATGGCAACCTCCACGCTCCACTCCTCCAGCGAACGGTCCAGGGCAGGATCATCCAGGAGCGCCCGGGCTATGAGTTCCAGGCGGGGGTCGGTTGGCATCGGGAGCAGCATCGGCCGGGCATCCACAACATCCAGCAGCCCCACCACCACCTGCTCCGAGCGTTGACGGAGGGAGTCGTCCATATCGAAATCGCTCATGTGGCGCAACAACTCCTGCGCGGCGGCGGGCACCGTCACCGCCACTGTACGGTTCGCCAGATGGGGCACTACCTGGCCGTCAATGTGCGAGCAGTAAAACCCCGTCCCCTGAGTGGACTTCACAGCATGGACCACGCCCGCAGGGATCCAAAGGCCCAGCGTTGCCGGTACGGCGAAGAAGCCGCCGTCAGCTTCCACCGTCAGAACGCCCCGGGCACCCCAGAGCAGCTCATGGGTAGTGTGGACGTGTTCAGTCCAGGTTGCCGGCGTTGCGCACTCGAAATACTGCGTGTAGACGCCATAGACCTGGTGCACCTCCACCGCTGCCGTCGCCTGTGGCACGGTCTGTCCGGATTGCGATATAGCTTGGCGGGTCATATGGCCTTCTCGAAGTTAGGTGAGCCTTACTATGGTAAGCATGCCCTCCCGTTCCGCCATTCCGTCCTGCCCACCCGGGCGTAACAAGCCAACACCGTGGACGGCTTCCCGTCTCTTCAAATACACCCTGATGGCCAATGGCCGCTGGAAGCTGCTGCTGGTGGGCTGCGCCGGCTTTATTCTGCACCAGGTCAGCGAGGCCCTGGTTCCCGCGACCATCGGCGCCGCCGTGGACAAAGCAATTGCACCGCACGACGCCGGGGCCCTCCTTTGGTGGCTTGGCGCGTTGGCTGTCGTCTTCGTGGTGCTCGCCCTTTCCTGGCGCATCGGCACCTTGGCCACCAACCGCTCCTTCCTCTATGGTTCGCACGACCTCCGGCAGTTGGCGGTGGAACGCACCCTCCACCCACGCGGCATGGCAGCCCGGCGCGCACCGGGCGAAATCGTGGCGATCGCCTCCTCCGACGCAGACAGGGTTGCCGGCCTGTCCTGGCTCATCGGTGGTGGCCTCGCCGCCGCAGCCGGCGTCGTAACCTCTGCAGTGACACTGCTGCTGATTTCGGTCCCCCTGGGCATCGCAGTCCTGGTGGCCACCCCCGTCATGCTGGTGGTCATGCAGCGCCTCACCAAACCGTTGGAGGACCGCAGCGATGTGGAACAGTCCTCGGCGGCCCGCGCCGGTGCCCTGGCCACGGACTTCGTGACCGGATCACGCCCCCTCAAGGGTCTCGGCGCCGAGGAAGCAGCCGTCACCCGTTACCAGGCCGCCAGCCGGACATCACTGCTGGCCGGGCTGCGGGCTGTCCGGGCCAGGTCCGCCTATAACGGCGCCAGCACCGCGCTGTCCGCTGCGTTCCTGGCCGGGATCGCTTTCTTCGCAGCGTGGTTCGCCGTGCAAGGCACCATCACAGTAGGCCAGCTGGTGGCGGTTGTCGGCGTGGCCCAATTCGTCCAGGGACCCATGGCCGCGCTCGGTTTCCTCAGCGTGGAACTCGCCCGGAAACGGGCCTCGGCGGCACGCATCGCGGTACTGCTTGAGGAACCGGATGCGGTGCCCGCACCTGTTGACGGGGAACGCCTCGCCGACGGCCACCGCGCTGCTTCCAGGGACCGTATCGCCGCAGCAGAACGCACGACGGCGGCGGCCGGGTCAGCGGCACGGCCCACCCTCGTGGGGGAACCGGCGCCGCTCCTCGAACTCCGCAACAGTCCGAACAACAGCGCCTTCCCGCCCTTCACGGCGTCCGCCGGGGAGATCGTGGGCGTGGTGCTATCGGACGGCTCGCAAGCCAGGCGATTGGTGGACACCCTTGGTTTCCGCACACCCGCTCCCCGCGGCGTAGTGTCCATCGACGGCTACGATGCCGCCGATCTGGACCCACTGGATGTCCGCTCCAAAGTTTTCGCCGACAGCCATGAAGGCGTCCTTTTCCGCGGCAGTGTCCGCGACAATGTGGCAGCAGCCGATATCCCCCTGCAAGAGCGCGCCATGGCGGCTGCCGCCGTCGGGGACTTCGTTTCCCAACTGCCGGAAGGCACCGAAACCGTTCTTACCGGACATGGCCAGAGCCTGTCCGGTGGGCAGCGGCAGCGGCTGGTTCTTGGCCGCTCGCTGCACCAGCAGCAGCCGGTGCTGGTCCTGCACGACCCCACCACCGCCGTCGACACCGCTACCGAAGCTGTGATCGCGGACGGCCTCCGCAACTTCCCGGACAAGGCGTTGGTGTTGGTCACCACCAGTCCCACACTGCTGGCCGTCTGTCACCGGGTGGTGGTGGGAGGTAGCGATGGCGCGTCGGAAACCGGGACGCACCGGGAACTCCTCGCGACGTCGGCCGGCTACCGCGAGGTGGTGGGTTCATGAGCTCCGATATCCTGCCCATCGCCACACCCCGCGAGACCCGACGGGCCATGTGGCGCCTGTTGGCACAGCGCCCCGGACGGCTCGCCTGGACCATATTCGTCCTGCTGGCGGCGGCCTGCTGTGGACTGGCAGCGCCGGCGATCCTGGGCATCATGGTCAACATCGCGGCCAGCGGCGGAGACGTCATGAACTTGCTGTGGCTGGCCATCGGCTTGCTGGTGGCGGGCGGATGCGGCGCCCTGCTGGGCATCCTCGGCCAGAACTTGCTGGCCCGGATCTGCGAGGAAGCCCTCGCCGGCCTCCGTGAGGAGGTCTTCGCGGCGGCTGTCCGGAAGCCCTTGGCGCAGCTCGAAAAGGCGGGCATCGGCGATGTTGTGGCCCGCGTGTCCGGCGATGTCGAGGCTGTCAGCGAGGCCATCTCCGGAGTGCTGCCCGCGTTCACCAGCGCCGCCTTCACTATCGCCGTCACTTTGCTGGGCCTGGGGGTCATCGACTGGCGCTTCGCAGTGGCCGTCCTCATCGCCGCACCCCTGCAGGTGTTCACGCTGCGCTGGTTCCTCAAACGGACCGCCCCCATTTACCGGACCGTCCGTATCACCGAGGCCAACCGGACCGAACAGATCATCGAGACCGTCCATGGCTCGCCATCGGTCCTGGCGTTGGGCCTGGGGTCGCGCCATGCGGAGCTGGTGGCGACTGCTTCCCAGGAGAACATCGGCCACGCGCTCAAGGGCGTCAGCTACCTGACCCGGTTCTACAACCGCCTCAACCTTGCCGAGTTCATCGGCCTGTCCGCAGTGCTTGTGGTGGGCTTCTGGCTCCACGCCGAGGGCACCGTCACTATTGGTGCGGCTACCGCGGCGGCACTGTACTTCTACCGGCTGTTCGATCCGATCGGGCTGGTCCTGGGGCAGTTCGATGAACTCCAGAAAGCGGCTGCCGGCCTGGGGCGCATGTTCGGGCTGACCATGTCCACGGCCAAGACCACCCCTGCCGCCGATTCCCGCGGCACTGATTCCGGCATCGTCCTGGATAACGTCACCTTCGCCTACCCGGGCCAGCGACCCGCGCTCCACGGCGTCTCGCTCACAGTGCGTCCGGGCGAACGGGTAGCGATCGTTGGCACCTCGGGAGCCGGAAAGACCACCTTGGCCAAGGTGGTCATGGGCCTTGAACACCCGGACAGCGGGACCGCCTGGGTGGGTGGGCTCGACTCAGCCGCGGCAGCCCCCGCGGACCTGCATTCAAGGATCGCGATGGTCAGCCAAGAGGTGCATGTCTTCTCCGGAACGCTGGCCGAGGACCTCAAGCTTGCCAAACCGGACGCTTCCCCCGCGGAACTCTCGCGCGTCCTCGCCGCTGTGGGGGCTACGTGGATGAACACGCTCGACGACGGACTGGAGACGTCCGTAGGCGCCGGCGGCCACCAGCTTACCCCGGAGCAAGCACAGCAACTGGCGCTCGCCCGGCTCATGCTCAAGGATCCGCCCATCGCGGTCCTCGACGAAGCTACTGCTGAGGCGGGAACAGGCTCAGCCACCATGCTGGACCAGGCTGCCGAAGCCGCGTTGGCTGGCCGGACGTCCGTGGTGATCGCACACCGATTATCACAAGCAGCATCAGCGGACACCGTTGTGGTGATGGAGCAGGGGCGGATCATCGAGTCGGGTGCGCACCAGGAACTGCTGGCCGGCGGGGGCCGGTACGCCACATTGTGGGAGGCGTGGAACAGCTCACTCAGCCGCAACTGAGGGTTCGGCCGCTGGCACGGCTACGGGGTCGTGCCGCACCGGAGTTCCCGCCGCGAAGGACCGCACCTTCGCATCGTCCCAGATGTGCGCCGGGACGCCTCCGCCCAGGAGTTTGCGGGCCAGCGTGGGGTCATCTCCGAAGGGTGCGTGGCTGCCGGCCATGATCATGTTGCCGTAGCGGCGGCCCTTGAGCATGGCAGGGTCCGCAATGATCATGGTGTGCTCGAACGTATCGGCAATGGTCGCGGCATCTGCGCGGGCATTCTTGAGGTCGGGGGCGTCCCCGGAGTTGACCACGTACAGGCCGTCGGGGGCAAGGACCGCGTCCGCCTGCGCCGTGAATTCGCGGGTGGTCAGCGCACGGGGCGTGAAGGCGCCGGCGAAGACGTCGCGGATGATGAGGTCCCGGGTGTCCGGGGTGAGGGATTCGGTGACCTGCCGGGCTTCGCCCACCCGGAGCCTCAACAAGGGCGCCTTGGGAAGGTCGAACCAGCCGCGTACGTAGTCGGCCAGCTTGCCGTCCAGTTCCACCACTACCTGCCGGGCTTCCGGGTAGGCGGCGTGGAAGTAACGCGCCATGGAGCAGGCTCCCCCGCCGAGATGCAAGGCCCGCAACTTCGGTTTCTGCTCCGGCGGCCAGCGCGATTCCACCAAGGCAGCGATCCAGCGCATGTACTCAAAATCCAGGAACAGCGGATCCGCGAGGTCAATGTGCGAGCTCATCACACCGTTGATCTTCAGCAGCCACCCATTGGAGTTGTCCTGGTCCGGGATGAGCTCGCAGTCGCCGGTATCGATGTAGTAGACCCCCGCGACCGGACCATCAGGACGGGTGCCGGAAGGCACCTCCACGACTCCCGTCGTCGACCTCTGGGACCTGTTGGGTTTGCCGCGTTTCGCCACTACTTCAGCCCTGCTTGAGTCATGCTCCAAGCCTAGTGGAGCGCCACATTACTCCGGACGGTCATCTTGAACATAAGGCTACTTACCTTTATGGCCTCTGGAGCCATATGATCTCTCCATGGAACTCGGAGCATCGGTGTGGGCGGAGGTGTTGACGGTCGCCGTCGCGTGGTTGACGGTGGTCTGCCTGATGCTCGCCCGCGTGCCTAAACCGCCGGGCCTCCTCGATTCACCGCTGGACATGGATCCGCCCGACGATTCGGAATCGCGCTAGGCCCGGCAGTTCTGGCGGTCCCCACCTGTCAGGTTCTGCGGATGGAAAGGGCCTCGTAGACGACCACCGAGCCCTCCTCCGGCGCCCGGCAGGTCAGCTGACGCTGCGGTGCACGACTGGACCGCAATTCCACCTCGATATCCGCCGGGCGGGGCGGCCGCCCAGTGATGTGGATGCGCCAGTGATCGCCCTCGCGCAAGGTCTCCGTGACCGCATAATCATGCCGGCCGGCAGGACCGAACTGCCCCAACACCGCAGCGACCGCTGCTTGCTCCGGCGGCAAGAGATCCGTATAACCGCGCAGATACTCCGCGTGGATACGGCCGGCGAAGTGCTCCTCAACGGTGGCCACGGCGGTCCCGGCGTCGAGTCCTCCGTAGTACACGCCGTCGGGAGCGATCACCACGTTGGCCGCGAACCTGTCACCGCCAATGTGGGAGCACTCCCACACCAGCTCCGGCCAGTGCTCGCTGAGCGCACGTCCCACAGGGCGTCCCCAGACTGCGCAGCAGGGGTCGTGCTGTCCGTGGGCGCAGACCATGATGACCGGCGGGAAACCGGGCTCTCCGGGAGATGCCAAGGCTGCAACAATCGCGGCGAGGTCCTCGTCCCGCTCCCACGTTCCCCAGTGCTGTTGATAGGCGCCGGAGCTTTGGTGACGAAGGACTGCCCACTTGCCCGGACCGGGGCGGCGGCGGGGTCCGGGCCGCCGTATCAGGAGAATCCGTGCATTCGCCGTCCGCGCGGCAGAGATGACGAGTGCCTTGGTCCCAGCCTCCAGATCAAGGGCTTCGAAGCCGTTGGGCGGCCACGCGCCCCGGTATTCCACCAGGACCCAGGCGAGGCCGGGTGACGCAGTGCCTGCCATTGAGTCGCCGCGCACCCGGGCACTTTCCGCGCAGAGGAAGCGTGCCGTTGCGGCTGCAGGTGACGTCATTGTGCGACAGGGACAAGAACTCCTGCGCGCAACAACCTTTCGGCCAGTTCCAGGCCGATGTTTGCCGCGCGGTGATCCCCGCCGTCCAGCAGGCGCCGCACGAACGGCAGATCTGCGTCCGGGAAGTCGAGCCAACCAACGCGGGTGGTCAGGCGTGAGCCATCAAACCGTGCCTCCAGGGCCTCCCGAAGTCGAACCACCGATTCGGGGCCGAGGCCGTCAATGGCCGCGAGCTGGGCCACCGGACCAAGCGGAGCTGGACGCCCTTGACCCCTGCGGGCGCGGTGGAAAAGGGACGTGGTATCGGCTTCAAGGACAGCGGCGGCGAGACGTTCCCGGACTGCAGCGATCTCCTCTTCAGGTCCGTCGGCGCCCAAGGGCAAGGACCTGCGCATCCCGGGATCGTCGCTAAGTGCGGCAAGCGCTGCCTGTGCCAGATGTTCGGCCAAGGTATGGCGGGTCCAGTTGTGGATACCCAAGGTGAGGTGGATGGAGACTTTCCCCTGCGCCTGGGCGGCGTGCAGCCAGCCTCGCGGCAGATAGAGGACATCGCCTGGCTCGAGGACCGTGTCGATGTACGCCGCACCTTGAGCAGCCTCTTCGACGGCGGAGCGGCGATCAGTCCACGGCTGGCTTCGCAGCGGGTCCACGTGGACCGGCTCATGGATGACCCAGCGCTTGGTTCCCTCGATCTGCAGCACGAAGACGTCATGGATGTCGTAGTGGTCATCGAAGCCACGGTTCTGTGGCGGGGTGATGTAAGCGTTGGCCTGCACAGGATGCCCGAGCTCCGTGCTCAACTGCGAGCTGAAACTCGACACCGGCTCCCACGTGCGGTGCAATGCCTGCAGGACGAGGGTGGCTCCGTCAGCGAATTTGCGCCATAGCGCGGTGTCATCAAGTTGATCGGGGATGGTGGCACCGACCCCTGCCGGAGACGTGTAGGAGGATTCGGGAAGCGTTGAACCGCCTTTGGCGACGCGCAGGAAAGGCGTGCGCAGTCCGCGCCGCGAAACCAGTTCGTCGACTGCGCCGGCTGAGAACACATCGGAGAAGTCGCTGGCCCCACGGGTGAGCAGGGCGGTTCGCCCCCAGACGTCACTGGCGAATTTCTCCTGGCCGATGTCGATCAAGCGTGTTTCCAGGACCCCGCCGCCTTTCACGGCGGCGGGGTCCTGGAAATCAGTGCTGGTGGAGCTCAAACCTAGCTGCCCGGTTGTCCGGCGCCGCCGTCCGCGCCGCCGTCCGCACCACCATCAGCACCGCCGTCGTGCGTGCCGGGGACGCCGTCCGCGCCACCGTCCGCGGGGCCTTCTGCACCACCGTCCGCGCCGCCGTCGGCACCACCGTCAGCACCGCCGTCGTGCGTGCCGGGGACGCCGTCCGCACCACCGTCCGCGGGGCCTTCTGCACCACCATCTGCGCCGCCGTCGGCACCACCGTCAGCACCGCCGTCGTGCATGCCGGGGACGCCGCCCGCGCCACCGTCCGCGGGGCCTTCCTGCTGGCTTGGATCCTGCTCTGGAATAGACATGCTTCCTCCCGGGAATCGGACCGGGCGGCCTTCATCGACACCGCCCGTGATCACCATATCCAGATGAGTCAGCTGTGGGAACAGCTCGTGCGGTGGGAACTTGCTACAGCCCGGGGCGGACCATGCGATGTTCCGGCAACGAGTACCAGGAGGGATCACACAGTTGCTGTTTGCCGTCCGGAACAAAGCCGTTTCGCCGATAGAAAGCCTGGGCGCGCGGATTGTGGTCCAGGACCCAGAGGTACGCCGGGCCATCGGCGATCAAAGCATCCACCAATGCTTGGCCAACTCCCCTGCCATGGATGCGTTCCAACGTGTAGAGCATGAAAAGCTCCCGCTCGCAGGGGCTGTCCTCATCCCTGCCCGGGCCTGCGGCGCCGATGCCTACCAGGAGTCCGTCGGGATCGTGGGCCAGCATCCGGGCGTGACCCGCCGCGATGTAGTCCCGGTAGCGCTGGATGCGGTCGGGGAGCGCCGCTTCCTGTTGCTCGAAAAACACCGGGGGCAGCAGGTGCCCATAGCTTTCGCGCCACGACTGGACATGCATGAGGGCCATCGCTTCGGCGTCGTCCACCGTAGCGGGGCGAAGCGTGAAATCCACTAGCGCACCCGCGCTATCGCGAAACCGTCCCAGCCCTTGCTGCCCACCGTCTGGATGGCTGTGGCGTCCAGGCGCGGATCCTGGCCCATCATGTCCAGCATCCTGACGATGCCGGGCGCGTTGACCTCATCCCGTTCGGGTTCAAGGATGGCGCCGTCCCAGATGGCGTTGTCCACCACGATGACCGTGCCCGGGCGCCCCAGCCGGATGGCCCAATCGAGGTAATTGGAGTCGTTTTCCTTGTCCGCATCGATGAAGACGAAATCGAACGATTCCTGCCCCGCCAACGTGGGAAGGGTGTCCAGGGCAGCGCCCACCCGGATGTCCACTTTGTGCCCCACCCCGGCAGCATCAAGGTTGGCGCGTGCCACGTCCGCGTGCTTTTGGAGGAATTCGCACGTCACCAGCCGCCCGTCGTCGGGCAGTCCCTGTGCCATCCACATACTGCTGAAACCGGCCAGGGTTCCGATCTCCAGGACCCGGCTGGCCCCCGACATCTGAACCAGCATCCGGAGCAGCTTGCCTGCGTTGGGGGCTACTTCAATCGCCGGCATGCCGGCCTCGACGGCGGACGACAAGGCCCGCTGGTGGGCAGGCTCAGGACGCACGACGACGTCAGTCAGGTAACGCTCGACGTCGACCCAACCGGGCTCGGCCACGTGTTCAATCATGGCCCCCAGTCTGGCACCGGTGGCTCCGCTGGGGAAGGATCTAGTCCGTGGCGGAGATCGCCTCTTCGAGTCGTTCCACCTTGCCGGTCAGTTCGCCGCTGTAACCGGGCCGGATGTCGGCCTTGATCACCAGGGAGACGCGGCTGCCGTAGCGGCCCACAGCTTCGGTGGCGCGTTTGACGACGTCGAAGACCTCGTCCCATTCGCCTTCGATGGTGGTGAACATGGAGTCCGTCTGGTTGGGCAGTCCGGATTCACGGACGATCTTGACGGCGGCAGCCACGGCGTCGTGCACGGAAGCGTCGGGGGTGGGTCCGCCGTTGGCGGCGGATGCGGGCTGGCCCGAAGGGGCGACTGAGAAAGCAAGCAACATAAAATCCAGTGTTTCACGTACTGGTTTGTCATATAACGGCCTACTCCCGCGTAACAACGGGCCAAGGGCGCTCCGTTGCTACCCTGACAAGCATGGAACAGCCCTCTGAACGCAAGCCCCTCAGGGCAGACGCCGCACGCAATGTGGACAAAATCATCACCGCTGCCCGGCAATGCTTCCGGGAACACGGGCCCGAAGTGCCCCTGCAGACCATTGCCGCCACCGCCGGGGTTGGCCCCGCAACGCTGTTCCGCAATTTCTCGGACAAAGAGCAACTGGTCCTCGCCGCGTTGTCACGCCAACTGCGCCAGCATGTAGACCCCGTCGCCGCAGCAGCCTTGGACGGCATGGACGCCGCAGAAGGACTCATCAACGTCATCGATGCCGTGATGCAGGTAGCCAGCGAAGACGCGAACCTCCTTGACGCCGTCGCAGGCCGGCGCGGACTCCTGATCGGCATCACCCGCGGCATCATCGGCTCCATGGCCACCCTCCTTGAGCGGGGCCAGGGCCAGGGTTCCTTGCGACGCGACATCACCATCGAGGACATGGTCCGGCTGGTGGCCATGCTGATTGGCGCCGTGGACACCATGGAACCGGGCTCTGCGGCGTGGAAGCGCCCCGTGGCCTTGATTGAAGACGCCATCCGGACCGAGCGCCCGTCCCGGCCGCTTCCGGAACAGTCCGGCATCCCGGGTGTGACGCTGACCGAGGCACTCTAGCCCAGGCTGGCCAACCGCACGGGCGCTGGATGGTGTGACCTGCCCATCGCGGGACAGCCTGTGGGGTACTAGGCTCGGTCGTATGAATATTCCCCTGAGCTCATACTCATCCAGCGGATCCGAATCCGCTGCGGCAGCCGGCCTGGTCCTGCTGCTCATGGTCATTTACTTCGCAGTGGTCTTTGCGATCGTCGGTGTGCTCTACATGGGAATGTTCACCAAGGCAGGACGCCCTGCGTGGGCAGCTTTTGTTCCGATCTACAACAGCATCAAGCTCATGGAGATCGCCGGGCGCCCCTGGTACTGGTTCCTGCTGACCCTCATCCCGTTCGCAGGAATCTACTTCAGCATCGTGGCGCTCCACGACCTCTCCAAGTCGTTCGGCAAGGACGCCGGCTACACCGTTGGATTGGTCCTGTTGCCGGTGGTCTTCGTGCCGATGCTCTCCTACGGTTCCGCTCCCTACCTGGGTCCGGCGGCCGGGCGGCAATTCGTGGCCTACCCGCAGGGTTATGCGCAGCCGTACCCGCAGGGTTATGCGCAGCCGTACCCGCAGGGTTATGCGCAGGGCTACCCGCAGCCGTACCAGCAGCCTGGCCAACAGCCGCCGGTCCAGCAGCCCAATGGCCAGCAGTACCGCTAGCCCCAGCCCAGCAGCCTGAGGAGAGCCGCGGCCGCGGCGCCCGAAATCACCACCACCAGGAACGGTGCGCGAAGCCACAGCGCGACGGCGGCGGCGGCCAGGGCGCCGATGCGGGCATCAAGGACCAGCCCTTGTCCGGAGGCAACAGCGTTGACCACCGTCAGGGAGGCCAGCAGGCCAATGGTCATGGTGCCGGCCACGTGCATGATGCGGGGGCTCTCCAACAGCTTGGCCGGGACAAAGTAGCCCACCAACTTGGTGAGGTATGCCAGCGCACAGGCAATCAGGATCCATAGCCAGAGATTCACTTCGTGCCGCCGTTTCCAGGGTTCTCGTGCCGGTGTTTCTCCGCATAGGGATCCACGTCCGGCTCCAGTCCTTCGTCCAGGCGTGCGTGGCTGAACCAACCGATAACACCCGCCACCACCGCCGCCACCAGGATGGGAACGCCCGAGGGAACGAACGGCACGGCCAGGATGGTTGCCAGCGCGCAGGCAGCGGCGATGGCCCAGGGCTCGCGGCCTTTCAACCGCGGCCAGAGGAGGGCCAGGAAAGCAGCAACCGCGGCGCCGTCCAAACCCCATTGTTTGGGGTCTCCCATTGCATCGCCGGCCAAGGCTCCGATGGCCGTGAAGATATTCCAGAGAATGAATATACCGATTCCGGCGGTCCAGAACCCCCGGCGCTGCTCGTCGGGATCGGACTGGCCCGACGCCGTCGCTGTTGATTCGTCGATGGTGATATGCGCCGAAACATAACGCTTCCATCCGCCGGGGCGGAGCATCGCGTTGATCTGCATGCCGTAGATGCCGTTGCGTAACCCGAGCAAGGCGCTGGCTGTCATGGCCGCGACTCCGGAGCCGCCTCCTGCCACGACGCCAATGAAAGCGAACTGCGATCCACCACTGAACAGCAACAGGCTCAACACCATGGTCTGCCAGAAATCGAACCCTGATGCCACTGAGAGGGCTCCAAAGGACACCCCATAGAGACCCGTAGCGATACTCAGGGACACGGCCACCTTGAATGCCGGCGACTCCCTCAGCTTCATGGGGGCAGCACTGCCACTCATTTCCGCAGACTCCACGACCACAGGATCAGTGGAATCTGCAGGGGCAGGCGGACTGTATGGATGCGGCGCTCGGCTGCCGTGCCATCGGGACCGTAGGCGTGACGAAGTGCATCAATATGCCCGGCAAGGAATGCAGTGAACATCGCTGTGGTGGCATCCGCGGTCACCTTCCGCGTAGCAGGGATCAGCAGCCCGACGGCGGCAGCCACCTCGATCAGCCCGGACGAGGCAACCCATTCCTCGCGGGACATGACTGCCAGCGGTCCATTCGGGCGGCCAACCGGCTCGTCGTTGCGGCATAGGTAGTCCGGCACCACCGGGTAGTAGAACTTAGGCGTGCGGAAATGCTTTGCGGCGCTGGCCAGGAGCAGTGCGCTCAAAGCTACTGCGGACGTGGTTCGGGTTGCTTGTGCTGACCAGCGAAATGACATGAGACCACTCAATCACAACCGGAGGGGCCCCCAAAGTCAGCTGGACACCATCAATTGCTTGAGTACCTGCGCCGGCTTGTTGGTGGTGATCTCATGGATACCAAGTCCCTGGCAGAGTGCCACGTCCTTTTCCGAATCCACAGTCCACACGCGGAATATACGCCCGGCTTCCAACCAGCGCTGCACGTTGCGCGCATGCTCCCTGATGTAGTCAATACCCGGACCGGCGATTGATGCTTCGCCTGCGTCCAGGACACGTTCCGCCTCAAGCTGCGTGGCACGCATGACGTTGGCCACCGCGCCGCCGGTCAGGAAGCCCAGCCCGAGTTCCTGCCGAAGCTCCTGCACCGTGAAATCGTCCACCAGTTGGCACACGTGCTCCTTTGGCACGCCCTGCAGCAAACGCTGGACGGAATCGGTGTCGAAGCTCATGAAGGAGATCCGGATGTTCTCCAGCCGGGATTCTTCCGGCGTCCAGCCTTCTTCTTCCAGCAACGCCAACACCCTCTCCTCCAGCTTCAGCCGGTAAGGGCTGGGATGCTTGAGCTCAATCGCCAAACCAATCTCGCGGCCGGCCCCGCGCAGGATGTCCAGCAATTCCGGCAAGGTCAGGAACTGATCGGCCACTCCCCCATAAGCCTCGGGAATGCGTGCGCCCTTCCACGACGAGAAGTCCAAGGATCGGAGCTCCTCCAACGTGTGCTCCGCAACCGGCCCCGTGCCGGTGGACGTCCGGTCCAGGTTGGCGTCATGCAGCAACACCACGTGCTGGTCCCGCGTCAGGTGGACATCGCATTCCACACCGTCGGCACCGTCGGCGATTGCCTGCAGGTAAGCCGCCCTGGTGTGCTCGGCGTAGGCTGCACTCGCGCCGCGATGGGCGTAGACCTTGGGCCGGACTGGGGCGAAGTCGTCGCTAGTCATGCAGACACGGTAGCCCACCTCCGTGCATCTGCGGGGGCTACGCTGGGCTCATGCAGGTGAACTCTGAACAAATCCCAACTGAAGACGTCACCAACCCCAACCCGCTGCCCCATCAGCCGGGTTTCAAAGGTTCCGAAGGCGCAGGTTCCGCCCGCACCGGTTCCGCCCGCGCACGGCGGGGCGCCGCCGTCGTCGACCTTTCAGCAGGTGACCTGGAAAAGGCGGCCGCGCTGCTCCGCATGAAGCGGTTGGCGCTGGCGCTGCTGATCGCCATGGCGGTGATCTTCACCGTGGCGTTCGCGTTCCAGAAGCAGTATCCATGGCTGGAATACGTGCGTGCGGCAGCTGAAGGCGGCATGGTGGGCGCGTTGGCTGACTGGTTTGCGGTCACTGCGCTGTTCAAGTACCCCATGGGCCTGAAGATCCCCCACACGGCCATCATTCCGCGCCGCAAGGACCAGATCGGCGAATCGCTCAGTGACTTCGTCGAGAGCAACTTCCTTTCCCAGGAAGTTGTGCAGGAGAAGTTGGCCAGCATCGATATTGCCCGCAAGGCCGGCACGTGGTTGTCTGCGCCGGGCGGAGCCGAACGCGTGGCGAAGGAAGGCGGCGCGATCATCCGTGGCGCCTTCACCGTCCTGAACGACGACGACGTGCAGGCAGTCATCGAGGGAATGGTCCGCAAGCACCTGCTCACCCCGCCATGGGGGCCGCCCGTGGGCCGGATGGCTGAACGGATCTTCGCCGACGGACACCACCACACCCTGGTTGACCTCTTGGTTGACCGCGCCGCCGACTGGGTGGATGCAAACCACGCCACGGTCAACCGGCTGGTCTCGGATCGCTCGCCCCTGTGGGTGCCCACGTTCGTGGACGGCCTGGTGGGCGACAGGGTCTATGTGGAGCTCGCCAAATTTGTCCGCGCTGTTCAGTCGGACCAGAACCATCAGGTGCGCCAGTCGATCGACGCCTACCTCAAGGATCTGGCCCAGGACCTTCAGCATGATCCCGCCATGATCGAGCGCGCAGAGTCCATTAAAGCCCAGATCCTCGGCGACCCCGAAGTCCGCGAACTGGCGTCCCGCACGTGGGGAACCGTGAAGACTGCGTTGCTCAACGCCGTCGACGATCCGGACAGTGAACTGAGCCAGCGCTTCAAGGGCGCCGTCCGCGATTTCGGTACGCGACTGGTCAACGACGACGAACTGGCCGGCAAGGTCAACGCCTGGATCGGAGACGCGGCGGGTTACTTGGTGAACACGTACCGCTCGGACATCGCAGGCGTCATCTCTGACACCGTGGCGCGTTGGGATGCCGAGGAAACGTCCCAGAAGATCGAACTGCAGGTGGGCAAGGACCTCCAGTACATCCGCATCAACGGCACCGTGGTGGGCGCCTTGGCCGGGCTCGCGATCTTTACGGTGGCGCACCTGCTGTTCGGCTAGCCACCGGCGGCGCTCTGGAGCTATCCCGTGGGCCTTGGTACCTTCAGCACATGCCCATCAAACTTGAAAACGTTGGTATTGCGGTCCGGGATCTTGAAGAAACCATCGCCTTTTTCACGGATCTCGGCCTCACCGTGCTGGGCCGTGACACGGTCAGCGGTGAATGGGCCGATACGGCAGTAGGGCTGGACGGCAACCACGCAAAGATTGCGGTGCTCCAAACTCCGGATGGCAACGGCCAACTGGAGCTTTTCGAGTACATCCACCCTGACGCGATCGAGACCAACCCCACCCTTCCCAACGAGATCGGCATGCACCGGGTCGCCTTCTCGGTGGACGACATCGATCAAGCCCTGGAGATCGCCGCCAAGCACGGGTGCCTCCCTCTGCGTGGTGTGGCGAACTATGAGGGCGTTTACAAGCTCACCTACCTCCGCGGGCCCAGCGGGATCCTGGTCATGCTGGCGCAGAAACTCTAAAGGGAGGCACTCCCATGCTGAAGCACGTCGCTGAGGGCGTTCTGGTTCACGAGAGCGAATTCATCCAGAGCAACTGCACGGTGGTGCAGGGCCGGGACGGTGTCCTGCTGATCGACCCCGGCATTACGGTCAACGAAATGGCCACCATCGCGGACGACCTCAGCGAGTTGGGCCAGCCTGTCGTGGCCGGTTTCTCCACGCACCCCGACTGGGACCATGTGCTCTGGCACCCTGACTTCGGCAGCCCGCCCCGCTACGGCACGGCGCGCTGCGCGGCCTCCATCCAGACGGTCCTGGCCGCTGCTGACTGGAAGGAGCAGATAGCAGAAGGGCTGCCTCCGGAGCATGCAGATGAGATCCCGATGGAGTTGCTCGGCCTCATTTCCGGACTGCCTGCCGGTACTGTGCAGATCCCGTGGGACGGACCCACCGTCCGCATTCTGGAGCATCAAGCCCACGCCCCTGGCCACGCGGCCCTCTTGATCGAGGGGGCCGGTGTCCTGGTAGCCGGCGACATGCTGTCCGACATCCTGATGCCGTTCCTCGACCTCGAGGCAGCGGATCCGCTCACTGACTATCTTGAAGCGCTGCGGCTCTTCGATTCCGTGGCCGGCGATGTTGTTGCCGTCGTCCCGGGCCACGGCTCAGTGGGCCTGGCTGGGCAGTTGCGGGAACGCATTGCTCTGGATCGCGCCTACGTGCAGGCTTTGCTGGATGACCGTGAGGCCGAGGACCCCAGGGTTGGCCCGTCCGCTCCGTTGGAGTGGTTGGCCGACATCCATGGGTGGCAGGTGCAGCGACTGGCCGAAAAACGGCGGGGCTGAGTTTTCTCATGGAATGCCGTTCTTGAGAAAATCGACACCGCATTTTCTCAGCCGAGCAAGTGCACCATCTGCCCTGGCCTCGCTTGGCCGATCAGGTCCAGGTCTTCGTCGCGCACCACGGCGACCACCGGCGATTTGGCCGTTGCCGGACGGCCAGCCAACGCAATGACGGGAAGGCCCGACGGCGGCAGCACCACTGAGCCCAAGGCCAACGGTTGAGGATGGGCTGCTTGGGCTTCGGCATCTGTAGCTACGTGGCCAACCTCAAGTGGCCGACCCATCAATCGCGCACCCACGCGGTCCGATTCCTGCGAGAGCGTCCACGGTTCCGTGGTCAAGCGGAGCCATGTGCCGGCGTCGATAGTCCGAGTCTGCGGGTCGCCCGGCCCCTGTGGCATACGGGAAACCCTGGCAACTACCGGTCTCTCGGGGTCCAGTGCCCGCCGGACAGGGTGGTTGATCTCAGGAAAACCCTGGCCGTGTGGCTTTCCGAACGTCACGGCCGCACCGGCCGACAGCGCTTCGCCGGGCATCGACACGCCACCTTGGACCCCTACGTAATAACGGATACCAAACAACGCAGGGCCGAAGTCCAACACTGCTCCGGGAGCTACCCTGACCGCTTTGTTCAGCGGAAATTCCGAGCCGTTGAGCGTCACCACTCCCTCGGCGCCGGTGACTGCCACAGCCGACCCGGTCACGAACCTCAGCTTCAGGCCGCCCACCAGCACCTCGAGTCCGGCCGCATGTTCAGGATTTCCCAGCAAGGCGTTCGCCAAGTGCAGGGACATCCGGTCCAGGGCGTGATCGGGCTTGAGGGCAAGCGTCAGCGTTCCGGGGACCACCACCACTGCACTCATCCAGCAAACCCTCCCTCACCAACCAGCAGAACGTGGATTACGCCGCATCAGGCCTACGCGAAGGCCTCAATCTGCACACCGGCCTGCTCAAGACCTTCCCGGACTGCAGCGGCCATGGTGACAGCCCCTGGCGTATCTCCGTGAATGCAGAGGGAATCAGCCACTACAGGGACAACGGTTCCGTCGATGGCCAGGATTTCCTTGCGCGTTGCCAGCCTTACGGCCTGAGCCACCACCGCGGCGGGGTCATGCAGCACTGCGCCGTCCTGGGTGCGGGGTACAAGTGTGCCGTCCGGAAGGTACGCACGGTCCACGAACGCCTCGCGGAACACCGGATGACCGGCTTCTTCTGCGAGCTTCAGCCATTCGGAGCCCGGCAAGCCAAGCACGGGCAGCCCGGGATCGTAGGCGTGGACAGCGGCCACTACGGCCTCAGCCTGCTCGGCGTCACGGACAATCCGGTTGTAGAGCGCCCCGTGTGGCTTCACGTAGTCCACCGATGCTCCCACAGCGTGGGCCATCCCATCGAGGGCGCCGAGTTGATACAAAACGTCGCCGAAGAGTTCGTCGAAGGTCATATCCAGGGAACGTCGGCCGAAGCCTGCCAAGTCCCGGTACCCCACATGCGCTCCAACGCGGACGTCCAGTTCAAACGCCGCCCGGCAGCTGTCCAACATGGTGAGGGGATCACCGGCGTGGAAGCCACAGGCCACGTTGGCACTGCTCACGATGCGGAACATCGAGGCGTCGTCACCCATGGTCCAGGAGCCGAAAGACTCCCCGAGGTCAGCGTTCAGGTCCACTGTTACCGCCTTCCAGCGTGAGGGTTTCGGCCGCTTCTGGCTCGACAGCATTCTTTGGTGCATTGGGGAGCAGCTCACCCGGGACGGTGTCCGGAAGCGGACCGAAAGCTTCCTTGGCTGTGGAAACCACGGCGCGGCCCATCATGAGGTTGCCGGCACCACCCACTACTGCGCCCACGCCGAAAGGCAAGGCACGGCCCAGGAACGCGGTCCCCTGGCGCTTCACGAGGTTCTTAAGGAAGGCCCGCTGGATGGAGTCGCGGATGACGCCAAAGCCGCTTCCCGGAATCTTCTTGGTGAGGGTCCTGCCCCATGCGTTGGTCACGCCCTTGCCGCGTCCGAGCGACTGACCACTCAGTGCCCCGAGCATGGACGTGCCTTCCTCGCCCAGCATGATGGCCATGACCATGGTTTGCGCCCGTACAGGATCCGTGAGCCGGATGCCGTGGAGCTCCGCCAAGGACGATGCATACAACGCGGTGGTCTCCAGGAAGCCGACCGTGGCGAGCGCGGAAAGTCCCAGGGAAGCTGCGGTTCCGATGCCAGGCACGACGGCCGTTGCACCCACCGCTGCTCCTCCACCGGAGATAGCGAGCAAGTAGTGGCGTTCAAGTTTCGCTGCGAGCTGGGCCGGGGTGTCATGGGGGTGTCTGCGTTGCAGCCTGCGCAGGTTTGCCAGCACCAACGGGCGCTGGACTTCGACCGCCTTCAGCAGGACATTGTGGACGCCGGGCTTGGTGTTGCCTTGCTGATCGAAGACTGCGTTGTGGGCTGTCTCTTGGGCGATTTTCACCGCCGGGTTGGGTCGCTTGGGCATCTTCACCTCTCCTTGGCAGCTGGGTCGTCATACGGGGAACTGCTGGATTCAGCCTATGCCACAGCCCTGTCCTGCGAGACCTCCCCTTGGCGCTATGTGGATACTATTCCGCGCACAGCGGACGTCCCAGCTGAGCTCCCGCGGCGTAGACTGGGGGCACTCACGGAAGCAGTCCACCAAGGACAGGAAGTATCCGTTATGAATGCCTCGGAAAAGAACGAACACGTCATCCGACACCACACCGACGCCCCGGCGGAGGGTGAAACGGAAGGCTGGGTTTCGCACGATACCGGCGTCCACAGCCAGGACCCGGCTGAAGGCCCGGACATCGACGACGACGACGCACCGCCGTCGGGCGCTTCATAACCGAGGTTCCTACCGCCGTCGTCGTCAGCAGGCGCGCCTTCCACAGCGCCAACTCCCAGGTCTAGGCTGGTGAAATGGCTGCGTTAAGAGCGCTGCGTCCGTTTGCGCACCGGGAATTCCGCGTGTTAATTTCCGCGCTGTCCATTTCCATTTTTGGCTCAGGCATGTGGGCAGTGGCGATGGTCTATGAGGTGATCCACCTCGGCGGTGGTCCGCTGGAATTGTCCCTGGTGGCCACTGCTGCCAGCGTGGGCCTGGTGGGCTTCGTGCTGGCCGGAGGCATTGCGGCCGACAGACTTCCCCAACGTCTTCTGATCATTGCAGTGGAGGGCGCGAACCTGGCCGTCATCGCCACCATCACGGCGCTGGCCATGCTAGACGTCCTTCAACTGTGGCATTTGGCCATCGGTGCTTTCGTCCTGGGTGTGGGGCAGGCGTTCTTCTTCCCTGCATATTCGGCGATCCTGCCGCGTATCCTGCCTGCCGACGATCTCCTGGCCGCCAATGGTTTGGAGGGCACCGTGCGGCCGGTCCTGCAACAGGCGGCGGGCCCGGCACTTGCCGGGATCCTGGTGGCAGCACTGTCCCCGGCACACGCTGTGGCGGGGGTTGCCGTGTGCCATTTGCTGGCGTTCGGAATCGTGAACTTCCTGAGCCGCCAAACGCTGGGATTGGCCGCTCCGGGGGCGGTGGGCAGCGATGGGACACCGGCGAAGTCGTCTCTCTTCAGAGACCTCGCTGAGGGGTTCAGCTACACCATCCGCACCCCGTGGCTGTTGTGGACCCTGATCTGGGCTTGCCTGTCAGTGCTGTTCCTCATAGGTCCCATCGAGGTCCTGCTCCCGTTCGTTGTCCAGGACCAGCTGGGCGGCGACTCAAGGATGTTCGGTTTCCTGCTGGCCATCATGGGCGTAGGGAGCGCCATCGCTGCGCTGGCAACCGCATCCCTTCGTCTCCCCCGCCGCTACCTGACAGTCATGGTCGTGACGTGGGGGCTCGGCAGCCTGCCCGTGGCAGCCATTGGGTTCATGGACAGCTTTTGGATGCTCGGCGCTGCCATGCTCATCTTCGGAGTCACCGAGGGGATCGGCACCGTCATCTGGGGAACGTTGCTGCAGCGGCGCGTGCCAAGGCATCTGCTGGGCCGGATATCCAGCCTGGACTTCTTTGTTTCCCTGGCCCTGATGCCTGTTTCCATGGCCCTCGCCGGCCCCATTGCGGAAGTGGTTCCGATCTGGCTGATCTTCTTCGTCGGCGGTTTGGCGTGCCCCATCATGGCCTTTGTTGCACTCTTCGCGGCACGCATGATGACTGATGAGATCCAGAACCCCCTGACCGCCGATGCCTCCGATGCCTCCGATCCTGAAGCTGCAGACACCCAGCCCGACGCTGTGTAGCGTGGGCACCACCCCAGGAAGGACACACCATGGCCGCAGGAACCAAAGACGATCCGTGGCAGCTCACCACTCCCCCGGGATCCTCCGACTACACCATGTATAAGGACGAGGCCGCTGATCCCCCGTCTGTGGTTTGCCGCGTGGGATCCACCACGCTGCTCTACCAACTCCGTGGCATCGAGGACCTCCATTCCTGGCTTCTGGAGCAAGGCGACTGGGTACCTCTTGGCGCCGCCGACGAGGGCAAAGACGCCGCCCCGGGAACCGTCGAAGCGTGGGGCCGGAGCGCGGACAATCCTGTGGGTGGTTGGTACGGACTTCGCAAGGGCTACCGGGGCCGGTTCGGAATGTACATGCCTCCCCTGCTGGAGGCCCTCGGCTTGGCTGAACTGACGCATGAGAAGCGGAACAACAGCATGCGGGCCATCGGACCATAGCGTGCCCGGTGCGCCCCCACGCCACCGCAGCTGCACTAGGGGACAATCGTGGATTTTTCGTCCGGTACGTGCGCTTGTGAAGCGAAGATGTTCAAACCGAGGACGCGGGAGAGATACGCAGTGGCCTGCTGGCCACGCACGCTGTTTCCCGCGGCGTCGAGCCGTGGCGAGTAGGCTCCAATTCCGGCCTTACCGGGTGAGACCGTCAGCAGGCCACCGGACACTCCTGACTTGCCGGGGAGTCCGATTTCGAACAGCCACTCCCCTGACCGCTCGTACAGTCCATTGGCTGCAAGAACCGCCAGGGTATCCCGGCATACGTCCGCCGAGACCACGCGTTTGCCCGTCACCGGGTTGACCCCGCCGTCTGCGAGTGTGGCGCCCATGATGGCGAGGTCGCGGGCACTGACCAGCAGGGAGCATTGCCTGGTGTAGACATCCACCACGTCCAATGGATCGCGGCCCATCCTGCCGTAGCTCTCCAGAAGGCGGGCAATGGCACTGTTGCGGGTGTTGGTGGCGGCCTCGGACGCGTAGACCTCTTCATCCAGCACCAGGTCGCGGCCCGCGAAAGCGGACAGCCCCGAATGGATGGCGGCCCACTGCTCATCCGGCGTCATGCCGGGCATCAGCGCGGTGGTGGCCAAAGCCCCGGCGTTGACCATGGGGTTCATGGGATGACCATTGTTGAGTTCGATCGCCATCACCGAGTTGAACGCCAACCCGGTGTTGTTCACCCCCACCAGGTCAGCTACGGCAGCGTGCCCGAACTCTTCACACACCAGTGCGTAGACGAACGCTTTGGAGATGGACTGGATGGAGAACTTCACATCAGCGTCACCGGCCACATGCACGCCGCCGTCCACCTCAACCACGCAGACACCGAAAAGCTCGGGATCGGCCTGGGCAAGGGCAGGAATGTAGTCCGCCACCGCGCCGTCGCTGCATGCACGGTTCCGCTCATGCGACGCGGCCACCAGCGAATCAACCTGCTGCCAACCGGGCAAAGTTCCCGTAGAAACGGCCTGTTCCACACCCTCGCCATGTGAATCCAACACGGCTCCCCCCCAGTTATCCGTTGATGACTCATTGTCGCTGGGAGCTACTTGCCGGCAGCCAGTGTGCCAATCTGATCCCCGCCTTGGCCGAAGACCGCCAGTTTTCCGTCCTCCTGGATCTTGGCGGTGGCAGCGTTCGAGAGCCACGTGTCCACGCCTTGGCACGCCATCCGCGTGGACGAGAAACCCCCGAACGAAACGGTTTTTCCGTCCTCTTTCCAGGAGCCGACGAGCCGGTTGCAGCCATCCGTTCCGGTGGCGCTGCCGTCGGACTTCACGTCAAGGGAGGGTTGCTTGGTGTCGCTGGTATCACCCCAGACTCCGACGAACGGGCTGGTGCCGCTCCCCGCGCAGCCTGCCAGGAAAGCAGCAGCAAGCAACGCCAGGGAAACAACGCGGACAATGCGGGTCTGGGTCTGCGCCATGCGGTCAGTCTAGGTTCCCTGATGGAACATGCACCAGAGTCCGGACCCGCTGACCACAGGCTTCGGGTGGCGTTCACAATACTGCGGTTAACCGGATCGTGCGGCCGGTCGCGACTCAGACGACCGACCGCACTAGCCCGGTTTACGCAGCGACGGCGCCCCGGGCGGGTCCCAGAACCCGCCACACCCATCGCTGCTAACTCCGCCGGTGAACCGCAACGCAGCCGAAAAGGGCAACGGCGCAGTCCGCGGTTCAACGACCTGGGCACTCAATATGTGCGCTGACCTGCGGAAACGTGACGCGGTGTTTGACGAAATGTTTGGCTTTGACGATTTCGGCCACAACAGGCAACATTTTCAGCACTGAGCACCGCTGCTTCCATCTGCACGGTTTAATGGGCTCCATGAGCACCGTAGATCCGATCGCCGCCAGGAAACTCCGCGCCAACAAACGCCCTGGCCCGGTCCGCATTGTGCTGCCTCTGGGCTTCCAGTTCATCGGCGGACTCGCAGCAGGCTACGGCTGGCCTCATCTAACGGTCCTGGAAAACGTCGAGCCTCCGACCCTCGCCATGACCGCCATCATCGTGAGCATCCCCCTCCTCGTCCTGAGCTCCATCGCGTGGACCGCCGTGGCCATCAGGAGCAGCAATCTCGGGCTGGCATTGGGCGGAACCTTGGCGTGGCTGGGTGCCACGCTTGGAGTGGGAGCCGCCGCCGTCCAACTGGACTATCCACCGATCCTCACGTGGCTTGCCGCCGGATGCGTGGCCATCTTCCTGTTCCTCGGCAGCCTGGGAATCATCGGCGCGAGGGCCCGCAGGAGCGCCGCCCGACGGGAGGCGGAAGTAATGAGCACTGGCACCATGACGTCCGCCAGGGTCACCGACAAGGGCTACCTCTCGTTCAGTGACAGCTCGAAGATCCTCACCACTGTCACGTTCACGTTCCATGACCTGGGCGGGGTCCAACGCTGGGTCCAACGGGCCTTGCTGATCACAGCCGCAGAGCCTGTAGTGGACGGCCAGGAGACCACCCTTTGGTACGACCCCATGGATCCGGGCAACGACAAGAAGATCGTCGTGAAACTGGCCAAAGACATGCCTTTGCGCCGACCCTGAGAAACAACGCCTCCTGAAATCGCATCACATTTCCGCTGGCCCGCCCACATATCAGTAGACGGAAAACACCCAGAGGATGCGCCCAGGAGCAAGATGTGAAGTCACTGAACGGAATGGCCATGACGGCCTCCCGCGCGTTTACCGACGCACCGGATATCCACCTCTTGTTCATGGCGGCATTGGTTTTCCTCGCCGGCATGGCCGGGGTGGGCGCGGTGACACTCCTCCTGTTGTTGGCACCTTTCGCCGCGCTGCTGATGGCTCGGCCTCGGCCGAAAAAGACCCGCGAAGGAACCAGCGCGCCTGCCGGTTCCGGCACCATCCCCCTGCAATGCAAGAGGCCCGACGGCGGTGCGGGGCGCCTGCCGCAGCCGCGCACCCGGGACGACGAAGCCGCTTAGACTCAGCCGCCGGCGTCGTGACTTTTCTCCTTGTGACTCTGAAGCGCTTTCACGCGTCTACCGAGCAACAGCACGGCAGCGTTGGCCACGACGATCAATCCAATACCGGCCCACTGACCCACGGCAAGCTCCTCGTGCAGGACGACGGCCCCGATCAGCGCTGCGAACACCGGGTTGATGCTCATGAGCACGCCGAACAGATGGGCAGGAACCCTCCGCAGCGCGATCAGGTCTGCCACATAGGGGAGCACGGACGCCAGGATCCCGGCACCAACTGCGCACAGGACCGAAAACCCGTCTACAGGCTGACTCATGAAAATCACGACGGCGACGGGCAGGAACAGCGTGGCGGACACTCCTGTTGCGGCCGCCGTCCCCTGAATGCCCTGTACGCGCCGGCCGACTGTCCGGTTGAGGAGAATGTAGGCCGCCCAGCTGCAGGCAGCAATGAGGCCCAGCCCTATGCCCACAAAGTCCATGGATGCCTGGGGTTGCGTTATGGCGATGACGCCGGCAGCGGCCGCCACTGCGCACAGGGCGCTGCCCTTCCGTCGCGAACTGATCAGAGCCACGGCCAGCGGCCCCAGAAACTCCAGCGTCACCGCCAAGCCAAGGCCGATCCTTTGAATGGACGCGTACAAGCCAAGATTCATGGTCCCAAAGGACACAGCGAGCAGGAGAACGGGCCACCACTGGGACCAACTGAGTTCGCGCAGCCGGGGCCGGACCAAGGGCAAGAGCACTATGGCCGCTACCAGTTGCCGGACCGCCACCACGCCAACCGGGCCCAGGACAGGGAAGGCGAGCGAGCCAGTTGCGGCACCCAACTGATTGGACAGTGCGCTGGCGACGAGGGTGGCCGCCCCACCGACTCTCCTGGACGACTGCGGGCTGGCTGCGCTCACTCCCATGGTCTCGATCATGGGGAAATTCTGCGCGCCTGGTGTTCATCCCCTAAATGCATGAATGCCACTATTTATACGCTGGGTGCATGAATAGGATGGGGCTATGGACGTTGAGCTGAGGCAGCTTCGCTGCTTGCTGGCAGTGGTGGACGAAGGCACCTTCACCGATGCCGCCATCGAGCTGCGCATGTCCCAGGCAGCAGTGTCACGCAACATCGCGGGCTTGGAACAAGCCCTGGGTGTCAGGCTCGTGGAACGAACCACCAGAAGCGTCCGCCTCACCACTTCCGGCGAGCGCGCTGTGGCCAAGGCGCGACGCATCCTTGCCCTCCTGACAGATCTGGAACGCGATGCAGGAGCAGGTACGGAAAAGGTCCGGATCGGCTATGCCTGGTCAGCTTTGGGCGAGCACACCACCGAATTCCAGCGGCGATGGGTTGCCGCCTTCCCCTCCGCCGAGCTTCAACTGGTCCGTTCCAACACACCCACCGCCGGCATCGTGGACGGAAGCACGGACCTTGCCATCCTCCGCCGCCAACCTGAAGCGGCCGCCGTCGAGCATGTCCGGATAGGCGCCGAAAAACGCTACTGTGCCATGGCGTCGGATGATGTGTTGGCGCCGAAGAGGTCGGTGACACTGGCGCAGATCGCCCAACAGCCCGTGGCGATGGATCTGCGGACAGGCAGCACCACGCTGGGGCTTTGGCCAGAGGATGCCGGGCCACCACAGGTTGTCCCCACCCAAGACGTTGACGACTGGTTGACGGTCATCGGCAGCGGTAAAGCCCGGGGCATCACGGCCGAATCCACCGCGCACCAATATCGACGACGGGGCGTCACCTACCGCCTGGTCCGGGACGCCCCACCGGTTCCCGTGTATGCGGCCTGGTCCAGGAAGGATCCGCCGCGCGAGCGGGAGCAGATTGTGGAGCTGCTGATGGAGTTGTACCGCTAGTTCAGCCCACCAAGCGCAGTTCAGTCCTCGAACCGCAAGTGGTTTTCGGTGCTGCCGCTTAAGTGCGCGATGATGTCCGACGCGACGGCATGCAGTTTCTGGTTCCTGTGGCTGGAAGCTTTGGTCAGAAACTCGAAGGCTTCGTCCTGTGTGCATCGACTCTGGGCCATGATGACCCCACATGCCAGGTCAATGACAGTTCTGGAAGACATTGCTGTTTTCAGGTCCGCGTTGAGTTGCTCCACGGTTTCGATCCTGATGGCAAGACGCAAGGTACTGCCGGTGACCTCCGTGAAAGCGGCAGCCTCGTCGATCACAGCTTGCGTGAAAGTACCGGCGTTGGGGGCAAAGAAGTTGATGACCGCCTGGGACGTTTCGCCGAGGTCCATGGGCACGCCCAAGGCGGTGTGAATACCCTCAGCCGCCAAAGCCTGGCTGTATTTCGGCCAATTGGTGTCGGTGGCAACGTCTGCCAGCAGCACCGGACGGCCCGCGTCCAGCGCTTCCAGACAGGGGCCCTGCCCAAGGGATTGTTCGATCTTGTCCAGATGAACCGCCCTCTCGCTGCTGCCCGCAACGGTGGCGGTGCGCTTGCGGCGGCGCAGCGTGAGCGCACAGTCGATGTCTTCACCAGCCACTTTGCTCATCGCGTTGGACGCAAAGCCGGTCACACCGTTGAGGATGGCATGGATATCCGAGCTTCCGACCACCAACTCGTGCAGGCTGCGGATGTGTTCGGCACTCCCGTTGGGTTCCATAGGCCTAATCGTAGGAAGTGTTGGGCCTCCCGTCACGTGCTTCCGCTAACTGGTAGACGGAGCACATCAGGAGCTCGGACAGGCTGCCTGCTGGTGCGAATGGTTCCCGGCGCACCACCGGGAACTGGGACGCCCCGGTCAGCGTCAAGCCCCTCAACATCATCGGAGCCACAGGATCACCTGCCAACGCCACAGCACTGGCCTGAGTTCCGGGTGGACCGCTACCCTGAGCCCATGGAATCCGCACTGGCCTCGTGGGGCGAGTTCAACGTAGCAATTGCCGGTGCCGGTGCGGCGCTCGGTGGGCTGCTGATCGTGGCGTTGTCCGTAAACATCAAACAGATCGCTGAGTCACGGGGCCTCGCGGCCAGGGCAGGGGCCGCGATCTGCGCCCTCATCCTTGGCGTGGTCCTGGCATGCGCGGCGCTCATTCCCGGGCAGGAGCTATGGGCCTTTGGGGTGGAAGTCCTGGCCGGCACTCTCGCTGGCGGGGTGATCGCTGTCCTTGCGTCCCGCGCCATCCTGGAAGACGACACTCCCGGGCATCAGCACCGTTGGGATGCCCAGCACATTGCGTCGTTCGTTTTCCCACTGGTGGTCTATGCCGTGGGCGGGGTGCTGATTGTCATGTCGCTGCCGGCCGGCTTGGTGGTTGTGGCACTCGGAACGATCATCGCGTTGATCGGGGCGGTGGTGTTTTCCTGGGTGGCATTGGTGGAAATACTGCGCTGAAATGCGAGAAAAACGCAAGCGAACGACGCCGGGAACCTCCCGCCGTCGCTCGCTTGCGTAAAACAGTTTCCGATGTGACTTTTACTATCCTGTCTTTCCAGACAATGCCACCAGCACCCCGGCGGCGGAGAAGAACTTGTTGCTGCCGAGGTCGCGAACTGTTTTGATTCCCAGTTCGGCGAGCAGTTCGTTGTGTTTGTCGGTCAGGCCGGCCAGCGCCGATGGCGGAGCAGCGAGGATTTCGTCCAGGGTGGAGTTTTCGTAGGCTTTATCGAGTGCTTTGCCCAATTCAACAGAAACAGCCAAGGCATTTCCTTTCATCGATACGGAACAATTGCAAACATACTAAGCAGCCTTTGGAATTGCCGATCTTGGCCGCCTACGAAACAACATAGCCCACATTGCATTCCATATGGACCTCGCTTGCGAACTAAATTGCTTTAACGCAACCCCGCCGAGTGCGCCAAGGCAATTGCCTCAGCCCTGGAACGCACATCGAGTTTCCGGAAGAGATTTCGGATGTGGAACTTCACTGTGTTCTCACTGATGTGGAGGGCGCCGGCGATGCTCCGGTTGCGCTGCCCCGCGGTGAGCAGCTGCAGGACCTCCAGCTCGCGGGGTGCCAGATCCCAGACGGCTACATCGCCGCCGGGGGCAGGCGGTGGATCCAGCGGCAGCACCACGGAAATGTCCGCACCCCAGCCTTGCATCACTTCAAGGGACATCCGCCCGTCCACGGCCTGCACCCGCTGCTGCAGCCGGGCGATACTGGGCGAATCCGGCGAGAGGGCGCCCAGACCGTCGTCGCGCACATTGATCAACAGGTTCTCGCCATCGCAATCCCACTGCGCACGGACCCGCCGGACGTCCGGCTGCTCGGCGATGGCCAGGACCAGCCCGCGGACCACGGCACGGGCGGCATGGGCCACTTCGCCAGGGAGTGCACGCCCGTTGGCGGGCGGCTCGATGAACTGAATGTCGATATTGCTGAAGTGCATCAGGGGCCGAAGGTCCTCGCGCAGCCGCTCGAAAGCCGTCACTACCGGTTCTTCCACCAGGTCGCTGGTGCGGTCGCTGAGTGTGCGCAGATCCACCAGGGCTTTGACGGCGAGGTCGGTCACGGAGGCGCGCGCCGCGGCGTCGTTCATTGACGTCGACCGCACGGCCGCGAGCAGGGTTTCGAGCGTGGTGGAGTGCTGGTCGACCAGTTCGGCCGTCACACGGATCCGCTCGGCGGAAGCGGCCCGCGATTCCAAAAGGTACGACGGCGGCGCGTCGGTTACTTTCTCCTGGATGCGTCGGGCGGTTAATCGCCATAGGTAGGTGAGTAGACGGAGAGCCTCCGCTTCTGTTTCCGAGCCTTCCGATCCTTCCAGCCCGGCAGTCCCGGATGGGTCGGTCACGGACGGGTCGGTCAGGACCAACAGCGCTTGGCTGGGGGCGTAACCCAGGGCGAGTACCTCCCGCTCCTCACCGGCGATGACCGCAGAAGTCCGCCACGGATCCTCACCCGGCATCGCCGACCTCAGCCGGTCCAATTCTGTGATCGAAACACGGCTGACGACCCCTTCATCGCCTGCCTTTTTCTGGGGCCGGCCAGTGCAGTCCTCGGTGAAGATGACCAGGGCGCTGCTTGCCAGGAACGGGAGCGTGGCCTGACGGAGGCTGTCGGCAATGCGATTCAGCGGCGCGGCAGCCAGGTCGCTGACGGAGTGAAGGAGGTCCCAGTTCTGCATCGGCCCAGCTTACGTGCCAGCGAAGAGCGGGCACTACCCAAAAGGGTAGGAAAAGCCGTCACAAAACATCGTTTCCCCCACCCGCAAGCTGCACCAAGCTGGAAGGGAAGACATATTACAACGGCAACTGAAGGAGAGAGCGTGGACGCTGTCGCAGAAAACGCCGCCCTGAGCCAAGCACCAGCACAGGCCGCCCTCAACCTGTCCCTGATCCAGGACGAAATAGTGAGCACTACCAATGCGATCGACGTCGGTCAGTTGGCAGTCCTCGCCGGCAGAATCCACAGGGCGAAACGGGTCTTCCTCGCCGGAGCCGGCCGCAGCGGGCTGGTCCTCCGCATGGCAGCCATGCGCCTCATGCACCTGGGACTGACGGTCCACGTTGCCGGGGACACCACAACACCTGCCATCACCTCCGGCGACCTCCTTGTGGTGGCCTCCGGCTCAGGGACCACCTCCGGCGTGGTCAAGGCGGCCGAAACAGCCATCGCCGCCGGCGCGGACGTCGCTGCTGTGACCACCAACCCGGGATCGCCCTTGGCAGGCCTGGCCGATGCGTTGGTGATCATTCCCGCCGCGCAGAAGACCGATCACGGCTCCAGCCTTTCCCGCCAGTACTCCGGCAGCCTGTTCGAGCAATCCCTTTTCCTCGCAACCGAGGCAGTGTTCCAAACCCTCTGGGAGAACACCGACGAGCCTGCCGAGCAACTCTGGCTGCGCCACGCCAACCTCGAGTAGCCCGCGCCAAAACCCGCACGACCCCGAAACCCGCACCACCCGTTCCCAACGAAAAATTCCGAACGAAACCCCCGAAAGAAAGAAGAACACCATGAAACTTCAGGTCGCACTGGATCTCCTCACCGTCGAGGACGCCCTTGAACTGGCCGCCAAAGTGGCCGAGCACGTGGACATCATCGAACTCGGCACGCCCCTCATCAAGGCTGCCGGCCTCTCCGCCGTCACCGCCATCAAGGAAGCCCACCCCACCAAGATCGTCTTCGCCGACATGAAGACCATGGACGCCGGCGAGCTTGAAGCGGACATCGCGTTCAACGCCGGAGCGGACCTGGTTTCCGTGCTGGGCACGGCCGACGACTCCACCATTGCCGGCGCGGTCAAGGCCGCAAAGGCCCACAACAAGGGCATCGTTGTGGACCTGATTGGTGTGGCAGACAAGGTATCCCGCGCCAAGGAAGCCCGCGCGCTGGGAGCCAAGTTCGTTGAGTTCCACGCAGGCCTGGATGAGCAGGCACAGCCTGGATACAAGCTGCGCACCCTGCTCAACGCGGGCGAGGAAGCACGCGTCCCGTTCTCAGTGGCCGGCGGCGTGAACGCTGGAACCATCGCAGCAGTACAGCTGGCGGGCGCCGACGTCGCCGTCGCAGGCAGCGCCATCTACAGCGCCGCAGATCCCGAGCTGGCAGCCAAGGAACTGAAGGCAGCCATCAACTAGTTCAGCTCTCTACCGCAAACGTGGACCTGCCCATCCGGGCAGGTCGACGTTGCTGTTGGCGGCGCACCGCCGTCGTACTTCACTGAAGCACTTAGAGGTTCTCGACCAAGGAGACGTCGCGGACGGCGCCCTTGTCCGCGGACAGGGCCATGGCGGCATAGGCGCGCAGCGCGGGAGACACGTGGCGTTCGCGGTCCTTCGGCTTGTAGCCACCGTTGACTTCGAGTTTTTCGCGGCGTTCGGCAAGGATCTCGTCGGATACCTGCAACTGGAGGGAGCGCTGCGTGATGTCGATGCTGATGATGTCGCCGTCCTCCACCAGGGCGATGGCGCCGCCGGAGGCAGCCTCCGGCGAAATGTGCCCGATCGACAGGCCCGAGGTTCCGCCGGAGAAGCGGCCGTCCGTGATGAGGGCGCACTTCTTGCCCAGGCCGCGGCCCTTGAGGAAGGAGGTTGGGTAGAGCATTTCCTGCATACCCGGGCCGCCTCGGGGGCCCTCGTAGCGGATGACCACCACGTCGCCTTCCTTGATGGACTTGTTCAGGATCTTTTCCACCGCTTCGTCCTGTGATTCGCACACCACTGCGGGGCCTTCGAAGATCCAGATGGACTCGTCCACGCCTGCGGTCTTGACCACGGCGCCGTCCAGCGCGACGTTGCCGCGCAGCACAGCCAGTCCGCCGTCCTTGGAAAAAGCATGCTCCACGGAACGGATGCAGCCGCCCTCCGCATCGGTGTCCAGGGATGTCCACTGGTTCGACTGCGAGAAAGCGGTGGAGGAGCGGACACCACCGGGGGCCGCGTGCCACAGTGCCTGCGCCTCATCGGTGGCCTTGCCGCCGCGGATGTCCCAGTCGTCCAGCCAGCCGTCCAGATCGTTGGAGTGCACGGAGTGGACGTTCTTGTGCAGGAGGCCGCCGCGGTTCAGCTCACCCAGCAGGGCGGGGATGCCGCCGGCGCGGTGCACGTCCTCCATGTAATAGGTCTTGTCCCCAGCGACGTTCGGGGCCACCTTGGCCAGGCACGGCACTTGGCGGGACTTGGCGTCCATTTCGGCCAGGCCGTACTCAACGCCAGCTTCCTGGGCTGCGGCCAGCAGGTGCAGGATGGTGTTGGTGGAGCCGCCCATGGAGATGTCCAGCGCCATGGCGTTATCGAAGGCCTCGGCAGTGGCGATGGAGCGCGGCAGCACGGAGTCGTCGTCGCCGTCGTAATAGCGCTTGACGAGCTCGACGACGGTGGCGCCGGCTTTCTCGTACAGCGCCTTGCGGGCGGTGTGGGTCGCGAGCACGGAGCCGTTGCCCGGAAGGGCCAGGCCGATCGCCTCGGCGAGGCAGTTCATGGAGTTGGCGGTGAACATGCCCGAGCAGGAGCCGCAGGTGGGGCAGGCGTTCTCTTCAATGAGGTTGATGTCTTCATCGGAGATGGACTCGTCCACGGCGTCGGCAATCGCGTTCACCAGGTCCAGGGAGCGCACGGAACCGTCGGTCAGTGTTACCCGACCGGCCTCCATGGGACCGCCGGAGACGAACACTACGGGGATGTTCAGGCGCAGGGCGGCCATGAGCATGCCCGGGGTGATCTTGTCGCAGTTGGAGATGCAGACCAGGGCATCGGCGCAGTGTGCGTTGACCATGTACTCGACGGAGTCGGCGATCAGGTCGCGGGACGGCAGGGAGTACAGCATGCCGGAGTGGCCCATGGCGATGCCGTCATCCACGGCGATGGTGTTGAATTCGCGCGGCACAGCGCCCGCGGCGAGGATCGCGTCGGAGACGATCCTGCCCACCGGGGCCAGGTGGGTGTGGCCGGGGACGAATTCGGTGAAGGAGTTGGCCACGGCGATGATCGGCTTGCCGATGTCGGTGTTGGCGACGCCGGAAGCGCGCAGCAGTGCGCGGGCGCCGGCCATGTTGCGGCCGTGGGTAACTGTTCTGGAGCGAAGTGCAGGCATACGTACCATCCTGCTGTTGTTCTACAGCGGGTGGAAGACGGTGCTGCTACTAGTAGTGAAAGTACCAGAGTAATAGTGTTGAGTTCGTGAAAGATGAGAGGCGCAAGGAACTGGGACTCTTCCTCAGGACCCGCCGCAACCAAGCCCTGCGGTCCGACTACGGATTGCCCCCAGTGGGTCGCTCCCGCGAGCGCGGCCTGCGCCGGGAAGAGATCGCCTTCCTTTCCGGAGTCAGCGTCACCTGGTACACCTGGCTGGAGCAGGGCCGGGACATCAGCCCCTCGCGCCAGGTGCTGGAAGCGGTGGCCCGCACACTGCATTTGTCCGATACCGGGATGAGCTACGTGCTGTCCCTGGGCGGCTACTCCTCCGCTCCACCGGCCGGTCCGGTCGCCGCGGACGCTCCCGCCCACGTGCAGCGCCTCCTGGACGCGCTGGATCCCAACCCTTCCTACGCGCTGTCACCCGACTGGGGCATTGCCGGCTGGAACCGCGCTTACGAGGCGCTCTATCCCAACATCGGCACGTTCGACGCCTCTGACCGGAACCTGCTGTGGCTCGTCTTCACCGACCCCTATATCCGTGACCTGCTCCCGGACTGGGACGTCACGAGCAAACGCTTTTTGGCTGAATTCAGGGCCGAGACAGGACAACGACTCGGTGATCCCGATGTGGAGTACCAGGTGGAACGACTCAAGGAGGCCAGCCCGGAGTTCCAGGAAAGCTGGGACCGGTACGACATCCTGGGCTTCGAATCCCGCGAGCGCCAGTTCCACCACCCTGCTGTTGGCGTACTGCATCTGGAACACCACCAGGTCTCTCCTTCGGACCGGCCGGACCTGCACATCGTGGTCTACACGCCCGCGCCCGGGAGCGACGCCGGGCAGCAGATGCAGCGGTTGATGAAGCCCTAGGGACGGCGCCCGCGAACTACACTCTCAGGCAGGCGTCCGCACACCTCGTTTCCGCAAACACACCGCCCTTCCCGGCCCTCGCACTTACGCGCGAACAGTCAAGGTGCCGGCCAGGTCCACGTCGCTGCCGGATCCCGTGACGCCGGCCTGCGACAGGAGGGTGGCTCCGAAGGCTGCGCTCCAGAAGGTCCTGGTTTCCACCGGCACGGGCCGTTCCAGCTCCCAGCGCCGTTGCCTCAGAAGGCGGACCAAGTAACGCTCGGACTGCCGGAAGAGCAGATTCAGATGCTGATCCACCACCGAAGCCAGGGCCGGCCGGGACGTTCCCACCGCCAAGGCCCGCACCACCAGCGGCATCGACGGGAGCATCAGCGCCGTGCGGGCCATGTTCCTTCGAAATGACTCAGGGCTCCGCGCGCTGCGGCCGATCGCCTCAAGACGCTCCGCATCGTGGAGGAGCGCCAGGAAAGCTGCATGGATGAACAGCGAGTCTTTGGAACCAAAGTAATAGGTCACTTGGTTGGGGAAGACCCCGGCATCTGCAGCAATCGCAGCCACACTCACCTCACCCGAAGAGTCGGCCAGATAGAGCTTTACCGCGCTGTCCAGAATCCGGCCCCTGGTCGAATGTCCCCGGGCCTGCGACGGGCCTCCCGACTGTCGCTTCCCCTTGCTCCCTGTAATCATGCAAGAAATTGTACTTCATACAACTATCGGGTTATCTTGTATGTCATACAAGAAAAGGAGTTGCCTTGAGGGTACGAGATATCGCTGTGACAGGAATAGGCGCCACGACGCCCTTGGGAGGCACCGCCGACACCACGTGGGCTGCCCTCCTTGAGGGCCGTTCAGGAGTGCGGGACGTCGAGCCGGATATGTTGCAGGGCAGCGGGCTTCCCGTCACCATCGCCGCACCCATGGCCATCGACCCAGCCACCGGACTTGACGCCGTCGAAGCCAAAAGACTGGACCGGGTTCAGCAAGCCGCACTGATTGCCGCGGCAGAAGCCTGGGCAGACGCCGGCTCGCCCCGGGTTGACGGCACCCGGCTGGCCGTGGCGGTAGGAACGGGCGTGGGCGGAATCGGCACGCTGCTCCGGGAGGACGACACCTTGGAGAACCGCGGCCAGCGCCGCGTCTCCCCGCGCGCAGTGCCGATGCTCATGGCCAACGGCCCCGCCGCGGCTGTCAGCATCCGCTACGGCGCCAAGGCCGGCTCGTACACTCCGGTCTCTGCGTGCTCCTCGGGCGCAGAAGCAATCGCCCTGGCCGCCAGATTGATCCGTTCCGGCGAGGCCGATGTGGTCATTGCCGGGGGCGCTGAAGCGGCAATAACGCCCTTCACCGTCGCCGCTTTCCTGCAAACGAGGGCGCTCTCAACACTCACAGAGGACCCCGCCTCTGCATCACGCCCGTTTGCCTCGGACCGCGATGGCTTCGTCCTGGGCGAGGGCGCGGGCATCATGGTGCTGGAAAGTGCCGAGCACGCCACAGCCCGCGGGGCCACTGTCCATGCTGTGCTGCGCGGCGTGGGCATCGCTTCGGACGCCTTCCACATGACGGCACCAGCGGACGACGGCGAAGGCCAGATCACCGCCATCACCAAAGCCCTCAGCGACGCCGGGATAAGCCCGGCTGACGTGGGCCACGTCAACGCCCACGCAACCGGCACCACCTTGGGGGACCTGGCGGAAGCAAAAGCCATCAAGGCCATCTTCGGCGACACCATTCCGGTGACTGCCCCCAAGGCCTCCCTGGGCCACCTTTTCGGGGCCGCCGGCGCCGTCGAAGCCATCATCGCGGCCCGGAGCGTTGCAGAGGAAGTCATCCCACCCACCCGCAACCTTCACCCGGGAAACGTGGACCCCGGAATCGGGCTTGACCTTGTCAGCGAACAACGCCGCGGAACGCCTCCCACAGCACTCTCCAACTCGTTCGGATTCGGCGGTCAGAATGTCAGCCTGATTTTCAGCAAGGGCTGAAGTTGCCCAGCGCCCCCCAGGCAACTCCTTGCAGGCCAAGCCAGTCCAGCCATGGCGCCGCGGGTCCGGCAGGCGCACTATGGGGAGATGAACGCCCAAAGTGCCAACGGATGGGGGCAGGGTGGTTCCGGTAGCTTCGGGGCCGGCCTGCACCCGTGGAGCCGTTATGTGGCCTTGGGCGACTCCTTCACCGAAGGTTTGGGCGATCCCGAGCCACGGAGCCCCGGCGGTCTCCGAGGCTGGGCAGACCGGGTTGCGGAAGAGCTAAGCACCGGCCACGAGGATTTCGCCTACGCCAACCTGGCCATCAGTGGACGGTTGCTCCATGAAATCATGGAGGAGCAAGTGGGCCCGGCACTGGACCTCAAACCAGATCTGATCACGCTCAATGCGGGCGGCAACGACCTGCTCTTTCACCGGAGCGATCCCGATAGATTGGCCCTCGAACTGGACACCGGCGTGGAAACGCTGGCCTCCACCGGTGCCACCATCCTGCTGTTCACCGGGCCGGACTGGGGCGCCACCCCGGTGCTGGGGTTGGCACGTGGCAAGGTGGCCATCTACAACGAGAACATCCGGGTAGTGGCGGCCCGCCATGGCGCCGTGGTGGCCGATCTCTGGGGTTTGCGCCAGCTCACCGATCCCCGGATGTGGGATCCTGACCGGCTCCATTTTTCGCCGTTGGGCCAGCACACCATCGCCATCATGGTCCTCAACACTCTCAACGTTCCACATTTCCTTGAGCCGTTAACGCCCAAACCCCTGCCCGAGCGCAGCTGGCGGGAGGCCC
Source organism: Arthrobacter sp. WCS2018Hpa-7 (assembly GCF_031843805.1). Classification (NCBI taxonomy): domain Bacteria; kingdom Bacillati; phylum Actinomycetota; class Actinomycetes; order Micrococcales; family Micrococcaceae; genus Arthrobacter; species Arthrobacter sp. WCS2018Hpa-7. The sequence goes on from NZ_JAVTJB010000001.1 coordinate 345,918, forward strand.
GGGCAGGCGACATTGTGTGGGCACGCCATCATCTCTTCCCCTGGGTGGTGCGTCGCCTGACCCAGCGGAACGACGACGACGTCAGGCACCCCAAGCGGCCGGAACCGGGCCCCGTCTTCGGCGCCGGAATGCTTCCCGGAACCTTCGTGGGCAACGATCCGCGGCACATGGCCGACTAGGTCACGGAGCCGACGGAGAACGGACCCGTCAAGAACGACGGCGGCCCTCACCTTAAGGGGTGAGGGCCGCCGTCGAGCATGAGACAGCTGTCAGCCGGCAGGCTGGGCTTCTGTTTGTGCGCGGATGCTCCACGCCGACCAGTCCAGCGGGTGAACCGAGGGGCGTCCGAGGAGGTATCCCTGGGCTGCGGTGATCTGCAGCGCCGTGACTTCCTCGAGTTCTTCGGCCGTCTCAATGCCTACCGCAATGACTTCGGCCCCGATCTCCCTGGCGAGCTCAACGATCGCCCTTGCCCGGATCCTTTGGCCTTCGCTGCTTTCGATGCCTTCAATCAGGTGGCGGTCCAGCTTGATGATGTCCGGGCGCAGTTGCTCCACCCGCTCCAAGGCTACCAACGCCGCCCCGGAGGCGCTGATGGCAAGCCGCAAACCCAAAGCGCGCAGGGGTCCGAGTCCGTCGCGGCCGGTTTGGCCTCCAACGTCGGCCAGGCTGCCAGTGAGTTCAACAATGATCCGGTCCGGCGCGAGTGCCGCAGCGGCCAGCAGGTTCCGGACCCTGGGGTCGCTGGAAGTTACGGGGGTGAGGTTAAGGGCAACGGACATGGTTTCCGGGACGTCGTGCGCCGCGGTGAGAGCGCAGTGGAGGGCAGCGATCTCCAACTCGGTTCCCAACCCTGCGGCAGCAGCCTCGCTGAACCAGACATCGGCGCCGGCGCCGTCTTCACCCACGAACCGGGTGAGCGCTTCAACGCCTACGACCTCGCCGGTGGGCAGTGCATGGACGGGCTGGAAGGCCGTCAGCAGGAGTTTGTCCGCCAGGACGGACTGGATTCCTTCCCGGACTTCGTGGCTGACGGGAACCGACACGGTCCGCGCTGCGTCAACGGATTCGAGGTGCACGCTGGCGGATTCGAGGTGAACCGGCACTGCGGATGCCGGAGCGGCATCTTTGCGGGTTTCCTGCAGGTGCTCCAACAGGGCGCGCTGAGGGTCCTCGGGATGCGCCTCCAACAACGCACCGAGCTTGGCTCTGGCGGCTTCGCTGCGCGGCTCGGTATCGGCAAGGATGGATTCGATGATGTCCTTCACTTGCTCGCGCAGGGTCGCCTCAGCAGGCGCTGACGTTTCAGCGCGCGGTGACGCGTTGGTGCCATCCTGGCGTGCGGCATCCGCACCGCCATCCGGTGAAAGAGAGCCCTCTTCTTGAGCCATCGGCTATTCCTTTATATGTATCCCCCGCTGGCAAAGCCAGACAACAACTCGACCGACCCATCTGTGGGCCCTGTCACGAATAATACAGAAGAACACTTCACCGTTGTGCCGATGTGCTTTTCCGGGCGCCCAAACCGTGTCGGCCGGCTGCCGGCCTGAGATGCTTAGGGGGTGACGTCCCTTTCAACGGAAGCACCCCGAACAGCGATCAGCTGGAAACTGGTACCGGCGGCGCTGCTTTCCCTGTCCGGCATTCCCCTCTTTGCGGTGGGAAATGAACTGCTGGGCTACGGCTTGCTGCTGGCCAGTGTTGTCACCGCCGCTTTTATTGACAGCCGGCTGATGAGGCACCTCGCGCTGATCGCGGCAGGCATGACCATCTTCAGTCTGGTACCGCTCAACGCGGACCTCAGCACGGAGCACATGGCCATCATGGGTGGGGCGCTCGCGCTGGCAGTGCTGGTGCCGTGGCTGGTCTCCCGCTTTGTGTATCGGGAAGACATCATCAAGTTCCCCGTCAACACAGGCCGAAAATGGCCTCTGGCAGCGAAGCTGTACTTGATAGGCGTCGTTGCGTTGGGCTATTTCATCCTGCCGGTCTACCTGATCAGCACCGGCGTCTACCAAAACTGGCCCGACGCCTCCGACCCCGACATCTTCTGGCGGCTCTTCCTGGGCGTTAATGCCGTAGGAATCTGGGACGAACTGTTCTTCATTTGCACCACGTTCACTCTGCTGCGGCAACACTTCCCGGACTGGCTGGCCAACCTCCTGCAAGCCGTGGTCTTCTCCTCATTCCTGTGGGAAATCGGATATCAGTCCTGGGGTCCTTTGCTGACGTTCCCGTTCGCCTTGCTGCAGGGGTACACCTTCAAACTGACCAAGTCGTTCACCTACGTGGTGTCCGTGCACCTGCTCTTCGACTTCGTGTTGTTCCTGGCACTGGTCCACGCCCACAACCGGGATTGGCTGCCGATCTTCCTGTACTAGCGCTGATCCGCTGCAGAGGAGCCCGCAGAACCTGCCCACACCTCTTCGGAGACCTCGATCTCCTGCGCCATGTCATCCAGGAAGCGCATTACGGTGTCCCGTTCATCAGGAGTGAGCCTGGCTGCCGCCAGGAACCGCTTGGCTTGCTGCCGTCCCACCGTCCGCATCGCGGCCTCGTGCGTTTCGGGGGTGATGGCGATCGCGAGCGCCCTGCGGTCGGAAGGGTGGGCGCGTCGGGTGACATGACCCGCGCGTTCCAGCCGGTCGAGCAGCTTGGTGGTTGACGCCGTCGAGATGTTAAGGCGGGAAGCAATTGCACCGGGGGTGGCAATGACGCCATGGTTGGCGCAGACAATCAAATAGTGCAGGGCACGCATGTCTGATTGGTTGAGCTTCATGTACCTCAAGGAGGCATCGGCCAGCCGTTGTTCCGCCTCGCGCAGCCGTGCCAGTGCAGCCATGATGTTACTGATCTGCTGCACGTCGTCGTCGGAAAGACCGGATCGGTCCACTAGTTCTTCATGGGGATCGTTGGCGTCCAGATGATAAATACCGGAGGAAACCGGGGTCCCGGCTTCTTCAGGAATCTCTTCAGAACTGGACATGTTGAGTATGTTACACCTAACTTCCTACATGGTAGCCTTTCTTCTAGCTTGTCTAGCAATATTCAAGTTTCTCTAAGGCACCGGGTGTAGGAGGTAGGCGCAGGATGAACGCGACAGAGATGGTGGTCCTCCTGGACGACGCCGGAGCACCCATCGGGGAGACCGCAAAAGCGGGAGTGCACACACTGGACACGCCCCTTCATTTAGCCTTCTCCTGCTATTTGCTCAACGACGCCGGTGAGGTCCTCCTGACCCGCCGCTCACCTGAAAAGAAGACCTGGCCGGGAGTGTGGACCAACAGTTTCTGCGGCCACCCGGCACCAGGCGAGGAGTTCGAGGACGCTGTAATGCGACGCGCGCAGTTCGAACTCGGGGTGGACGCCAAGAGGATCGAACTGGTCCTCCCGGACTTCCGCTACAGGGCGGTGGACCCCACGGGCATCGTCGAAAATGAGGTCTGCCCGGTGTTCATGGCCCGGATCAGCGGCCCCCTGCAGCCGAATCCAGCCGAGGTTGCTGACTGGGCCTGGATCTCCCCGGCCCTGCTCGAGGACGCCTTGGCACACACGCCGTCCGCTTTCAGCCCCTGGCTCGGCCTGCAGTTCCCCCAACTCCTTGAAGCACGGGCATTGCCCTTACACGAGGGAGCCACATCATGACCGTCACCTCCGGATCCCTCCGAAGCCGCACCGACCTCTGCGGCGCCATCGAAAACGAGCTGACCGGGCTGATCGGCAAGAGGGCCAGCGCGGCAACCGCCTACGGCCCCAACTTCGCCAGGCTGTGGGGCCTGGCCGGCCAGAACGTGCTGGGCGGCAAGTTTGTCCGACCCTTGCTGCTCATGGAAACGTACGACGCCCTCCTGCAACGCGGCTCATCACGGCCGGAACAAGAAGGCCCTGGCCAACGCGAAACAGCCATCAGCATCGCCGCCGCCATTGAACTCCTCCACTACGCTTTCCTGCTGCATGATGACGTGATCGACGGCGACCTCGTCCGCCGCGGGCATCCCAACCTCATCGGCTCACTCCTCGCAGAAGCCGGCGAGATCCCCCGTCCGGACGGCGGCCTGCATTGGGCCCAGACCGGCGGAATCCTGATGGGCGACATGCTGCTCGCAGCAACCCACCAAGCATTCGCCCGCGCGGATCTCCCCCACGAACTACGGCTCCGCCTTCTGGACCTGCTGGAACACACCATCAACGAGACGGTGGCCGGCGAACAACTGGACGTGGGGCTGGGGGACGGCGTCATTGCCCCGGACCTCGAGACCATCCTGGTGATGTGTGGGTACAAAACCGCCACCTATACCTTCGAATTGCCGCTGCGCGCCGCCGCAGCGCTGGCCGGCGCGGACTTCGCCGTCGAGACTGCACTGGCAACCGCCGGCCGGCATCTTGGCCTGGCCTTCCAGCTCCAGGACGACCTCCTGTCCACGTTCGGGGATCCGCGCCGCCACGGCAAGGATCCTTTTTCGGACCTGCGCGAAGGCAAGGAAACCGCCATCATCGCCCACGCGCGGACCACCAGCACGTGGCCGCACATCGCGCCCCTCTTCGGCAGGCCCGGACTCAACGGCGAGGAAGGCGAGCACGTCCGCCGCCACCTCACCGAGTGCGGAGCAGAAGCATTTGTCCAGAGCCTCATCGAGGAACGGATGGCGGCCTTCAACCATCAGCTCACAAGCACCATTCCGTTGGAAGCACGCAACGTACTGCTTGACCTTGCAGGGCAGCTGGAAGGACGGCAATCATGAGCGTCGCCACCGATACCTCTTTCACCCATTTCACCCGGACGGCCGAGCGGGCCGCCAACCAGGTCATCGCCGCCTATTCCACGTCCTTCGGCCTCGCCTGCCGGCTGCTGGGGTCCCGGCACCGCCAGCACGTCCGCAATATCTACGCCCTGGTGCGGGTGGCGGACGAGCTCGTGGATGGCGTCACCGCGGAAGCCGGCCTCAGCTACCAGGAACAGTGCGACGCCCTGGCACACTTCATCGATGAAACCCACCGCGCGGTCAAGCTCGGCTACAGCAGCGATCTCATTATTCATGCCTTTGCCCAGACTGCCAGGACGGCGGGGATTGATGAGACCCTCATCGATCCCTTCTTCGCTTCCATGCGGACGGACCTCGGCGAGCGCACGTCAGCAGGCACTTCTGCGCAGCAGCCGGCTCCACTCCGATTCGACGCGGATGCCCACGACGGCTACGTGCATGGTTCCGCTGAGGTGGTGGGGCTGATGTGCCTGCGCGTCTTCATGCGGGATGAAAACATCGACGACGGCGACGCCGCAGCTTTGCAATACGGCGCCAGCAGGTTGGGCGCTGCTTTCCAGAACATCAACTTCCTCCGCGACCTGGCGGACGATACCTCCCGGTTGGGCCGCAACTACCTCGGCACCTCGGACCACCTCGAGGAGCATGACCGGGTGGAATGGGTCATGACCGTCCGGGCCCAGCTGGCCGACGCCAACGCCGTCATTCCGATGCTGCCCCGCGATGCCAGGGCCGCTGTCCGGAGCGCGTTGGCGCTGTTCCAGGCCCTCACGGACAGGATCGAACAGACCACGGTGGACGAGCTGTATCGCTCAAGGGTCCGTGTACCTGACGCCGTGAAAGCCGGTCTCGCCGCACGCGCCGTCGCCTCAACCTGGATGGAGCTGCACCGATGACGCGGACTGTAGTGATCGGCGGTGGCATTGCTGGGCTTGCCACCGCCGCACTCCTTGCCCACGAAGGCCACGAGGTCCAACTCCTGGAGCAGCGCGACCGGGTGGGTGGCCGCGCCGGCAGCTTGGAACGGGACGGCTTCCGCTGGGATACCGGTCCTTCCTGGTACCTGATGCCCGGCGTCTTCGACCACTTCTTCAAGCTGCTCGGCACCAGCGCGGCGGAACAGCTGGACCTGCGGACGCTCAGTCCGGCGTACCGCATCTTCAGCGAGCCAAACCACGACGGCGTACGGCCGGACCCGCTGACAGTCCCGCTGGGCAGCGACCAGGTTCTGGAAACCTTCGAGGGCGTGGAGCCCGGCAGCGCCAGGGAACTCACCTCCTATCTCGCGTCCGCGCGTCACACCACGGACATGGCTGAGCGGTTCTTCCTCTACAACCCGTTCACCAGGCTGCAAGGGCTGCTTCATCCGGAAGTACTGCGGAGCCTGCCCAAACTCGCGCAACTGCTCCTGACACCGCTGGACAAGTACGTGTCCCAACGGTTCCAGCACCCCGTGCTCCGGCAGGTCCTGGGATACCCGGCGGTGTTCCTTGGCACCAATCCTTCCGATGCTCCCGCCATGTACCACTTGATGAGTGCCCTGGACCTGGGCGACGGCGTCCAGTATCCGATCGGCGGATTCTGGGAGCTCGTGAGGCGGCTTGAGTCACTGGCGGTGGATGCCGGCGTCAGGATCCATACCGGTGCCGAAGCCTTGAAGATCACCACCCGCGAGGCACCCCGGACCAGGAAGGTGGGCCGCTTCGATGGCGTCAAACTCCCTCCTGCCCTGTCCGGGAAGGATGGCCGCGAAGTCACCGGGGTCAAGTGGCGGGACACCTCGGGCACGGAGCACTACAGCGTTGCGGATCTGGTGGTCTCCGGCGCCGATCTGCACCACACCGAAACCCAACTGCTGGGCGTCAGGGACCGGAGCTACAACAACAAGTACTGGCAGAGCCGCACCAGCGGACCCGGCGCCGTCCTGGTGATGTTGGGCGTCAAAGGTTCCCTGCCGGAACTTCCCCACCATTCCTTGTTCTTCACCAGGGATTGGGAGGCGAATTTCGCAGCCATCTTTGGTGCGGAGACCAGCATTCCGGACCCTGCTTCCATCTATGTCTGCAAACCCAGCGCCACCGACACCGGGGTTGCCCCACAAGGGCACGAGAATCTCTTTGTCCTGGTTCCCGTCCCGGCCGATCCGCAGCTTGGAGCAGGCGGCCCCGACGGCAGCGGCGATGTCCTCATCGAGCGGACCGCCGATGCTGCCATCGACCAGATCGCCCAGTGGGCCAACATCCCGGACCTCCGCGACCGCGTGGTGGTCAGGAACACCATCGGACCCGCCGACTTCGCTGAGGAGTACAACTCCTGGCGCGGCGGCATGCTGGGGCCGGCGCATACGCTGGGCCAGAGTGCCATGTTCAGGGCACAGAATGCCTCAAAGCGTGTGCAAGGCCTCTACTACGCCGGCGCCACCACAGCCCCCGGTGTAGGAGTGCCCATGTGCCTCATCAGTGCCGAGCTGGTCTTGAAACGAATCCGCGGCGATCACAGTGCCGGCCCTACCACTGTGAGGCCCGTAGCTAGCAGGATTGGCTGATGGGTGTTCTCTACTTGGTGTCGTTGCTGCTGGGCATCATCTGCATGCTCCTGCTCGACCACCGCTTCCGGTTGTTCTTCTGGCGCGACGCTAAAGCAGCGGCGGTGGTCACCGCCGTCGGGGTCCTGTTCCTTCTCGCCTGGGACCTGGCCGGGATCGGTTGGGGAATCTTCCTCCGAGGTGAAGGCACCATCGCCACGGGACTGCTGATTGGCCCGGAGCTGCCCATCGAGGAACCCGTCTTCCTGCTTTTCCTGGTGTTGTGCACCATGGTCCTCTACACGGGCGCCCGGCGGCTGCTCGGCTGGAGCACGGCCGCTCGCAGTGGGAATCAGCGGGAGCGGGAGAACGCATGACGTACTTGTGGCTCGCGCTCGCGTTCATCGCCGCAGCAGTGATCGCCGGCGTGGTCTTCGCCCGGCACGGCGCCCATCCCGGGGAGGCGGGCAAGCACTGGAAAGCTGTGGGCCTCGCTTTTGCCGCGCTGGCTGTCCTGACCGCGGTGTTCGACTCCGTCATGATCGGGATGGAACTCTTCCACTACGACCCTTCGCATATCCTCGGCATCAAAGCAGGGCTCGCCCCGATCGAGGACTTTGCGTACCCCTTGGCAGGTGTCGTGGCGCTTCCCGGGTTGTGGCTGTGGCTGACGCGCAAACGGGAATCCAACCCCAGCACCAAAGGTCCTGCAACACTCAAGGGCCCCGCCCCTCTCAAAAGCTTGGTCCCGCAAGCCGTCCTCGCGTCCCGCCCCGTCAGTTGGATCAACACCGCCTACCCGTTCGCAGCGGCAATGCTGCTCACTACCCGCGAGATCGACTGGGTCCTGGTGGTGGGCACCTTCTACTTCCTCATCCCTTACAACCTGGCCATGTACGGGATCAACGACGTCTTCGATTACGAATCCGACCTGAAGAACCCCCGCAAGGGCGGCATGGAGGGCGCGCTCCTCCAACCCCATCTGCACCGCCCCATGCTGTGGCTCGCGGCCATCACCAATGTGCCGTTCCTGCTGGTGCTGGCGTTTGCGGGCGGACCTGCCGCATGGATCAGCCTGACCGTGAGCGCCTTCGCTGTGGTGGCTTACTCCGTCGCGGGGCTTCGCTTCAAGGAACGCCCGGTCTTGGACTCGTTGACGTCCAGTACGCACTTCGTCAGTCCCGCCGTCGTCGGGTTGGCGCTGGCCGGTGCGGAGGTGACGCCCGGCCTGGTGATCCTGCTGGCGGCCTTCTTCCTCTGGGGCATGGCAGCGCACGCCTTTGGCGCCGTCCAGGACATCGAACCCGACCGGCAGGCCGGCATCGGCTCCATAGCAACAGTGTTCGGTGCCCGCCGGACGGTGAGGCTCGCCGTCGTGCTCTGGCTTGTTGCCGGACTCGCGATGCTCGCCACGCCGTGGCCCGGGCCGCTCGCGGCAATCATCGCCATCCCGTATGTCGCCAACTGCGCGCCGTGGTGGAACGTGACGGATACGACGGCGGCACGCACCAATGTGGCGTGGCGGCGGTTTATCTGGCTCAACTATGGGTCAGGATTCCTGGTGACGCTCATCTTTATCCTGCAGTGGAGCCTCACGTCATGACAGGGTTGGTTTCCCAGCGTGGTCAGCCTCTTCTGGATCTCCAGGCTCTTCATCGATGGTGTCCAAAGCCTCCCGCATGTGCTGCAGGAAGTTCACCACAATTTGCGACTCGTCCGGGTTCAAGGCGCACGCCGCATCCAGCATCCGTCGGTGCATTCCGCCCAAGGTGTGCCGTACTTCCTGGTCCGAGCCCGGCGTCGCCTTCAGGATCAGGGCACGCCGGTCCGTCGGATGGGGTTCACGCCGAATATGGCCGGACTCCACCAAACGGTCGATCAGGGTGGTCATGGACGCCGACGTTATCCCCAATTTGTCGCCAAGATCCTTCGGCTTCATCACCGTGCCCGAGGCCTCGGCTTCGAACAGATACCGGAGGGCCAGCAGATCCTTCTCACCCATTCCCATGGACGAGCGGGTCCGGCGGCGCATCGCCTGCTCGGAGGCGCGGTAATCCCGCAGGGCATTCAGCACATCGATCGCAATGGCCTTCTGACCTGGATCTTTGCCGTACCAATAGCCCTTTGCGTGGCCTTCCGAGTCCATCCAATGTTCCTTTGATAAACGTAAAGCTTGTCTTGCTAGCAATTTGATAGTAAGTCACGGACCTCATGAAATGCATGACACCGCACATCCAGCCCAGGAAAGAGGCTCAGCAGATGAAAACTCAAAACCCGGATCTTTTGCGGCAGATCACGGTCACCGTGAGCTTGGTGATCTGCATCGTTGGCTCGATGATCGGCGTCGGAGTCTTCGGCGGAACCCCGATCGCCCAGGCGGCGAGCGGTGCACTGGCCGCCGACTCCACGCTCCTCGCCCCCGCAACCCCGGCCTTCTCCATCTGGTCTGTGGTGTACGCCGGACTGGTTGCCTACACGGCGTGGCAGTGGTTACCGTCCCAGCGGACCAATCCGCGGCAGCGCTCCCTCGGCTGGATCGTGGCCGTGTCCATGGTCCTGAACGCCGCGTGGATCTTGTCCGTCCAGGCAGGGTGGCTCTTTGTCAGCGTGCTGGTGATCCTGGCCCTGCTGGCGACCCTTGTCCTGGCGTTCCTGCGGTACAGCCAGAGTCGTGCCGCCTCGTGGGTTGAGGCCGTTGTGGTGGACGGAACGTTAGGTCTGTACCTTGGCTGGACCAGCGTGGCCGTGTGCGCCAACATCGCCGCCGCTTTGAAGGCCTCCGGCTTCTCAGGCTTGGGGTTGCGGCCCGAAGTCTGGTCAGTGGCTGTGCTGGTAGTGGTGGCCGTTGTGGGCATCGCTCTGGCCATCAAGGGACACGGCCGCCTCGCCCTCGCAGCCGCCATCGCGTGGGGTCTGGCGTGGATCACTGTTGGCCGCAGCGCCGATTCACCCGAGTCATTTCCGACGGCGGTTGCGGCGGCTGTCGCTGCAGCGCTGGTTCTCGGCGCAGCGATCGCGGTGCGGGCACGGGTGGTGCTGGCTGGGGCCGGGGCTTCCGGGGCTTCCGGGGGCCGGTAACCCTGCGGTGCGGCATCGCGGGCCCTCCGTCCCGCTAGCTCGTCTCACCCCAACGATGCCGGTACTTTGCGCGGTTTTCCACATAGGCGAAATGAGGCCTGATATCCGATTCTCCCGACTGGAAGAGTTGGGACATGGAGCAGATTCGGACCAGTCAGGCGGGCAAGGCGATGCCCTTACCGGCCGATCCCTCGATGCCCTGGGAGTCGGCTCCGCCCGGTTCTACGTTGGCGGGCCTCGCAGCCGTTATTGGTTCCTTGCCCGCGAGCACCAGCAGTAGCGGGCTGGTCAATGAGATTCGCGCCTTGGAAGACCTGAAATCCGCGATCACTGCCCGTCAGGCCAGGGCCGCTGTCGCGTTGGATCTGGCTCAGCGCCGGGAGCAGGCCGAAGCAGGTGTTCCCACGGCAGAGCAAGGCCGCGGTGTCGCCGCTCAGGTGGCCCTCGCGCGGCGCGAATCGCCGAACCGTGGATCCCGGCTGCTCGGACTTGCGAGGGCGCTTGTCACCGAGATGCCGCACACCATGGTCGCCCTCGAAACAGGTCAGCTCAACGAATGGCGTGCCACCCTGCTGGTCAAGGAAACTGCGTGCCTCAGCGTTGAAGACCGCGCCGCCGTTGATGAAGAGCTGGCACCTGACACGGGCACGTTCGACGGGTCCGGGGACAGGATAATCATCGCGGCCGCGAAGGCCGCAGCCTACCGGCGCGATCCACGCTCGGCGGCCCAGCGGGCCAGTCACGCGGCCGCAGAACGCAGGGTCAGTCTTCGCCCGGCTCCGGACACCATGACAATCCTCACCGCTCTGCTTCCCGTGGCTCAGGGTGTCGCCGCCTACGCTGCCCTTAGCCGGCACGCAGATTCAGCCCGCTCGACCAGCGACGGCCGAAACCGTGGACAGATCATGGCCGACACCTTGGTAGAACGGCTCACTGGAACACCTGGCGGGGTCGCAGGGGTCGACCTCCAACTCGTCATGACCGACCGCACGCTCTTCCAAGGCGACAGCGAACCGGCCCGAATCCAGGGATACGGAATCGTCCCCGCTGAATGGGCCAGAGTTCTCTTGGCCGACGGGCCCACCGAGCCTGCGCATGCATCGCCCGCCAATTCCACGGCTAGGAGCCCGAGCCAACAAGATGCGGAAACCAAGGAGCACCAAGAATTCCGGGTGATGATCCGGCGGCTTTACACCGCTCCGGGAAGCGGCGAACTCCTGACCATGGACTCCAAAGCGAGGATCTTCCCCCAGCGATTACGTCGCTTCATCGAGACCCGGGACGACACCTGCCGAACCCCGTATTGCGATGCGCCTGTCAGGCATCTCGACCACGTGGTCCCATGGCACAACGGCGGGACCACCACCCTCAACAACGGCGCGGGGCTATGCGAGGCATGCAATCACACCAAGGAAATCCCTGGTTGGAGCGCCAGTGTGCCGCATGGCCAAACGCACACCATGGAAGTCCGAACCCCTACCGGGCACATCTACCGGTCCAAACCGCCACGTCTGCCTGGGCACGAGGACGCTACGTCACCCGCGCCGCCAGTCAGGCCACCCGCAACTGAACGTCCCCGGGAGCCACAACTGCAGCAGGCCCGGCAGACGTAATCCACAGTGGCGCCCATAGTCCACACCCGCGTCGCAACAGCTGCTATGCGGGGCAAGCATCCTTCAATGCTTGAACGGACTCGGCTGGTACTTGGTCACCTGCGTCGGCGATCTGGCGGAGGGGCGTAGTGATATCGGAGGGGACGCCTGCGGCATCGGCGGCCGTCACCAGGCCAGCGAGTACCTGCTTGTCTTCGACGCCCACCAAGCCATCCTGGACAACGGCGCAGATTTGCTTGGTCATTTCGTCGGCAGCGGCGGTGGCGACCTTTGATGCGGCCTCACTTGCAGCGTTTCCGGCGGCTTCCTCCACGGCTCCGCAGCCTACGAGCAGCAGCAGGACGGGGACGGCGGACAGGACTGCAAGTCGACGGGTCATGAGTCCAGCCTAGCAATCGACCAGCAGAGCCGAGCTTTTCGTACGACGGCTCTCTGGGCCGGGTGGTGACCGGCTCTACCCCTATCAGCTGTCCCGCTACTTATTCAGGTCATCTGGCGTTCGTGAGCCGATATACCGACACGTGGCTGCGGGACTCAGCGGTGAATTCGCTGCGGTCCCAGTCGGCCCACCTGTGTTCCAGCTCGAATCCAGCAATGCGTGCCATGAGGTCGAGTTCACTCGGCCAGATGTACCGGTGTGGTGTCCGCCCGATCCGCGCTTCGCGCCCATCCTCAACGTCGGGGCCGAACTGCACATGGTGCGAGATAACGTGTTGGCGGAGCACGTCATAGGTGTCCACCAAGAGGTATCCGGGCTGGCTCACCTCCACTGTTCCGCCATGCCCGGGCGGCAGTGAACGCAGTTGCGGTACCCAGAGCTCGACGACGAAGCGGCCGCCGGGAGCCAGGTGGCGGGCAGCGTTCTGGAAGCACCGGACTTGTTCGTCCTGGGTCAGGAGGTTGGCGATGGTGTTGAACACCAGAAATGCCAGCGTGTAATGGGAACCTGTTGAAACCTGGGACATATCGCCCTGGACCACGGGAATCCGGTCCTCCCCCACCTTTTCACGCAGGCGGGCGATCATGGCATGGGACAGCTCAATGCCGCTGACTGGCACACCGGCTTCAAGGAGCGGGATGGCCACGCGTCCGGTTCCGATCGCAAACTCGACGGCGGGACCTCCCGACGCGAGTTCCGACAAGACCTCCACAGTGGGGCCAAGCACATCAGGTGAGAACATCCCCACCCCGGGGGTGTCATACTGCTCCGCTGCGTCGTGGTCCCAGAGCTGTTGCTGGTTGATCATCCTGCCACTATTGCAGCCGACGGCCAGGGAGTTGAAGAGGCGCGGCCCCACCTATGCTTGGGGGATGGGAGAAGAGACTGTGGACCACAAGGCCCTGGCCGTCTGCATGATTGATATCTCGTCCGACATTCGCCGCAAGTCACTCAACGAGACAGGACTCCGCCCCATCTCGAATGGTGTGCTGGAAATCCTCCGCGTTGTTGAAGGCCATCCCGGAGTCACCGTCGCCGAAGTGGCGGCCAGGCTCGGTCGGCAGCTGAGCAACGTCAGCTCCCAATTGCGCGAGCTCGTAGCTGCCGGCTTGGTCACGCGTGTCAAGGACGCCTCGGACAAGCGCTACGTTTCCCTCCACCCCACAGACGAGTCCCGGCGGATCAAGTCACTCCTGGAGGGCGAATGGGCGGAAGCGCTCATTGCCGCGAGCGCCCGCCTGCTCCCGGAGGAACGCGAACAGATCGCGGCCAGCCTTCCGGCGCTTCAGCGGTTGGCTTCGTTCCTTTCAGAACCTGAACACGCGTCCGGGCCCGGCATCACTTCCGGGGCTGGCACGACTCCTCCGGGCCGTAACGGAACCAGTCCGGCAGTGACGTAGTGAAGGCTTCCCGCAGTTCGGGGGTGTTGGTCACGGTCCAGTCCACCCGGCCTTTGACTTCCACCTCGTCTTTGTCCCATTCGAACCAGTTGATCATCTTCAGTTGCGGGAATTCTTGATGTGTTGTGGGGCTGAAGAGCTGGGTCCACCAGGCTTCCTTGATGACATTTTCCGACTCGCCACCAGAGCCCGGTGCGAACAAGGCGGCAGTTTCCGGAATGGCGACCGGTTTGCCATGCTGCGTGCCGTATACGCCGTAGAAGTCGGGAAGCAGGCTGTCATCCCCGTTGGCACCACGATAGTTTCCGGTGAGCTGATCCGCGAATTTGTTGGCCTCCGGTAGCTCATTTTCGCCCCAAGGGTAGGTGCTGCCCCAGTGATACAGGGACATGCCAACCCAGTCCACAGCCTCGTCTCCCGGGTAGTAGGGGGCGTAAGCGTCATCGTCCATGGTCAGGGCGCCGTCGCCGCTGGTATCCAGTGCCAGAAATTCGGGGGTGCCTGGTTTGGCTTCGAACTCTCCGCCCGCGAAAGGATATCCGCCGCCGTAATTGGGAGCCCACATCATGGCGGAACCCGGCGCGGTGGAGTGCACCGCCTTGGCCAGCGTTTGGAAAGCTTCTTTGTACTTTTGTGGCTGCTGGGACCAGGCGTACCAGGAGCCGTTCATTTCGTGGGCGAACCTGACAACCACGGGTACGCCGTCGTCGTTGAATTCGGCGAGGTCTTTCGCCAGAGCCGTTGCCGTTTCTTCAGTCACAGTGGAGAGTCCGTCGTGAGGTTCCAGGGTCAGCAGCATCATGTGCCCGTCGGCTCGAATCTGCTCCACTGCCCGCCGGAGGTCGTCTTCGTCCTTGGCTGTGAGGGGAAACCCTGTGAAGGAGACGCTGACTGCAGGCTTGTGGCCAAGGTCGCTGGCGAAGGCGGCAAGCGGTTTGGAATGCCAGTCCAGGTTCACGCCGAACAGGGCACCCGCTTCCGGGGCGAGGGCGGCCCGCGACAGGACTTCGCAGGTTTTCACGTTCGAGCCCGATTGCACTTGCTGCTCCGAGAGGCCGTTCGCGAAGTTCACCCCCGCGATGCCAACCACAGTCAAGCCAATCACGGCAGGGAGCGTAAAGGCCCGCCAAAGCTCAGTCCGATTTGCCTTGCGGGCATCGCCGCTCTCTTCGGCTTGCTCCCCCACAACAGCCACCGACCCTCTCCGACCTGCAGTTTTGTTCCATCCTAGGTACGCGCAGGGGAACGGCGCCACTGGGACGAACGTCACGCCCGGCAGACTTATGCGCTCCCATCAAAGTACTTATACTTTTATAAGTATTACTACTTTCAAGAATGGGTGACGCGTGGCATCACAACTACTGGGGACATCAGGCGCACAAGCCCAAGCAAACACACCAGCCCCACCGGGCGGTAAAAGCAACATCGGCTGGCGGGCGCTTCCCTTCCTGGCCCTCGCCCAGTTCATGGTGGTCCTGGACGGCACCATCGTGAACCTGGCGCTCCCCCGCCTCCAACTGGAAATGGGCATCAGCGATTCCACCCGATCCTGGGTGGTCACTGCGTACGCGCTCGTCTTCGGCGCCTTCCTCCTCTTGGGCGGACGAATTTCCGATTTCTGGGGACGGAAGCGGACTTTCATCACTGCCTCAGCAGGCTTCGCGGTGGCATCACTCATCGGCGGATTGGCCCAGCAGCCCTGGGAACTCATCGGAGCCCGCGCGCTTCAGGGCATCTTCGCCGCCCTCCTTGCTCCGGCGGCCCTGGCACTCCTGACGGTGGCCTTCCCCGGCGGCAAGGACCGCGGCACCGCCTTCGCCATCTTCGGCTCCATCAGCGGCGTCGGCGCAGCAGTGGGAGTTCTGCTGGGCGGCTTCCTCACCGAATTCGTCTCGTGGCGGTGGTGCTTCTTCGTCAACGTACCCATCGCAGTCATCGCGCTGATCGGCGTGTGGACTTTGGTGGGCGAAAGCAAAGCGGGAGGCTCCACCAAATACGACTGGCCCGGCGTCGCTCTTGCCGCTTTGGGCCTGGGTTCCCTGGTCTACGGCTTCGCCAACGCCGAACACGGCTGGGGTGCGGTGGAATCCTGGGGCTTTATCGCAGCAGGCGCGCTGTTGCTGGTACTTTTCGTCGCCGTCGAACGCCAGGTCAAGAACCCGCTGCTTCCGTTGCGCGTCGCCACCGAACGCAACCGCGCCGCCGCATTCCTGGCGTCTTTCCTTGCCGGGGCAGTGCTGATCGGCGGCATCCTGTTCATCAACTTCTACCTCCAAATCGTTCTGCACTTCGCCCCGTTCGCGGCCGGAATCGCGTCCCTGCCCATGACAGTGGTGCTGATCATCACGGCGGGCATCGTGGCGAAGAACCTGCCCCGACTGGGCGCCAAGGTACCCAGCGCACTTGGTCCGGTCTTCATGGCCGCAGCCATGCTGTGGCTCACACAGGTCACCTCCGACGGCACGTATGCGGTGAACATGCTGCCTGCGTTGATCCTCATGGGCATCGGGCTGGGCCTGGTCTTCGTCCCCATGCAGAACCTGGCTCTCTTCGGCGTGGACAAGGACGACGCCGGGGTGGCCAGCGCCCTGGTCAACGCTTCGCAGCAGATCGGCGGATCGCTGGGCATCGCACTCTTCAGTGCCATCGCGGCCGCTACCACCACGGCCGCCCCCGGCGAGCCCTTGGCGGCGCTCACCTCGGGCTATTCCATGGTGTTCCTTTGGGCGGCCGGGGTGGCGGTCTTGATAGCCCCGGCCGCACTCCTCCTGATCAGGATCGACCGCAAGACCTTCAGTGGAACCAGCGACACCCCGCACGTTCACCTGGGCTGAACCCTCGGCGCCGTCACCCCGCCCGGGTGGCGGCGCCTCCGCGCCGCGGAACTGAACTTCAGATCACGACGGCGGATATCTCGCGTAATTATTGACATGACATAAGTCACATTCTGTAAGCTAATTTCAAAGTCACGCAGCCGGCTTCCTTCGCCCTACCCCGGGGAGGTGCCCCATGGCCCCGAACTCACTCAAGGCCGAGAATCTCATGGCCCATGGCGTGGTGCTCTCCGCAGCCAGCATTGCCAGACGCAGGGCAGCTGCCACCCACGGAAATCACGGCGTGGCCAACAAACCCGACGCCCTGCTCGGAGCAATAGCCGTCCGGCAGTTGTTCCACCGCTGGCCGTTGGTGCCGTCGAGAGAACTCGAACGAATCCGCCACGTGCTGGTCCATTGTGACCAACTCGGCTCACCCGACACACATCACTTGTCCGAACCAGCGCAGGCGCTGCTGGATCTGATCAATTGCGAGCTGGAGCGTCGACGTTTGGTGGGGAATCAGGCATCGGGTGGGAACCAAGCGCCTGTTGAGGAGCAAGTCAGCCCCGAGGCCGGCTAGTACGCGCTGGGACAGCTAGTTGTTCGTCGTGGTCCGCATGGAAGCCTGAAGCTCCCGGAGTTCCGCCAAGACAGCTGAACAGTGGATGCAGTGATCCGTGTGCTGCTTTATTCTGGCGTGCGCATTTCCGCTCAAACCGTTGCGGACGTACCTGCCGAAATGTCTCAGATAGTGTGCACAGGACTGAATGGTGGGCTCGCCCACATGCTTCTGCAGGTACATCTGCCGGAGCCCCTCGCGTGCGCGCATTGCCAAAGCGGACAGGGCGTTCGGGGTCAGCCCCAGCAACGGGCCGGCCTGCGCCGGCTTGAGGCCCTCAACGTCGACGAACCAGAGCACGTCCTGCCAGCGCCGGGGAAGTTCACGGAAGGCCTGCACCAAAATGATGGTCTCGTGGGTGCCCAGGACGTGATCGTCACCGGTAAACGCCAGGGCATCCACCGTGCCGGATTCAGTGAGGGCGAGTCGGGCCGACGTCTGGTTCTTTCGGTGGGCCATCCTGCGGATGGTAGTCAGCAGGTAGGGCCGGAACGACTCCACAGGCCCCCTGCCCTCGATGATCGCTTGGAAGACGGCGGCAAACGCTTCACCCACAATGTCTGCGGCGTCACTGGGGTTGTCTGACTCCGCGCGGGCCACGAACCCTCCCACCCTCCGGTACCGAATGAACAGCTCGCCGAAGGCGGCAACATCACCTCCACGCACCATGGCCAGCAACTGTTGGTCGCACAGCGGTTCCGCGGAAGCCGGGTCACCGCGGTTTGGGTAGGGCATTGTTTGGGCTGACATGGCGGCCTTTCAAGGGACGGAACAGCAAGATGGAGCTGCCTGGACTGACATGACGCGGCTGGGCTGAGGACGCAGTCAAGGAAGGCCCCGCCCAATGCGCTGTGGCATGCATCGGACGGGGCCGCGTGAAAGGTGGTGGACGTTCCTGCCGGGGGCGGGTAGTTACGGGATGGCCGCTACGACGTCGATCTCCACCAGGAAGTCGCCCAGGAACGAACCTACGGTGGTCCGCGCCGGGTAAGGCGCCACGACGTACTTTTCGTAGACGGCATTGAAGCCATCAAAGTCCCGGCGCGGATGGTGCAAGTGGACGGTCGCCTTGACCACGTGGGAGAAGTCCAGGCCATGCGCACCCAGTACGTGCCTCAGGTTCTCCATGGCTTGGATGGTCTGTTCCTCGATGGTGATCCCCACACGCTCGTCCGTGATGGGATCATGCGGCGTCTGGCCTGCGGTGTACAGGAGCCCGTTGGCCACAATTGCCTGGGAGTAAGGGCCGGCCGGGCTTGGTGCCAGGTCTGTTGCCACTTGGAGACGGGTCATGATGGTGATGCCTTTCGTGGTGCTGAAGGAACGTTGCTGCTTACAAAACTTTGGAGAGGAACGCCTTGGTGCGTTCGTGCCGGGGGCTGCCCAGCACTTGCTCGGGCGGGCCGCTTTCCACCACCACGCCACCGTCCATGAACACCACTTGATCGGCCACTTGCCGGGCGAACCCCAGCTCGTGGGTGACCACCACCATGGTCATCCCGGCCTCGGCGAGGGATTTCATGACGTCCAGGACTTCGCCCACCAGTTCGGGGTCAAGCGCGGACGTGGGCTCGTCGAAGAGCATCAGTTTGGGCTTCATGGCCAGCGCCCTGGCAATTGCGATGCGCTGCTGCTGCCCCCCGGAGAGTTCCTGCGGATAGGAGTGTCCCCGGTTGCCCAGGCCAACACGGTCCAGCAAGGTCTGCGCTTCCACCACCACCTCACGGCGGGGCCGGCCAAGAACGTGCACCGGCGCTTCAATGATGTTCTCCAGCACGGTCATGTGCGGGAAGAGGTTGAAGCGCTGGAACACCATGCCCGCGTTGAGCCGTGAGCGGGCGGTTTGGCGTTCCTTCATCTCGTAGAGCTTCCCGTTGCGCTCGGTATAGCCCACCAAGTGCTCGTCGACGTAGAGCCTGCCGGCGTCAACTTTTTCAAGGTGGTTGATACACCGCAGGAACGTGGTCTTGCCGGAACCTGACGGGCCAATCAGGCAGGTCACGGATCCCTTTTCAACCCTGAGGTCAATGCCTTTCAGGATTTCGACAACACCAAAGTTCTTCCGGACTCCCCGGGCTTCCACCATGGCCGTAGTCATCATGCTGTCCTTGTCTTGGGCGTGCGGGTTCGTCGCGGCGCTGAGTCGAAACCGCGCCCGTACCTGCGTTCGAGTTTGTTTTGGAAGAAGCTCAGGACGGTGGTCATGAGCAGGTACCAGACGCTGGCAACAATCAACAGCGGAATGGTCTGGTAGTTGTTCGCATAGATGATCTGCGCCGAGTAGAGCAGGTCCGAGATCGCCAGGACGCTCACCAGGGACGTGCCCTTCAGCATGGAGATGACCTGGTTGCCGGTGGGCGGCAGCACCACGCGCACGGCCTGTGGCAGGATCACCCGGTTCATGAGCTTCCCGCCGCTCATACCCAAAGCGCGGGCGGCGTCGTACTGGCCCTTGTCCACGGAACCGATGCCGCCACGGATGATCTCCGCCATGTAGGCGGCCTCGTTCAAGGACAACCCCAGCAGGGCTGCCCCCAACGGGGAGATCAGGACATTGGCCGATCCCAGGACCATGGACGGTCCACCGAACGGAAGCCCGAAGGCAATGACCGGGTAGAGGGCCGCAATGTTGTACCAAAAGATCAACTGGACCAGCAGGGGCGTACCCCTGAAGAACCAGATGTAGCCGCGGCTGATGGTGCTCAGGATGGGGTTCTCGGAGAGCCGCATGATCGCGAGCAGCGTACCCAGGGCGATACCGACCGTCATGGACACCACAGTCAGCAGGATGGTCAGCCCGGCTCCGGCCAGGATCTGCGGGGCGAACAGGTAGGACACCACCACGTCCCACCGGTACCGTTCGTTCACTGCCACATCCCACGCCGCGCTGAGCGCCACCAGGATGAGGACCACAGCCAGCACCAAACGGACTGGATGCTTCAGCGGCACCACGGGAATCGAATCACTCGGAGCCGCTGCGGCCGGCTCCTTGGTATCGGGAACTGAGGGTTGCTTTTGCATGGTTATCACCTTTACTGGGCGAAATTGACGCGGGCTTCGGTGATGGCGCTGGTCTCCAGCCCGTACTTCCCGAGGACCTTGGTGTAGGACTCACTCTTGATCACGGCATCCAGTGCGGCGGAGACGGATTTCACCAGGCCGGAATCCTTAGGCACACCCACCCCCACTGGGGCGAATTCGTACGTCCGGGCAATCTCGATCTGCGGGTTCTGGGTGGCTGCGAAGTTCAGGATGGGCGAGTCGGCCAGCACCGTGTCCAACCGGCCACTGGTCAAGGCTGAGATCGCCTGCCGGGTGTCCTGGAATTCGCTCTTCTGGATGGCGTCTTTGCCGGCTGCAGCGCACGCTTCGTCGTATGAAGGAACGTTCACGGTCAGCTGGTAGGAACCAGTCAGCAGCCCTACCTTCTTACCGCAGAGTGCGTTCTCGTCCTTGATGCCTGCCGGATTGCCCTTGGGGACGGCGATCGCGTTGCCGATCTGCATGTAGTCAACAAAGTCCAGGACTTCCATGCGCTTCTCCGTGGGGGTCATGGAAGACACTGTCATGTCGTAGCGGTTGGCCGCCAGGCCGGGAATGATGGAGTCGAAATTGGCCACCTGGATATCTACTTTGACACCCAATGCCTCGCCGATGAGACGGGCCACGTCCGGGTTGGTTCCGGTCATTTCCTGCGTACCTTCACGGTAGAACTGCGTGGGCTGCTCGTTGGTGGGGATGGCAACGCGCAGCACCTTGGACGCCTTGATGGACTCCGGCAGAAGCTCGACGGCGGCTTGGTTGACTTCCAGCGCAGGCACGCCCGTGCCACCTGCTGCGGAACCACCGGACGGGCCCGACGTCGATGCGTTGCCGGTGGGGCTGCACGCGGTCACCGCCAGCATGAGCGCTGCTGTCAGGACGACGGCAGGCAAGGCACGTCTGTTTCGCTGGGTGCTTAAGACATTGTTCATTAGGGAGTCCTCATTGGTGCAAGGCCCATGGGGGCGGCCTTGGGGATACGGGTGGGTTGGGTGCGGGCGAAGGCTTCGTTGCGGTGCCGGATCAAGTCCCGGCCTTCCGTCCGCAGTTCTTCGATGGTGGACACTCCGAGGAGCATCATGGTGCGGGTCATTTCGGATCGGAACATTTTCAGGACGTGCGCCACGCCGGCTTCGCCAGCCGCGGCCAAACCGTAAAGGTAGGGGCGCCCGATGGAGCAGGCGTCCGCGCCGAGCGCCAGTGCTTTGACAACGTCGGAACCGCGGCGGATGCCGCCGTCGACGATGATTTCCAACTGGCCGGCTGCCCTGTCCACAATGTCCGGAAGGACATCCAAGGGAGCGGCCATGTGGTCCAGTTGCCGTCCTCCGTGGTTGCTGACCTGGATGGCGTCGATGCCCAGCGCAACGGCCAGCGCGACGTCGTTGGGGTTGACGACGCCCTTGAGGATGATCGGTCCGTTCCAGCGGGCCCGCAGATCCTGTATGTCGTCCCAATCCGTGGGCTCATAGGACCCGGCCAGCAGCGTCCGCCACATGTCCGGGGAACTGGCCAGCGGGCCGTCCGGAACGTCCGCATCCAGGTTGGGGAAAGCGATGGCGTCGTTGGCCAGGAATCCCAGTGCCCACGCGGGGTGCAACATGCCCTCCACCACCGTCTTCGGTTTGATGGACGGGGGTGCGGTGAACCCGTTGCGGTAGTCGCGCTCGCGGTGGCCGATGGCCCGGCAATCAACGTTGACCAGCAGTGCTTCGTAACCGGCGTTGGACACCCGGTCCAGGACGGCTTGCAGGAGGCCCTTGTCCGGAGTGGGTTCCAGGTTGAACCACCGGCGGAGCCCAGGCGCGGCAGCGCTGACGTCTTCCATGGTGGTGGTGCTGAGGTGGGCCAGTCCGTAGGGAATTCCCTCAGCGAGCGCCGCCCGGGCCACCGCGGACTCTCCCTCCGGGTGGAACAGCCGGGTACCGCCTGTGGGCGAGAGGGTCACCGGCATGGAAGCCGGTCCGCCCAGGAGGGTTGAAGTGAGGTCGAAGTTCTCCACCGATCCCCATTTGGGGAGGAAGGACCAGTCGTGGAACGACGACTGGTTGCGGCGCAGTGAGACCTCGTCGTCGCCTCCACCTTCGATGTATTCGAAGATGCTCTTGGGCAGGCGCTTGGCTGCCAGCTTGCGCATGTCTTCCACGCTGTAGCACTTCCGGGACAGTCGCTCTGCGACGGAACGGGCTGGTCGCTGCACCGAGGCGAGCGCCTTGATGTCCTTGAGTTTCATGGAATTGGTCCTCTGGGTTCCTGCTGGGTTACCCGCCCAGCTCCTTTCCCAATAGTGACGCAGATCTCTCCCGTGCTATATGTGAATTCCTCTATAAGATGCTGATGGGCCTTGTGATAACGTCCACATATGGACACGGGTCAGCAATCAGGAATCCAGCAATCCGTGGTTCGATTGTCCGATTGCATCCAGTTGATGCAAGCGGAACTGGTACATGCCAACCCCACGCCGGAGAACCTGGGACACCCCGTCTCGGACGTGTTGATGTACGACCCCCTGGACCACTGGTCCAGCGTGGATGACCGCATCATCCTGGCCGTCGGATGCACCTACGGCTCACCGGATTTTGATCAGCTCCTCCACAGGGCAGCAAACAGCAACGCCGCCGCGGTGATCGTCAAAGCACATGGCGCCAAGATGGAGCAGCTGCGCGGGGCTGCCCTTGGGTACAGCCTGTCCGTGCTGGTGGCACCTGATGACGCGGATTGGACGCGGCTGGTGGCACTGGCCAGGGCCTCTGTCATGGGTGCAGCAGCCGACACGGTGGCCGGGGTCCGCCTGGGAGATCTTTACGCTTTCGCCAACGCCGCGGCCTCCATCACCAACGGCGCCGCGAGCATCGTGGATCCGCTTGGCAGGATCCTCGGCTATTCCACCTTGCCTGGCCAGCCCATCGATGAGCTCCGGCGCATCACCACGCTCACCCTGGAGGAAACCATACCGCCGGCTTTCGACCAGGATTTCAAGATCGTCTACGCCGCCCCGGGAGCGGTTCTGGTGCCAGCGCCCGACGACGGCATGGCCCGCCTTGCGCTGGCCGTCCGGGCTGGGGGTGAGCTGCTCGGTTCCATCTGGATCATCGATCCCGGCCAGGAAAACCGGGCTGCGGCACTGAATGCACTGGACAGGATGGCGCCGTTGGCCGGTTTGCACATGCTGCATGCCCGATCCGCCTCGGACTTCGGGGAGCGCCGCAATGCGGACCTCATCCGGACGCTCATGGACGACGCTCCGCATGCCCCGTTCGCCGCCGCCCAACTGGGCCTGGATGCCGCCAACGGTTTGGCCGTGGCCGCTTTCTCGATCGTCCGCCCTGAGACCGGAAGCCTGGAATCCGTGCGCGACATCCACCGGCTGCTGCAGTTGGTGACCACCGTCAGCAACGTGCAGTTCGGCACCGGGCACAGCGCCCTGCTCGGCTCGGTGGTCTACGCACTCCTGCCCTGCAAGGGGACTTCGCCCCGGGCCGTGCATGGGCGGATCATCCAGGAAATTGAGGCGTACTCCCACACCATCAGCCCGTTCCCGGTCATCGCCACAGTGGGGGGCATAGCCCAAGGAATCGAGGACCTACCCCGGTCCCGGTCCGAGGCCGTCCAGACGATGAACCACCTGCTGAACCTGCAGGCGCGCGGCGGAAAGGCGGCCGGCACCGGGAAGGTACCGGGAGTGGCCCTTTATGAGGACTTCCAGATCCCGTTGAACCTGATGAAGATCGGGGCATTCATTGAGGAGAACGGGCTGGGCGGCACAGACGAAATCGCCAGTATCCAGGCCCGGGACGCCGAGCAGAAAACGGATTACCTGGACACCCTCCGCGCCTACCTGGCGAGCAACGGAAACATCTCGGCCATGGCCGCCCAACTCCATGTCCACAACAACACCGTCCGCTACCGCGTGACCCGCCTGGCCGAGGACTTCAACCTGGACCTGGCGGATCCGCAAAAACGGCTGTGGTTGTGGCTGCGCCTGACCACCATGGACCTTGCGTCCAAGTAGCTCACGGCTCCAGTAGCCACGCGCAGCCTGAAGACTACCGGAGGATCGGAAGTCCCGCCGTCGGGAAGACGCTGGGGAAGATCGACGGCGGTGGCACCGGTACCGTTTCCAGCGAAACCAGGACGGTATCCGCACCGACCATGACAACGTTTTCCCGCACGTTCACGTGCAGCGGCTCGTCGCTGTAGTCCGGCCCGGAGATGAGTGTCAGCGCGATGGAACCCTGTGCCAGGTCAACGGCCAGCAGGCGTCCCTGGACCTTGAGCCGGAAGGACAGGCCTTCCCACTCCACAGGCAGGCGCGGGTCGAAGCGCAGCAGCTCGCCCTGGTCCCGCATGCCGGCGAAACCACTGACCAAGGAGCTCCAGATCCCTCCGGTGGAGGCGATGTGGACACCGTCGATCGTGTTGCCGTGCGAGTTGTCGAGGTCGATGAACAGCGCCTCGGTGAAGTGCTGGAGCGCGACGTCGCCGTACCCCACCTCGGCGGCCATGATGCCCTGCACGCAGGCGGACAAGGTGGAGTCGCCCGTGGTAATGGGATCGTAGAAGTCGAAAGCGCGTTGCTTTTCCTCGGCCGAGAAGTCCTGCCATTGAAGGAACATCGCCAGCACGGTATCGGCCTGCTTGAGGACCTGGTGCCGGTAGATCACCAACGGGTGGAAGTTCAGCAGCAGCGGGTACTTGGACTTTGGTGTGTTCCAGTCCCACGGCTCCAGTGTCATGAAGT
The DNA here is from genome assembly GCF_031843805.1 of Arthrobacter sp. WCS2018Hpa-7. Taxonomy (NCBI): domain Bacteria; kingdom Bacillati; phylum Actinomycetota; class Actinomycetes; order Micrococcales; family Micrococcaceae; genus Arthrobacter; species Arthrobacter sp. WCS2018Hpa-7. The sequence goes on from NZ_JAVTJB010000001.1 coordinate 370,953, forward strand.
CGTTGTCCTGACTGTGGAGCTGCAGGTGCGGATCGTACGGGAGGAACATCCGCTCTGCTGCCTGGCGCCACACCAAACGCTCGGTGTCAGCGATGCCCTTGTGCTCCAACGCCGCGGCTGCGCGAAGGTTAAAGCGCGCCATCACGTTGGTGTACAGGTTGTCATTGACCACGGCCGTGTACTCATCCGGGCCGGTGACGCCGTGGATGTGGAACATGCCGTCCTTGCCGAAGAAGCCCAGCGAGGCCCACATGCGTGCTGTCTCGATCAGCAGGTCGGCACCCAGCTCCCCGCGGAAGGTGGTATCTGCGCTGGCCCATTCATAGCGGTTGGCCGCGAAGGCGATGGCCGCGGCAATGTGGAACTGGGCCGTGCCGGCGGCGTAGTAGGCGCTGGCTTCAAGGCCGTTGATGGTCCGCCATGGGAACAGTGCACCGTCCACGCTGAGCTCCTTGGCCCGCACCCGGGCGTCGGGCAGCATGGCGTGCCGCGATTCCAGGACCTTCCGGGCACCACAAGGATTGGTGTATGTCAGGTACGGCAGGAGGTAGATTTCCTGGTCCCAGAAGTAGTGGCCTTCGTAGCCGGAACCGCTCACGCCCTTCGCGGGGATTCCCGCCACACCGGCACGGGCAGTGGCCTGCGCCAGCTGGAACAGTCCCCACCGAACTGCCTGCTGCATCTCCGGCTGGCCACCGATCAGGATGTCGGCCGTGGTCCAGTATTCGTCATAGTGCGCTTTGCTCTGGGCCAGGATATCGGCGAACGGCACGAGGTTTGCTTCGGCATCCAAGGCGAGGCTTTCGCCACGGTCTTCGGCATCCGTGGCGCCTGCCACCAGGTAACTGACCGTTTTCTCCAAACGGAACGTGTCGCCGTCGTGGATTGCCAGAACGTAGCGGACGGATGAGTCGTCCTCGCCCACCAACGTCTCGAATGGCTGGCCTTCGGCGGAGATCCAGTGATCCACGGCCATGGCCACGCGCTGGCGCGATTCGGCGGTTTCCCACGCAAGGCGCAGCGAACCGTCGGAACCCTGCAGGTGCAGCGGCAGCAGGACCCGGCCGGCGTGCCGGCCCGAACGGCGCGGATCGTGGGCCGACTGGTCCTCCACAGGCTGGTCCTGCCGGTTAACGACGCCGGAGATGATGTCCGCGGACACGTCCCGGTCAGCTGTCAGGGACAGCTCCAGGCCGAGGCATCCGCGCGAATCGAATCCCACCGCCCGGCGCTCCACCGTGGTGACGGTCGCGCCCGAACGGCACGCCCAGGTGATGCTCTCTTCGTACACGCCTGTGGAAAAATCCACGCTGCGGCGGTAATCCGTCACGGTGGACTCAGCCAGGCTCAGGGCCTCGCCATCGATGGACACCGTGAAGTTGTTGGCATCCGGAACGTAAACGATCCGTTGGCCGGTCCGGGCGAAACCGTAGGCATTCTCGGCGTGCTTGATGTCCCAGATCTCGTGGAAACCGTTGATGAACGTGCCGGGAAGTTCGCCGTCGCCCGCTGTTGAGTGCGAGCCACGGATACCAAGGTGGCCGTTGCCAAGCGCGAACAGCGTTTCCAGCGTTCCCTCGTCACCGGGGACGTGGATATTCTCCACGAGCTTCCAGGGCTCGCAGGGGAAACGCAGCCGATCGGAGCTGATGAGTGCCATGGGCGGTTGAAGTCCTTCTAAAAAGTAGGGTCAGAGAAGATCATTGAGGTCGTCGACCACCAGCGTGGCGCCGGCGTCCAGAAGCGTCTGGCGACCCGCGCCGCGGTCCACGCCGATCACGGCGTAAAAGTTGGCGCCTGCGCCGGCCTGCACACCGGACACCGCATCCTCCACCACAATGCATTCCTCCACAGGCACGCCCAGCAGGCCCGCACCGTAGACATAGGTGGCAGGGTCCGGCTTGCCGGGAAGCCCGACGGCGGCAGCCACCTGACCGTCCACCACCACCTCGAAGTGGTGGTCCAGCCCGGCGGCCTTCAGGACGGCGGGGGCGTTCCGGGAGGAAGAGACCACCGCCACCTTCAGGCCCAACTCCACCGCTGCATTGATGAATTTGACCGAGCCTTCGTACGGTTCAACACCGCGGGAATTCACGATCTCGTTGAAGATGGCATTCTTGCGGTTGCCCAGGCCCTGCACAGTCTGGTTGTCCGGATCGTCATGGACCGGGCCTTCGGGCAACGTAATGCCGCGCGATGCCAGGAAGTCCCGGACCCCATCGAACCGCGGCTTGCCGTCAATGTGGTCGAAATAATCGCTCGCCTGATACCCCTGCGGGTGTCCCGTCCGGGCCAGGTAACCGTCGAACAGTTCCTGCCACGCATGCTCGTGCACCACGGCAGTGGGCGTCAGCACGCCGTCGAGGTCGAACAACAGCGCCGAAGCGCCCGTCCAGGCATTACGAAGATCAGTCATGTGCAGTATTCCGTTCAGCGCTTGTGGCGCGTGGTTTTGCGTTCGATGAGCTTGGTATCGAGCAGGTGGTTGGAGGGTTGATGGGGGTTTTCAGTATTCAGGAGTCGTTCGCACAGCAGGTTTGCGGCGAAGGCGCCTTGGTCTGCCACGGGCTGCGCCACGGTGCTCAAGCCAAGGAACCCGCTCATGGGGTGGTTGTCGATTCCGATCACTGACACGTTCTTGGGCACGGACAAACCATGGTCGCGGAGCGCCGTCAACGCACCGAACGCTGCTTCATCACAATGGGCAAACACCGCCGTGGGCCTGGCGCCACGGGCGATGAGTTCGGTCATTGCCCGCCTGCCGTCGTCGATGCTTGGCCCGGCACCCACCACAAGGTCCGGGTGGACGGTGAGGTGGTGTTCATCCAGCGCACGCCTGAAGCCGCGGAACCGTGGAGTCTCAGTAACAACGGGATGTTCATTGCTCGAGAGAACGGCCAAGTCCCAATGGCCCAGCCCCAGCAGGTGTTGGGTTGCCTGCCAGGCCGCGTGTTCGTCATCGATACCTACATTGTCCCACGGAACATTTACCATACCCACGCTGGCTGTTGCCAGCCCGGAGGCTTCCAGCGCCTCTACTTCTCCGGGCGCCAAGTCAATGTTGAGCAAGAGCAGCCCGTCCACTCTCTGCGCCAGGTTTGCCAGGTCGGCGAAGAACTCCCTCCGCACGCTGGCTTTGTTGCGCAGGCTGATGAGGACGGTGTGGTAGCCGCTGTCGCCGAAGACCTCTTCTGCCGCTTCCACGGCCTGGGCGAAGAACCACGCCGTGGCAGTCGGGGCCACTATGGCCACCTGGCCGGTGCTCCCGCCCGCCAGCCTGGACGCTGCGGCCGATGCCTTGTAGCCGAGCTTGGCGGCGGCGCCGGCTACTTGCTGTTGCGCCCTTTCAGAAACATTGGGGAGGTTCCTGAGTGCCCGGGATACCGTGCAAATGGACAACCCGGAGAGGACTGCTACGTCCTGGATTGTCGCCCTGTGAGTCCTAACCATGCAACACGGCCTCAACCCTTTCCCTGCTCGCCTGACGCCTTCACGTGAGACCCGCACCGGGTCACCAGCCAAAAGTGTAAGCGCTTACAATTTTGTCATTCAATAGAGTGCAGTCGAATGCGAAATTGTGACGCGAATCTCACCATGGGATTGATTACGGAGCCCGAATGCCTTCTAATCCGGGGCTCCACCCCAGAGCGTAGAACTTCAGGAACGCGCTGACATCCACCAGCTCAGGCGGCTCGATCCTGTGGCCCATGCCAGGATAGGTCCGTGAAGTCAGGGCGACGTTGGCCTCCAGCCACTCCGCAGTGTGGGCAATGGCGTCCTCGTTGATCACGGGATCGGCCTTGTCCCGGCCCCAGAAGAACGGCGGCGGGGTGTCGAAGGACTCGCTCAGGGCAAGGAGGTCGTTGTCCAGCACAAATCCGGACAGGCCCACCGTGGCCTTGAAGGCGTGGGGCCGCAAGCGCAGCAGCGTGCTGGCCATGGCCATGCCCTGCGAATAGCCCAGCAGGCTGACGCTGCTGTGGTTGTCCTTGACGGAGTTGATCCAGTTGAACACCGAGTTGGTGGACGCTATGACGTCAGCGAAGTCGTTGGTCAGGAAATAGTCCAGCAGGAACCAACCGTAATGGTCGCCGATCACCTTGGGGCCGCGAAGCGCAGCGCACGTGAACTCGCCGGGTAAATGCGGAAAGAGGTCCACCATACGCTGTTCGCTGGTCCCGTACCCGTGCATCATCACCAGCAATGGAGTGCCCTTGCGCTGGTTTTCGGGTTTTGACCACACCACTGAATCCATGGGCATGAGCCTAGTAGACTGGCGCCATGACTCCGCAGGAACTGGCCAACCTGGCCCATCTGCGGCGCGCCCGCGACTTCATTGACCGCGAGTATGCGCGTCCGTTGGACGTGCCCACCATGGCCGCCGGCGCCCTCATGTCGCCCGCGCATTTCTCCCGCCAGTTCAAAGCCGCCTACGGAGAATCGCCCTACAACTACCTCATGACCCGGCGGATCGAACGGGCCATGGCCCTGCTTCGGGCGGGGACCAGCGTCACGGACGCCTGCATGGAAGTGGGCTGTACTTCCTTGGGATCCTTCAGCACGCGCTTCACGGAAATCGTGGGCATCAACCCCAGCGAGTACCGCTCCCGCGAACACCACGCGGTCAAGGCCATGCCCAACTGCATCGCGAAACAGCACACCCGCCCTGAAAGAACCGGCAAAGGCAGGACTCCCGCTCCTGAAATACTGAGCAGGATTGAAGAAGCGCCCACGTCACAGCTGCAATAGCGTGTGATTCATGAACATTTCCTTGAAGTACGCACATGTCACTGTCAACGATGTGGATGAGTCGCTCGCCTTCTACCGCGACGCATTGGGTTTCGACGTCCGGAACGACGTCGGCTCGGACGGCCAGCGTTGGGTCACCATCGGCAGCGATGCCCAGCCGGACCTTGAACTGGTTCTTTCCCCGCCGCACGCCGGCCGCTCACAAGCCGATGGCGATGCCATCCAGGAACTGCTGACCAAAGGCGTCATGCCCATGCTGGTGTTCACCACGGATGATCTGGACGGCACCTTCGAGAAGCTCCGCGCGTCCGGCGCCGAGGTTCTCCAGGAGCCGATCGACCAACCATGGGGTCCGCGCGACTGCGCCTTCCGCGATCCCTCCGGCAACATGATCCGCATCAATCAGGGCTGAACAACCAGGGCTGGCGGCGGTGGCTGCCGCTGGCGGCCGCTTTTCCACTGGCGGCGGCTTTCCCGCTGACGACCGCTTTCCCGGCCAAAACCCAGCGGGCCGTTGGTCACAGACTCAGCAGTCCGGCGTCGGACCTTTCGCCATCCTGATGCGTCGAGGCGATGGCGGCGGACACGACGTCGGACAACCTGCGCCGCTGGCTGTAGGCCTGGCGTTGCAGCCGTTCGCCGGTGCCCCGGCGAAGGATGTTGGCCACGCCCGCCCGGGCGAGCGCGAGGTCGCCGGCCCCCGTCAAGGCCACACGAACGTGCCGGAGCAGGGCGCCCACAACGTCCGCAGCGGGGTAGGGCCGCTGTTCCATCGGGTGCAACAACTGCTGGTTGATGCCAAAGCGGCTGGCCTTCCAGTTCGCCATGCGGATGACCGGCGTCAACGTGCTTGACGCCGGTTTTCCCTGCCGCCATTCAGCCGCTGATGTCTCCACCAGGGCACGGGCAATGACGGCGATGGTGAGGGCGTCTTCGGCGTAGAGGCAAACGTCGGCGATCCGCAGCTCAACGGTGGGGTGCCCCCTGGAGAGACGGGCATCGAAGTAGATCATGCCCTCATCCAACGGAACACCTGTCCCCAGCAGCTCGGACAGTATCGCTTGGTAGCCCTCCGCTGAACCGAAGACGTCCATGGGGCCGGCCGTGGGCCACCTGTTCCAGATCTGCGTGCGGTAGCTGGCGAAGCCGGTGTCGGCTCCCATCCAGAAAGGAGAATTGGCGCTCAGGGCCAGGAGGACCGGCAGCCAGTGCCTCATCCGGTCAAGGACTGCGACCCCTTCTTCCGGTGATTCGATGGACACATGGACGTGGAAACCACAGGTGAGCTGCTCACGCGAAATCAAGCCAAATTCCGTCCCCATCGCCGCGTACCGCTGGTTGCCCATGGTGGGCGTGGCGTGGAAAACAGGTGGGGTGGCCAACGCCGCGACACGCGCGCCCACGGCCCGGGCGGCTTTGTCGGACAATGCCCGCCCGGCGCGGATCTCGGCTTTGAGTTCGGCCGCTGTCCGGCAAGGACGCGAGTTGACTTCCACCTGCTCCTGCTTGAACTCCGACTTCAACGTCGCGTTCTCTGCAGTTGTTTCTGCGGTAGTTACTCCGGTTGCATCCCCGTAGAGGGGAGCCGCCACGTCCAGGATGTCTGCGGCCAGCGCCAAGGGAGTGCCGTCCGCGGGATCCGCGATCAACAGTTCCTCTTCAACACCAAACGTGCGCATAGCCACCCTCCCGCTGTTGATTATTCAGAGACGGCGGTCATCCAACGTGGCGTGGAACCTCCATTTGGAAACCGCAACGGCAGTGCAGCACCTGCGTCTGCAAGTAGACCTCCAGGAGGCTGGGGCTGTCCGGATCGTCTGTGGTCCGGGGCGCCGCAATCACCCGCTCGGTGGGACGTCCCAAGGTCATGGGATCGCCGCAATGGGTGCAGCTGAACCAGAGTCCCGCTGCGGACGTGGAAAGAAATTCCCGTTGGATCTCAGGCACCAAGGCCTCCAAGCGGACAGGGTGGGCATAGAACGTGTCGCACTCGCTGCAGGTGTAGCTGACTTCTACTACCTCGGACTGGTTGGGTTGGGCTTCAACCACCGTTTCAACAAAAATGTACGAATCAGTGCCGCACACTGTGCACCACGGCCGCGCTCCGGTCTCATCGGTTGCGGGATCCGTCCCTCTGGCAGGCTTCGGGACGGGCAGGGATCCAAGCGTCATTGCCATTCTCCTTTTACTTCTCCAAGGAGCCCGCATGCGTGCACGGAGAGCCGGCCGATAGCGGCCACGGCTAAAAGTGCAGTTCTTGGACCATCCGAGATGGCACCAGGTGACATGAGGCTCCAAGGGCTATCTGCTTAACCCACCTAAAATGTAGTTCACCAGTGGCGCGGGTCACAAGTCACGGATTGGCCACGGACTGCTACCGGAAACTGCGAGCCAACGATCGCTGAAGGGCCTTCAGGCCTCGAAATGGGCCACGGGCGCTTGCTTGGCCACACTGGTGACCAGGGACTCCGCGACGTCCCGGAGCTTCTGGTTCCGGGTGCTTGACGCCTTCTTGAGGATCTGGAACGCCTCTTCCTGGGTGCAGCGGTTCTGCCCCATGATGATGCCGCAGGCCAAGTCGATGACAGTCCGGGACTGCATGGCGTCCTGGAGATCGTCAGCGTGCTGCTGCTTCACTCCGATGCGCACCGCCAACCGGAGCGAGCGTTCGGCCTGGCTTGCGTACAGCTCGCAGTTTCGGATGGTGGCTTCGTCGTAGACGCCGGCCTGGGGTGCGAAGAAGTTCAGTGCAGCAGTGGCGCCTTCGTCCAACTCCAAGGGGACGCAGAGTGCCGACAGATGACCTCGCTCGGCGATGACGGCGCAGTATTCCGGCCACCGCTCTTCGGAGGAGGTGTCCGGAACGTGCACGGTGGCACGGCTTCGCATCGCTTCCAGGCACGGCCCGTCCCCGTACGCCTGCTGAATTTCGTCGATCAACCTGGCTTCGGGGGTGCTTCCGGCCACCGTTGCCGTGCGTCGCCGACGGCTGAGGGTGATGCCGCAATGCACAGCCGTGCCAACAGCCTGGGACACAGCCGCTGCCGAAAAAACGGCTAGTTCTGCCAGGAATCCGCCTACGTCCTCGCTGTCGATGACGAGGTCTTGGAGCCGCTCAGGTACCGAATCGTCGTCAGGCGCTGAGGCGGCATCAGGCAGCACCAAGTCAACGTTCATTTCGCTCATGCCTTAGTTTACGGTCGTCCGGGTTCAGCTTGTCACCTCTCTGGGGATGCCCACAAAATCCTTGCATCTGCGGTGCACCTATGTGCACAATCTAGCTAAAGTCCCCATCACAGGACCCAGGCTTTTAGCTCAAGCAGACGGGCGTGCCGCATTTTTTTCGATGCCGAGGTACAGACCCATGCCGGCCCAGCCAGCGTCCAGAGTTCCGGATGAAGCACACCAACCGCCCGATGAGCCTTTGTGGTGCCACCACTGCGACTCGGACAAGAACCTGCTGGTGAATTCCATCCAATCGCACTATCCACCCGCGCCCAACATGGTTGAAGTCACCTACGAGTGCCACGCCTGCAGGTACTCCTACCAACAGGTTGCATCCGTCCAGAGGGTGGCGCTGGTACTGAATCGCCCAGGCGTGACCCAGGGGGTGCTTCAGTTCGGCGGCCAGTACCTGCACTGTGGCGAGCCCATGAAAACCAAGAGCTGCGAGCTGCGCCGGATCCAGGCCCCCTTGGTCCTAAGGCCCGGCAGTCAGTTGAGGATGTACGAGGTTCTCATCAACACCCGCATCCTTGGATGCCATTGCGGCTTCCGCATGGAGATCCCCGAATGAGGATCAGTGTCCGCAACACCAATTCTGGAGCTACCGGGAGGGATAGCATGCACACAGAATCACAGAGGAAAGAACCTTCGGCAACCGGCTCGCAGCTCAAGCCGGCCTCCAGGCGGAAACTTCCTGACCCGCCGGATCCGGATAATCTGCCGATCGACTACCGGAGTTACGGATGGGACGCCAATTGGTATCCCTCGTCCGTCCCGGAGAACCCCGGACCGCACCATTCGCCACGTGGAAGGGGTGCTCGACCGTGAGCGGGTTCCCGCCGGACCCTTCGCACCCCGACCCCACCCGCGGTCCAAGCCCGGATCCGACCCGCGAACCCGGTCCTACACCCGAGCCCGTTCCCTTACCGGAGCCGGGACCACCTCCGGTTCCTGACCCCACGCCGGGACCCGCGGTGCCGTCCCCGCCTGGACAAGGGGAACCGCCTGTTCCCCTGACGTGACGGCGAATTCAGCACATCCGAACACCGGGACATAGCTCCCGGCCATCTCCACAGACGGGATCCTGGCAAATCCCCCAGTCAGGATCCGCACCAGGGCATGTCGCGCTACAGGGAGCGCGGCATGCCCCTTGGTGTGCCCGGGAGCGGGGTTCGCCGTTGATCTTTGTTTATGTTGGTTTCTATTGACTTACCAACTTAAACAAAGATAGAGTCAAACAATTCCACATCGTTGTGACAGCAGTCACGCAAGTGGCCGTCCTGAAAACCTGGTTGACCGCAATGGAGGGCAAGTGTTCGCCGAAGAACGCCAGCAACTGATCTCCGCACTCGTCGCAGAGCGCGGACGGGTGAGCGTCACTGACCTTGCCGACCGTTTCAGCATCACCACTGAGACAATCCGCCGCGACCTCGCGGCGCTCGAAGTCTCCGGAAACCTCCGCCGCGTCCATGGCGGTGCAGTACCTTCGGACCGCCTGAGCACCCGCGAGGAAAGCATCCTCGAGCGCGCAGTGCAACGCCAGATTGAGAAACTTCGCATCGCCAACGCAGCCCTCGCGCTCATCCCGGAACTGACGACGGGCAGTATCCTGCTGGACGCAGGATCCACCACGGAAATTCTGGCGGACTTGCTGGCACAACGGACACCCGCAGCCAACGGAAACGACGAACTCGTGGTGATTACCCACGCCATTCCCATCGCAGGCAAGCTTTCCTCCACGCCGGGCATCGCACTGCAGATCCTTGGCGGCCGGGTCCGCGGACTGACGCAGGCCGCCGTCGGGCAGTCCACCGTGGAAGCCGCCTGCAAACTTCGCCCGGACATCGCCTTTGTGGGTGCCAACGGCATCCACGCAACCTTCGGCCTCAGCACCCCGGATCCTGAGGAAGCAGCGGTCAAAGCTGCGTTCGTCACCTCAGCCCGCCGCGTTGTGGCCCTGGCCGACTCTTCCAAGCTGGACTCCGAAACGCTGGTCCAGTTCGCCACATTGAAGGATGTTGACACCTTGATTACAGACAGCGAACCGTCCGCGGAACTCGCCGCGGCCTTGGCCGACGCCGGCGTTGACGTGGTGATCGCATGATCGTCACCCTGACTGCCAACCCCAGCCTGGACCGCACGGTGGAACTCCCCGGCGCCCTGGCCCGCGGTGAGGTGCAGCGCGCTGTGGCGGTCCATCAGGAATCCGGCGGAAAGGGCGTCAACGTTTCACGCGCGCTCGTTGCCTCCGGCCTCGACACCCTCGCAGTGCTTCCGGGCGCGGATTCGGATCCTGTCCTTTCCGGACTGCACGACGGCGGCGTTCCGTTCGCGGCGCTGCCCATCGGCCAGGCGTTGCGCAGCAATGTCACGCTTACCGAGCCGGACGGCGTCACCACCAAGATCAACGAACCCGGCCCGGAGCTGAGCGATGAGCAGCAGGAAGCCCTGATCGGGCTGCTGCTGGAACGCTCCCGTGGCGCCAGCTGGGTGGTACTCGCAGGCTCGCTCCCACCAGGAGTTCCTGCGAATTTCTACGCCACAATTGCTCGCCGACTCCGGTCGAATGCGGATGGAACGGCCGCCCCCAGCATCGCCATTGATTCCTCCGGAGCGCCGCTTGCGGCGTCTTTGGTGGGCGAGGCCTCCGGGAAGCCGAACCTCCTGAAGCCGAACGCGGAAGAGCTCGCAGAGCTTGCCGCTGCCGCCGGTTTCACCAACGTCTCCACAGCTGACGAGCTGGAAGCAGACCCGGCCAAAGCCGCTGAAGCCGCGGCCGCCGTCGTCGCCAGCGGTGTAGGCGCCGTTCTCGCAACACTCGGGTCCAAAGGAGCAATCCTGGTGACGGCGGACGGAGCGTGGCTGGCCACGCATCCGCCCATCAAAGCCGTCAGCACGGTAGGCGCCGGGGACTCTGCACTGGCCGGCTACTTGCTGGCTGCAACCCAAGGCGGCTCCGCGCAGGACTGCCTTCGTCAGGCCGTGGCACATGGTGCCGCTGCTGCCTCCCTGCCAGGCTCCACTGTCCCGGCAGTCCACCAGACAACCCCCAATGCCGTAACCATCACGGCCCTCCAGAAGGACTCACAGTGACCCAGCTGATCACAACCCAATTGGTCACCCTCGACCAAAACCTGGGCGACTCCCCTGCCGACGTCATCCGCGTGTTGGCCGGCAAAGTTGCCGCCACCGGCCGTGCTTCCGAGGTTGAAGGGCTCTTTACCGACGCCTTCGCCCGCGAGCAGAAGACCGCAACCGGCGTCCCCGGCGGCATCGCCATCCCGCACTGCCGCTCTGCTGCGGTCCAGGAGCCTGCCTTGGCCATGGCCCGCCTGTCCCACAAGGTGGACTTCGGCGCCAAGGACGGTCCCGCTGACCTGATCTTCTTCATCGCCGCCCCGGATGGCGCGGACCAGGAACACTTGAAGCTGCTGTCCAAGCTGGCCCGGTCCCTCATCAAAAAGGACTTCACGGCAGCACTGCGTGCGGCTGCCACCGAGCAGGACATTGTGGACCTCGTGGACGGCGCCCTGGCCGACAAGCCGGCTGCTGCACCTGCAGAGGCTGCGCCTGCCGCTGCGGGCACTGTTGCTGCCGGCGAAGCGGCCGGTTCGTCTGCCGCACCAAAGCGCATCGTCGCCGTGACCGCCTGCCCCACAGGTATTGCACACACGTACATGGCTGCTGACTCGCTCGTTGCTGCTGCCAAGGAAATGGGCGTGGACCTGCAGGTCGAGACCCAGGGTTCCTCAGGCGCCAAGCCGCTGGACCCGGCCGTGATTGCTGCAGCCGACGCGGTGATCTTTGCCGTCGACGTTGATGTTCGCGGCAAGGAGCGCTTCGCCGGCAAGCCGGTCATCAACGCTCCCGTCAAGCGCGGCATCGACGAGCCCACCAAGATGGTCGAGGAAGCACTTGCAGCCGCTGACGACCCCCGCGCACGCCGCGTTCCCCATGCCGGCGCCGAAGAGCAGGCCGAGCGTGCTGAGGAGGAGAAGGGCGAGCACATTGGCCAGAAGCTGAAGCGTGCCCTCCTCACCGGCGTCAGCTACATGATTCCGTTCGTTGCCGGTGGTGGCCTGCTGATCGCGCTGGGCTTCCTGCTGGGCGGCTACGACATCACTGAAGTAGCGGACAAGGTGGTGCTGGAGAACAACTTCGGCAACCTGCCTGAAGGGGGGCTCTCCATCTACCTTGGTGCGGTCCTGTTCAAGATCGGCAACCTGTCCATGAGCTTCCTGGTCCCGGCATTGGCTGGCTACATCGCCTACGCCATCGCCGACCGGCCGGGTATTGCCCCCGGCTTCGTTGCCGGAGCCGTGGCCAGCTTCATGGACGCAGGGTTCCTCGGCGGCATCATCGGCGGTCTGCTGGCCGGTTACATCGCCTACCTGATCGGCACCTGGCAGGTACCGCGCTGGCTCCGTGGCTTGATGCCCGTGGTGATCATCCCCCTCCTCGGTTCCATCTTTGCTTCAGGTTTGATGTTCCTTGTCCTCGGCGGACCCATCGCCGGCCTTACCTTGGCTCTCAACAACTGGCTCACGGGCATGAGTGGCGCTTCAGCAGTGGTTCTGGGCATCATCCTTGGCCTCATGATGTGCTTCGACCTCGGCGGTCCGGTCAACAAGGTTGCCTACGCCTTCGCAGTTGCCGGCTTGACCGCGGGCAGTGCCGACAACCAAGCGCCGTGGCTGATCATGGGCACAGTGATGGCAGCAGGAATGGTTCCGCCGCTGGCCATGGCCCTTGCCACGGTCCTGAACAAGAAGCTCTTTACCCTCAACGAACGTGAAAACGGCAAGGCCGCCTGGCTGCTGGGTGCCTCCTTCATCTCCGAAGGCGCCATCCCCTTCGCCGCAACCGACCCGCTGCGCGTCATCCCGGCCAGCATGGTGGGCGGCGCACTGACCGGTGCGCTCTGCATGGCCACCGGAGTAACTTCCCAGGCCCCCCACGGCGGTTTCTTCGTCTTCTTCGCCATCGGCAACCTGCCAATGTTCATCATCGCAATCGTGGCCGGAATGGTGGTCAGCGCTCTGGCCGTCATCGCCCTCAAGCGCTTTGCCGTCAAGAAACCGGTGGAAGCGGAAGCCGCCCCCGCCACCGTCAGCGTCTAAACATCAACACGGTCTAGACTTCCCACAAAGCCACCTCCCATAACCGCCACCCTTCATCAAAAGGAGCACCAATGCCAGAACGTACAGCCACCATCGCAAGCCGCGTCGGCCTCCACGCACGCCCGGCAGCCATCTTCGCTGAGGCAGCCGGAGACCTGGACCTCGACGTCACCATCGCCCGCCAAGGTGAACCCGCCGACGACGCCATGGACGCCGCAAGCATCCTGTCCCTCATGAGCCTGGGAGCCTCCCACGGTGATGTCGTAGTGCTGCGCGCCGAGGGCGAAGGCGCGGACGCCGCGCTGGACAGCCTGGTGAAAATCCTCGAAACGGACCACGACGCCGAGTAGGGAGCCCCAAACCCCTCAGCGCTGCGCAAAGAGCCTGGCGACTCCCGGATTCGGGGGTCGCCAGGCTCTTTTGTGGCCGGTGCGCCTAGGAGCCTTCGCCGTTCAGGAAGCCCGCCACGGAAGCCTCCGTGGGCTTCACGTCTTTCAGTTCTTCCGAGAGGTAAGCCTCAATGATGCGGGGGTCCACGTAGGAGGAGCGGGCCACGGACGGGGTGTTGCCCAGCAGCTCCGAAGCTTCCTTGATGGCCCGCACAATCGCTTGCCGGGGAGTTCCCTTGTGACCGGATTTGATCAGGCAAAGAGCCGCAGCCGCGGTGCCCTTCCACGTGCGGAAATCCTTGGAGGAGTATGCGTCGCCTGCGACGCCGCGCAGGTATTCGTTGATCATGGACGCGTCCACGGAGACCCACGTTCGCTCCGAGAGGTAGGCAAGCAGGCGTTCCTTGCCCGGGCGCTCGGCCAGTGGTTCCAAAAAGGCGGCCAGGGCGGGGTCGTGGATGGATTTGTCCCACAGTTGGCCGCTTTTGCCGGGGAACTTCAGGAAGACGTCCGGCCCTTCCACCCGTGCATGACGGCATCGAAGCGTAGTGAGCCCATAAGAACCGTTTTGCTTCATATAGACCTCGGAGCCAACCCGAAGCGCGCCAAGGTCCATCAGCCGTACTGCAGCGGCGAGGGTCTGCTGCCGGGGATCTTCCGTGTTCTGCAGGTGGACGGTGACGTTGCGCCGGATCGCCGGCAGGACCAGTCCCAGCTTGGCTGCCCGGATGAACTTCTCGGTGTCCTTCCGCTCCCGCCACGTGGGGTGGTAGATGTACTGGCTGCGCCCTGCATCGTCGACGCCCGTGGCGAGGATGTGTCCATTATCGAAAGGACTGATCCACACATCGGTCCACGCAGGCGGGATCGCCAGCGCATTTATGCGCTGGCGATCCTCTTTGCTGACCAGGCTCCCGTCCGGGTGCCGGTAGCTGAACCCTTTTCCTACCTTGCGGCGGATGATGCCGGGCTTGGACAGGTCGGTGCGCTTGAGCCTGGGCACGGTTCTTCGGCCCTTTTCGCGATCGGCCCGGTCCGCTGCCGGCTACGCCTCGTCCGGGTCCGTCACGGCAGCGCCGGCATTCATGATCTCGGCGTTGATCATCCACACCAGCTGCTCAAGGCGGGAGATGAACGCGTGCAGCAGGTCCGCCGTCGTGGGGTCTTCCTCGTCCACTTCGTCATGAACATCACGCATGGTCTGGACTGCGCGTTCCACGCGGTCGGTGACCAGCTTGACGGCGTTCTTGGTATTGACCAGGCCTGCCGGGAATTCCTCCAGGCGGGTGCCCTTGGCGATGGTCGCACTGCGGCCGTCGGGAAGTGCGTGGAGGGCCCTCATGCGCTCGGCGGTATCGTCAGCGAACTCGCGCGTGGCCACTACCAGCTCGTCCAGCTGGAGGTGAAGGTCGCGGAAGTTCGGCCCCACAATGTTCCAGTGCGCCTGCTTTCCTTGAAGCTGTAGCTCAATAAGGTCTGTCAGGACGATCTGAAGGTTGTCTGCAAGCTGCTGTGACGCTTTCATGTGTTCCTCTCATAGACGTTCATGTGAGCCTAAACCGTGCCGCAAAACTTCTGCAGCAACTGCCCAATCATCAGGTGACGACTTCAATAAGCCTTTCATAAGGAAGCTTAGTAGTACAATGAGGAGTGTTAGTGTTCACGACTGGCGAACTCCACTCCGGAGGACCGCCGGCAGGCAATAACGACAAAGGCACTTTGAGGCGGCGGAACGCCTCCAAGTACCGGTATAACTCAATCGAAGTAATCGGAATGCATAGTTGGGATCCGTCGACATTAGTCAAAGATTCCCCCAGAAAGGAATGTGCTGACCATGAATACGCTTCTGATCATTGCTGGTGTAGTAGCAATTGTTCTTCTCCTTGTGGGCGGCTTCTCGCAAGCCCTTAACTGGTTGCTGTGGGTAGGCGTCATCCTCCTCGTCATCGCAGCCATTGGCTGGTTGCTGAGCTTCATGTCGGGTCGCAGGGGACACACGGTATAGACCCGGCCAGGGCCGATCGCCGGGGGCATTTGCCTCCGGCGATCCTGCTCTCCATGCCGAGCCAGTCCCAGCGCCGAGCCCGCCTCCTCGCTGACGTGACCCCGCCCTGCACTACTCCCGGCCCGGCGCATCCCCGGTGGCCGAGGGCGGCGGGGCCGCATCAGGGTCCTTTGGGGTAGGAAACTCGTCGCCGGGAACTTCAGGCGCACCCTGCGCGGGCCGTTCCGGCGTCTCGCGTTCATCCCCTTGACCGGGCATTTCCTGTTCGGGGGTAGGCGTTCCATAACCCCCGGGTTCGCTCTCCGGGTCCACCCGGTGTTCGTCCTGGCTCATAGCGTCCTCCTTGGAAATCCGATGAGGCCCCGATGCAAAGACCGAGGAGTGCTGACAGTTCGACGGTAGTCCCGTGCATGGTCGCAGTCCACCAAAACCACCATGGAGGTGCACAGATGGTAGAGCCGGAGCAGGCTCCCAGGATCGGCAGGAACGAGTCCACCGAGGAACGCATGGACCGCAACTGGATGGAACTCATCCAGGAATTACGGGTTCTCCAAACAGGGGTACAGATCCTTGGCGGCTTCCTGCTCACGCTCCCCTTTCAGGAACGGTTCGAACTCCTGGACGACTGGCAACGGAATCTCTACCTGTTCAATGTGATGGTGGCAGCGCTGACCACCGTCCTCATTGTGCTTCCCGTCAGTGTTCATCGCCGACTGTTCCGCAGGGGCCTCAAAGCCACACTCGTGTCCAGCGCCGACGTCGTCACCAAGTGGGCGTTGGCTGGCGTGGCCTTGTTGATCGTTGGCTCCGCCACTTTGGTCTTCGACTTCACTGCTGGACGGACCGCCGGGCTTGTGGCTGCCGGATTCATCATCCTGGTGCTGCTGCTCCTTGTAGTGGGCACCCCGCTATGGCTGCATCGCCGCGCCGTCCGGAACGGCAATGGCAACGGCGGCGACGCACGAGAGGTGTGAACGGAAATGCTGCGATCTGCTCAAGATCCTCAAACACCCGACAAGGAGAAAAGGCGCCATTGGGTGAAGGACCACGGTTTGTTGCTGGTCAACGCGGGCCTGTTCGTCGTCTTCCTCGGCGGAATGATCGTCTCAGGAGCGGCCACTTACAGCGAGGAACAACAGGCCCACGGCCAGCCGGCCACCGGCATCCCGGAATTTCTTACGTCAGGCAGCTTTTGGGAAGCGATCTTTGAGAACTGGGAGTCGGAGTTCCTTCAGATGGCCATGTACGTGGTCCTTACGGTGTTCCTGTTCCAAAGGGGCTCCTCCGAATCAAAGCCGGTGGACAAGGATGCGCCCCAGGACGAGGACCCCCGTGATGCCAAGAAGACAGCCAAGACCCCGTGGCCGGTACGGCGTGGCGGCTGGGTGCTGAAGGTCTATGAGCACTCACTCTCCGGCCTGCTGGGCCTGTTGTTCCTGGCCTCCTTCACCTTGCACGCGGTGGGCGGTGCGGCCGCTTACAACGACGAGCAGCGCAGCCACGGCTTGGCGGAAGTCTCCACTTGGGAGTACATCGGATCGAGCCAGTTCTGGTTCGAATCTTTCCAGAACTGGCAAAGCGAGTTCCTTGCCGTCGCCGTCCTGGTGGGAGCCTCCGTATATCTCCGCGAGAGAGGCTCGCCGGAGTCGAAGCCAGTGGCAGAGCCGCATTACGAGACTGGTGCCTAGCCAACTAAGGGAAAGGACCGCACCATGCCGGGTAAGAAGAAGTCCGAGCTCATTTCCATGCTGCGGAATCACTAAAGCCGATAAAAGCAGATAACGACGCCGGTTCAGGCCTTTTTCTTGGCCCTCGCCTTTGGCTTGCTGGCAGTTTTGCCGGCGGCAGCGTCGTCGTCGTCCGCTTTTTCCTTGCCGCGCTTCTTGTCCAGGCTGCGCTTGAGCGCCTCCATGAGGTCGATGACGTCGCCGCCTTCACCTTCGCCCTCAACAACGCCGAACGTGGCCTCAGTGTCCAGGGCCTCGCCCTTATCAAGTTTGGCCTCGATCAACGTCTTCAACTGGACCTGGTAGTCATCGGTGTATTCATCGGGGTCAAAGTCATGAGCCATCGATTCCACCAGGGCGGAGGACATCTCCAGCTCCTTGTTCGAAATCTTGATGTCGGTCTCCAGGGAGGGAAATTTAGCTTCGCGGACTTCGTCGCCCCACAGCAAAGCCTGCAACAGCAGCACATCACCGCGAACCCTCAGCGCACCCAACCGGGTCTTTTGCCGCAGTGCGTACTGGACAATGGCAATCCTGTCCGTGTCCTCCAACGTCTGCCTCAGCAACATGTAGGCCTTGGGCGACTTGGAATCCGGCTCCAGGAAATAGCTGCGTTCATACATGATGGGGTCCAGCTGTTCAGCGGGGATAAACTCCACCACCTCAATTTCGCGGCTGTTCTCCTCCGGCAGCGACTTCAATTCCGCAGACGTCAGGACAACGGTGCGGCCTTCTTCTTCGTAAGCCTTGTCGATATCCTCATACGCCACGACTTCGCTGCAAATTTCGCATTTCCGCTGGTACCGAATACGCCCGCCGTCCTTATTGTGGACTTGGTGCAGGCTAATATCGTGATCCTCCGTAGCACTGTAGAGCTTCACTGGTACGTTGACCAGACCGAACGCGATGGATCCCTTCCATATGGCCCTCATGCACCCAGTCAACAGCACAACACAGCAGAGGAGAAGAGGTGGCAGGCAAGCAGCAAGAGCGCGTGAACGTGGAAGGCCACGAGCTCACCCTCACCAACCTGGGGAAAATCATCTACCCGGAAACCGGCACCACCAAGGCCGAAGTGCTGGAGTACTATGCCGCCGTCGCTCCTTTCCTCATTCCCGCTGCGGCCAACAGGCCGGTGACCCGCAAGCGTTGGGTCAACGGAGTGGGCACAGCTGAGCATCCCGGGCAGGTGTTCTTCCAGAAGAACCTTGAGGACTCCGCCCCCCGGTGGATTCCCCGTGCCGCCATTCAGCATTCGGACCACACCAACGTTTATCCCATGGTCAACAACCTGGCCACGCTCACGTGGATGGCCCAGATCGCCTCGCTGGAAATCCACGTTCCGCAGTGGCAAGTGGATCCCTCCGGGAAGCCGCTCCGCCCCGACCGCTTCGTCCTGGACCTTGACCCCGGGCCCGGGGCGGGACTGCCCGAGTGTGTAGAGGTGGCCAAGCTTGCCCGCTCCATCCTGCAGGACATGGGCATGGACCCGGTCCCTGTCACCAGCGGCAGCAAGGGCATCCACCTCTACACAGGCCTGGATGGGACCCTGAAGTCCGAGCAAGTGTCGGCCTTCGCCAAAGAGCTTGCCCGCGCCCTGGAGTCCGACCACCCCGAACTGGTGGTCAGCGACATGAAAAAGTCCCTCCGCCACGGCAAGGTGCTGGTGGACTGGAGCCAGAACAGTGGAAACAAGACCACCATCGTCCCCTACTCACTCCGGGGCAAGGCACGCCCTACCGTCGCAGCGCCGCGCACGTGGCGTGAGCTCACCTCCGCCTCATTGGAGCACTTGGACTTTCCGGCCGTGATGAAGCGTGTCAAGACCGGCAAGGACCACTTCGCACCGATTTCCGAGCGGCACCTTCCGCCTCACGGCGAAGATGAGAAGGACGACGACGGTGCTCCCGCAAGCCGTGCGGGCACCGGCAGCAGCTCGGGCACCTCCCGCGAGCGCGTGGTGACGGTGGAGAACCGTCTCGCCAAGTATGTCGGGATGCGCGATCCGGGCAAGACCCCGGAGCCGTTCCCGTCGTCGTCGGCCGTTTCCGCCGCCCCGCAAACCGGGGGCCCTTCCTCGGAGCAACCGAAACCCGGCGACCCGCCGCCGCCGGGCGGCATCTTTGTCATCCAGGAGCATCACGCCCGCCGCTACCATCTGGATTTCCGACTGGAACGCGACGGTGTCCTGGTTTCATGGGCGCTCCCCCGCGGTGTGCCGGAAACTCCGGACCGGAACAACCTGGCCGTGCACACCGAAGACCATCCCATGGACTATGCCAACTTCGCGGGCGTCATCCCCAAGGGCGAGTACGGCGCGGGGACGGTCAGCATCTGGGACCGCGGCGAATTCACCTGCGAGAAGTGGCGCGACGGCAGGGAAGTGATCGCCACCCTTACAGGCGATCCGGGCGGCGGGCTTGGCGGGACCAAACGGTTCGCACTCATCAATACGGGTCAGAACTGGCTGATTCATCTGATGAAGGAGCAGCCCGGAGGGCGGCGGGTCGGAGCATCTGCAGCCAAAGCCACGGCACCCCGGTCCGGGCCGGCGCAGCCCCCTCCATCCACGGCGGCCCCGCAACCCATGCCGACTTACACCCCCATGCTGGCTACCTCGGGCACCACCGCTGACCTCCACGGCGACGACTGGCTGTATGAGCTCAAATGGGATGGAATCCGGGCGATCATCACCGGCACCGAGGGCAGGATCCGCCTCATGAGCCGTAATGGAAATGACCTCACGGCCACGTACCCGGAGCTGACGGACCGCGCCTGCTGGCCCGACGGCGACTTTGTGGCTGACGGCGAAATTGTGGCGCTCGGCAAAGGATCTCGGCCTGATTTTGGCCGGCTGCAACTCCGGATGAACCTGGTCAAAACCGCCGACATCCAGCGGGCACGGGCAGCGGTCCCGGTGCAGCTCATGCTGTTCGACCTTCTGTACGACGACGGCACGGACCTGAGCGGTCTGCCTTTCCGAGAGCGTCGGGAAAAACTCTCGGGGTTTGCGGAGCGCTTGCCCCAAGGTTGCCCGCTTCACCTTTCAGCAGTGCTGGACCATGACGTTGAGGACCTGATGACCAGCGCCGCCGAGCTGGGCCTGGAGGGCGTGATGGCGAAGAAAGCCGACAGCCGTTACGTGATCGGACGCCGCAGCAGGTCCTGGCTCAAGCTCAAACTCGAGCAAAGCCAGGAAGTGGTGGTGGGTGGTTGGCGTCCGGGTGCGGGGGCTCGAAGCGGGACGTTCGGTTCCCTGTTGTTGGGCATCCCGGACGGCGACAAACTGCACTATGTGGGCAGGGTCGGCAGCGGATTCAAGGACTGGCAACTGCGGGACATCATGGACAACCTGACGCCCCGGGTAGCGGCGGTTTCCCCGTTCGCAGACATCCCCCGTGAAGATGCAGCGGGGGCCACGTGGGTCAGCCCTGATCTGGTAGCTGAGGTGACCTTCGGAGAATGGACGGGGCCCGGCCGTTTGCGTCATCCCGTGTGGCGCGGGTGGCGCCCGGACAAGTCCCCTGAGGACGTAAGCCAGCCCAACTGAGGGACAGTAAACGCTCTATTGAGGGTTCAATAGGGCGTTTACTGTCCCCCAGTTGGGCTGGCTACGCAGGTGGTTCGGGTGGTTCGGGTGTTGCTAGGAGGAGTGCGGCATCTGCGGGCGGCTGGTCCTGTGGATCGCCGTTACAGCTGCTCCCTGGCCGCTACGGCCGTGGGCTTGGTCGCGATCCTTCGGGTGGCGGCGTTTACCGTTACCGTCAGGCCACTGCCGGCTCTGGTCACCGCCAAGTGCAACGGCGATGGTGGTCGGCTCGGGCATCGGGGCCATGTCCATGGACTCCACCGAGTGGCTTGCAACCTCAGGATTGATGCGTTCTGAATCGTGATTCGCAGTCATGGTTCTTCCTTTCCAGTGTGCCTGTATTTCCGGTGTATTTGTCCGCAGGTTTTACCAGCGGACCTTTTTCTCGGTCTTAGCCTGCTTGCCGCTGGCGGAGGTGGGCTTGTGCCCCTTGCCGGTGCTCTGCCAGCCGGCCGGTGCACCGCCCCCGGATTTGCTGGCCAGCATGGCCTTCTGGGCGTCGGTCAGCTTGGACTTGATGCCGCCGGACGCTGGAGTTTGGGCTGAGCTCTCCGGTGTCGGGGTCTCAGGGGTGTTGTTTTCGGAAGGGTTGGCAGTCATTCGTGGACTCCTTAAGTCTGAGTCCTGAAGAGACACGTATCCCATGTCGTTGCGGTTCGGGAAAAAGGCGTCGGGAACGGGAACGGCATGGAGGCAGGGCCTCAACAGGCGTGGATTTTTGTCAGGTGAAACTCGGCTGTGCCACACGGGCAGAGGCCGGTCTACTCAAAAATCAGTGTTCCCATGCTTCATACCCTAACCAAGTCCCGGCAGATTTGTGAACCCCTCACCTGCAGCTGCTTCCAATTCACTGTCCAACCAGCCTTCCAACCGCCGGGATTCCTCCTCGGCTAGCATGGCCACCATGACCCGGGGATCCGACGTAGCCACCACCCTTCGTGCCGCGGGCTGCGTCTTCGCCGAGGACGAGGCCCGCCTCCTCCTGGACGCCGCCAATCATCCGGACGAGCTCAACCGCATGGTGGAACAGAGGGTCAGTGGACAGCCCCTGGAGCACATTGTGGGCTGGACAGAGTTTTGCGGGACGCGCATGGCTGTTGAACCCGGCGTGTTCGTCCCGCGGCGTCGAACGGAGTTCCTGGTGCGCCGGGCGATCATGCTCGCCAAGCCGGGTGCCGTCGTCGTCGACCTTTGCTGTGGTTCCGGAGCGTTGGGCGCGGCGGTGAGCGACCTTCTGGGGAGCTGCGAGCTGCACGCCGCGGACATCGACCCAGCGGCGGTCCACTGTGCACGCCGCAACGTTGAGCCCCGTGGCGGAAGGGTCCACCATGGCGATCTTTATGCTGCGCTCCCCCGTGAACTTCTGGGACGGGCGGACGTGCTGCTCGCGAATGCGCCGTATGTTCCCACGGACTCCATCGGCATGATGCCACCGGAGGCGCGGCTTCACGAGCCGCTGGTGGCGTTCGACGGCGGCGCTGACGGTTTGGCGGTCCAGCGTCGGGTTGCGCAGGGGGCGGCTGCGTGGCTGGCGCCCGGCGGGGTGTTGTTGATGGAAACGTCGGAAACACAGGCGTCCGGGACGGCCGGGATCATGGCCAGGGCCGGATTGCTCCCGACAGTGCTTTCGGACGAGGATCTCGACGCGACACTGGTCCTCGGTTCACCCCATTCATCAGCTTTCTAGGCCCGAATCGACTCCGTTAAGTCGGCTCAGCTAAACAATTTGGTAACAAGGTGCTCCGGAGGGCAAAAACAGGCCCGGATCCGCATGATTGCAGGGCAAGAGCGGGCAATGAGATGCAACACACCTAGGCAATTTGCACCCTCAAATAGCCCAATAATCCGATCTCAACTCGGGTTTTCGGCCCAAAACGCGTAAAATTGAAACCCTGCCCAGAGCGGGGCAGCAGAAGTCGCAAGCAAATGACCTCCCTAGGAGAAGCCCAAATGCCCACAGACCAAAGCAACACCGTCTCTCCGGATGGCGCAAGGAACGCCACCGGGAACCAGGTATCGGCAGGCCCAACCCCGGCCGCCACGAACGCAGTAAAGAACGCACCAAAGAAAACGAAGCTTCGCCCGAAGCGCCGGCTCAAAGAGTCCGACGTCAACGTGGTGAACAAGCCGATGCTGCGCAAAGCACTCGGCGGCACGATCGTCGGCAACACCATGGAATGGTACGACGTCGGTGTTTTCGGCTACCTCATCACCACCATGGGCCCTGTCTTCCTGCCGGAAGCAGACAAGTCCGTCCAAACACTCTTCCTTCTGGGCACCTTCGCCGCAACCTTCATCGCACGCCCCCTCGGTGGCATCGTGTTCGGTTGGCTCGGCGACAAGGTAGGCCGCCAGAAGGTACTCGCAGCAACACTGTTGCTGATGGCGGCCAGTACGTTCGCCGTCGGTCTCCTTCCCGGCTACGCGCAGATCGGCATCTGGGCCGCCGCGTTGCTGGTGATCCTGAAGCTCGTCCAGGGCTTCTCCACCGGTGGCGAATACGCCGGTGCCACAACCTTCGTCAGCGAGTACGCGCCGGATAAGCGCCGCGGGTACTTCGCCAGCTTCCTCGACATGGGCAGCTACATTGGCTTCGCCCTTGGCGCCGCCTTGGTTTCCGTCCTGCAGCTCACGCTGGGACAGGCCGCCATGGAGGAGTGGGGCTGGAGGATTCCGTTCCTGATCGCTGGTCCGCTGGGCCTCATCGCCGTGTACTTCCGTAGCAAGATCGAGGAATCCCCGCAGTTCCAGGCAACCCTGGACGCCCAGGAAGCCTCCGCCAAGGATGCAGCGTCCCAGGATGCTGCTGTCGCCAAGGGACCCATTGGGATCGTCAAGGCCTACTGGCGCCAGATCGTGCTGGCCATGATCCTGGCCGCTGCCGCCAACACTGTTGGCTACGCACTGACCTCCTACATGCCCACATACCTCACGGATTCCAAGGGCTACGACCCCGTCCACGGCACCCTGTTGACCATCCCGGTCCTGGTGATCATGGCCGTGTGCATCCCGCTCACCGGTAAGTTGTCCGACCGCATCGGACGCCGTCCGGTGCTGTGGGTCGGCGCAGGCAGCACCATTGTCTTCTCCATCCCGGCCTTCATGCTGATCGGCGTTGGCGAAATCTGGTCCACGCTGGCCGGCCTTGCATTGATTGCTTTCCCGGTGACGTTCTACATCGCCAACCTGGCCTCGGCCCTGCCGGCGCTGTTCCCGACGTCCAGCCGTTATGGCGGAATGGGCATCGCTTACAACTTCTCGGTGGCCATCTTCGGCGGAACCACCCCGTTCATTGTCCAGGGCCTGATCGAAGGCACCGGCAATGACATGATGCCGGCGTACTACCTGATGGCCACGTCCATCGTGGGCGCCATCGCCATTTACTTCCTGCGTGAATCCGCCCAGCGTCCCCTGCCGGGCTCCATGCCCAGCGTGGACACCCAGGCTGAAGCACGCGAGCTTGTAGCAACGCAGGACACCAACCCGCTCATCAACCTGGACGAGATGCCGTTCGACGGCCAGCCCATTGATGACGCAGTGTTCGGCAAAGGCAACAAGGACCTGACCCCCGCTTAGGAACTCTTTGCCTGCAACTTCTGCGCAGCGATTCAGATAGTTCGCGGCAGCTTGCCGCCCACCGTAGCCACCAGCCCCAAGGCGCTCTCCTTGAGGTTGGTGGCTACGGCTGTTAAAAGCCGTACCGCTGAAGGGCGTACGACGGCGGGTCCCCGGCTTAGGCTGCGGGTCCCGGTCCGTTTGGGCTGGCAAAGTGCAGCCAGGTCCGGAGCAGCCACTCCTCCAACTGGATCCGGTCCCAGCCGATGGCAGTCCTCATGAGGAGGTAGGCGTCGGCGGACGCCAGCAGCCCGGTGGTGTCTGCCACCCAAGCAACGTCGACGTCGGCACTGATCAGCCCGTCGCGGGCAAGGCCCTCCCACATGCGGTGCGAGGCGGCGATGGTATCCCGCCGAGCGGCGTCGAAAGCGGCAGCAATCAGGGGCTCACTGGCCTCAGCTTCACGGGCGACGGCAAACAGCGGCCCGGTGCGGATCATGGTGTCAGCCACTCCTGCAGCGTATGCCCGGAGCCGGGATTCCAGTGACTCTCCAGCGGGCTGTTCGGCCGCAACTTCGCGCTGACCTGTTGATTCATGGTGCCCCGTATCTACCGGGCCCCGGAACGTCTGGTCGACGACGCGTTTGAGTAACTCTGCTTTGCTGCTGAATCGCAGGAATAGGGTCCGCTCGGCGCAGTCGGCTTCCTGTGCGATCTGGCTCATAGTGGTGGCGGCGTAGCCCTGGCGTTCGAAGAGGACCCGGGCCGCCGCGACGACTGCCCGTTCGGTCCTCCGGATTCTCGGGTCCGCGCTGGAACTCTTGTCATCAACGCTCATGAAGTGCAGTATAGGTGCATTAATTCAGTCTTGCTGCATAAGGAGTGATTGAGATGACATCTGACATGGTTCCGCCGTCACTGGGGCTTCGTGGTGTGAAGCTCCCCGTGGTTGATCTCGAAGCAACACGGAGCTGGTATTCCTTGATTTTCGGGTGGGAGACCATCATGGAATTCCCCGATGCCAGTGGTGTGGTCCAAGGGGCCGCGGGCCACGTGCCCGGCCCAAACCCGGTGGGCTTGTCCTTCCGGGCCAACCCTGAGGCGGTCCCCCAGGAAGGGCTGGAGCTGGCCTTCGACATCGAAACCCGCGCAGACCTCGAGGCGTGGTTGGATCACTTAGATCGCCACAACGTGCAGCACTCACCCATCATTGATGCGACGGTGGCGTGGCTGGTTGTTTTCAAAGATCCCGACGGCCACGAGATCCATCTCATGACCCGCGAGAAGCATGGGATCGATCAAACCGGGCGGCCGGGCTACGGCCGGGTGAACGCTAGCTCTTCACCTGCCGCTGCACTGCCTCACCGATGATCCGGGCACCTTCAGGGAAACCGCCAGGGTTGGGGCCAGCGTAGTTGAGCCGAATGTACGGTCCCTCCGGTTCTGCGGGGAACCACTCCGTGCCGGCGGCAATGAGCACCCCGGCTGCCTCACAATCCTTGGTGAGACGTTCGACGTCGAACCCGTCCGGCATCCGCAGCCACAAATTCAACCCGCCCTTGGGCAGGTGGCTGAGGTGCGCCTGCGGAACGTGCTCGCGGAGGCTGGTGACCAGGAGGTCTCGGCGTGACTGCAGCTGATGGCTGAGTCCGCGAAGGTGCGTCTGCCACCCGGGCTGGGTGACGACGTCGAGCGCTGCTGCCTGAAGCACTCCACTGACGTACATGGATTCCGCGGCCTGCGCCCCCATAATGCGTTCGCGCGCTGGTCCACGGGCGATAATCGCCGCGACGCGGATGGACGGCGAAACGCTCTTGGTCAGGGATCGGATGTACACCACATGGCCGGAATCGTCCTTGGCGGCGAGCGGAACGGACGGAGCGGTGATGCCGAAGTCGTGCGCCCAATCGTCCTCCACCAGGAACGCTCCGTGCCGCTGGACGATCCGCAGGACTTCCTCGCCCCGTTCCGCCGACCACTGCGCTCCCGTGGGATTCGCGAAGTTGGGCTGCGCGTAGAACAAGCGCGCGCCGGATTCCTCGAACGCCCGGTCCAGTTCTTCCGGATCGGGCCCCTCAGGGCCGCTGGGGACAGGGATGACATTGACGCCCGCCTGGCCGGCAGCCAGCAACGCGCCCCAATAGCTGGGCGACTCCACCAGGAGTGGCTGCCCGTGTCCCACCAGGCCCCGGAAGATGGAGCTAAGTCCGCTTTGGCTGCCGGGAAGAATCACGACGTCGCTCGGCTGGGGCGGAGTGACGCCCACCGGGGTTGAGGTACTGAGCTCCTGCGCGAACCAGGTCTGGAGTTCGGGGAAGCCCTGCGCCGGCGGCCGGGACAGGGCAGCGTCTCCCCTTGCGGCACGTGTCAGCGCGGCTCGAACAAGCCGTTCAGGCAACAGCTCGCGGGACGGATAGCCTGAGTGGAACGCAATAACGTCGTTGGAAGCGCTCCGCATCGCGGCAGAGTTCAGGGGCCGCGCAGCCTGGGCTGACCGCAACGCAGCTGTTTGCCAGCCATAGTCGGAGGGCCTTGCGGTGCGATAGGCCCGCACAAAGGTTCCGACGCCGGGACGGCTTTCAATCAGCCCCTGCGCCGTGAGTGTCCGCAGCGCTTTCTGCACGGTTACGGGGCTGGCTTGGTACTCGGCCACGAGTTGGCGCGTTGATGGCAGCTTGGCCCCCGGGGCTGCGCCTGCGATCCACTCTTTTACTCGCGCGACAATCCGGGAACTGCTATCGTTGTTCATGAGTCCTAATAGTAGCGCTACTACACTTTTGCGGCCAGTGGTATCCACTCGGACCTCGACCGGTATCTGGTGGGGCCTCCTCGGCGTCGTTGCTTTCTCTTTCACCGTTCCACTTACCCGGGTAGCTGTGGAGGGCATGTCGCCCCTCTTCATTGGAGCGGGCCGGGCCGTCGTTGCCGCCCTTCTTGCCGCCCTCGCGCTGGCCCTCACCCGGCAACGGTTTCCGCGCGGCACACAGTGGATACGTTTGGCCGTGGTGGCCGGCGGAATCGTGGCGGGGTTCCCGCTGCTGACCACCTTCGCCCTGACCAGCACCTCCGCGAGCCACGGGGCGATCGTCATCGCCTTGCTGCCCGCGGCCACGGCCACCGTGGCGGTAATACGCGGGAGGGAGCGTCCACGGTTGCTCTTCTGGATCCTGACTGCGGTTGGCGTCGTTGCTGCCCTGGTGTTTGCCCTGGTTCAATCCGGCGGATTTGGCTCGTTGCATTGGGCAGACCTCCTGCTGCTCGGAGCCGTGGTCGCGGCAGCCATTGGCTACGCGGAAGGCGGACTGCTGGCCCGGGAACTCGGCTCGTGGCAAACCATCTCGTGGGCGCTGGTGGTAGCTGCTCCCGCCATGATCCTGCTGACCCTCCTGTCGCTGGGCTCCGGCATGCCACAAGCCACGCCTCTCCAATGGCTGTCCTTCGCCTACCTCGGCGTGGTGAGCATGTTCCTCGGTTTCTTCGCCTGGTACCGCGGCCTGGCCATCGGGCCCATGGCCCAGGTCAGCCAGATCCAACTCGTCCAACCCGTGATGACCATCGCGTGGGCCGGCCTTCTCCTGGGCGAACCGCTGACGTGGACCACCGTTGTCGGTGGCCTCGCAGTGATACTTTGCGCCGGAGCCGCTGTCCGCGTCAGGCTAAGGAAGTAGGAACCCATGTACACACCAGCACACTTCGCCCCCTCCCCCGACACCGTCGAGTCGCTGCTCCAGCACGCCGGAGCAGCCAACCTCGTGACCATGACAGCGGACGGGTTGCTCGCCACCCTCCTGCCGTTCGTCTACGAACCCTCGATCGGTGAGCACGGCGCCCTGCACGCGCACATGGCCCGGAACAACACCCAGTGGTCTTCAGCTGGAACAGGCGAAGCCCTCATGATCGTTCAAGGCAACGATTCCTACATTTCTCCGTCCTGGTACCCCTCCAAAGCCGAGCACGGACGGGTGGTCCCCACGTGGAACTACTCCACGGCCCACGTCTACGGCGAACTGGTGATCCACGACGACGACGCCGGCTGGCTGGGCCGGCACGTGCGTCGCCTGTCCAACCAGCATGAGGCCGGCATGCCCCGCCCCTGGACCGTTGACGAAGCACCCGAACGGTTCATTGCCGGGCAACTGAAGGCGATTGTCGGCGTCGAACTCGTCATCACCCGGGTGGAGGCGAAGACGAAACTCAGCCAGAACCGTACTCCTGCCGATGTTGACGGAGTCATCGCGGGACTCCGTGCCCGTGGCGACTCGTCGAGCGCAGCCGATGTGGAACGCGCACGGACCTCGTAGACTCGGCGCATGCGTGAGGTTGCTTCGGAATCCCCAGGACCCATGGGGTCCATCCATCATCTTGAGATCTGGGTGCCGTTCCTTGAGCGGGCAAGGGAAGAGTGGGGCTGGTTGCTGGGCGAGCTCGGTTACTTGCCCTTCCAGGAGTGGCCCACGGGGTGCAGCTGGAAGCTTGGCGGCACCTACGTGGTGGTGGAGCAGACGGATGCCGCCACCGCAACAACCCACCGCCGCACTGATCCGGGGGTCAACCACGTAGCCTTCCACGCAGGCACCCGCGAGAATGTGGACCGGATCAGGGCGCTCGGCGCGGACGCCGGTTGGTATGAGATGTTCGAGTCGAAATACCCGCACGCCGGCGGTCCCGACCACTACGCGGCGTACCTGCTCAACACGGACAGCTACGAGGTGGAGTTGGTAGCGGACTGACTGTGCGTGGTGGGCTACTTGGGAGGGACAGCTGTACGCCACATCGCTACCCGCGGCCAGCGCGTCAGGCCCAGCTCAGCCTCATGTTCCATCAGGCGGGTCAACTGCGGACCCCAGCTGCCGGCGTCGAGCACCTCGAAGCCAAGGCGGCGGTAGTACGGAGCGTTCCACGGCACATCCCGGAAGGTGCTCAGGGTTTGCCGCTGCATTCCATGGCCGCGGGTCCACACCCGGGCGGCATGCAGGAGCTCACGGCCGAGGCCCTGGTGCGCGTAGTCCGGATGCACGCTGACTTGTTCCACATGCCCGGCCTCGTCAACCACGTCCGCCAAAAGGTACGCCACCGGGTAGTCCAGCCCGTCGACGGAAACCCAGGCCCGGCCCGCGGTGGCGTAACCCTGCAGCTCATTGATGGAGGGTGGCTCGTCGTCCGCCACCGAGTCCATTCCCAGCGCCCCGAAAGCCCGGCCCGCGGCACGCTCGATGTCCTGCAAAATCAGAAGATCGTCCGCGTGCGCGAGCCTGATCATTGCCGGGCGTCCGGGGTTGGGGCGGGTGGCGCTTGGGCCACCAGGAATTCGTTGCGTTTCTCGATCAGGTCCTGCAGGTAGCGGGCCAGGACCAGCTTCTCCACCATGCGGCCCAACGGACCAAACGGTGCGGCGAACTCCACGGTGTCCACCATGAGCGTTCCGCTACCGTCCGGTCGGAACTCGTGTCTGTGGCGGAGATACTTGAAAGGGCCCTTTACCTGTTCGTCGGAGAACGACGCCGGTGCCTCCATCTGCGTGATGCGGCTGGTCATGCGGAACCGAACTCCCAGGTGCCACGCCTGCCACGTGACAGTCTCACCTTCTGAGATCAAACCAGTGGTGACCCCGCCCACCGCCTTCTCCCGGCTCTTGGTCATGGACCCCACGTGGGCATCAATGTCGCGGGATAGATCGAACAACTCCTGCGGCGGCATGGCGGAGCGGGTGCGGCAGACGAAAGCAACGGGCATACCTTGATCTTCCCAGACCTTCCCGGCCGCGTGTGCCCCATCTCGCTACGGCTTGTGACTGGGCTTATGGCGAGGCGCTGGGTCGTCCTGATAATTTTCAAGGGAGTCCCTCGATGATTGGTGGTGTTTTGCCGTGCCCGCCATCATCGACCATGCCCGCGAGCTCCACCGTCTTGGCCCTGCCAGCAACGATCGCCTCTCGGCCGTCCGCGTTGCCCTGAGTGTCGCGGTACCGGGGCTGGTCCTCATCCTTATCGGCCGTCCGGACCTCATGATGTACGCCGTGTTCGGTGCGTTGACGGGGATGTACGGGCGCAATGAAACGCATCAGCTCAGGCTCAAGCACCAATCCCAGGCAGCCCTGTTCCTGGTGGGTGGGCTGACCATTGGCGTGTTCCTTTCCGTCAACCACATCCACTCCTGGTGGCTGGTGCTGGTGGCGACCCTCTTTGCCGGAGCCGGCTCCCTCTACGCTGACGCCGTCCGACTCAAACCCATCGGCCCGTTCTTCGGCATCCTCGCCCTGGGCGCCTGCGCGTCGGTGCCAACCAATGTCCCACTCACGACGGCGGTACTCATCGGAGCCGGGTCCGCCGCCTTCTCCCTCCTGGTTGGCTTCACCGGGTGGTTCCGGCACCGCAGATGGGAGACCGGCGCAGCCCGCGACGTTCCCGTCCTCCGCGGCCCACTCCGGCAGGGAACATTGCTCCAGGCAGCCATGGTTCACGCTGCACGCTATGCCCTCGCTGTCAGCGTGGCCGGGGCCATCGGAGTCCTCAGCGGCAGCGGCCATCCGCACTGGGCCATGGCCGCCGCGGCAGTCCCCCTCGCTGGAGCCGACCTCCCCAGCCGCGTCCACCGCGGTATCCACCGCATAGTGGGGACGTTCCTCGGGTTGGCGGTGGTCGCCGTCGTACTTTTCCCCGGCCCGCTATCACCGCTCCAATACTTCCCGGGCCACACCGCCGTGGTGTTGGCCGTGCTGGTGGTCCTGTGCCAGTTCCCCACCGAGCTGTTTATGGCCCGGCACTACGGGTGGGCCATGGTGTTCTTTACCCCAGTGATCCTGCTGATCGCGCAACTCGCGGCCCCCATGGACCCGGGCTTGCTGGTGATGGAGCGGGCCGTGGAGACGTTCGTGGGCGCGGTGGTGGGCATTGCGGTAGCTGTGCTGGTTCGTGCGCCCTTGTTACGGGCGCCCCGGGAACGGGTTTAGTCCTCTGCTACGGCTCCAGCGGCCTGCGCGGCGGGCCGGACGTCAGCTTCGCCGGCAACATCCGGGCAAAGAAGGTGACCACTTTGTACCGGCGCGTCGGGATGGAAACGCCCTTGCCCTTGGCGTTGTCCTCCAACCCTTCGCGCACTACCCGTTCAGCGGTAAGCCACAGGAAGCGGGGCGCTACGGACTTGTCCATCCCCATGCGGTCATGGAATTCGGTATGGGTGAAGCCCGGGCACACAGCAGTTATCTGCACGCCGGACTTCGCATACGCAATATTGGCCCATCGGCTGAAGGTCACCTGCCACGCTTTGGCCGCCGAGTACGTTCCACGGTTGGCGAAGGCGGCAACGCTCGCCACGTTGATGATCCTGCCTTGGCCCCGGGCCAGCATGACCTCCAGCGCCGCGTGGCACAGCTCCATGGGTGTCTGCACGTGTAGCCGGAGGTGCCGACGTTCCTCGTTCAGGTCGTTGCGTTCGAACGACTTCAAGAGTCCGATGCCTGCGTTGTTGACCAGCACGTCCACGGGCCGGGCAGCGTCCCGCAGACGGTCCGCCACGGCCGAAATCCCGACGTCGGTGGTCAGGTCAGCGGGAATGATCTCCGCCGAAATACTGAAGTCTCGTTCGAACTCCGCTGCCTTTTCCTTCAGTCGTTCTTCGTCGCGGGCAACCAAAACCACGTGATGGCCGGCTTCAGCAAGCTGGCGCGCAAATTCAGCACCGAGCCCGGCGGTGGCCCCGGTGATCAGGGCAGTGAGTTCATTGGCTCGTGTCGTCATGCGCCAAGACTAGTAGGGCTGGAGCGCAGAATGCACTGGTTCAGGATTCAGAACGATCCAGGAGTTCTTCCAAACGGGCGGGTTCAGGCGAGGCTTCAGGCATTGTGGCCTCCGCCACCGGATCCTTGCGTTCGCGGGGGCGGGTCACCCACACAGCAGCCACCGTGATGCCCACCATGGCAAGTGCCCACCAAGGAAACCCGGGATCAATCGCAGTACTGGGGAGGACCTGCTGGCCGTCACCGGAGGATGGCGGATCGGTCCGTTCGCCGCGCACCAGCAGCCTATGGCTGTTGACGCCCTTGGGCGTGCACGTAATGAGGGTGACGTAGTCTTTGCCCTCGACCTTGCGGAGGGCATCGGTTTCGTCGGGGAGGACCGTCAGGATCTGGTCCACCTTGTAATACAGGGTCTCGTCCAGGGTTGAAATGCTGAAGACATCGCCTTCGACCATTTGGTCAACATGGTCAAAGAGAGTGGCGTTGACAAAGCCGGAGTGTCCGGTAAGAACGCTGTGGGTGCTTTCGCCACCTACCGGAAGCGCCGATCCGAACAGGTGCCCCACGCCCTTGGAGAGAGCGTCCTCGTCTGTGCCATGGAATATCGGGAGGTCCGCATGGATGGAGGGAATGCTGATGCGCCCCATCATTCCGCCCGGCCCCACAGCCAGCATCTTCTTGTAGGCCTCAGACCCGGCGCCGATGACGGTCTGTTCCCCTTTTCCGTTGAGGGAGTACGGATCGCGGAGGGGCCCGGCAGGGAGGCTTTGGTTAAAACTCCGGGCTTCGTCCAGCAGCGCCTGTTGCTCGGACGGGTTGAGGTTCTGCACTGAGTCCACATAGCCGCTGATTTCCGTGGCGTGGACCCTGTCCGAGAACCATGCAGCAGCGGTCGGATACAGAAGCACCCCCACACCGATGACGGCGGCCAGCACTATGAACAAGCGCTGTTTGCCCCAGTGTCGGGAAAGGTTGCCTCGCAGGCGGCGGGTATGGGCTGGGGGCTGTGACATCTGAATCCTGGGCAGATAAAACGGGTACATGCAGGAACCAAAGTGGGGGAACACGCAGGTTATGCGCCCTCCCCCACTCTGTTTTCACCAAAAGCGCGGCTTTAGCCGGCTCGTGAAATTAGCTGTTGGTGGTCCGGCGGGTACGGACGAACAGCAAGCCGGCGCCAACCACCAGGAGAAGGCCGGCACCGTACAACAGACCGGTCCCAACGCCACCGGTCAGCGGCAGCTCAAAGCCGCCGTTGGACGGGACGTTCTTGACCTCGAGGTCAACACCCACCGTGGTGGATGCCGCGTTCACCAGGAAGGAGACCGGTTCAGCGAGCAGCTCATAGCCGGAAGGAGCGGCAGTTTCCACCAGGTAGTAGGTGAGGTAGTCAGCTGCGCCGGGAGCGACGGCTGCGCCGTTGGCCCAATCCGAGTAGCGCAGGCCGGAAATGGTCAGCGTACCGTCGGCAGCAACGGTGAAGTTGCTGGAGCCATTGAGCGTGATGGGGTTGGTACCAGCCAGGGCGTCAGCCTCGGTGGCGTACACCGAGAAGGAAGCACCAGCAAGTGCGGCGCCGGTCTCGTTCACCTTCTGAAGCGTAATGGCACCCCACTTGGTGACAACGGGAGGGGTGACGGTGGGACCGCCGGGCTGGCCCGGAGCGGTGGTGAAGCTGCCCAGGTTCGGGTAGATCAAGGCTTCGTTTTCGATCTCGCCAATGGTGTTGACGGCTGTGTTCACAACCATCTGGACACGGGTGTCGTTGTGCGCTGCGAGCAGCGCAAGGCCTGCCGGGGTGAACACTACCGAAACGGTGTTTGCCGCTGCATCGAAGTTCACCGTGTAATCGGTGCCTTCGGTGATGACCGTGCCGTCAACCAGTGTTGCCGTGGCATCAATGTAGGTCAGCTTGGTATCCAGCTGGTCAACGATCTTGTAGCCGTCAATGACTTCGTCATTGGGGATGTCACCGGTGATGGTGTAGTCAATCTGGTCGCCCAGTTTGATGTCAGCGGAATCCGAAACAGTCTTCTCAGCACCCGTGACGGAGTTCTTGGGGTAAACGTGAACGTCGTAGATCCAGTTGTCCGTGTTGTCCGGGTCCGTCAGCGGAATGGAGACCAGGAAAGGTGCTGCAGGAGTAACGCCCTGCGGGTACGCCGTTTCAGACACCAGGTAGAGGCCTACGGGAAGGCCGCCAAAAGCAGCTGTACCGGCAGCGTCAGTGGTGTCCGACTGTGCGGAGCCCAGGGTAAAGCCTGCGCCAGTGATGGAACCAGCCGGGTCGCTCGCCGAGAAGACGCTGCTCAAGTTGTGCGCAGCTTCCCACCCGGCATTGCTGGACAGGTCTATGGTGTTGACCTGCTGGATGGTGAATTGGACGCCTGCAAGCGGGTTAAGTCCGGTGGTATCAACCACTGTTCCGTTGTTGGGCAAACCCGTGGGGGTGTTCGGGCGCTCAAACTTGTGAACGGTGATGGAACCCGTCTGGTCACCGTCAACAACGGGAGCGGCCGTGGCCGGAGCCATGGAGAACGACATTGCCAACACCGCCCCCGTGATGGTGGCGGCGGCGGTCTTCAAAAGCCGCCGTGAGCTGTGAGTACTCACTTCTGTCCTCTTTCTTAGTGGTGGTGCGGTGTTCGGAAATGAACATTTTTGGGCATGCGTCCCCCGGGAAACGGGGCACGCACGATGGTTCAGCTGTTGGCTGGCTGGCTTTTCCTGCGGCGGAGGTTCCCTGAAGCCAGGACCGCGGCGGCCAGCAGCGTGGCTGAGCCGGCCAAGGCAAACGGCCAGTAGCCAATGCCACCGGTTTCGGGCATCTGCAGCGCCGGGACATCCCTTACGCTGACAAGGAAGATCCCGTCGCCGTCCTGGTCCCCGGTGGTGACAACCCCTGCCCCATCGCCTTGGCCCAGGGTGATTGCGCCATCCGGCGCCACCGTGAAGCGGACGGCTTCGGCCAGCAGATTGAATCCGGACGGGGCTTTAGTCTCTTCCAACCAGTAAGTGCCCGGCTGGATGGCTTCTACCTGGAACCGGCCTGTCTGTCCGGTAATGGCTGACACCGTGTAGTCGGTCCCGGCTCCTGGTGCGCCGCCGGCGTCACTCCGGACGGCCCAGGACGAACCGCTCATGGGCACCCAGGAGGAATCTGATGACTCGCCCAGCTTCTCAATCAAGAACTTGGCGGTTGCACGATGCGTCGTCATGCACTCGGGGGCCACAGGCGTGACACCCGTTGCGCATCGGGCAGGGGCAACGCTGCCGCTGCCGGTCACGGTGTTGACGAGCTCTTCGCTCCAGGCGTCTGCCTTGACCACCACTGAGTAAGTCAGGGTCGCGGTGAGGCCGGCAGGGAGGGTGAAGGCCGTCGTCGTCAGGGTCGTTGAACCGTTGGCCGGGTTCGCCACCGGAGTGGCTGCTGCCGTTCCGATTTTCAGGGTGGCCGAACCGGCAACGAATGTTGCCTGATCCAGGACATCCGCCAGGTTGTCTGTCAGGACAATTCCACTGATTTGGCCGCTCGTGCTGGTGGCTGTCACGGTGTAGACAATCGTCTGGCCGGGGCTGACGGACGGAGTCGCTGTGCCGCCAACGGTTGCGGCCTTCTGCATGGTCCAGGCGGGCGGAGCAGTGACAGTTGCGTTGCTGGTGGCCGTGATCGGAGCTCCAACCGGCGGGGTTCCGGTAACCCTCGCCGTGTTGGTCAAGACGCCCGCTGTCACATCGCTTTGGGTCACCACATACGTCGCCGTCGCAGTGACAGACTGGCCGGCAAGGAGCGTTCCGGAAACTCCCGGCCAGGAGTAGGCCAACGCCGACATACTGCCAGTGCCGGAGAACTGCGTCTCAGCGATGACGACTCCAGTGAGCGCGACATTGCCGGTATTGGTGGCGACGAAAGTGTAGGTTGCGGTTTGCCCGGCCACGAGCGTGGTCCGGTTGACGGTCTTCAGCAAGGACATGGAAGGGGCGGGGGCGGGGGCGAACGTAAAGACGTAATCCTCCACCTCACCCGAGTTCGAGGCTCCGGTGGGCAGTTGGATCTGGGAGGCCGTGTAGCCCACCCGGAAACGGGCGTACGTAGTGCCCGCGGTCAGTCCTGCCGGGACCGTTGCCCACGTCAGCGTCGCGGATGTAGCACCGGCAGCGAACGCAGCACATGACCGTTCGGCGGGGTTATCGAAGATTCCGTCCTTGTCGAAGTCGATCCACCCACAGGTTGTCCCTGCCTTGCTGGCTCCGCTGAGGGCCACCGAGGTGGAGTAGTTTGTGGCACCCAACGCCAGCGGAGCGAGGACAAGCCCGTTGTCCTGGTCCAAAGCAGCGGTTGCCCCGGCATTGGGAGATGCGGTTCCATTGGCGACCTGGGCGTTGTCCTCAGTTACTGAAGCCCCCATGGTCACGTCCGAAAGAATGGCTGACGCAGCGTTGTTCTGGTCGTAGGAGGCAGGTGCGTCGCCAAAATCCTGCGCAGCGGTCAGCGTCATGACGAAGCCGTCCTGGTTGTGGGTCGAGTTATCGCGGTCGTTCACCGAGTAACCCGGGAGGGATGATGTGGTTCGGGTGAAGACAGCGGACATGTCGAAGGTCAGGCTGGACACGAGGCCGTTGACCCGCACCGATCCGCAGGCAGCGGTTGCCCCGGCATCCGGCGATCCAGCCGGGCTCAATTGGGCCGTTGACTGACACCGTGCGGACGTGCTGTGGTTTATCGCCGTGATCGAGTTGCCGGATACCGCCAGGTTCCCGCCGGACATCTTGGTCAAGGACAGACCTGGAGTGGTGAGCCCAAGGACTGCGTGGATCTGCGACATCCGGTCAATGGTGCCGTCAGTTCCTTCGTCGTGGTTGACGTTGCCGCCCAGGCCCGCGAGGCTGAGCACGGGGTTCATGACAGGCTGGCTGAAGTTAATGGTGAACGTACCCAGATCCGAGCACGGTCCCGTCGCCGCGCAGTTGTTTATCGCGTGAGTGAGGATGGACACCGTGGGCCGGGACCCTGCAAGACCCGGGCTGTAGTCGCTGGCCACGTAGCCCCGGCTGTCCAGGGTTGAACCCCCCACAATCTCAGTCAACCCGGATGCGCCAAAGGCGGCGTTCAGGCCGGATACCGGAGTGGTCAGGGTGGCTATGCCATTGGAAAACGTCGGATTGGCAATGGGCACCTGATAAGCCTGAGCAGCTGTCCCAGGGCCAAATACCCCAAATGACAGCGTCCCAAGGACCACCATGAGCGCGGCCAATAATGCCGTTGCTTTCCCAAGGGGAGACTTCAAGGGAGATTTCCTTCCAGAACTCGGAGTCATCCACGTCACTGGCAGCCCCCGTTGATTGATCGAACGCCGACGAATGACACAGCTGAATGTGTGCAAATCGTTTGCCGCTGCCCTCAGGCAGGCGGCTTCGATCGTCAAGTACCGCAGGGAGGGAAAACGTGTCACCGTTTTTGAAATCTTTTGAGAGTCGACTTTCGGAAGCCGGGGAAGAGCGCATTCCCTGAGCGTCGCAGCTCGTGGAAGGGCCGCTAGGATGGGGTGATTGAAACGATGCAAAGGATGGACATGGTCACCGACGCCCTTTTCCCGCAGCCCCCACTACGCCTCAACAACAACGGCGCCTGGTGCTGGTTCCAGGACGAGCGCGCTTTGATCGACCCAGCCAACAACACCGTGCTGCTCGGTTCAGTGGCGTCTCCGGAGGGACTTGGAGGTGCTGAACGCGGCGGAAACATAGAAATCGCGGTTCTGGATCTTGCTACCGGCCAGAGCCGCGTCCATGTACTCCATGAGCAGCTGGAGTCCGATGACCACAACGCCCCGGCGCTCTTGATCCGGCCCGACGGGCGTTACGTAGCCATGTATGCCAAGCACAAGACGGACAACTACTCCCGCTGGCGCGTCTCCACCCGGCCACACGACGCTTCAGCGTGGGAGCCGGAGCAGCAGTTTGATTGGACCGAACTGGCCCAGGATCGCGGCGCCACGTATTCCAACCTGCACTCCCTGAGCGCGGAAGGCCGGGTCTACAACTTTGTCCGTGCCATCAACGACGACCCCACGCTCATGGTCTCCGAGGATGCGGGCAGCACCTGGAGCTACGGCGGCAAGCTCTTCACCCGCCCCAAGATCGGCTACGTCAATGGGTACACGCGCTACGTCGGCAACGGCACGGACCGGATCGACCTCATCACCACGGACCACCATCCGCGCGATTTCAACAACAGCATCTACCACGGCTATCTTCAGGACGATGCGCTCCACGACGCCGAGGGGAAGGTGGTCAGCAAGCCGGTCATCGGTTCCGCCGGTATCAACCAAACGGCTTTGACCACCATTTTCGAAGCCGGAACAACGCTCGACGGCGACATCCTCACCCACGGTTGGACTGCTGACCTGCGCCGGCAGGGCGAGGAACTGGCTGCCATCATCACCTGCCGGGCCAACGACGTCAACGGTCCGTTGCAGCGGGAGCAAATGCTCGACGTCGACGACCACCGCCTGCTGTACGCGCGCTTCGACGGGGCGCGCTGGAAGCTTCATCCGCTCGCCGTCGCCGGTCCCGGCCTCTTGCCGCACGAACAGGACTACACGGGACTCGGAGCGGTGGACCCGAACGATCTGAACCGCGTGTACATCTCCACGCCTGTGGATCCGCGGACGGGCGCCACCACTGCGCACTACGAAATCTACCGGGGCGTCACGTCCGATTCAGGTGCCGC
The DNA here is from genome assembly GCF_031843805.1 of Arthrobacter sp. WCS2018Hpa-7. NCBI lineage: Bacteria > Bacillati > Actinomycetota > Actinomycetes > Micrococcales > Micrococcaceae > Arthrobacter > Arthrobacter sp. WCS2018Hpa-7. The sequence goes on from NZ_JAVTJB010000001.1 coordinate 409,777, forward strand.
CTGGACGTGGGAAGCCATCACCGAGGAATCCGCCGTGGACAATCTCCGCCCCATAGTGGTGCCGGGTGACCCGTCCGTTCACGCCGTGTGCTGGTTCCGGGGTTCCATGAGCTCATCGCAGGCCTACCAAACGGAAATCATGGCGCTCATTTCCTCGCCGAGGGGTTAGCTTTCGACTCTCTCAACTGGTGAAAGCGCCGAAAGCCAACCCCTCGCGGGACCTATCCAGGCCAACTTCGCCAGGGGCGGCCTTTCCGATGGCGTGGGTGGCCTACGCGTGCTGGCTGATGTGCAGGCTATTGATCGTGGCCGAGCCTCCCAGAGCATAGACGGAGACGTCCTTGCTGGTCGGTGAAGGGAAGATGAGTTCGGTCATGGTGACTTGCCCGCCTTGTGCGAATACTTCAACGGAGCATCGGTCCACGAAGAGTGTGAGCTTGTAGTGACCGTCGATGAGGCGGACGGGTGCGGTGTCGATGGACGCGAACGTTTCATGGAAGTCCGTCTGGCCTGATTCGCGGCGGTCGACTACGAGGTTTCCTTCCGCAGGCCGGACGCCAATACGGGTTCCCTGCCCGCCTTCGCCCCGGACCACCACCCCGAATTCTTTGGCAGTTCCCGGCGTCCAGGAGACGTCGATGCGTTGGACAGTTCCTGCGGCACCATCAAGAATCGCGGTGCCCTGGGAGATGGTGGTCCGGGGGAGGCTGAAGTTTGCTACCGGGGCATCCAGGGCAGCCCAGTCCCCCGCTGGCTGCTGGATCAGGTGCGCTTCGCCGTCAACGGTTTGGAGTGTCAGTTCCCTGACCAGCGACATGGGGCTCCGCCAAGGCGAGGTGGGAATGCTGTTGGCGTATTCCCAGTTGTTCATCCAGGCGATGGTGAGCTTGCGGTTGTCTGGAACCTCCGCGAATGACACGGCAGCATAGTAGTCCCGGCCCCAGTCCAGCCACCGGTATTCGCCCAGCCTGTCAGGGTCTTGAAGGCCTTCGGTCACCGTGGCGGCTGAGGTGAAGGTGGCGCCGTCGAACTCTCCCACGAAGTACTGGCCGGCAGAACCCAGGTTGGGGCCACCGGGGTTGAGGTTCACGATCAGGACCCACTGGACGTTGTTCGGGTCGCCGTCCAGCGGGAGGGGGAACAGATCAGGACATTCCCATACGCCTCCCGTGGCGTTCGCTGGCCCGAACGTGCTCAGGTACTCCCAGGACTTGAGGTCATGGGACTTGTAGAGGACAACCTGGAAGTCCTTCGCTTCAACGGCCACCATGACCCAGTAGTCACCGGATATGCCCGAATAGCGGATGACTTTGGGGTCACGGAATTCAGCGGAGTTGCGGTTAAGGACGGGGTTTCCGGTGTGTTTGGTCCACGTGTAACCGCCGTCCAGGCTGTACGCCAAAGACTGGGCTTGGATGCCTTCCAGCCCGGAAGCAGCTTTGAAAGCACTGGTGTAGATGGCCACCAGCGGCGCTGCTCCGTCCTGGCCGAACCCGCTGGTGTTGTGACGATCGAAAACGATGCTTCCGGAGAAGATGTCTTCGTTTTCGTCGCAGGGGATGGCCACCGGGTGCTCAGTCCAGGTCAGAAGGTCCGTGGATGTTGCGTGGCCCCAGGACAGGTTTCCCCAGACTGAGTCCAAGGGGTTGTTTTGGTAGTACAGGTGGTAAACGCCGTCATGATGGATGAGGCCGTTGGGGTCGTTCAGCCAAGTACTTCCGGCGCTGTAATGCAGGGCTGGTCGGAAGATGTCGGTTGTCGTGGCGGTGGCGGCAGTCATGAAGGACGAGTCTCGTTTCTCGGTGGAGGGGCCAGCCCCGGCAGGCCGGCGCGGTCAGCGTCGGCCTGCCGGCAGGCGGTGTTGGTTAGGAGTTCTTCTTGAAGCGGTCGTAGGCGGTTTGGTAGACCTCGATCATTTTGTCGACGCCAACGTTCTTGAGCTGGGTGACGTAGCCATCCCATTCCTGCTCGATGCCGCCGGTGACGATCCACTTCGCGGTGTTTTGCTTGACCAGCGAGGTGACGTCGGCCTGAATGGTGCCGATCTGCTGGAGTTCTTCGTTGGAGAGCGCTACGGGCGGGTAGCCGTCGTTGCCCGCGAAGGGCTTGTAGTGCTCGGTGACAGTCTTCTGTCGCGCTGCGGCGCGTGGTTCGGGCGCGACGACGGACGTGAAGTTTTCGGCGGTGTTCGCCTTCGGCCCACCCGGGGCGACCTTCTGGCGTCGTTCGCCTTCGCTGGTTCCGGCCGGTGCCGGGATTTGGGTCAGGATGCCGTTGGCATCCTTCTGGAGGGTCTCACCGATAGGGCCCCAGTTTGCTTGGGCGGACTGGATGGGATCGTAAAGGTTGTCGGCCCAACGCATGGTCGCTGCCGGGTATTTGTTGGCCCGGGTGATGGCGAAAGCGCCGCGGGCGATTTCCTGGTTGTTGGACTGGCTGGCGATTCGTTGTCCGTCAACGCCCTCAAGAACCGGCACCAGGGCGTAGTCGCCGGCACGGTCCGCGCCTACCATTTCGGGAATTTCCCACCAGACGAATGAGCCGAGGTTTTCCGTAGCGGCCTTGCCCTTGGCCAAATAGGCTTTGTCGTCCTGGGAGAAGGACTCAGGATCGATCAGGCCTTCCTTGTACCACTCGTGCAGCGTTTGGATGGCCTTCTTGTAGCCATCCTGGGTGGCAGTGAAAATGACCTTGTCGTCCTGGACGATGCGGTGGTCCATGTTGTCCGGTGTCCCGCCAAGTGCGGCAATCAGGTCCACAATGTCACCGCACCACGAGCCGGGCATAAAGCTCAGGGGAATGGTCTTTCCTGTGCCCGAGGCGTCCCGGGACTTGAATGCCACCAGGGCGTCGTGGAACTCATCGATGGTCTTGGGCATGGGGATGCTGAGTTTCTTGAGCCAGGAGGTGTTGATGGCCAATTCGTTGGGGAACTGAACCAGGCCGAGTTCTTCCACGGACGGGAGGGAGTAGATGTGCCCGTCCGAAGAGGTGATCGCGGCCTTGATGTCCGGGCGCTCGGAGAGGAGCTTTGACAGGTTTGGTGCGTTCTTCTCGATCAGCCCTTCCAGAGGGATCAAAGTGCCGCTGGCAGAGTACGTGGCGATCTCGGCGTCCGTGAGGCCCGTGTTGAAGAACGCGTCAGGGAGGTCGCCGCTGGCCAGGATCAGATTCTTCTTTTCCTGGAAGACCGTCTCGGGAAGGTTCTCCCACTCGACGTGGACGTTGGTGGCCTTTTCCCATTCCTTCACCACTGTCATGGTGTTGTAGTCCGGTGCCAGGGCTGCCTTGGTCCCGGAGAACTTCAGCGTCAGCTGCTTGCTGACAATGGGGAAGCCTTTTTCCTGAAAGCCGAAGTCCGCGGACGCGTCTTTGATGTCCGTGGTGCCCTGGGTAGAGCCGGAGCAGGCGGTGAACGTCAACGTTCCGGCCAGGACGGCGCCAAGAACGGCGAGTTTGCGGCTGATAGCCATGGTCATTTCCTGTTCTGAGGTGTGGGTAGATGCGGTCCAGAGGCGAACGCCCGGGGCCGTATTGCGGGGAGAACGACTATTTGACGGCGCCGATCATGGCGCCCTTGGTGAAGTGCTTCTGCATGAATGGCAGGGCAATCATGAGTGGCAGGCTCGAGACGACGATCATGGCGTACTTGGTGAGCTCTGCGATCCTCTGCGCCGCCGCATAGGATTCGATGTCCCCGCCGGTTGTCCCGGTGGAGGAGACATCTGACTGGATCAGGATGTTCCGCAGCACCAGCTGCAGCGGATACTTGGTGTCGTCGTTGAGGAAGATCAGCGCATCGAAGAACGAGTTCCAATGGGCCACCACGTGCACCATGATCATCAGCATGATCAATGGCTTGGACAGTGGCAGGACCATGTTGAAGAAGAACTTGAAGTCCGTTGCCCCGTCCATCTGGGCGGCCTCGCGCAGTTCGTTCGGGATGGTGTGTTCAAAGAATGACCTGGCGATGATCAAGTTCCAGACACCCACGGCTCCCGGCAGGACCACGGCCCAGATGGTGTCCAGCATGCCCAGGTCCCGGACCACCAGATACTTGGTGATGAGTCCGCCGTCGAAGAACATGGTGATCACGAACAGGAGCATCAGGATCTTGCGGCCCGGCATGTCCTTCCTGGACAGCGCGTAGGCGCCGCACAGGATGGTGGTAACGCTGATGGCGGTTCCCAGGATCGTGTACATGAGCGTGTTCCCGAGGCCGTTCCAGATCCTGCTGTCAGCGAAGATCCGTTCGTAGCCCTCGGTGGTTACACCGGAAGGGAACAGCCAGACCTTCCCCTCATAGACGGCATTGGGGTCGCTGATGGAAGCGATGACAATGAAGTAGAGCGGGTAGACCACGGCCAGGATGGACAACAGCAACACCGCCGTTGCGGCCACGTTGAACACGCGATCGCCGTATTTGTCCCGCAGCGACTGCTTCGGGAGGCCCAAGGCGGGAGCGCGGGTCCCCGGGCGGATAGTTGAGGGTTTGGTTGTCAGGGACATTTCGGCATCACCACAGGGTCGCTTGGTTGGCCCGGCGCGCGATCGTATTGAAAACGAGCAGCAGCGCGAGGTTGAGGAGGGAGTTGAACAGGCCAATGGCGGCCGAGTAGCTGAACTGCGCCTGCTGCAGGCCAGCGTGGTAGACGTAGGTCTGGATGATCTCCGAGGACGAGAGGTTCAAGGGTGTCTGCATCAGCAACGCCTTCTCGAAGCCCACGTTCAGCAGGTTGCCGATAGCCAGGATAAAGAGAATGGTCACCACCGGCATGATGCCCGGCAGGTCGATGTGGCGGATGCGCTGAAGCTTGGACGCTCCGTCCACCTTCGCTGCATCGTGCAGGGCAGGGTCGATAGCGGCCAACGCTGCGAGGTACACGATCATGGAGAACCCGGCGTTCTGCCAGACATCCGAGATGACGTAAACGGGCCGGAACCACTCAGCCGAACCCATGAAGAAGATCGGCTCGCCGCCGGCCAGCTGTATTGCGTTATTGACCAGCCCCGACCGTGGCGACAAGATCACGAACATGATGCCCACCACCACAACGGTGGAAATGAAAGCCGGCGAGTAGAGCACCGTCTGAGTGAATTTCTTGAACCGCTCGCTCTGAAGCTGGTTGACCAGCAAAGCCAGAATGATGGGGATGGGGAAGGCCACCAGGAGGCCCAGAACCGCGATCCACAGCGTGTTTCCCACCACCTGGCCGAACTGGTAGGAGTTCACGAAACGGACGAAGTGGTCCAGCCCAACCCACGGACTATCCGTGAAGCCGTCCACCGGGTTGTAGTTCTTAAAGGCGATCTGCACGCCATACATCGGCCAGTACTTGAAGACCAGGATGTAGATGATCGCCGGCGTTAGTAATACGTATAACTGCCAGGCCCGAAGAATCCGCCTGAGGCGGAGCGAAGCAGAAATTTTTCGGTGCGGAAGTTGCGTCACCGGTGCCGCAGACGGACGCCCGCGTTTCGCCGGCATAGTGCGGCTCATGGCATCTCCTTAGGGTGTGTAACTGACTTTCGTTCAATAAGGGGGCACTCCATCAGCTCCACCAGGCCATCGGGTTCGGCACCTTGGAGGATCAGGTCAACCGCACGCCTGCCCATGGCAACAAAGGGCAGTTCAAGGGTTGTCAGCCCTGGACGAAGATGCGGAGCGACAATTGCTTGGTTATCAAAACCCACAATCGAGACGTCGCCGGGGATCGAAAGCCGAAGATCGGCCACAGCCTGGTAAGCACCCCAGGCCGTCCGGTCGTTGGCGCAGAAGATCGCCGTAGGCTGGTTGGGCGCCGTCATTAATTCCATGGCAAATTTGTAGCCGTCATCTTCGCCGCCCCTGCCAAAGCGCACCAGGGCAGGATCCACGTCCAGCCCTGCTTCTGAAAGGGCCGCCGTGTAGCCCTCGTAGCGACCAACCGCGGCGGGGAGCCCACTTTCGAGCAATTCGATGTTGATCATCCCCACGCGGGTGTGACCGGCGTCCAGCAAGTGGCGGGTAGCTGAATAGCCGCCGTTCACCTCGTCGGGCGCGACACTGGGCAGCCGCCCCGCCCCGTCCTGTGAGTTCAGCACCACCGAGGGGACCCCGGCGAGAGCCTTGGGCACCTCCAGCAGCCGGTGATACATGGAGCCATAAACGACGCCCGCCACGTTGTAGGAGAGCATGGCGTCAAGGGATGCAGCCTCAAGGTCCTTGTCGCCGCCGGTGTTCATGGTCAGCAGGAGGAGCCCGTCCTCCCAGGCGCGTTCTTGCGCGCCTTCAATGATCGCCCCGGCAAACGGGGAAGTCGCCACAGAGTCGCCAAGAAATCCGACCATGCCGGCCAATCCATCGCGAAGCATCTTCGCATGGGCGTTGGTCCGGTAGCCGAGCTGATCCACGGCCTCTTTGACCTTGCGGCGGGTTTCGTCCGAAAAACGTGACCCGCCGGCTGAGTTCAGCACCAAGGACACGGTGGCTTGTGAAACGCCGGCAGCAGCAGCAACATCGTGCATGGTCGGCTTGGAATGTGGCTTCGACTTAGCCATGGGGCACCTCCTTGGGCCGTTCCAGCGTAAGGGTTATTCGTATCAGTTATTCGTATAACGTGCATCAATGTATCCCGCGTCACGTTGGAGTGTCAAGGGTTTCGAAGCACACACTGCGCCGACGTGGCATTTGATGACAATGTTTGCGACCACGATTGTCATCAAATGCCACCTCGGCGGGGTTCTTTAGGCGAACTTTGCCAGCGGGTTGGCCAGGCGGCCTGCCATCTGGAGTCCACCTGACGGATCCGAGATGTCAAGCATCTGCTGGTTGTTCCTCAGCTGGAGGCGGTTGAGGCAGGAGAGTTCGAAGTCCGGTGCAAAGAGATCGTGCATGGCGAACTGGTCCGCGAGTTCCGGGTGGCGTTGCTGATATTCCCGCAAGACGGCGGCGGCAGTCCCCCAGAACTCGTCCTCGCGCAGTGTCCCGTCCTCAACAAGGATTGCTCCGAGGAAGCGGAAGATGCAGTCGAACACATCGGTGAAAATGGCCAGGACCATTTCCTCGGCCGGGATCTCCGCCTTCACGCGGGATACTTCCTCGGGAAGCTCCAGCCGGTCCCCCATGACCACGATTTCTTCGGCGATGTCCTTCATGATCGCCCGGACAGGCACGCCGTCCTCGAGGATCAGGATCACGTTTTCGCCATGCGGCATGAACGCGAGCTCGTACTCGTAGAGGCAGTGGACCAAAGGTACGAGGTAGGCCTCAAAGTAGCGGCGGAGCCACTCGGTGGGAGCCAGGCCGGAGCGCTGGATCAGCGACGAAACCACCGATTCCCCCGCGGCATCCACGTGCAGCAGCGAAGCCATGGTGGCCAGCTGCTGCCCGTCCTTGAGCAACGGCAGCGGACTTTCCCTCCACAGGGCCGAAAGCATCTTCCGGTAGGGAGAACCCTTGGCCGAAGCAGCCTCGTAGTAGTGGTTGTGATAGCCGATCGCCGCGGTCTCACGGATCATGGCCAGGCCCCGGTTCTGGAGCTCCTGGTCATTGCCGATCAGTTCCTGCAGCCAGTCATTGATGGCCGGCGTTGCCTTCATGTACTGCGGGGACAGTCCCCGCATGAAGCCCATATTCAACACGGACATGGCCGTCTTCACGTAGGCCTTTTCCGGGTAGTCGGTGTTGAAGAACGTACGGATGGACTGCTGTGCCTGATACGCGTCTTCACCGGTGCCAAGGTTCACGATATGGCGCTGGGCGATTTCTGCCGCGAACGTTACCGTGAGCTTGTTGTCCCACTGCCACGGGTGAACGGGCATGAGGAGGTAGTCCTCCGGATCCAGGCCGGAAGCGGACAGTTCCGCGTTGAACCATGCAAGGGTCGCAGGGCCGAGTTCGGCCTCGAAGTGCGTCCGGTAATCAAGCCCGGCACTGGACGTGAACACCGCCTTGCTGCGGTGAACAGCGATCCACTGCAGCTTTACTGTGGCACCCGTTTCCGGCGCGAACGCATGGTAGTCCGCGATCCCGAATCCAAGCCGGCCGTTGTTGGCCACAAAGCATGGGTGGCCCTCGGTCATGCTGTGCTCGATGGCCTGGAAGTCCGCGGCCCGGTCCCGTCCCCCGGTGACACCCGCTGCCAGTTGCGCCGAGCTGAACGGCTTGCCCTGCTTGTAGGCGTGGCTGGCCAACGTACTGCTGATTTCCTCCAGGTACACAGGCAGCATTTCCTGGCGGATGGCCAGTGCCTCGTGGAATTCGGCAATGAAGTCCAGGGCGTCCACCGGAAGTTCCTGGCCATCCCGCAACCGAACGATCGATTCGGCGGATACAGACCAGTGCTCCAGCTGCAAAAGCCGGGCCCGGAAGCGGTATTCGGTAGCGTCGTCATCGCTCACTACCTTGTAAAGCCCGACGCCGGAGCCTTCCTCGCGGATCAGCTCCGGGACCAGGATGCGCTCGTGGGAAAACTCGGCGATTGCCTTCCGGACGAGGTGCCGGTTGGCGATGGCCCACCGCTCCGGGGTCAGGTGGGACACGGAATCAACAGCGGCAGTAGTCACGGCTTGAGCATTAGTGGTCACAGGGATTCTCCTCTGGTCGCCGCGGCAGGCGCGGCCAGAATCGGGGTCAGGGTAGCGAGAAAATCCTCGCGAGGGCAGAAGCTCAGCAGGCCCTGCTTATGGTCTTCGGCAGGATCGACGGCGGGAAGTGTCACCACACCGTGCGGGCGGAAGCCCACCTTCTCGTTCAGGACATGGATCTTGTGGTTGCGGGCGTCAGGTTCGACGACGACCCGCCGGGTTGCGGGGTCGGCGAACAGTTCAGCCATCACGGACTGCATGACGGCGGTGGTGAAGCCGGGCTGCGGCTCACCGCTGGGCGGTGACACCAAGAGGTGCATGCCGACATCCCCGGGCTGGACTTCGTAGACGTCCGCCAACGGCGAGGACTCCGGCCGGTACCGCTCCATCAGGAAGGCGGGGGCACCGTCGTCGAGCCCCAAAAACGCTTGGTGATGGCCGGATTCAGCGATCCGCGTGTATTCCTCCACAACGTCCTGTTCGGTGGCCGAAACCATACCCCAGAACCGCGCATATTCCTGGCTGACCCAGCTGTGGAGGACAGGTGCGTCCGTCACAGGATCGACAGGCCGGAAAGTGAAGCTCATACAGTGGCTCCCACGGTTTCAGGGACGGCAGCAGGCTCTGCAGCAGTCACTGGAGCCGGCGCGCCGAACTGCTGGAACGCGATGCTGCGCTCCACGGGGTAGACCTCGCGGCCGGTGATTTCGCGCAGGATGCAGGAGTTGCGGTAGGCGGCCATGCCGAGGTCCGGCGTGACGAAGCCATGCGTGTGCAGCTCAGCGTTCTGGACGAAGATTTCGCCGGGTTCGATGCCGGTGCCATAGTTGCGTTCGACGTCGAAACGACCCTTGGCGTCACGGCGGATCCGATCCTGGATGCCCGCCAGGAAGGCCGGCTCCTTATAGGTGTAGCCGGTGGCGAGGACCACGGCCTCGGACTCCAAGGAGTAGCCCTGGCCGTGCTCGTCGTGGTGCAACTGGAGAGTGTGGGTGCCGGTGGTGGCATCCCACTCTGCAGCAGTGAGCGAGGAGTGCGTGTGCAGCTGGGTGTCCACCATGCCGGAGAGGCTCTTGGTGTAGAGGAGATCGTAGATGTCGTCGATCAGGTCCGAGTTGATGCCCTTGTACAGGTTCTTCTGGCTCTTGATCAGCGAATCGCGCTGCTCGCCGGGAAGCGAGTGGAAGTAGTCAACGTACTCCGGTGAGGTCATTTCGAGAGTGAGCTTGGTGTACTCCAACGGGAAGAAGCGGCCCGAGCGCGTGACCCAGTTGAGTTGGTAGCCGTACACATCGATTTCCTGAAGCAACTCGTAGTACAGCTCCGCAGCGCTCTGGCCGCTGCCCACGATGGTGATGCTGCGCTTGGACTGAAGCTCACTCTTCCTCGACAGGTAGTCGGCGTTGTGGAGGACCAGTCCGCCGGCATCCACAATCCCTGCACAGGAGTCCGGGACGTAGGGAGACGTGCCCGTGCCCAGGACCAGCTTGCGGGCGCGAAGCACCTCAGCGCCGTCCGGGCCCTGGACCGCAAGCCGGTACACGCCGTCGTCGTACGTCACATCCAGCACATCCGTGCTAAAACGAACGGATTCCAGCTGCCCGGCCACCCATTGGCAGTACTGGTTGTACTCGGCACGCAGCGGGTAGAAGTTCTCGCGGATATAAAAGCGGTACAGGCGACCCGTCTGCTTGAGGAAGTTCAGGAACGAGAACGGCGACGTCGGGTCGGCGAGCGTCACGAGGTCCGCCATGAACGGGACCTGAAGGTGCGCCGGCTCCAGCATCATGCCGGGGTGCCAGTCGAAGGACTCGCGCCGATCCAGGAATACGCAGTCGAGGTTCTCCACGGGCTCGCTCAAGGCGGCCAGGCCCAAGTTGAAAGGCCCGACGCCGATGCCTGCGACGTCGTAGATCTTGCCGTTGTCTTGGGTGCTCACGCTGCAGCCTCCGTGGTCCTCGCCAGCAGGCCGTTGCCCGTCCGGCGGATCAGTTCGATGATTTCCTGGATGTCCCTCAGGCTCGCCTCGGCGTTGAGGAGGGTGAATTTGAGGTAGTGGCGACCAGCCACCTTGGTGCCGGCAACCACGGCCTCGCCGGAGGCGAAGATCGCGGCGCGGATGGCCGGGTTAAGGGCGTCCGCAGCATCCTCATCCAGCTGAACGCCGCCGATCACAGGGCGGTAGCGGAACACCAAAGTGCTCAGCTGCGGCGCGGCAGCGAGCTCGAACTCTGCATCGTCAGCCAGCAAGGTTCCTACCCGTGCGGCGAGGTCGATCGCTTCGTCGAAGAGCGCACCAATGGCGTCGGCGCCCATGATGCGGAGAGTCAGCCACAGCTTCAGGGCATCGAAGCGGCGGGTGGTCTGGATGCTCTTGTCCACCTGGTTGGGGATCTCGGCTTTTGCAGCACTTTCCGGATTCAGATAATCGGCATAGTAGGTGACATGGCCCATCATGGAGCCGTTCCGGACCAACACAGCGCTGGAACTGACGGGCTGGAAGAAGGTCTTGTGGAAGTCCACGGTGACGGAATCCGCCAAGTGGATGCCGTTCAAGAGGTGCCGATGGCGGCCGGACACGATGAGCCCGCCACCGTAGGCGCCATCCACGTGGAGCCAGGAATCGTAGGCGCGAACAAGGGCGGCCATTTCGGACAAGGGGTCAACCGAACCGAAGTCCGTGGTCCCGGCAGTGGCCACGACAGCCATCGGTACCAGCCCGGCGTCGTGCGCTTCCGCCAAAGCAGCCGCAAGGGCGGTGGGGTCCATGCGGTGGTCTTCGGTGGTGGGGACCGCGATGACGGCGTCGAAGCCCAGGCCCAGCATGGAAGCGGACTTTTGGATGCTGAAGTGGCTGTCCGCGGACGTGAAGATCCGGAGTCGGTCGAGAAGGTGCGGCAGGCGTGCGTCCCCATTCGCGGCCCGCAGCTTCGCGACGGCATGGTTACGGGCGATCAGCAGCGCCTGGAAGTTGGACTGGCTGCCACCGGAGGTGAACACGCCGTCAGCTTCTTCAGTGAAACCGATGCGCTCAGCGGTCCAATCGATGAGGCGGCGCTCGATCATGGTGGCACCCGCACTCTGGTCCCACGTGTCCATGGAGGAGTTCACGGCCGAGAGCACTGCTTCACCTACCAACGCAGGGATGACGACCGGGCAGTTGAGGTGCGCGGCGTAGCGGGAATCGTGGAAGTAGATGGCGTCCTTGAGGTAGAGCTCGTCCAGCTCCTCCAGGGCGGCAGCCGTATCCGGAAGCGGACGTTCAAGGTCCACGGCGCCTACTTTGGCCTTCAGTTCAGCATGCCCGACGCCGGTAAACGGCTGGGAGGTGCGCTGGACCTTGGTGGAGACCGCGTTGACCCCCTGAAGGACCTGAGCGACGTAACTGGGTGAATTTCGTGCGTTGAACAGCTGGTTGGTGGCAGCGAGGGCCAGTTCCACTTTGGAGCCAAAATCCTGCTCCTGAGCGATCCGCTCTTCGACACTAGGTGACGTCACGTCAGCTTCCTTCCATTGCGTTGGGGCGCTTGTTAGCAAAGGCAAGCCTTACTTAGGCAAGCCTTTCCGTCAAACTTTTGTGACCTATTTCGCTTAGAAGGCGGTTTCTCGGGTATCTACCGTCCGGTACTGCGTCATTGACTTTTCTTCAGGCTGCTTTGGGTGCAAAATATGGCACTTTTTCGGCCATGAAGTGTCTCCATTGGGCCACGCGCACGGGGTGCCCACTTTCCTGCCGGGAGCTGCGGCGACAGGAGTAGAGTGCAAAGACTATCCGCAGTCAACGGTTGGGGACCCTATGAAGGACCACGTCCACGAGCGCATCGGCTTCCGCGAAATCGACGAGCATGGCAACGCTGTGCAGGCCGTCAGCCCCCACGTGCCCGAGCCCGCGGATCCGGAACGCAAGCGCACTCCGGTCAACCCGTTCGTCATTGCGTTGTGGGTCCTGGACGCCGGCTTGGCCTGGCTTGGGTTCTGGGCGCTGACCACTTCGGTCGGTGCGATGATGACGGGCCCCACGCCCGCCCAGTCCGCCGAGTCAGCCCAAGTGAACTTCATGATGCTCTCCAACGCGCCCTATGCTCTCTTGGCTGCCGCGCTGATCACCGCCGGTCTGCTGTTCTGGCACGCGGTGCAGTGGCAAAGAAAGCGGCCGACCAGGTAGTGAATACCTGATCGACCGCTGTGGCGTGGTGCCTGCAGCAGACCGCGCGTGTTACAAGACCGTGCCTGTTACAAAACCGTGGCCCCCAAGACGCACTTGATCTCTGTGGCCGGCTTGGTCACCTCTGCGTTGGCTACCCAGTCAAGGGCCTTGCCCGCTGCGGCGTCCTTAAAGGTTTGCTCCCCGCGGGCGAGGACGGCCGAGGTGTTCGAATCCACCCAACTGACAGTAATTTTGACCGTGCCCTTGGTTCCCTCGGGAGGAGTTACGGTCCCCTTCGCCGTCACCTTTCCCTGCGCAGTATCGCAGGAAGTCATCTTGGTGGCCGCGATGATGCCGGTGCCCGGGTTGGCAGGCTTCGCCTCACCCATGGTGGCGGCCTGGGTTGTAGTTGACGACGGCGATGTCCCCGCCTCATTGCCCGCTGATGAACAGCCGGCGAGCGCGGCTGCTGAAACAAGCGCCCCCGCTATGAATGCGACAGTCTTCTTCATGGTGTGGCTACCTGGTTCTTTCTGGGTTGTACGTTTGATGAAAATGCGCGGCAACCGGGGTTGGGGCCCCGATTGCCGCGCACTTTTTGTCCTATGCCTCGGAACGCTTGCGGCGTCCAACGAGGAACAGGAACAGCCCCGCGCCAACTACCAGAAGGCTGATGGGCAACACGGTGAGGACAGCTCCCGTATTGGCCAGTGGGCCTTCAGGCTGGCTCGGAACAACCGGCGGGAAGGTCACAACAACACTTGCAGGTGGTGTGGTGACCGGGGGTCCCGTCGGAGGTGTACCCGTTGCGGTCGCCGTGTTGGCAACCTCGCCGGCATTAATATCCGCCTGGGTGATCGCATACGTTGCCGTAGCGGTCACGGTCTCACCGGGGAGCAGGGTTCCTGCAACACCGGGCCAGGTGTACGCCAGGGCCGAGAGGCCCGGCATCGGATCGTTGATGGAGACGCCCGTCAACGGGACGTTCCCGGTGTTCTTCGCGGTGAACGTGTATGTGATCACGTCACCCACCTGGGTGGGGTCTCCCACGGCCGAAGCATCGGCCGTCTTGGTGAACTCCACTCCTGTGTTCGGGGTCAACGGGGTGTCCGTTTCACCCGGAGGAGGTGTCACCGGCGTGCCGGTGGGCGGAGTGCCGGTGGTGGTGGCCGAGTTGGCGACGTGACCGGCGTTGATGTCGGCCTGGGTGATGGCGTACGTTGCCGTAGCCGTCACTGTCTGACCGGGCAGGAGCTCGCCGGGGGTTCCCGGCCAGGTGTAGGTCAGCGCCGAAAGGCCAGCCAGCGGATCCGTGATGGACACGTTGGTGAGCTTCACGTTGCCGGTGTTCTTGGCCGTGAAGCTGTAGGTGATCACGTCACCCACCTTCGACGGACCATCCGTTGCCGGAGCCACAGCGGTCTTGCTGAACTCCATGGCCGGAGCCGGGGTCAACGGAGTATCCGTCTCTCCCGGAGGAGGCGTCACCGGAGGACCAACGGGCGGGGTGCCCGTAGTGGTTGCCGAGTTCGCCACGTGGCCGGCATCAATGTCAGCCTCGGTGGTGGCGTACGTTGCCGTAGCCTTCACTGTCTCACCGGGCAGCAGCGTGCCTGCTACCCCGGGCCAGGTGTACGTCAATGCCGAGAGGCCGGCCAGCGGATCCGTGATGGACACGTTGGTCAGGGTCACGTTACCCGTGTTCTTGGCCGTGAAGTTGTAGGTGATCTTGTCACCCGCAACGGTGGGGTTCTGAACAGCGGAGACGTCCGCGGACTTGGTGAACTCCATTGCCGGAGCCGGAGTCAACGGGGTATCCGTCGTTCCCGGAGGAGGCGTTACAGGAGGACCAACCGGCGGGGTACCGGTGGTGGTCGCCGAGTTGGCGACGTGACCGGCGTCGATATCAGCCACAGTGATGGCGTACGTTGCCGTAGCCGTCACGGTCTGACCCGGCAGCAGCTCGCCGGGGGTACCCGGCCAGGTGTAGCTCAGTGCCGACAGTCCCGCTAGGGGGTCGCTGATGGAGACGTTCTTCAGCGTCACGTTGCCGGTGTTCTTCGCCGTGAACGTGTAGGTAATCAGGTCACCTGCAACGGACGGATCCTGAACAGCCGAAGCGTCAGCCGACTTGGTGAACTCCATCGCCGGTTTCGGGACCAGCGGGGTGTCCGTGGTTCCCGGAGGAGGCGTTACCGGCGGACCGGCGGGAGGAGTGCCAGTGGTCGTGGCGCTGTTCGCGACATGACCGGCGTCGATATCAGCCTGCGTGATGGCGTACGCTGCCGTAGCCGTCACTGTCTCACCGGGCTGCAGTGCTCCTGCAGCTCCGGGCCAGGTGTAGCTCAGCGCCGAGAGACCAGCCAGCGGATCCGTGATGGACACGTTGGTCAGCGTGACGTTGCCCGTGTTCTTCGCAGAGAAGGTGAACGTGATCACGTCACCGGCCTTCGAAGGATCCTGGACCGCCGAAGCGTCAGCGGACTTGGTGAACTCCATTGCCGGAGCCGGGGTCAACGGGGTGTCCGTCGTTCCCGGAGGAGGCGTCACCGGCGGGCCGGTGGGAGGAGTACCAGTGGTCGTGGCGCTGTTCGCGACATGACCGGCGTCGATATCAGCCTGCGTGATGCCATACGTTGCCGTAGCCGTCACCGTCTGACCCGGAAGCAACTCGCCGGGGGTTCCCGGCCAGGTGTACGTCAGTGCCGAAAGACCAGCCAACGGATCGGTGATCGTGACGTCCTTCAGCGTGACATTGCCGGTGTTCTTCGCGGAGAAGGCATACGTGATGACGTCGCCAACCTTGGAAGGATCCTGGACTGCCGAATCGTCCGCAGACTTGCTGAACTCCATCGCCGGCTTCGGGGTCAACGGGGTATCCGTGGTTCCCGGAGGAGGCGTTACCGGCGGACCGGTGGGAGGAGTGCCAGTGGTCGTGGCGCTGTTCGCGACGTGACCGGCGTCGATATCCGCCTGGGTAATCGCGTAGCTTGCCGTAGCGGTCACGGTCTGACCCGGGAGCAGCTCGCCCGGAGTGCCCGGCCAAACGTACTCAAGGGCGGACAAACCGGCCAGCGGGTCCGTGATGGACACGTTGGTGAGGTTGACGTTGCCTGTGTTCTTGGCCGTGAACGTGTAGGTGATCTTGTCACCTGCGACGGACGGGTCCTGAACAGCGGAAGCGTCAGCTGTCTTGGTGAACTGCATCGCCGGAGCCGGGGTCAACGGGGTGTCCGTTGTTCCCGGAGGAGGCGTCACCGGAGGGCCAACAGGCGGAGTGCCCGTAGTGGTTGCCGCGTTCACAACATGGCCTGCATTGATGTCAGCTTGGGTAATCGCATACGTTGCCGTAGCCGTCACCGTCTGACCCGGCCGCAACTCGCCCGGAGTACCCGGCCAGGTGTATGCCAGTGCCGAGAGACCAGCCAGCGGATCGTCAATGGTGACGTTCTTCAGCGTGACATTGCCGGAGTTCTTCGCCGTGAAGGTGTAAGTGATCTGGTCACCAACAACTGCGGGTTTCTGAATGGCGGACGCGTCCGAGCTCTTGGTGAACTCCATTGCCGGAGCCGGGGTCAACGGGGTGTCCGTGGTTCCCGGAGGAGGCGTTACCGGCGGACCGGTGGGAGGAGTACCAGTGGTGGTGGCACTGTTGGCGACATGACCGGCGTCGATATCCGCCTGCGTGATGGCATACGATGCCGAAGCCGTCACCGTCTGACCGGGCAGGAGGTTTCCTTCTGCGCCTGGCCAGGCGTAAGCCAGTGCCGAGAGACCAGCCAGCGGATCCGTAATGGACACGTTGGTCAGCGTGACGTTGCCCGTGTTCTTGGCCGTGAAGGTGTAGACGATGCGATCGCCCACAACCGACGGATCTTGAACACCGGAGGCATCTGCAGCCTTGGTGAACTCCATGGCCGGAGCCGGAGTCAACGGAGTATCCGTCGTTCCCGGAGGAGGCGTGACAGGAGGACCAACAGGCGGAGTGCCCGTGGTGGTCGCAGCATTGGCGACGTGACCGGCATCGATGTCAGCCTGCGTGATGGCGTACGTTGCCGTAGCCGTCACCGTCTGACCTGATTGGAGCTCGCCGGGGGTGCCTGGCCAGGTGTATTCCAGTGCCGAGAGGCCAGCCAGCGGATCGTTGATGACCACACCAGTGAGCTTCACGTTTCCGATGTTCTTCGCGGAGAAGGTGTACGTAATAACGTCACCAACCTTCGAAGGATCCTGGACAGCCGAAGCGTCGGCAGACTTGCTGAACTCCAACGCCGGAGCCGGGGTCAACGGAGTATCCGTCGTTCCCGGCGGAGGCGTGACAGGAGGACCAACCGGCGGAGTGCCGGTGGTCGTGGCGCTGTTCGCGACATGACCGGCGTCGATATCAGCCTGGGTGATGGCATACGTTGCCGTAGCAGTCACCGTCTGACCCGGGAACAGCTCCCCGGGAGTACCCGGCCAGGTGTAAGCCAGCGCCGAGAGACCAGCCAGCGGATCCTTGATGACCACACCGGTGAGCTTCACGTTGCCCGTGTTCTTCGAGGTGAAGGTATACGTAATAACGTCACCCACAACCGAAGGATCCTGGACAGCCGAAGCATCAGCAGTCTTGCTGAACTCCATGGCCGGTGCCGGGGTCAACGGAGTGTCCGTCGTTCCCGGAGGAGGCGTTACCGGCGGACCAACCGGCGGAGTGCCGGTGGTCGTGGCGCTGTTCGCGACATGTCCGGCGTTGATGTCAGCCTGGGTGATGGCGTACGTTGCCGTAGCCGTCACGGTCTGACCCGCCTGCAACTCCCCGGGAGTGCCCGGCCAAGTGTAAGCCAGCGCCGAGAGACCAGCCAGCGGATCCGTGATGGACACGTTGGTCAGAGTCACGTTGCCCGTGTTTTTGGCCGTGAAGGTGTAGGTGATTTGATCGCCCACAACCGAGGGGTGCTGAATGCCCGAGGCATCCGCGGACTTGGTGAACTGCATCGCCGGGCCGGGGGTCAACGGAGTGTCCGTGGTTCCCGGAGGAGGCGTTACAGGAGGACCAACCGGCGGAGTGCCCGTGGTGGTTGCCGCATTGGCGACATGACCGGCGTCGATGTCTGCCTGCGTGATGGCGTACGTCGCCGTAGCCGTCACGGTCTGGCCCGGAAGCAACTCGCCGGGGGTACCAGGCCAGGTGTACTTGAGGGCAGACAAGCCGGCCAGCGGATCGTTGATGACCACACCGGTGAGCTTCACGTTGCCCGTGTTCTTCGAGGTGAAGGTATACGTAATAACGTCACCCACAACCGAAGGATCCTGGATGGCAGAAGCATCAGCGGACTTGGTGAACTGCATCGCCGGAGCCGGGGTCAACGGGGTATCCGTTGTTCCCGGAGGAGGCGTCACCGGAGGGCCAACGGGCGGAGTGCCGGTGGTCGTGGCGCTGTTCGCGACATGACCGGCGTCGATATCAGCCTGGGTAATTGCGTACGTTGCCGTAGCCGTCACCGACTGGCCCGGGAGCAGCTCGCCGGGGGTACCCGGCCAGGTGTACTCAAGGGAAGACAGACCGGCCAAGGGGTCATTGATGACTACACCGGTCAGCTTGACGTTGCCACTGTTCTTCGCCGTGAACGTGTAGGTGATCAGGTCACCTGCAACGGACGGGTTCTGGATAGCGGAGGCGTCAGCCGACTTGGTGAACTGCATCGCCGGAGCCGGAGTCAACGGAGTATCCGTTGTTCCCGGAGGAGGCGTCACCGGAGGGCCAACAGGCGGAGTGCCCGTAGTGGTCGCCGAGTTAGCGACATGACCGGCGTCGATATCAGCCTGCGTAATGGCATACGTTGCCGTAGCCGTCACCGACTGACCCGGAAGCAACTCACCTGCGGCACCAAGCCACGTGTACGTCAGTGCCGAGAGACCAGCCAGCGGATCCGTAATGGACACGTTGGTCAGAGTCACGTTGCCGCTGTTCTTCGCCGTGAAGCCGTAAGTGATCAGGTCACCAACAACCGCCGGGTTCTGGATAGCGGAGGCATCCGAGGACTTGGTGAACTCCATGGCCGGAGCCGGGGTCAACGGGGTGTCCGTTGTTCCCGGAGGAGGCGTCACCGGAGGGCCAACGGGCGGGGTGCCCGTAGTGGTTGCCGAGTTGGCAACATGCCCGGCATCGATATCAGCCTGGGTAATCGCATACGTTGCTGTAGCGGTCACCGTCTGGCCGGGAAGCAGCTCGCCGGGGGTTCCCGGCCAAGTGTATTCCAGTCCCGAGAGGCCCGGCAGCGGGTCATTGATGACCACACCAGTGAGCTTCACGTTGCCCGTGTTCTTGGAAGTGAACGTGTAGCTGATCTGATCCCCCACGACGGAGGGCGACTGGATATCCGAAGCGTCAGCCGTCTTGCTGAACTCCATGGCCGGAGCCGGAGTCAACGGAGTATCCGTGGTTCCCGGAGGAGGCGTGACAGGAGGACCAACAGGCGGAGTGCCGGTGGTCGTGGCGCTGTTCGCGACGTGACCGGCGTTGATGTCAGCCTGGGTGATGGCGTACGTTGCCGTAGCCGTGACGGTCTGGCCCGGAAGCAACTCACCCGGGGTGCCCGGCCAGGTGTAAACCAAAGCCGAAAGACCAGCCAGCGGGTCCGTGATGGACACATTGGTGAGCTTCACGTTGCCCGTGTTCTTCGAAGTGAACGTGTAGACGATGCGATCGCCCGCAACAGACGGATCCTGAACAGCCGAGGCATCCGCGGACTTGCTGAACTCCATGGCCGGAGCCGGAGTCAACGGAGTATCCGTCGTTCCCGGAGGAGGCGTGACAGGAGGACCAACCGGCGGAGTGCCGGTGGTCGTGGCGCTGTTCGCGACATGACCGGCGTCGATATCAGCCTGCGTGATGGCGTACGTTGCCGTAGCCGTCACCGACTGACCGGGAAGCAACTCGCCGGGCGTACCCGGCCAGGTGTAGGTCAACGTCGAAAGGCCAGCAAGCGGATCGTTGATGGACACGTTTGTCAGCTTCACGTTGCCCGTGTTCTTCGAGGTGAACGTGTAGGTGATCTGGTCACCCACAACCGACGGATCCTGGATCGCCGAAGCATCAGCAGACTTGCTGAACTCCAAGGCAGGTCCAGGCGTCAACGGGGTATCCGTACCAGCCGGAGGCGGTGTTACCGCGGGACCGGTGGGCGGAGTACCCGTGGTGGTCGCAACATTCGCCACATGACCGGCGTCGATATCAGCCTGCGTAATGGCATACGTTGCCGTAGCCGTTACAGACTGGGCCGGAAGCAACTCGCCCGGAGTACCGGGCCAGGTGTAGGTCAGGGCCGACAGACCCGCGAGCGGATCGCTGATGACAACACCAGTCAGCTTCACGTTGCCCGTGTTCTTCGAGGTGAACGTGTAGGTGATCTGGTCACCCACTACCGACGGATCCTGGATCGCCGAAGCATCAGCGGACTTGGTCAACTCCATGGCCGGACCAGCCGTCAACGGAGTGTCCGTACCAGCCGGAGGAGGCGTGACAGCAGGACCAGTGGGCGGGTTGCCTATGGTGGTCGCGACATTCGCAACATGACCGGCGTCGATATCAGCCTGCGTGATGGCGTACGTTGCCGTAGCCATCACCGACTGACCCGGAAGCAACTCACCTGCGGCACCAGGCCACGTGTAAACCAGCGGTGAAAGTCCAGCCAGCGGGTCATCAATGACCACACCTGTGAGCTTCACATTGCCCGTGTTCTTCGAAGTGAACGTGTAGCTGATCTGATCGCCCACAACAGACGGATTCTGGATGTCCGAACCGTCAGCCGACTTGGTGAACTCCATAGCGGGAGCCGCAGTCAGCGGAGTGTCCGTGGTTCCCGGAGGAGGCGTCACCGGAGGCCCAACAGGCGGGGTGCCCGTGGTCGTCGCCGCATTGGCGACATGACCGGCGTCGATATCAGCCTGAGTGATGGCATACGTTGCCGTAGCCGTCACCGTCTGCCCCGGAAGCAACTCACCAGGAGTGCCCGGCCAGGTGTAAACCAAAGCCGAAAGGCCAACCAGGGGATCATTGATGGACACGTTGGTCAACGGCACATTGCCGGAGTTCTTGGACGTGAACTTATAGGTGATGACGTCACCCACAACGGACGGATCCTGAATCGCCGACGCATCGGCGGACTTGCTGAACTCCATGGCCGGAGTAGACGTCAGCGGAGTGTCCGTGGTTCCCGGAGGAGGCGTCACCGGAGGACCAACAGGCGGGGTGCCCGTGGTGGTTGCCGAGTTCGCCACGTGACCGGCCGTGATGTCAGCCTGCGTGATGGCGTACGTTGCCGTAGCCGTCACCGTCTGGCCCGGAAGCAACTCGCCCGGAGTACCCGGCCAGGTGTAGGTCAACGTCGAAAGGCCCGCCAACGGATCGTTGATGGACACGTTGGTCAGCGGAACGTTACCGGTGTTCTTGGACGTGAACGTGTAGGTGATCTGGTCACCAACAACCGACGGATCCTGAATGCCCGAGGCATCAGCAGACTTGCTGAACTCCATGGCCGGAGCCGGAGTCAGGGGGGTATCAGTCCCAGCCGGGGGCGGTGTTACCGCGGGACCGGTGGGCGGAGTGCCGGTGGTAGTCGCCGTGTTGGCGACGTGACCGGCGTTGATGTCGGCCTGCGTGATGGCGTACGTCGCCGTAGCGGTGACGGTCTGGCCGGGCAGCAGGGTTCCTGCAGCACCGGGCCAGGTGTAGGTCAATGCAGACAGGCCACCCAATGGATCGATGATGGACACGTTGGTCAGGGATACATTGCCCGTGTTCTTGGAAGTGAACGTGTAGGTGATCTGGTCACCAACAACCGACGGATCCTGGATATCCGAGGCATCAGCAGACTTGCTGAACTCCATGGCCGGAGCCGGAGTCAGCGGAGTATCGGTACCTGCAGGCGGCGGGGAAACGGGAGGACCTGTCGGAGGATTACCCGTGGTGGTGGCAAGGTTGGCCACGTGTCCTGCATCGATATCAGCCTGGGTGATGGCATAGGTGGCCATGGCAGTCACGGTTTCGCCGGGCAACAGAGTGCCCGCAGTTCCCGGCCAGGTGTAGGTCAATGCCGACAATCCAGCCAAGGGGTCGTTGATGGTGACACCCGTCAGCGGCACGTTGCCCGTGTTGGTGGACGTGAACGTGTAGGTGATCTGGTCACCCACAACAGACGGATCCTGGATGTCCGAAGCGTCAGCGGACTTGGTGAATTCCAACTCCGGTGCCGGGACGGCCGTGTTGGTGAGAACACAGCTGATATCGGCGCCTGCAACTGGCACCAAGGAGTATGCAGAATCTACTACTGCTCCATTGGGCAATCCTGCCTGAAGACCGTTGGCATCAACGCAGGTGATCACCTTGCTGTAACCCGAGAGGTTGGTTCCCGACTCCGTCAAGTAGTAGGTTGCGCCGGCATCAGCGACGTATTCGCCGGTGACACCCGTACCTGCGGTAACGGTGGAGCCTGTACCAGTTGTGGTGGCGTTGGCAGTGTTGCTGACAACAGGACCGGTAGCCGAGCCGGTGCGGATTTCAGTGGTGAACTGATCCGAATCCATCAGGCGGGTGGCATCCAGTGCCTTGCTCAGTTCAAGGCGCGGGGCCTTGACTACCAAGGTGGCGTCTGCCGGCGGGTTCAGGTTGGTGGCAATGTTGGCGGGACCGTTGACGTAGGTGCCCTCGGCCGCTGCCGTGACGTCCACCGTAATGGTGCAGGAGGTCATGCCCAGGGCGATGTCGCCGCCGGTGACCGAGAAGACATTGCTGCCGGCAATTGCCGTGCGTACCAAGGGATTGGTTCCCGAAGCCTGCACGCAAGTGCCACCCATATTTGGGGTAGGAGCGATAACGACGCCGGCAGGAAGGGTGTCCGTGATGAACCAGTCGTTCTTGGCCTTCAGGTCGTCGGTGTTGGTCACCGTCAGGGTCACCGTGGAGGTTCCGCCCGGTCCGATGAGGGAGGGCGTGAAGGACTTGTCCACCTGGGGCGTGACGTCCACGATCTGCGGAAGGTCGAAAGCGACATCGTTGCCGGAACCGCTGGTGGCTTCATTCCTCAGTTCAAGACCAAGGGAGGGAGAGGTGCCCATGGGAATCTGGAAGGCTGCAGACTGGAGTTCTGTGACGTGGACCCGTGCCAGGTTGCTGGCGCCACAGGGGTCCAGGCCCGTACTGAGAACCTGTCGGGTTCCGTTGATAAGCAGGCTGAAAGTCTCTTTGGCGTGCGTCGCCTGGCAGTTTACCTGGGCGAAGTACGCAGATACCGCGTAGTAATGACCGGCAATAGCCGGGATGGTGTTGGCTTCGGTGCGGAACTGGACGCCCGCAGCGATCTGGCCGCTGGGATTGTTGGTGTATTCGGACAGGGCCTGGTTAGTGGCGGCCTGGGTGGCCGTTTGCCCTTGGGCCTGGCCGAGGGCCACCGCCATTTCACCGATTTGGCCCCAGCCAGCAGGCTGGTTGTTGACGCAACCGGCGTCTGAGGTGGGCAACGGGGTGGAAGAGTTCATCACCCAGCCATTGCATTGTCCGCCGGCCGGAGTATAGGGAGCGTCGGCGAAGTATGTTTCGTTGGCAGCTTCAGTGCCACCGGTGTAATTGAGGATGCTGATGGCACCGCCAGTGGCGTTCTCGTTGGAGAAGTCCTCGGTATAGACAGGTGTTCCGGGTTGGGCGACACCCGGTGACCCCGGGACTGTCGCCAAGGCCGGCGGCGCTAAGGCGCCGCCCACCCCCAGGGACATGATCGCTGTGGCGACTACTGCCGCCAACAGCTTTTGTGGACGTGTGTGTTTCACGGTCTCTCGCTTTTCTGTGTCACGCAAGAGGACGACTCGCAGAAGCGAATCGGCATCGAGCTAGGCTACTCGCCAGTACTCCAGTGGACGGAGACGACTCTTCGTGACGCGAAAAACGCGGAAAATCCAAAAAAGATTAAAGAGACTGGCAGTCGACCTCATCGGTAACGGCCTCAGGTGCCCGGGCAGGTGCCGGGCAGGTGGCAGGCTGGTGGCCGGGCTGCCGGCCTGGAGCTGCTTATGAACGGCCGTGCCTGAGCAGTCGGCTGAGCGGAGGAGCCTGGAACCAAACGCCGGAGGGCGCAACGAAGACCATCACCAGCCCGGAAAGCCCTGTGGTGCCTAGCTGAACGTATTGGTGAAGTTCTTGGTGATGACGCCCTGCCCGGCAAACCGGTAGTCCAGCGTTCCAGTTACGGCGGAGGCTGGCATGGCTATTCCCAGCACGAACGAGAGGTCGTTGCCGGCCAAGGAGTCGGTACTGCACCGGATCAGGCGGTCTCCCCCAGAGACACCGGCGCACGTCCACCCCGCGGGAGCGAGGGTTTTCCCAGCCAGGAACGTTGCCTGGCCAGGCAGGGTGAAGTCCACGTGGCCGGTAGTCGGCGTGCCCTGTCCCTCAAGCGCGAACTGCACTTTCAGTTCCCGTTCGGTGGGGTTCGCCCCCTGGGCAGCTGTGAACCTGGCATCAACCGTCTGGGTAGCGGGTGCCGCAGGAGGCACGCCACTGGGTGCCGGCGTCGACGTCACCGTACCGGAGTCCACCACAACAGCCTTCCGCTGCGGGACCGCGGCTGGTAGAGACACGACGGCGGGAGGTTCCGGCAGCGCTGCGACCGGAGTGTCGGGCGAGGGAGTTGTTGCCCGTGGAATCACGACCGCGGGAGATTCCGGTACTGCAGGCAAGGACGCGGTGGCGAGTGGAGTTGCCGTGGGCAGCGACGTCTCCTGAGCTGGCGGGAGGTTGGAGACGGCCTCGGACGTAGCCGTGGATTGGGACGCCGGGCTTGGCTGAAGGAACCAGATGAGGGTCCCTGCCAACGCCATGACGCCCACTACCAGTGCGGCCGTCAACTTCCACGCGTTGCTGAGGCCACGGATGCCCTGGGTAGCGATATTTCCCGGTACAGCGGTGCTCCCGGCACCTCCGTTTACTGTCGCTGCCACGGTGCCGCCGAATCCGATGGCCGCCGCTCCAGCCGGCGTGAAAGTGATTCCCGTCAGAAGGGGGAAGAGGATGGAGCGCATGCCGCCCTGGATGTCATTGAGTTCAATCAACAAGGCCGTGCATTTGGCACAGCCTTCCAGGTGGGCGCCGACTTTCTCCGAGGAAGTGCGCTTCAACGCATTCCGGGCGTACTTGCCCAGCTGGCCGGCGTATTCGTCGCAGGCCTGATCCACGGTCCGGCCGATGTGCTGTTGCAGGTAGGCCTGCCGCAGGCCTTCCCTGGCCCTGAGCGCCAGCGCCGAAACACCATTGGGACTCAGGCCCACGAAGGGAGCGGCCGCTGCAGGTTTCAGGCCCTCGATATCCAGGTGCCACAGAACAGCCTGCCAGCGCTCCGGCAGGGATTTGAACGCCTTGGCCATCATGCTTGACTCAAGTTCGCTGACTACTTGATCGTTGTCCATGACCGGAGCGTCGAGGATGGCGTCGTCCTCTGCGATGGGCATCCGGCGGGCTTTCCGGTTTCGATCGTGGGCGGTGCGCCGCACCACGGTCAGGAGGTAGGACCGGAAGAACTCCTTGGGCCCCTTGCCTTCCGTCAGCAGCTGAAAAATCGCAGCGAAAGACTCGGCCACCACATCATCCGCATCGCTCGGGTTGTCTGTCTGGGAACGGGCTACAAACTGTGCCACCTTCATGTGCCGCTGATAGAGCACGTCGAAGGCATCCGTGACGCCTTCGCGTACCAGAGCCATGATCTGCGGATCGCTGCCGGTGGGCATCGCCGAAAGTGGTGACACGGCGTCGGCGGTGACGGCAACTACTTGATCCATAAACAATAGTGTGACATCAGAAACCGTGTGACTTGAATCGAGGGTTCCGGACCTGTAGAGAACTTTTGTTTTGGCATCACGTTTTCCACGTTGCCCGCACTAATAGACATGACACTTCTGAACCCTGGTGCGAATCGAGGAATGATGGACATCCGCCGCCCGCGCCCTCTCCTGAAACTGATGCGCGCTGTCCATAAGGACGGAACACGACAACCGAGCGGGATTGTTCGTGGATTGCCGCCCCACAGATCAGCGCCGCTCACCCGTAAGAAGACAGCAGGGCGTGCCACCTTGGTCTATGGAGCGGACCGCCCCGTAGCCATTCCGGGAGACACCGTCATCTTCACAGCATGGATTACCAACAGCTCCGCAAGCCACCTGCGGGACGTGACACTGGTGCCGCGTTCCTTCACCAACGAGGGCATGGAGATCCTCCAGTACACCTCGGAACCCGTGGAACGCGATCTTCGGATCGCGCTTCTGGCTCCCGGCCAATCCGTCATGCGGAGCTTCGCGTATTTGGTGACCGACGCAGACCATATCCATGGGGGCAGCCTGGTCAGCGCCATGCAGGTCCATGCCACCTGCCGCGGCCAGGTGGTTTCCGATGAAAATGACGCAATCGTGTCCCTCAGCGGCGCACGGACGGACTGGCCCTTCCCGGCGGACAGGGCGGGCCAGTTGCCTAAACGAAGGAAGAGAGCGGAGCAGCCAACGCCCGCGTAGGTCCTATTCGTTGTCCGGTTCGCCTACCGGCTTCTCGGCAGGCCAATCAACATCCTGTTCGTAGCCCTCGTGCTTTGTCAGGTACGCGGCGATGTACGGGCAATGCGGGATGATGCGCTTGCCGGATGCCACAACATCGTCCAGCGCGAAGTGCGCCAGGACTTTAGCCAGGCCTTGGCCGTTAAACCCGGGCTTGGTTTCTGTGTGGATGAAGTCGATGTGACCGGGCCGATCAAGGAATTGTGAAATCACGGCCAACTCGCCGTCTACATGCAGCTCATAGCGGTGGAATTTATCGTTGCGCACCGTGGTGACGCCAGGACGGAACGATTCTGCCAGTGAATCCGTGTACTCGGTCATGGTTCGAGATTGGCACTTAAACCTGGCTCTGGCAACGTGGACACCCTTCTTACGCGGTGCTGCGGGACCTCCACTCCAGACGATGGCGGCAGCACCGGCGTCGGAACCCTCCCCAGCAACAGGACTGAAAGGGCAAAGCACGCCGCTCCCCCACCCAACAAGGCAAGTGTCAGGCCGTTTAACGCGGCGTCCGCAAGCGGGATCAAAACGACGACGGCGGCCGTCGCCACAGCGGCACGCGAGGGACCCCGCGCGTGGCTTGCCGCCGTCGGACGGTTCTCCAACCACCCACAAAGCCACACCACCGGCACCAGCAACGCGACCACGGCAAGGAAAACCGGAATCCTGGCCCACCACCACTCCGGCGTGCCACCTACGGGTTTGGGCACGTCGGTGAGCAACAACAACCCTGACATGCCCACCAGCAACGGAAGATGCCACAGGTAAATCGTCATGGACCTGCGGCCGGCCACGGCAATGACCGCCTGGATCCAGCGGACTCCCGCGAGCCAGGTGATGCCGTTCCGGAGCAGCTGAAGTGTCGCAACCTGCGAGACGCCCAACAGCAGCAAGCACATGTTGGGTGGATTGATATTTACCACCATGTTTCCCGGGTAAACCGCCACCCCCGTCACCAGTCCCAACAACAGGTTGCTGGTGACAATGACACCCACCAGCCAGGTACGGCTGCGCTGTTCGAAGAAGCCATCCGCCATCAGGAAACCCAATTGCTGGACCGCGCACCACACGAAGATCAGGTTGGTGAACGCGAGCACGGGAAGTGCGCCTCGAAGGGAGTCGACCGTGATGATCAGCGCCACCAACGCGGCGAAGGTCAGCAATGGTGCGCGTTCGTGCAAGCTGGCCAGGAATGGAACGCTGAGCTGGGCCGTGAGGTAGGCGGCCAGGAACCACAGCGGCATGGCGGCGCCGGCTGTCATGAGCTGAATGACCTGGGGGTGGACACCCAGCAGCAGCGCGACCCACAGCCCTCCCCACATGGCGGCGAGCAATGCCATGGCAGGGCGGACCAGTCGGAGGAGCCGGAGTTGGGCGAAGTCGAATCCGGTACCGCCGCGTGCTTTCAGGCGCCGCCACGACTGCAAGCCCGTCACACCGCCCAGCACGAAGAACAGTGGAACGATCATGAGGGCCCAGGCCACAGGGGTAAACCAGCTTTGCTCCATGAGCACGTTCTCCGTGGTGACCGTGCCGTCCTTCTGCAGAACAGGGTTGGCCATCATGCAATGCGCTGCCACCACCAGGAGCAGGCAGGTGAATCGGACAAGGTCGATCGCCGGATCCCTCTGCGCCACCGTGTCCCGGTGTGCGCCGGGGTGCGCTTGCCATTCCCGCTCCATGGCTCTCCCTTGGAACCCACGCACCTGCGTGTTGACTCCATTGTCCGCCCG
Source organism: Arthrobacter sp. WCS2018Hpa-7 (assembly GCF_031843805.1). NCBI lineage: Bacteria > Bacillati > Actinomycetota > Actinomycetes > Micrococcales > Micrococcaceae > Arthrobacter > Arthrobacter sp. WCS2018Hpa-7. Next base: position 437,797 of record NZ_JAVTJB010000001.1, read on the forward strand.
TCGAAGGGGCGGAGCCAGCAGGCGGGCCGGTTTAGTCCCGGCCACCCCCCAGCAGGAGTCTCCGCTGCTCCGGGTCTCGAGCGGCTGCGCATGCCGCCGCTGCCATGCCGAAGGAACCGTCCAGAACGGCCGTGTCCGCTCCGGCTGAAGCTCCGAAAGCCGCGAACTCGGCGGTGTGGTGGGCGGCGCCCCGCACGTCGTAACCCACCACCGGGTGGATGGACGGTACTATCTGGGAAACATTGCCCATATCCGTGGAAGCCACAGGAGCCGCGTTGAAGGCTACCTCCCTGCCCTTCGCCTGCATGGCTTGTCTGTAGGCCTGGGTGAGGAACGGATCTTGGCGCAACTCTGCGTAATCGTTGCCCTTCGGCGTCACCTGCAGTGTGCACCCGCTCGCCAGGGCGCCGGCTTCCAGGCACCGCCTGATGTTGTCCTGGATCAGGCGCAACTGGTCGATTCCAGGAGCCCGCATTTCCACGCTCGCCCGTGCCCGCTCGGGGATGACGTTAACAGCTGTTCCACCCTCGGTGACAATGAGCGACACGATCGATCCTGTCGGGAGTTGCTGCCTCGCCAAAGCAATGGCCGTCTGTGCGATGACCAGTGCGTCCAGAGCATTGACGCCTTGATGGGGTGCCGCTGCTGCATGTGCTGGCCGACCTTCGAAAAGCACGTCCCACATAGACATCGCCAGCGATGAGCCACCCACCACATCGGCTGCGCCGGCGTGGACCATCATGGCGAGGGAAACGTCGTCGAAGAAGCCTTCATCGATCAAGTCCACTTTGCCTCCTGTGGTCTCTTCCGCCGGCGTGCCGAAGACCCTGACGGTAAGGTCGAGTTCCCCGGCCACTGCGGCCAAGGCCAAGGCCGCCCCCACCGCACTTGCCGCGTTGACGTTGTGGCCGCAGGCATGGCCGATGTCCGGCAAGGCGTCGTATTCCACACAGAGCGCCACCACCAGTTCCCCACTTCCGCAGCTTGCGCTGAAGGCGGTGCCTTGCGTCGGTTGGGCTTCATCGAAACTGAACCCGGCTTTTCGGAGCACCCTTTGAACGCGTTTGACCGCTCGGAACTCCTGCCCCCCAACCTCCGGGTCCGCATGGATGGCATGGCTCAGGTCCAGGATTTCGGGCTTCCATCGCTGCAGTTCATTTTCCAGCAAGGTGTGAAGATCGCCTTGGGATGCAATCACGACGGCGGCCCCACGGGTCCCGCTGTTCGCCCCGGCGGTCATGCCGTCACCCCTGCAGCCTGACGCTTCGGGTACCGGGCGCTGGCCGCAGCAGCGATCAGGGCCGCGAAGGCCAATGTTCCCCATATGGTCAGCAATCCGGCTTCCGTGATGCGCCCGGAATCCACTGAGGCTGACGACAACAGCTTGACCACGGCTGCTCCTACAGCGATGCCAACGGACAGGGCGAGTTCATTAAGCCCTGCGGCCGTCGATGTTTCCTCCAAAGCAACGCCCTCCACCGACAGGGAGCGTGTTCCAGCCTGGTACATTCCAAGGCTCAGGTTGAACATCGCGAAGCCGAGGCAGTAGCCGGCAAAGGAACCATGGGCGATCATCATGACCAGGAATCCGCCTGCCAACATGACGCCGGCAAAAACGAGCGTGGCCCGCTCACCGAACAGTCGCAAGGCCCTTGCCGTCATCAATGAGGACACCAGCGAAAGAACAGAAGCCAAGGCCAGAATGATCGCAATCATCAGGGGGCTGAGGCCAAACCCGTAGCCGGTCTTGTCCGGGTTGGAATGCAGGAAGATCCCGTTGGTGCCGAAGTAGCTGATAGAGGCAAAGCCGAAGAAGAACGTTGCCAAGGAAACCACTCGGATCCGCGGATTGGCGAGCATGCGCAAGTCCATGAACCGCTTTCCGGCACCACCGCTGTAGTCGCGCTTGGCCCAATAGGCCAGCAGTGCGAAGCCCAGCAAACCTGCCCCTAACGTGCGGGCGTCCAGCCATCCCCATTCCGGCGCCATGGAGAGTGCCACAACAAAGGCGATGAGACCGAGCGAACATGCCAACAGCGGGGCCAGGGCGATGCCCTCACGAGTCGGGATCCCGGCGTCGGGCAGTAAAAAGGAACAAACCAAGGCGATCACTGCGAATGGCACAGCGACCCAGAACCCCAAGGTGGGATCCGTGACTCCAACGATCCCGGCGAGCAAACCACCAGCGCCCACCATGATCATGAGCATGCCGATCATGACGCTGACACCCGTGCGGGTGCCGGCGGGGCTGGTAACGCGGAGGATTCCCATCATCAGGGGGATGAAACCCACCACGCAGGTGAGCATGACGACGCCCAGGGTCACCGTCCACAGCGATGGCCACAATGCCATCAGCAGGACACCGACAGTCACTACACCCGTCGACAACCGAAGCACACGGCGGTAACCGTAGCTGTCGCCGAGCCTCGAAATGATTGGGGTCAGGACAGCGAAGCTGACGTTGGAGATGAGGAAAATGCCGTTGATGGTGGGGTCGTCAATCTCGAAGACCGGTCCCAGCGCAGGCAGGATGGGGTTCAGGTACCCCTGGGTGACGCCACTGAGCGACTCGATGAGCGCCATTGCCAGGATCATGCCCGCTATGGCCCTGCGGGTGGTGGCCGCTGCCGCAGTTGATGCTGTGTTGCTTGCCATGTGTTTCCTTGGGTGTTGTGCCGGTTGAAATGGCCGGATGCGCTTGTGGTGATGCGAGTCACAACGTTAGAGCCCTCGATTACACTTGCCTCTGGATTGTTCAGAATCAACATGAGGCAGCAAATATTGAACGAATCAGCCACAATTACCGAGCTTGATCTTGAAATCATTAATGCCCTTCAGATCAATCCGCGGGCGGAATGGAGTCGGGTTGCAGATGCGCTGGGGCTGTCCGGTCCAACGGTGGCCCGTCGCTGGCAAGCCTTGATCGAGGGGCGGCTGGCATGGATTACGCCGTCTCCAGGCCAGCGCTACCTCAACGCCGGCTGGTCCGCATTCATCCAACTCTCTTCGCTCCCCGGCGAAACAGAGACACTGATCCAACGACTCTGTGCCGAACCCGCCTTCGGCACGGTTTCGATGGTTACCGGCGCGCACGATGTGTTCATGGATTGCTTCGCGTCGAGCCACGAGGAACTGATGGACATTGTCACGGACTCCTTTCCGAAGCTTCCGGGGGTCACTCACCGCGAAGTCGTTTTCGTCACCAAGCTGTACCGGCAGGCCTCGGAATGGCGTAGTGGGACCCTGGAACCCGCTCGCGCACGGCTGGTCTCATCGCAGGCCAAGGTCATGCCGGCGGGGTACTCACTTGACCGATTGGACGCCGCCCTTCTGGAAGAACTGGCCAGAGACGGCCGGGCCAGTTGGTCCGACCTGGGTGCCGCCTGTGGCGTTTCACCGCAAACGGCACGACGCCGGGTGGAGCGGTTCCTGGCGTCCGGCTACGTCACGCTGAGGTGCGACGCCTCCACTGCAGCGAACAGAGGCTTGCGGGAGGTCACGCTCATGCTCAACATCCCGGCGCAATACGTTGACGACATAGGCCGCTACTTCGCTGCACAAAACAACTGCCGCCTCAGCGCCCAAGTGCTGGGAACGCAGAACCTGGTGGTCACGTTGTGGGTGCGCGACTATTTGGAAGTCCAGGCATTCGAACGGGAATTGGCAGAGCGCGCCCCGGGCAGCACAGTGATTTCCCGGCAGGCGGTTGTCCGCACCTACAAGCGTTTGGGCCATCTGCTTGACGCGACGGGACGCAGTTTGTCCGTAGTGCCCCTTCCGCTGTGGAGGAAAGCACCCTAAAGGTATCCACAACAGGACACCGGGGTCTGGACGAGGCGGCAAATCACCGGCAGGATCGAAGCCATGACTACCTCTATTTTCGTGAACCTCCCCGTCAGCGACCTCGAGGCATCCAAGGCCTTCTATACGGCACTTGGCTACTCCATCAATCCGAACTTCACCGATGAGACCGCCGCTTGCGTGGTGTTCAGCGACACCATTTTCGCCATGCTCCTGACCCACCCGAAGTTTGCGGAGTTCACCAAGCAGCCCATCGCGGACACTCAAAACTCGACGGCGGCAATAGTCGCTATTTCTGCCGACAGCCGTGAAGACGTGGATGCCCTGGCTACCAAGGCCCTTGATGCGGGTGGCTCCGAAACCTACGACCCCATGGATATGGGGTTCATGTACAGCCGGGCGTTCCGTGACTTGGATGGGCACCACTGGGAAGTGGTGTGGATGGACGAAGCCGCGGCCCAGGACGGGCCGCCGGAATCCTAGCCGAGAGCCAGAGTCCTAGCTAAGCGTCACGGCCAGCACACCAAGCACGACGGCGAGCAGCGGCGTGGTTCCTTGGAGGGTTGCTGCGCGGAGGTACTTTTTGCCGCTCGCGGCGAGGACCAAGGCTGCCAGAAGCATGGAGCCGCAACTGCTGAAGACCAGGGTCCAGCCCACCTGCGGGGCCCCCATGGCCACTGCGACGATGCCGATCAGGGCGCCGATGGCCAGGAAGAGGTTGTAGAAGCCCTGGTTGTACGCGAGCGGTTTGGTGGTTTCCGCATCAGCCTGGGAGGTGATGCTGAACGTTTTCCAGGTCTTGGGCTTGGTCCAGGTAATGGACTCCATAGTGAAGATGTAAACGTGGAGCAGGGCAGCTATCGACGCAAAAATCAGGGAGGCCAGGATCATGGTTTGATCCTAGCCTCCCTGTCATGCCGGTCTTGGGTGCCGCGCTGCCCGTCAGGCGCTGAGCAACTCCAGTGTGGCGCCGGCGAAGGTCGCCGCAGAGACGTTCCACTTGGACAGCAGGCCTTGCAGATTCTCGCCATCGGCCCTGTGCGCTGCGGTTTCAGATTCCAGCGTGGACAGGATTCCGGTACGCAGTTCAGTGTTGAAGTTCACTTTGCCAACCCGCAGCGAAGGGGCCTTCGCGAGCTGATCGGCGGGTATGCCGGAGGCACCGTGGAGTACCAGAGGGACGTCGGTCCGTGCTGCGACGTCCTGCAGTACGTCCCAACGGATGGCGGGCTCGCCCTTGTACTTGCCGTGCACGTTCCCCACCGCAACGGCCAGGAGTTGCGCGCCGGTTCGTTCAACGAAGTCAGCCACCTGCGCCGGGTCAGTGAGTCCCGCACCTGGCGTTCCGGCGTCGTGCGCTGGATTGTCAGCACCGAACGCCCTGTCCTCGTCGCCGGCAAGGCCGCCGAGTTCCGCTTCGATCACGACGTCGGCAGCACCTTGGGCGTCCAGCGCGGCCCGGACTTCACGGACCAGGGCGATGTTGTCCTCGTAGGGCAAGGACGATCCGTCGGCGAGCACCGAGTCAGCACCGGCGGCCACAGAATCACGAATGACCTGCAGATCCGAAGCGTGGTCAAGCTGCACAGAGACCGGGACACTCGCGGAGTCAGCCAGGCCACGCAGGGCCGTGATGAGCCTCAGTCCATTGGCAGTGGACGCAGTCTTCGGAGCGACCAGCAGGATCACGCCCAGACGGGCATCCTCAGCGGCCGCAACAACGGCAAGGGCGGTAGTGAAGTCGTAGCAGGTGAAAGCCGGAACTGCGGAGCCATCAGCCAGCGCAGAGGTGACCAGGTGATCGAGGTTGGTGCGCATCAGTGGGCCAAACCTCCCACGAGGATCCACGCAACGTAGGTCAGTGCGAAGCCGGCCAGGCCCAGGATGGTGGTCAGGACGGTCCAGGTCTTGAGTCCGTCGGACACGGTGAGGCCGTAGTAGCGGATCACGGTCCAGAAGCCGGCGTCAGTTACGTGGGAGAGGCCCAGCGAGCCGAAGCCGATCGCGATAACAATCACGGCGATCTGGGCCGGTGTGTAACCGCCTTCCATGACCGCGGAGGTCAGCAGGCCGGTAGTGGTCACGATGGCGACGGTTGCCGAACCCTGGGCGGCGCGCAATGCCAGGGAAATGATGAAGCCGAGAACGATCACCGGCAGGCCGAGGCTGTCCAAGGTGTGGGAAAGGGCCGCGCCGATGCCCGATGTGCGGAGGACTTCGCCGAACACGCCACCTGCGGCAACAACCATGAGGATGGAAGCGATGGGAGGCAATGCGCCTTCGAAGATCTCGCCGGTTTCCTTGAGTGACCAGTTGCGGCGGACAGCAAGCAGGAAGAAGGAGAGGGCCACGGCTACGAGGAGCGCGAAGAACGGATTGCCGATGAACGCGGCCACGCCGTACCAGTAGTTGTCCTTGGGGATGGTCAGTGTGCCAACGGTGCCGAGGAGAATCTGGGCGATGGGAGCAGCGATCAGAAACATGATCAGGCCGGGACGCGGAGGGGCGATGGCGCGGGCGCCGGGACCGTCGTGGCCGACGTGGACCAGAGAGTCGGAGCCAAACTCGTCAACCTGCTGCTTGACGCCGGGCAGCAATTCGTATTCCTTGCGGTTCATGATGCTGGCAACCCAGTAGGACAGGAATCCGAGGGGGATGCAGATGATGAGGGAGATCATGGTGATCAGCCCGATGTCCGCGCCGAAGACGCCCGCACCTGCAACGATGCCCGGGTGCGGCGGGACAGCGACGTGGATGGAAAGCATGATGCCGGCCATGGGCAGGCCGAACTTGATGGGGTGAACGTTGGCGATCTTGGCGAAGGCGTAGACGATCGGGACCAGGACGATCACGCCCACCTCGAAGAACACGGGGATCGCCACAAGGAAGCCGACGGCGGTCAGTGCGACAGCGACGCGCTTGGCGCCGAGCTTCTCAGTGAAGTGGGTGGCCAGGGACTGCACGCCCCCGGAAACCTCGATCATGCGGCCGAGGATGGCACCGAGGGCGATCAGCAGGGCGACCTTGCCCATGGTGCTGCCAACTCCGGTGGTCACTACGGTGAAGATGTCCTTGAGTGGAATCTGCGCGGCAACACCCACCAGGATGCTGACGGCCAGGAGGGCCACGAAAGCTTGGATCTTGAAGCGGATGATCAGCACCAACAGCAAGGCGATTCCGGCTGCGGCGATGGTCAGCAGAAGGGGTGTTCCCAGTTCGACTGCGGGTTTGATGGCGGGGGCGTCGGCCGCCTGAACCATCAACGAGTTAACGAGGGGATTCATTGGGGGTGTCTCCTTTGACATACCAGTCTAGGCAAGACCGGCGGGAGGTGGCGGCGACGGCGAAGGGGGGATCGCCGTCGTCGCGGGTTCTTGTGGGGAGGTTAGGCAGTGCGCTTTGCGGGCGCCACAACCTTGATGACGGCGGAGTCGTCTGCGGCGGCGAGGCCTTGGGCCTGGCCGAGAAGGTAGAGCTGTTCAGCTGCGGCGGCAACGGGTGCGGCGAGGCCGGCGGCGCGGGTCGCCTTACCCACGATGCCCATGTCCTTGACGAAGATATCGAGGCGGCTGAGGACCTCGGCGCCGTCTTCGGAGTAGGCCTCGAGGATGCGCGGACCACGGTTGGACAGCATGAAGGAACCGGCGGCTCCGGCCTCGAGGGCGGCGAGGGTCTTCGCCTGGTCCAGGCCGAGGGCGTCGGCAAGGGCCATGGCCTCGGCAGCGGCGGCGATGTGGACACCGCAGAGGAGCTGGTTGACGGTCTTGAGTGCTTGGCCGTCGCCGGGCTTGTCACCCACGATGCTCAGGGTGGAGGCCAGCAGTTCGAGTGCGGGACGGGCCTTTTCGAGTGCCTCGGGCTCTGCACCCACGACGATCAGCAGGTCGCCCTCGCCTGCACGCTTGGGTCCACCGGACAGGGGAGCGTCGACCAGTGCCACACCGTATTCCGCAAGCTTTTCCACCGTGGCGGGGATGGCTTCGGTGCCAACGGTGCTGCCGAGGATCACGACGGCGCCGGGCTTCAACACCGAGGCAACGCCGTTCTCGCCGAAGAGGACATCGTTGAGCTGCTCGCCATTACGGACGGCCAGGAGCAGCGCGTCAGCGCCATCGGAGGCCTCACGGGCTGAAGCGAACGTCTTGATCCCGGCGGCTGCGGCGAGTTCCAGTCGCGGCTCGGCGATGTCGAAGCCGTGGACGGTGAGCTCGGACGCGAGACGGGTTGCCATGGGCAGGCCCATGGCGCCGAGGCCCAGGACGGTGACGGTGTAGTTGCTGCTGGTCATGGTGTTCTCCAGTGAATTTTGGCTGTTAGAAGGTGGCGCTGAGCTTGCGGGTGACTTCAGTCAGGGATTGGTCGTCGCCGACGTTGCCCGCGAAGACGATGTACGGGATGCCCTTGGCGGGGCCGTCCACCGGCTCCCAGAGCGAGACGATGCCCGGCAGCATGGGGCCGCGGACGATTGCGTGGCGGATTTCCAGGCCGTGGGCGGCGACATCCGAAGACGTGATGCCGCCCTTGGCGATGACGAACCGCGGCGGGAAGGTTTTCAGGGTCCGGTTCACCACAGCGACGACGGCGGCGGAGACGGTGCGGGCGATCTTCAGGCTTGCTGCGGCGTCGTCGGTTTTGATGAGCAGGCGGCTGGTGTGGACGATGACGTCACCGTGGTGGAGGGCATCGACGACGTCGGAGACGACGGTTCCGATGTAGGCGCCGGCTTCTGCTTCACCAGCGGTTTCGGTTCCTGCAATGAGTTTCTCGACGTCGATCTCGATGGTCCGCGCGGAGCTGTGCGCGGCTGTGAGGTCATTGAGCTGGCGAGTGGTGACGCCAACGTGGGAGCCGACCACGATCATGCCGCCGGCAGTGGAGGGAGTGTTGCCCGCGAAGGCTTCTTCGGAGGTCAATGCCGTGCGGATTTCCTGGCCGATCCGGCCGCGGACAAACGGCGGACCCACGCGGTAGAGGAGTTTCTTGCCGCGGCGTTCGGCTTCTTCAAGGCCCAGTGCGAGGGCGCGGAAGTCGTTCTCTGTGACGATGTCGGCCACGATCGGGGTGGAGTTGGTGGCGGGCTCCAGGGCGTCGGCGATGGCCTTGGCGGAGATGGTGGGGTCCTGGGCGGAAGCTCCGGCGCGGATGATGTTCAGGTCCAGGACGATGACGTCGCCTGCCGGGAAACGGCCTTGCGACTTCTCCTCCACATACTTGGCCATCTCGGAGTTCTTGAAGCCAAAGCTCGCATCCTTGGCGAATTCCGTCTCGGCCACAGGGGTGAGTGTGCCAGCGTCTCCCCTCATGTAGTGCACGCCGCCGATGGTGACGCGGCCGGCGTCGGGGAATGCCGGAACGATCACTACGCCGTCAGTGGGCTCGCCGGTCGCGGCGGCCACGGTAGCGGCGATGACGTCCGGCTCCAACGGGTAGTGGCCGCGGAGGGTGGAGTCGCTGCGGCTGACAAAACCGAGTTGGACGGTGCCTGCGGCGGCGGACAGTGCGTTGCGCACGATTTCCTCGTTGCGCGCCGCGGCTTCGGCCGGGTCCAGACTGCGGGTGTTGGTGAGGACGTAAACGGCGGCCTGGGTCTGGTTCTCACGGATGTGGGTGAAGGCCCAGGTGAAGTCCTCAACCTCCCAGCGGGTGAGCACGGCGAGATCCGCAACGGACTGCGTGCCTGTGGGGTCGTCGTCGAGGACAACCAGAACGCGCGGGGTGGTGGCAGCGGACGCGGCTACGGCGTCGGCTACCAGCTGAGCGGGAATCTGGACTTCCGCCGGGAAGGCGGCCAGAACGTCTGCTTCAAGGGTCACTGTGCACTCCATCGTGGGAAATCTGTGTAGCGGTTTAATGAATGTAAGATGTCAGACATCTAACATTTGAATTAGTGTGACACACGGCTCCTCAGCGCGCAAGGTGCTCAGCGTCACTAGGCTGGGGGCATGGCCGACAGCGTGGTTCCCCTCCCTTTCGTGGACGTCCTCACTCCCGCCATTCCCGCAGGTCAGCAGGTTCCCGCAGTGCTGATCCACGGTTGGGCGTCCTCTTCGGTGTACTGGAAACCCCTGGCCAAGGAACTGCTCGACGCCGGCCGTGAAGTCTGGATTCTCGACCTCCCTGGCTACCACCCAGGCGAGGAACTACGGCCGGATTTCACGTGGACCTTGGACTCCGCGGCTGCATCGGTAGCGGCCGCGCTTGACCGGCTGGGCGGGAGTCCTGCGCACGTGGTGGGGCACTCACTGGGCGGCAGCGTGGCCCTGACATTGGCAGCGGATTCCCCGCATCTGGTGGCCACGGTAACGCTGGTGGGCATGGTGCCGGCGCCTCCCAATGAAGGATTCCGGTCCATGTTGCAGTCCCAATGGGGCCAGGGCTTTCTGGATGCCGAAACCAGGGCCAAGTGCATGGAGGCCTGGTACGGCCCTTTGTCCGAGGGAGACAAGGAGCAGCTCAGCAAGGGGTTCGACGTTCCATTTTCGATTCTTGGCCCCAGCGGCAAGGCCGCCATGACCGGCGTCGAACCTTCAGTACCCGGGCGCGTCCACGCGCCCCTGCTGGTGATCGCCGGGGTTGGGGACCGGGTGCGGTCCATCGACCAGATGGCCGCGTTCGTGTCGGCAGGCCCGAGGCGCCAATTGAAGGCCATTCCCGGCGCGGGCCACAGTGTCCATTGGGAGAAGCCGGAGGAATGTGCCAAGGCGCTGCAGGAATTTTGGGAAACGAGCTGGCCTCCGCCAGCGTAAGATGTCTGACAACCATCCCGCCCCGGGAAGACGCGGGACGGAGGATGGCCGGAGTACAGGAAATGGGGATACATGGCACGCAAGTCGCTGGTCGGCGTCGTCGCTGATGAGTTGCTGGACCGCATCATCGCGGGTGAATTTCCACCCGGAACGGTGGTCCCCGGTGAGCTTGAGCTCAGCGCCAAGCACGAGGTGAGCCGCATGACCGTGCGTGAGGCCATGAAGACCCTCGAAGCGCAGCGGATTCTCAGCGTGGAGCGCGGCCGCGGCACGTTCGTCAATCCCCTGAACCAGTGGGCATCGCTGGAAGCCGTACTGCGGGCGGCATCTGAGGGAACCAAGGACGCAGCCGCCGCGATCCAACTCATCGAGCTCCGCCGCATGCTTGAAACCGGCGCCTGCGAACTCGCCGCCGAACGTATCTCTGACGACGAACTCACGGCACTCAGCGAACACGTCGACAAGATGCAGTCCGCCCACGAAGTCAACGATCTCGCGGCTTTCGTGGAAGCCGACCTCGCCTTCCATGACGTGATTCTTCACGCCTCCGGCAACGTGTTTGTCGCTGTACTCTTTGAACCGCTGCACCGGGTCCTCGAGGCCCGCCGCACCGAAACATCGGCTTTCCCGGAGATCCAGGAACACGCAATCGGCCACCACAGGAAAATCGCCACGGCCTTGGAGTCCCGGAATCCCAACGAGTCACGCCTGGCCATGGACGCCCACATGCAGCAGACGCTGGACGACCTGAAGACGTACGTGCTGGAGGCGTAGCTGGCACAGGCGCCTTAATTGTTGGACCCGGATAATTTAATTCCTGCACGGGCCGGGTCTAGCGAAATCACTGATTTCTAGGGAATAATCGGGCCATGCTCTTAATTGTTGGAAACCTCTATGGAACATTCTCCCCGTGAACCCACTCGATTTTCCCGAGTTCCCCTTTAGCTCTCCACTGGCGAAAGCCATCATCGACCTTGAACGGGTTCGCGCAGATTTAGGTGAAGGAACCACCGCTCCCGAGGTCTTCACACAGTTGCGGACACTCTTTCAACTGCTGTCGAGCATCATGAGCGCACGCATCGAGGGCAATCGCACGTCAATTGTGGATGCTGTTGCAGGCGTTCAGCTCGCGGACCGAGCCGACATCAAGCGGGACGACGGTGTTCAAGAGATCGTCCAGCTCCAAGAAGCAACGGCTTTCGTCGACTCCGCGGTCGGCCGGGGGACGATACTGACACACGGGTTTGTCCGGGAGCTGTACCGCATCTCCGTGGCCGGTTTGGAACGTGAAGGGGACCGCACACCTGGTGCCTACAGGCTCGCCGATGTCACCATCAGCGGTTCATCGCACCGGCCACCCTCGCCAGGGAGCGTGCACGGAGACATGACGGCACTCCTCGACTTCATCAATGCGGACGTAGATCAAAACTACGAGCTCCTCAAGATTGCGCTTGCCCACCATCGGTTCGTCTGGATTCATCCTTTCGGCAATGGCAATGGTCGCGTCGGGAGACTCATGACTTACGCCGCCATGCGGCGGCAAGGGTTCTCCGACACCGCCGGATACCGGGCGCTGAACCCAACGGCCGTATTTGGGGAGAACCGCGCCCTCTACTACGAACGACTCGAAGACGCCGATTCCCTCGAACCCGAGTCCCTGATTCGCTGGTCGACGTATGTCCTCGAAGGACTACTGACAGACCTCAGAAGGTTGGCGAAACTCGGTGACAAGGACTTCGTTACGGAAGGCCTGTTGGTTCCCGCAATCGCAAGAGGCCTCGCCTCGTCGCGCTTCACGGCGGACGAAGCCCTGGCTTTGACCATCATCGCGCGCAAAGTTGACGTGAAGGCCGCAGACCTTAGTTCAGCATTCACAGGTTCAGCTGCGACACGAAGTCAAGACATTCGAAAGCTCCTGGACCGCGGCGTCATTGAACCGATCGCCAAGGGGAAGAGATCCTACCGGCTTCGGCTGGCCCCGAGTGAACTAACGCCACTTCTGGTTCGGGAATTGGATCAATTGGGATTCCTGCCCCGCATTCTGCGCGATTCAGAATAGTCTCCGCCTCCTGCCTAGCGGCGCAAGCTCTCGCTGGGCAGCTCGCCGAAGGCCTTCACGTAGAGCGCAGAGAAGCGCCCTTGGTGGGTGAACCCGCACAACTCAGCGACGGCCGTGACACTCTGCTCCCGCGGGCTCGCTTCCAGCAGCATCTCCCGGGCTCGATCCAGCCGGATACTGCGCAATAACTCCGACGGCGTCGCGCCAGTTTCCGCCCGCAAGGCAGTTTGCAGCGTGCGGACCGAAACGCCCAGGCACTCGGCGATGTCCGGGACAGTGAGTTCTTCGAAAGCGTGCTTTTCCAACAGTTCGCGGCAATCGCGGACCAACCGGCCCTCCGAAGCCGCGTCCCGGGCCTCCACGCCGGGCGACTCCATCGCCATCAGCAAGCGCGAGATCATGCTGTCCGCCAACAAACCCTGCACAAAAGCGGGAGCCGCGGACTGCGGTTGGCTGATCATGTCGTCATGAAGTTCGACGACGGCCCTCAAGAACGCGCGACCGGCTGCACTTGAAAGGTCCATGCCGTAGCCCAGCTCACCAGGCGCCGCGCCGTTGAGTTGCCACGCCACCCGCTCCAGCGCTGCCCGCCGCACGTACACAATGAGGTGCGGGCTGCCGCTGTCCCAGCTCATGGAGAAGGGCCTGTCGAGCGGAGGAACAGTGGCCATCGCCGGACTCGACTGCACTGTGCTCGCGCCCACCTTCATGGACGCGTGCCCCGTCAACGGGATTTGCACCAGGTGGAAGTCCTGGAGGCCCTCCGGCGCAATCCGGACGTCCGCGCCGTAGTCCAGGAACTCGATCCCCACATCGCCGCGGTGGAGGGAGCGGAGCTTCATATCCACAGAGGACTGGCGCGTTCGCGGCGACAGTTCGTGACTGCAAAACAGCTCAGCAATTTTGGCGTGCGCTTGGTCCACGTCGGTGGTGGCCATGGTGGGCAGCCCCCGCAGAACGTCACGAGGAAGAATCCTCACCATCCGCCACCTACTTCACCGGTTTTCCCACTGCACGGGGTCTTTTCGCTTTTCGGATGATCCCCGCGCCGAGCGGATATTCCGGAGTGCAGCTACTGTCTAGAGTCGCTTTTAAGACAAGTATGACGCAGCTCACAGAACCACAACAGTGACGGAAGCGAGGTGAGGGCTAGTGAAGAACATCAAGCTCGTGCATGACCGCCGAGATGAATGGGATCGGAGTCATTTCGAACTCTGGGCGGCGGAGCTTCAGGCCAGGGAAACCCACCTCACTTCCGCGGCCTGGGTTGGCTGGCACGAAGAAGAGGAAGACCCTGCGTAATTCGGATAATCCTCGCGCCACGTGGATATTCCGAACGACCACGACTGCCTAGAGTCGCTTGCAGGACGAATATGACGCACGTCATATATACGTAACATCATCATCGCGGGAAAGGGTTTGGCACATGTCAGCACTCAAGGGCAGGACAGCGATCGTCACCGGTGGAGCCACCAAGGTGGGCCAGGGCGTGGTCACCGCTTTGCGGGACGCCGGAGCCACGGTGGTGGTGGCGGACATAGACCCCGACGGCGCATCGCTCACCGCCGGGCTGGGCGAAGGAATCACCTACTCCCACACTGACATCACTGATGATGACGCCGTGAACCAGCTCGTCAGCGGGACCCTAGCCCGACACGGCAGCTTGGACATCCTGGTAAACCTCGCCTGCACCTACAAGGACGATGGCGGAGCTTCCGGCCGCGCCGACTGGCTCGACGCACTGAACGTCAACCTCGTCAGCGCCGTAGTTGCGAGCAACGCGGCCCGCCCTTACCTCAAGGCTTCGGGGCACGGCGCCATCATCAACTTCACGTCCATTTCCAGCTCCGTGGCGCAGACAGGCCGCTGGTTGTACCCCGCCAGCAAGGCTGCTTTGGTGCAGGTGACCCGCAGCATGGCGGTGGACTTCGCATCGGACGGGATCCGGGTCAACTCGGTCAGCCCGGGCTGGGTGTGGAGCAACATCATGGATTCCCTCAGCAACGGGAACCTTGAGAAGACAGATTCCGTGGCCGCTCCGTTCCACGCACTCAAACGCGTCGGCCGCCCGCACGAGGTGGGTGACGTCGTCGCGTTCCTCGCCAGCGACCAAGCGAGCTTCGTGACCGGCGCCGATTGGGCCGTTGACGGCGGTTACTCCGCTTTGGGACCCGAACGCGCCGAAGAGACCATTCCCTTGCTCGCCGCCAACTGACAACCGCAAAACAAACCCACACCCATACAGACCAAGAGAAAAGGGCAACACCATGACGCAACGCCACATCACCATCGTGGGTGCAGGCCAGTCCGGACTGCAGCTGGGCATCGGTCTGCTGGACGCCGGATTCCACGTCACCACGATCTCCAACCGCACACCGCAGGAGATCCAGGAAGGAAAGGTGGCCTCCAGCCAGTGCATCTTCCACAACGCGCTGGAACACGAGCGGTCCCTGGGGCTGGATTTCTGGCCCGATGCCCCCACCGTGGACGGCATCTCCTTCACCATTCCCCACCCCGAACTACCGGGTGAGAAGGCCATCAGCTGGGCCTCCCGCTTGGACAACCACGCCAAGTCCATCGATCAACGCGTGAAGTTCCCCAAGTTCATGGAGGAGTTCACCGCGCGGGGCGGCGAGCTGGTCTTCGAAGACGCCGGCGTAGCTGAGCTGGAAAAGTACACGCAGAATTCAGACCTGGTGATCGTGGCAGCCGGTAAAGGCGAGATCGCGCAACTCTTCACCCGCGACGCCGAACGCAGCACCTACGACGCCCCGCAGCGCGCCCTTGCCTTGACCTACGTGAAAGGCCTGAAGCCCCGCGAAGAGTACTCGGCCGTCTCGTTCAACCTCATCCCCGGAGTTGGCGAGTACTTCGTCTTCCCCGCCCTCACCACCACCGGCCCCTGCGAAATCATGGTCTTCGAAGGCGTTCCGGGCGGCCCAATGGACACGTGGAAGGGCCTCTCTCCCGAGGAGCACCTGGAGAACTCCACGAACATCCTGCAGACGTTCCTGCCGTGGGAAGCCGAACGGGCCACCGAAGTGGAACTCACCGATCCCCATGGCGTCCTCCAAGGCCGCTTCGCACCCACCGTCCGCCACCCGATTGCCACGCTGCCGAGCGGCCGTCAGGTACTGGGCCTGGCCGACGTCGTGGTGTTGAACGACCCCATCACCGGACAAGGGTCCAACAACGCGAGCAAATGTGCGGCGTCATACTTGGACAGCATCATCCGGCAGGACAATGGAGCCTACGACGCAGAGTTCATGCAGGCCACCTTCGAGCGCTATTGGGATTACGCCCAGCACGTTGCACACTGGACAAATGCCCTCCTGGCCCCGCCGCCGCCCCACGTCCTTGAACTCCTGGGCGCAGCGAACAGCGAGCCGGCCATTGCCCACCGGTTCGCCAACGGCTTCAACCACCCCCCGGAATTCCAGGACTGGTTCATGTATCCGGACAAAGCTGCTGGCTACCTGGCCGGCCTCTCCGCCGCCAAGGTTTAATAGCACACCCCTGCCAGCAAGGACTTAATCATGCGAAAAATAGCAATCGTCGGGGCCGGGGAATCCGGTGCCCAGCTGGCTTTGGGCCTACAGCGGGACGGCTACGCCGTGACGCTCCTGTCCGACCGTTCCGCGGCCCAGATCCGCACCGGCAAAGTCATGTCCAGCCAGTGCATGTTCTCCACCGCCCTCGACGCCGAAGCCCAGATGGGGACAGCGCTCTCGGAGTTCTACGAGGCCGGCACCGTCCCGGGCATCACCTCCATCCGGCTGCGCGTGGATGCTGAGGAACCTATCGAATGGGAAGCCCCCTTGGACGGTCCTGCCCGCTCCATCGACCAACGGATCAAAAGTGCCCTGTGGATCGAGACGTTCGTGGCCGCCGGGGGTGACTTCCGCATTGAGAAGGTCACTCCCCGCATGCTCGAAGAGCTCGCCCGCGACTACGAGCTGGTCATTGTCAGCACCGGCAAGGGCGAGATCGGCCAGATCTTCCCGCGCGACAGGGCAAAGTCGCCCTTCGACCGGCCCCAGCGGGTCCTGGCGCTCAATTACGTCACGGCCGACAATTACGTCACCGCCGACGACGGTGCTGTCGCGGGCGACGCGTCACCGGACGGCACCTCCAACAGCGCCGCCGCCATCCGCATGTCCATGGCCCCCGGCGTCGGCGAGTTCTTTACTTTCCCGGGCCTGACCGTCACCGGGCCGTGCCGCATGATGGTGTTCGAAGGCGTGGTGGGCGGCCCCATGGACCGGTGGACCGACGTCGGGACCCCGCAAGAGCAGCTGGAGCGATCGCTGGAAATCCTGCGAGAGCATTTCCCGCACGAGGCCGAAAACTTCGCCGACGCGGAACTGACCGATAGCGGCGCCACCCTGCTGGGGCGCATCACGCCAACGGTGAGGTCCGCCGTCGGGGAGCTCGGGAACGGGAAGCTGGTGTTCGGGCTCGGCGACGCTGTGGTCCTCAACGACCCCCTCACCGGGCAGGGCTCAAACAATGCGACACTGGCCGCCAAGTATTACCTCGATGCGATTGTTCGCAGGGGCCAGCAGCCGTTCGACCGCCACTGGATGGAGCGGACGTTCGATGAGTTCTGGCGCGGATGGGGCCAGTGGGCGGTTGAATGGACCAACGACCTCCTTAAGCCTCGCCGGGACCACCAGAAAACCCTCCTCAGCGAAGCCGCTGAACACCCGGCGCTGGCAGCGGGCATCGTGGCCGGGTTCGATGATCCCCGGACGTCCTATCCGTGGTGGTTCGATCCCACAGCCGCAGCCGACTTCATGCAGGCCCGCAAAGAGGAAGACACCTCCGTTTTCGACGTCCGTGATTTCAGGGGCGCGTTGGGGCAATTCGCCACAGGCGTTACCGTGGTGACCACTGTTGCTGCCGACGGCCGGAAGGTGGGCATGACCGCGAATTCGTTCACGTCAGTTTCCATGGAGCCCCCTTTGGTGCTGTGGTGCCCCAGCAAACGGTCGCCAAGCCTGGGTGACTTCGAGAACGCCACGCATTTCGCCATCAACATCCTGGCCAGCGACCAGCACGTCCTGTCCCGCCAGTTCGCCACTCCCGCCACCGACAAGTTCGCCGGCACGGACAGCACCGAAGGCATCGCCGGCGTCCCACTCCTGGACGGCGCGGTGGCCACCTTCCAATGCCGCACGGTCTCACGGCACGACGCCGGCGACCACGTCATCTATGTGGGGGAAGTGGAGAAATACGACTACGACGGCGGCGCTCCCCTGGTGTTCCACGGCGGCAAATACCACGCAACCGCCAGCCACCCGGACTTCTAGCCACCTTCTGAGCACTTCTGAAAGGAGCGGAAATGGACGATTCCGTTGACGTCGCGATCATTGGCTCGGGCATCAATTCCCTGGTCGCGGCAGCTGAGCTCGCCATGGACGGAAAGCGCGTCTGCATCATCGAGCGTTCGGACCGGCTGGGAGGCTTCATTCATTCCTCCGAGCGGACCCTGCCTGACTTCATCCATGACTCCTTCTCTTCCTGGCACCCGCTATTCGTCTCAGGTGGCGCCTACGCGGCTTTGGGCAAGGAACTCCACGCAAGGGGGCTGGAGTACTGCAACACCACCGGCCCGGTGACCGCGAGTGTCGCCGCGGATCCGGCCACGGGAGTTCACCGGGTTGTCATTGCACATCGGGATCCGGGCGAGACTGCTGCCGCGTTCAAGGTCACCGGCGACCAGTCCGCCTACCTGGCCATGTTGAATGACCTTGAGCGGAACGCCGGCACGGTTTTTGGGGCGTTCGGGGCGGAGCTTCGATCGTTCAAGGAGACGGCGAAGATTGCCTTCGGAGCCATACGGCGTGGACGATTCTCCGGGACCGAAGCCTTCGTGCGGGACGCGGTCATGAGCGGCCGGAACTACACCCGCAGCCGCTTTGACGGGTGGGAAGCGGACCAACTGTGGTCTCCGTGGCTCCTGCACGCAGGGCTTGGCCCGGACCAGGCAACCGGCGGGGTGATGTTGCCGGTGATGGCCATGAGCATGCACGGCTTCGGGCTCCCTATTGTGAAAGGCGGGGCGTCGAGGTTCGTGGAGGCGTTTGAGTCGTTGCTGCGCGACAACGGGGTCCGGATCATGCTGGGCGCCGAGGCCGAGGAGATCCTGGTGGGTTCCGGCGGTTCCGGCGGTTCCGGCAAAGACAGCTCGGTCACCGGCGTCCGGACGTCGCAGGGCGTGGTCACGTCCGGCACGGTGTTGGCGAACGTCTCCCCGCAGGCCCTCTATACCCAGCTCCTTCGCCAGCCACCTGCCGGAACCGCCGCGGCGGCCGGACGCTACCAGAACGGCCGCGGCGCCCTGCAGATCCACCTCGCCCTGGACAAGCCCGTGGAGTGGGTCGATCCCCGGCTCAACGATGTTCCCCTGGTGCACATCAGCAACGGCTCGGACAGCACAGGAATCGCCTGCGCCCAAGCCGAGGCCGGCCTGCTGCCCAGCGAACCCACGGTGGTGGTGGGGCAGCAATGCGTCCTGGATCCGTCCCGGGCTCCAGAGGGCAAGGCCACGCTGTGGCTGCAATTGCAGGAGGTTCCGTTCTCTCCCGTGGGTGATGCTGCCGGCGAACTGACAGTGGAGGAAGGCTGGACCGAGGAGCTGAAACAGGGCTATCTGGAACGGGTCCTCGCCCGGCTGGAGCAGTTCGCACCGGGAACCCAGGCTACGGTTCTCGCTTCAGACATCATCGCTCCCACGGACCTGGCCGCCGCTAATCCCAATGCCGTCAAAGGCGACCCCTATGGAGGCTCCGCTGAGCTCTTCCAAAACCTGCTCTGGCGGCCTTTCCCCGCGGCGGCAGGCCACCAAACCGCCGTCGATGGTCTCTGGCATATCGGCGCGTCAACCCACCCCGGTCCTGGCCTTTCCGGTGGCTCGGGCCACTTGGTGGCCCAAAAACTGACCGCACCACCTTCACGATTTTCGCGTCTTCAAGCAGCACTTAAACCAAGCAAGCGATAGGAGAACAATGTCTGTTCTGGCCGGGCTCACTGCAGCCCTTTCGAGTGGTTCAGTGGAAATCATCGACCTCACCACACCCCTCAGTTCCGAAACCCCCATCCTGAACCTTCCGCAACCCTTCGCGAACACGGTGGGGCTGTCCGTCTCGCCGGTGAGCAATTTCGACGACGCCGGCCCGGCCTGGGCATGGAACGACGTCACCGTGGGTGAACACGCGGGGACGCACCTGGATGCCCCCGTCCACTGGATCACCGGCAAGGACGGAAAATCCGTCGACCAGATCGAGCCGCACCGGTTGGTGGGTCCCGTGGTGGTGATCGACAAGACCACAGAGGTCTCCGCGGACCCTGACTTCCTGCTGGAACCGGAACATTTTGAGCAGTGGCAGGAGGCGCATGGTGCGTTCCCCGAGAATTGCTGGGTCATCTTCCGGACCGGATGGGCGGCCCGCGGCACTGACGCTGCGGCCTTCGTCAACGCGGACGACGCCGGACCCCACACTCCAGGGGTCTCTGCGGCAGGTGCCAAGTGGCTTGCCGGTAACGCCTCGATCAGCGGTTTCGGGGTGGAAACCGTGGGGATCGATGCAGGGCAGGCCGGCGCGCTGGATCCGATGTTCCCCGTGCATTCGTTCCTGCTCGGCGCGGACAAATACGGCGTGACCTCACTGCGCAACGTGGACCGGCTCCCCGTCACGGGCGCCACACTGGTGGTTGCTCCCCTGCCGATCGTCGGCGGCACGGGCAGCCCCAGCCGCGTGTACGCACTGATTGAAAAAGATGCGGTGGAGAAGGCATGAGCGAGCACGTACGGGTTTCCACCCTGGTGGGCAGGACGCTGGCGAAGCTCGGCGTCGGGCATGTTTTCGGCGTGGTGGGCAGCGGCAACTTCGACGTCACCGGCACCCTCATGGCCGAAGGAATCCCTTTCACTGCCACCCGGCATGAAGGCGGTGCTGCGACCATGGCCGACGCCTACTCGCGGATGTCCGGCAAGGTGGGAGTGGTCACCACGCACCAAGGCTGCGGGCTGAGCAATGCCATCACGGGAATCGGTGAAGCCGCGAAGAGCCGCACTCCCATGATCGTGCTGACCGCCGACACCCAGGCCGCAGCGATCCGGTCCAACTTCAAGATCGACCAAGACGGGCTGGCCCGCAGCGTCGGAGCCGTGGCTGAACGCATCCACTCCCCAGCCACAGCTGTGGCAGACACCGTCAGGGCTTTCCGGACCGCGGTCAATGAGCGCCGCACCGTGGTCCTGAGCTTGCCGTTGGACGTCCAAAGTGCCACATCCTCAACCACGGCAGATGAGGTGAGTGCCGTCGTCGTGCCTGAGCCCTTGAAGATCCGCCCGGACGCTGCCGCCGTTGAGCAGTTGGTGGCGCTGATTTCCGCCGCTGAACGTCCGGTGTTCGTCGCCGGACGCGGAGGGCGCGGCGCCCGGGACGAGATCCTGGAATTAGCGCGGCATGCTGGAGCATTGGTGGCGACGTCGGCCGTGGCGAGTGGGCTGTTCAACGGCGACTCGCACAATCTGGGGATTTCCGGCGGCTTCTCTTCGCCCACGACGGCGGAGCTCATCAGCGGCGCCGACCTGATTGTGGGGTGGGGTTGCGCGCTGAATATGTGGACCATGCGGCACGGGCGGCTCATCTCCACCGGCACCAACGTGGTGCAGATCGACGTCGAAGATTCCGCGCTCGGCGCCAACCGGCCCATCACCCTGGGGCTGCTGGGAGACTCGGCACTGACTGCCGCTGACGCCCTGCCGGCGCTGCGGACCGTGCAGCCTGAGCCTGCTGAAAAATACCGCTCCGAAGCCAATGCCCTGGCCATCAAGCAGGGCTCCAGATGGCGGGACGTTTCCACAGAAGATCTGTCCACGGCGACGTCCATCGACCCCCGCGTCCTCACCCGGGAACTGGATTCGCTGCTGCCGGCGGAGCGGATCGTGGCCGTGGATTCGGGCAACTTCATGGGCTACCCCAGCCAGTACCTCGCTGTGCCGGACGAGTTCGGATTCTGCTTCACCCAGGCGTTTCAGGCGATCGGGCTGGGGCTTTACACGGCCATTGGCGCCGCGCTTGCCCAGCCGCACCGGCTGCCGGTGCTGGGCGCGGGCGACGGCGGATTCCTGATGGGCATCAGCGAGTTGGAGACCGCCGCGAGGCTCAAACTGCCTTTGGTGTGCATCGTCTACAACGACGCAGCGTACGGGGCCGAGGTCCACCACTTCGCGTCGGAGCACACCGAGGCCGAGCTCTCCAGCGTCGTGTTCCCGGAAACGGACATCGCTGCCATAGCCCGCGGATTCGGCGCCGAAGGCGTGACCGTACGGACCATTGCGGACCTGGAAGCCGTGCGCCCATGGATCGAGGCCTACGAAGCCGGGACGCAGGACCGGCCCCTCGTGATCGACGCCAAGATCGCGTCCGACGGCGGATCGTGGTGGCTGGCGGAGGCGTTCCAGGGCCACTAAGCGCGGGGCTAGTTGGGCGGGGCGGTGCTCGCGCGGACTACCAGTTCCGTGGCCACCTCGAGGGCTGCCGAGGAGCCAAGGCCGGGCTGGTCGATCTGTTCCGCGAGCATGCCCACGGCCATCGATGCCAGCTGAGCGAGCGGCTGCCGGACCGTGGTGAGCGGCGGGGAGGTGAGGGCGGCCTGGGCGATGTCATCGAAGCCCACCACGCTGAGGTCGTCAGGTATTTTCAGGGATCGCTGCGCTGCGGCGTTCATGACTCCGAGGGCCTGCAGGTCGCTGCCCGTGAAGATCGCGGTGGGCCGCTCGGGGAGATCCAGGAGTTCCCCGCCCAGGCGAAGGCCGGACTCGATGCTGAAGTCGCCGTCGCGCACAAACTCGGGAAGGACCGGGAGCCCGGCCTCGTGCAGGGCGGCGGCGTAGGCGGCGTAGCGCGCCCGGCCGTGGCCGGGGCTGTGCACGCGGCCCGTGATGATGCCGATGCGTTCATGCCCCAAGCCCAGGAGATGGGACACCGCGCCCAACGCTCCGGAGAACGACGCCGGGCTGACGCTGGGAATCTGCAGTCCCTCCGAACCTTCGGGGTCAATGGCGACGGCCGGAATTTTCAGTGCCCGCGCCTGGTCCACCAAGGCTGATCCTTGGCGCGGAGCCAGCAGCATCACACCATCCAGGCGGTTGCCGGAGGGCTCCCGCAGTTTCTGCCAGTTCTCCACGGTGGCGTTGACGGCCCGCGTGTAGGCCACGGTGTAGCCGAGCCGCGCAGCTGCAGCTTCCACTCCCTCCATGGTTTCCAGGACCCACGGGGAATCGAAGTTGTTCACCACCAATTGCAGCAGTCCGGGCTCAGTGGCAGTGTTCCGCTTGGTGTAGTCGAGCTCTTCCAAGGCCTGCTGAACACGGGCACGCGTGGCCTCGGAAACGTGCGAACGGCCGTTCAGCACCTTGGAAACGGTGGGCACGGAGACGCCCGCGGCCGCAGCCACGTCTGCAATCCTGGGGCGCGGAGTGGCGGTCAACGGGGCAGTCCTTGAACTCATGGGGAAACTGAAGCGGCAATGCGCGGAGCCGTTGTCCGGCGGACCGGCGCAGTTTCGACCCGCACGGGTCCAACGATAACACTGCCGCTTTGGCTCGAACCCAAGGGTGAGGCCGTGAATATCCCCAGCTCAGCCCCGATCCAGCGTCCCTCCATCACATCGAAATCCCACAGCGGGATCTGCCACGGATCAGTGGGACCAACACGCCAGGCAAAGGTGGCCCGCGGGGTCTCGTCCGTCCTGATCTGAAGTTCGATCCGCGGCCCCGGAAGCTCCACCGCACGCCCCACGGGAAGCTCCTGCGGACCTTCGCTGCCAGTGCCGCTGCCCAGGACATACCCGTCACCCGTCCGTACGATCCCCAGCCAGGCATACCGTTGGCCAAGAACCACGACGCCGGCCCGGGTACCTGCCGGAACATCGTCCAGTTCCAGCGTGGTGGTAAAGGTGGACGGCACGCCGGGGAGGATCTGGCCCAGGACGTTGGGGAGTTCGCGCAGGTTGATGGGATCGTTGGCTTGCGGACGCAGGACCAGATGCCCTCCTCCACAAGTGGACAGCCACTCCTTGCTGGGGTTGGCCTGCCAGTGCCACTGCGGCCCCAGTCCGGGGGACCTGAAGTTGTCGCTGGTGGGAGGAGCCACATCTTCCGGCGAAGTACCCGCCGGGTAGGGGTGGACCAAAACCGGGGTTCCCGGTCCGTCGTCGTCCGCTGTTGTGCCCATCCACGGCCAGCCGTCCGCATCCCAACCCATGGGTTGGAGGTGGACCACACGGCCGAAGGCTCCGCGGTCCTGGAAGTGCAGGAACCAGTCCTGCCCCTCGGGAGTGGTGACCCACGCGCCTTGGTGCGGGCCGTTCACCGGCGAACCACCCTGCTCCAGAACCCGGCGTTCCTCGTAGGGCCCAAAAGGAGACCGCGAGCGGAACACCGACTGCCATCCGGTGGAAACCCCGCCGGCAGGTGCAAAGATCCAGTACCAACCCTCGCGCTTGTAAAACTTGGGGCCCTCCAACGTGGTGAATCCGGGCAGGTCTTCGCCGTTGATGACGTGGGTTCCGTGGTCCAGCAAACGGGTGGCATCGGGGCTCATCCGGTGGACCGTCAGCCGGTTCTTCACCCCGATGCGGCTCTTCGCCCAGCCATGCACCAGGTACGCCTGCCCGTCCTCGTCCCACAACGGGCAGGGATCGATCAGGCCGCGGCCGGCATACAGAAGGTGCGGCGCACTCCAAGGACCGTCGGCCTTCTCCGCGCTCAGGACGAAGATGCCGTGATCCGGATCCGGGTAGAAGATCCAGAATTTGCCGTCGTGATAACGGAGTGCGGGAGCCCATACACCGCTTCCGTGGCGCACCAGGGAGTAGTGGTTGGTTTGCGGCAGTTCCGGAAGGGCATGCCCGGCATGCTCCCAGTCCACCAGGTTTTTGGAGCGAAGCACCGGCAGCCCGGGGACCCGGTTGAAGCTGGAGGCGATGAGGTAATAGGTGCCCTCAACCTGGACGGCATCCGGGTCCGGCCAGTCACCGTTCAGGATGGGGTTGCTGTATTCGGGCACGCGGGGTCGGGCTGTCATGTCGTCCTGTCGGGTGAGTTGCTGAAGTGAAAGTGCTGCTGAAGGAGTTCTTGGGCGTGGTGGCTGGTGGCCACTTTGCCGTCGTGGATCACCGCGTGGAGGTTGAGCGTGAGGGGCTTGTCCCGGTCCGCAGTGACTGGTTTGTCCCACGCGACTGCGGGCCCTGCGCCGACGTACCCTTCGGTTCTGACGAACCAGGGACGGAGCTGCCCGGGGTCCTGCGCGAGTATCACGCCGGCATCCTTGCCCTGCTGCCGTAGTCCCACCAAGAGCCACGGGGACAGGGAACCGTGCGCCGCTTCGACACCCGACCCATCGGAACAGAGCACCTGCACGGGGCCGTCCCCGGGTGGAAAGCGCCAGAAGATTCCACCGTAGCCGGCTCCTGTACGCCCCTTAACGGCCGACGACGACACGGACAATTGCTCCACGGCACCGGCGGGGCGGATCACCGAGGCAAACGCAAAGCTCCACGCGTTCCGAACCGGATGCTCCTGATAGGAGTAACTCCGGCGTTCGCTGGCCACCTGCTGGTCGCTGTGATTGATCCAGGCGATGTCTCCTTCCGAGTGCCCGTCCAGATGCTGCCAGCCCGACGGGATTTGCCGCCCGTGGTTGGGGAGGACCGCCGGACCGTTCCCGGTGTAGGTCGACCCGCCCCAAAAATTGGTTCCGTTCACGTCAGAGAGGGCCAGCGATAAGCCCAGGTGGTGCGGGTGGTCCTCGGGGGCGGCCTCGGTGAGTATCACTCCGGCCCCCGAGCGGATGGGGTGAAGGTAGGGCCTCGGAGCCATGCGGGGGGCCAGATCCTGTCCGGCATTCTCCTGCATCACGTGCGTTCCACGTAGTTGGAAGCTACCCATTGGATCTCCTTCACGGCGGGTTGGCTGGCATTGGCTGGTGTGGGAATCAGCATAATCACGACAGAAAGAGTTCGGCAACATCTTAAGAAAGTTTCTTGAGTAATTTCTCGATATGCATCCCCGATGTGTTGACAGTCACAGCGATTCCTTGCTAGAAATCGTTTACTCGCTACTTTTGAACGTCCCAAACGATCCCTCAAGCCGATTCAGCTGCCCAGCTCCGGCCTCAAGGTGCAGAAAGTTTCTGCACTCTCAAGCTCAAAACCACCACCCACGTCCACTCACGGACATCAGAAAGGCGTCATTCAATGAAGAAGACAGCAAGCACTCCTATCCCGCGCAGGATGGTCCTGGGGGCCGCGGTGGTTGCGGCAGGCCTGGCCCTCACTGGCTGCGGGGGAGGTGGCGGCGCGCAGTCGGGCAGCGGTGGAAACGTGGAGTTGAATTTCGTGTTCTGGGGCGACGCGAACCGCGCCAAGATGACCGAGGCGGCCCTGCGGATCTTTGAAAAAAAGAACCCGGGCATCACCGTCAAGACCGAATACCAGGACAGCGGTCCTTACGCAGACAAGCTCGCCACGCGCTTCGCCGGCGGCAACCCGCCGGACGTCCTGGCCATGGCCAACCGCAGCCTCCTGGAGTACGCCCAGCGCGGCACGTTGGCCGACCTCAAGTCATTCCCCGAGCTGAACCTGGACAAGGTCCCTGAAACCACGCTCAGCCGAGGCGAGGTGGATGGCAAGCTCTACGGCCTCGCCACCGGTGTCACCACCATTGGCATGGTGGTGAACAAAACCATCACGGACCAGGCGGGCGTCACCATCCCGGATGACAAGACCTGGAGCTGGGAGGACTACGCCAGGTTTGCCACGGAAGTCACGCAGAAGACCGGCGGAAAAGTCTACGGAGCCGGTTACGACGTCGCCACCGAAACCGGCCCAATCATCCTCGCCCGTCAACGCGGCGAGGACTTCTACACCAAGGACAACAAGCTTGGCGTCAGCGAGAAGACCATTGAGGACTGGTTCCAGTACAGCGTGGACCTTCGCAAGGCCGGCGGCTACCCACCGGCTGGGTTCTTCGAGCAAATTGGTGGTTCCCCGGCACAGTCGTACTTGGCCAAGGGCACTGTGGCTTCCCAGATCATCCCCATCAACAATTTCCGCGGCTATAACGAGGCCGTCGAAGGCGAAGTGGTCCTGCTGCGCATTCCGGGCGAAACCACCGGCGAGCGCCGTGGCTACTCCGCGGACCCCACCATGTTGTGGTCCATCGCTGCCAAGTCCAAGCACCCCAAGGAAGCTGCGAAGTTGGTGGACTTCCTGACAAACGATGCCGAAGGCGCGGCCGAGGTCCTCACCCAGCGTGGTGTTCCGATCAACCCGGAGGTGGCTGATGCCATCACCCCGAAGTTGAGTGCCGATGACAAGACGTTCGTGGACATGATGGCCGCCATCCAGGAAGACGAACTTCCTGCTGCGTATGTGTATCCGAAGGGCGCCAGTGTTGTGGCCGACACCCTCAAGCAGTTGACCACCGAGGTGGAGTTCGGCCGTGTCAGTCCCGCCGATGCCGCAAAGACTTTCATGGAGAAGAGCAATGCAGCCATCAACAAATAACTCCGGACCTGTTCCTGAGAGGACGGCGGCACCATGTCGGTTCTGACCAAACAGCCTCCCGGCGCCTCCACTCCGGCTCCGACAACGGACGGCAAGCCCCGCATCCGTCCTTCCCGGCGGAAGAAGCAGCGGTCGGGGTATCTGTTCCTGCTCCCCTGGTTCCTGGGGATGCTGTTCACCGTCATTCCGTTCTTCGCCTCGTTGTACCTGGCCTTCACGGACTACAACCTCTTCACCGAGCCCAACTTCGTGGGACTCGCGAACTTCCAGGCGATGTTCGAGGACCCGCGGCTCCTTCAGTCGCTGAAGGTCACCTTCGTTTACACGTTTGTCTCGGTGCCGATCTCCCTGGCTGTTGCTTTGCTGGTTGCCCTGGTGCTGAACCGGGGGCTTCAGGGCCTTTCGATCTACCGTTCCGTGTATTACTTGCCATCCCTGCTGGGCGGGAGCGTGGCAATCGTGATGCTGTGGCGCTACATCTTCGGCAACGACGGCATCGTCAACGGGTTCCTGGGATTGTTCGGGATCCAGGGCCCTGCGTGGGTGACCGATCCGCAGTTCTCGCTGAGCACGCTGATTGTGCTGAACGTGTGGACCTTCGGCTCCCCCATGGTGATCTTCCTCGCCGGGCTGCGGCAGGTTCCGGGCATGTATTACGAGGCAGCCTCCATTGATGGGGCCTCCAAGTGGCGGCAGTTCCGGAACATCACCTTGCCACTGATCAGCCCCATCATCTTCTTCAACCTCATCATGCAGCTCATCGGTTCCTTCCAGACCTTCACCCAGGGCTACGTGATGAGTGGCGGTACGGGTGGTCCGGCGGATTCCACGCTGTTCTACAACCTGTACCTCTACCAGAAGGGCTTCACCGAGTTCGAGATGGGATATGCCTCGGCCATGGCCTGGCTGCTGTTGATGATCATCGCGATTTTCACCGCCATCAATTTCATCGCATCCAAGTTCTGGGTCTTCTACGACAATTAAGGCAACCCCATGGCACTCCTTGATCTACCCCTCAAGCGCAAGCTGGCCAAGCAGGAACAGCCCGAAGATGCCTTGACAGGCACGCCGGCTACCCGCTTCTCGCGACACCTGATCCTCTGCCTGGTGGGGCTGGTAATGCTCTACCCCTTGCTGTGGCTGATCTCCAGTTCGCTGAAGCCCAGCAACGACATCTTCCGGCAGTTGGGGCTGTGGCCGGAGAACTGGGACTTCTCAAACTATGCACAGGGCTGGACCGCCCTGGACCAGCCGTTCCACGTGTACCTGATCAACTCCATGGTCATCGTGATCTTCTCCATCATCGGCAACATCTTCTCCTGCGCGCTGGCGGCCTATGCCTTTGCCCGGATGGAGTTCACGGGCCGGAAGCTGTTCTTCGCCCTCATGCTGGGAACCCTGATGTTGCCGGGCCACGTGCTGTTGGTTCCGCAGTACATCATCTTCTCGCAGCTGGGATGGTTGGATACGTACTTGCCGCTGATCGTGCCCAACTTCATGGCCACGAACGCCTTCTTCATCTTCCTGATGGTCCAGTTCATGAAGTCCCTGCCCAAGGAATTGGACGACGCCGCCCAGATCGACGGTTGCGGCCCCTTCCGGACGTTCATCCGCGTGATCCTGCCGCTCTGTGTTCCGGCCATGGCCACCACCGCGATCTTCACGTTCATCTCCACGTGGAACGAGTTCTTCGGGCCGCTGCTCTACATCCAGAACCAGGACCTCTACACCGTCCCCCTGGCCCTGCGCGCCTTCATGGACTCCGAAGGCCAGAGCATGTGGGGTCCCATGTTTGCGATGTCGGTGGTGTCCATCGCACCGATTATCGGCTTCTTCATTGCCGGGCAGAAGTACCTGATCAACGGTATTGCCACCACGGGGCTGAAGTAGTCCCTCCATCTGAAGCCCCACCTGACAAGACAAAGGAGTTTTGCATGCGCCTGCGACGCCTGCTCGGCGCGGTCACCGCCGTCGTCATTCTTGGAAGCCTTACCGCTGCGCCCGCCCGGGCGGAGCCCATCCACAGCGGTACGGAGTCGTCCGCACCGGCCGCTCTGTGGAAGCAGCGCCCTGACGGGTTCGCTTCCCTGCCCGGCAACGGACTGGACGGGACCACCGGCGGCCAGGCCGGCAGGCACGTCAGTGCGTCGTCGCTGGAGGAGCTGGCGGCCTATGCCGCAGCGGAGGAACCCCTGGTCATCTTCCTCAAGGGCAGGATCACCGCGCAGGACTACGTGAAGATTCCCGTCACCTCCAACAAGAGCTTCATTGGCACCGGCGCGGGCGTGGAACTGGTCAATGCCGGGTTCAAGCTCATCAACGTGTCCAACGTGATCTTCCGGAACTTCACGGTCCGTGATTCCTACATTCCCGGTGACTGGGACGGTAAGCGCCCGGACAATGACCGCGATGGGATCCAGTTGGATACCTCGCACCACGTCTGGGTGGACCACATGAAGTTTGAGCGCATGGGCGATGGCATGATCGATACCCGCAAGGACTCGGACTACCTCACGTACTCGTGGAACGTCTTCGCGGACAACAACAAGGCCTTGGGTGTCGGCTGGACCAGCAACGCGGTCACCAAAATGACAGTCCACCATAACTGGATCCGCAACACCGTCCAGCGCAACTTCAGTTTGGACAACACCGCAGCGGCACACGTCTACAACAACTATCTGCAGGACATTGGCCAGTACGGAATGATGGGCCGCAACGCCGCCAAGGTGGTCCTGGAGGGCAACTACTTCACCGCGGTTGCGGATCCAGTGGTGGCCAAGGATCCAGCGACGGAAGTCCTCAACAGGGACAATATCTTCGATGCGACGCGTGGCCGCAAGGACAGCGTCGGCAGCGCCTTCGACCCCACGCAGTTCTATGCCTACGCCAAGGACGACGCCGCCAAGGTTCCCGGCTTGGTCTCCTCCGGCGCAGGACCGCGCGAAAACCAGACGCCAAGCACGACGACGGAGGTCACCGTAGCGTTGGACGGCACCGGTGACTTCGCCAGCGTGCAGGCGGCCATCGGCTCAATTCCGGTGGGCAACACCCGGCCCCGGACCATCACCATCAAGCCCGGCTTCTACAGGGAAATGGTCAATGTCTGGGCCGACCGGCCCAACGTGACGCTTCAGGGAGCAACAGGTGACCCGTCCGACGTCGTGATTTCCTATGATCTCCCAGCCAACGGCGCCAAGTTCTTCGGTGGCACGTGGGGCGCAGCCGGCAGCGCAACGCTCAACGTCCTGGCGGAGGGCACCACCGTCCGCAACCTCACCGTGGAGAATGCCTACGACGAAGCCGTCAACGGCGGGAGCCAGGCCCTCGCAGTGAGGACCGTGGCGGACAAGGTATCGTTCGACAACACCCGCTTCCTGGGCAACCAGGACACCTACCTGGCTGACACCACCGGCCGGGATGCGACCGCGCGCACGTATCTGAAAAACTGCTACATCGAAGGCGATGTGGACTTCCTCTACGGCCGTGGCACCGCAGTCTTCGATGACTGCACCATCCACTCCCTGAACCGTGGCAGTGACACCAACAACGGTTACATCGTTGCCCCCAGCACCAAGAACTCCAACCCGTACGGCTTCCTGATCGTGAACAGCACCCTCACATCCGATGCCGCGCCAGGAACCGTCAGCCTGGGCCGCCCCTGGTTTGCCAGCAGCGATCCCGACGCCCACCCCATGGCCGTCATCCGCGACTCACAACTGGGCAGCCACATCGCGGTGCAGGGCTGGTCCGACATGAGCGGACATGCTTGGACGGAGGGCCGCTTCGCTGAGTACAACAACACGGGGCCCGGCGCGTACGTCAACGAGTTCCACCCCCAGCTCACTGACCAGGAAGCATTGAAGTTCACCAAGGAGACCTTCCTGGGTGACTGGACTCCGGCAGCAGGTGCTTGAGATGGCGAACCCAACGCGGTAACCCGCCAAGTAACAGCAGAGGCCGTTGTGAACTTCCACAACGGCCTCTGCTACCTACCTTCGGGTGGTTACGCGTCGACGTCCGTGTTGACGATGTACACGTCGCACGGCGCACCGTGGGCAACGCTGTTGGCGATGCTGCCCAGGACGCGGCCCAGGCCCTTCATGCGCTTGTTGCCGACCACGATCAGCGAGGCGTTGTTGGTTTCGGCGTAGTTGATGAGGGCGTTGGCCGGAGTACCGCGGGCTGCGAAGTACTTGATGTTTCCGGCGGGAACGTCCAGCTCCTCGGAGACCTTGCGGGCAACGTATTCCGCTGAGTCGGCGGAGGAGACGGTGATGCGGTCACTGCCGCTGCCGAATTCTTCGATGCGGTCATCGGAGAAGCCGCTGATCACGTGCAGTTCGGCGCCGAGGGCGGTGGCGAACTTCGCTGCTGCCACTGCTGCGCGCTTGGCGGTCTCACTGTTGTCGACGCCGACCACAATAACTTCTGACATGAGTACTCCTGGTTGTGGGGATTCACTGGGTGCTGCTGCAAGAAAATCTACACTCCATCATCATCTGCCGGGATGACCCTTTTGTGCCGGGAGTGTTTATGCCCAGTATCACTGGGTAGGGATACATCTATCGGAATGATCACCCGAGCGAAAGGCAGGACCATGAGCGACGCACCATTTTCCCCGGTGACAGCCATTGTCACGGGATCGGATTCAGGCATCGGACGGGCCACGGCAGTGGCTCTGGCCAAGGCCGGCATGGACGTAGGCATCACCTGGCACACGGACCAGCAGGGCGCAGAGGAAACCGCGGAAGAGGTCCGCGGCCTCGGCCAGAAAGCCGTGGTGCATCACCTCGACACCACAGACGTCCAGGGGACGGTAGAAGCAATCAACCAGCTCGCTGAGGAACTCGGCGGCGTGGACGTCTTCGTCAACAACTCCGGAACCGGTGACGGCACCAAGTTCCTTGACCTCGACTTCCAAACCTGGATGTCCACCTTGGACACCAACCTCAACGGGGCGTTCGTGGCCATGCAAACCGCGGCGAAGCGCATGGTGAAGGCCGGCCGCGGCGGGCGGATCATCGCCGTCACCAGCGTGCACGAATTCCAGCCGCGGGTGGGTGCCTCCGCCTACGACGCTTCAAAGCACGGATTGGGCGGGCTCATCAAAACCATGGCCTTGGAACTGGCCGAGTACGGGATCACCGCCAACAACGTGGCACCGGGCGAGATTGCGACGCCCATGACCGGGCAGGAAGACGAGGATCCCACACAGAAGGAAAGGCCCG
Source organism: Arthrobacter sp. WCS2018Hpa-7 (assembly GCF_031843805.1). Lineage (NCBI taxonomy): Bacteria > Bacillati > Actinomycetota > Actinomycetes > Micrococcales > Micrococcaceae > Arthrobacter > Arthrobacter sp. WCS2018Hpa-7. Next base: position 470,214 of record NZ_JAVTJB010000001.1, read on the forward strand.
GAGTTCCGCTGGGACGCCCCGGTGATGCACGCGAAGTCGCCGCCGTCGTCGCCTTCCTCGCGTCCCCGGCGTCGAGCTATGTCAATGGAGCGTCCTGGCCCGTGGACGGTGGAATGTTGCAGATGGGACCGCAGGCCGGTTCGCACATCACCAGCAATGATTGGCGCGAAAGCTAGGCCAGTGCAGGCTCTGGCCGCACGGAGATCCGTGGGCTAGTCTGCTTGGACGGCCTGCCTGGCGGGCCGGATTTTCCAGATTCGTAAGACGTTGATGAGGAGCACCATGGCTGGCCACACATATAGCGTTTCCGAAATTGTAGGAACTTCCACCGAAGGCGTTGACGACGCGATCAAGAATGGCATCGCAACAGCTTCCCAGACCCTGCGGAACCTGGACTGGTTTGAGGTCAAGGAAATCCGCGGCCACCTCGAGGACGGCGCAGTGGCCGACTGGCAGGTCACCATCAAGCTCGGCTTCCGCCTGGAGCGCTGACTCTGGCGCTGACACCCTCTCTACCCACCCGCGAGATGGCAGTTGATGACAGTTCCGGAGCTCCGGATTGTCATTAACTGCCTTCTCGGCGGGCGGGTTCGGTTGCGGGGACTTCAGCTTGGGTGCCCATGTCGCCAAAGTTCAAGAGCGTCAAAGCGTCCGACGACGGCGAACCCGCCTTGGCCGAATAGACCCGAAGGAGCTGGTCGGGGTCGTCCGGGAGACCCAGGGTTTCAAAGTTCAGTTCCAGGTCGCCTACCACCGGGTGGTGCAACCGGACCGTACCTGCGGAGCGCGTGGCCACCCTGTGCCCGGCCCACCACTGACGGAAATGCTCACTGTGGACAGCAAGTTCGCCCACCAGCTGGTTGGTTTGGGGGTCGTTGGGATGCCGGCCCACATCCATGCGCAACGCCCCGACGGCCTCGGCGGCCACGGTCTTCCAATCCCTGAACAGCGCTCCGGCCGCCGGATCCAGGATGGTCCACCGCGTCAGGTTCCGCTCGGCTGCAGGCAAAGCCGCGAAATCGGTAAACAGCAGGTGGGCCAGCCGGTTTCCGGCCAGGACATCCGCGCGGCGGCCCAGCACCAAGGCGGGAACATCTCCGACGGCGTCCAGCAGCTGCCGCAGGGCCGGCCGCACCTTTTGCACGGGGCCGGGGCTTCCTGCCGAGCTGGCACAGTGTTCCAGCAGGTCCATCATGTGTGCCTGCTCCCCCGCGTCCAGGCGCAGTGCGCGGGCCACGGAATCCAGGACCGCCTTGGAGGGGTGGATGTTCCGGCCCTGTTCCAGGCGTGTGTAGTAGTCAGTGCTCACGCCGGAAAGGCGTGCCACCTCTTCGCGGCGGAGTCCGGGCACTCGGCGGGCACCGCCGGACTCCTGCGCCCCGGCGTCGTCGGGTGAGAGGCGGGCACGCATGACTTTGAGGAATTTACCGAACTCGGCGCTTTGACCCATCCCTCCATTCTGCCGTTCGGGCTGTGTGAAAGACCACCATTGTGGGTAGGACTCCCAGACCTAGGAAAAACAGGATCAGGCTGGATTGCTGACTCTGTGGACAAAACTGCATAGGCTCAGTACAGGGCCTCCGAAAACGCTTTCTTGACCAGTCCCCGCCAGGGACACCAAGAAGCTGGAGCGTCAACGCCATAACCATCCCGTCGAAGGAGACCGTCATGCCAGAGCTGACATTGAACAACGGCGTCACCATTCCCCAGCTCGGATTCGGTGTCTTCCAAGTACCTGCCGAGGAAACCCAGAGGGTAGTGGAAGATGCCTTTGAGGCCGGCTACCGCCACATCGACACCGCTGCCGCGTACCGCAATGAGGCAGGGGTAGGCGCTGCCATCGCAGCCTCGGGGATTCCCCGCGAGGAACTCTTCATCACCACCAAGCTCCGCAACGGTGAGCAGGGCGAAGCCTATGACGCGTTTCAGCGCAGCCGGGATGCCTTGGGGCTGGAGGTCATCGACCTTTACCTGATCCACTGGCCGGTCCCGTCGCAGGGCCTCTTCACCCAGGCGTGGAAAGAAATGGAGAAGCTGTACCAGGACAAGCAGATCCGTGCCATCGGCATCTCCAACTTCCTCTCCGACCACGTGGACACGCTGCTCAAAGAGGCAGCCGTGGTTCCGGCCGTCAACCAGATCGAAGTCCACCCCACGTTCCAGCAGGGCGCACTGGCCGCTAAGTGCCGCGACTTGGGCATTGCCGTGGAGGCCTACAGTCCCTTGGGGCAGGGCAAGGACCTGAACGCCGAGCAGGTGGCGTTGGTGGCTGCAGCCCACGGCACTACTCCTGCACAGGTAATCCTGGCCTGGCATCTGGCACAGGGAACCATCGTGATCCCCAAATCAGCGGACTCCACCAGAATGCGCGAGAACTTTGGCGCAGCCGACCTCTCCCTCACCGAATCCGAACTGGCAGCCATCACGGCACTGGAGGCGGGCGCGCGCATCGGCTCCGATCCCGCCGTCGCAGCTTTCACCCAGCTCTAAGCCCTGACTGTACAAAACAAAGGAACTCAACAACCATGCAGTACACGCACCTTGGCCGCTCCGGCCTGAAAGTCTCCCGCCTCTGCCTGGGCACCATGAACTTCGGTCCCCAGACGGACGAAGCAACGGCCCATTCGATCATGGACTCCGCGCTGGATTCCGGCATCAACTTCTTTGACACCGCCAACGTATACGGCGGGGCCGGGCACCGCGGCTGGACCGAGGAAATCATCGGCCGCTGGTTCGCGAAGGGCGGCGAGCGCCGCGAACGGACCGTTCTGGCCACCAAGTTGTACGGCACCATGACTGACCGGCCCAACGAGTCCAAGTTGTCGGCACTGAACATCCGGCGCGCGCTGGACGCGAGCCTGAAGCGCTTGCAGACGGACTACATCGATATCTACCAGTTCCACCACATTGACCGAGATACCCCCTGGGACGAGATCTGGCAGGCCATTGACGTCGCCGTCCAGCAAGGCAAGATCCTGTACTCGGGCAGCAGCAACTTTGCGGGCTGGCACATTGCCCAGGCGCAGGAAGCTGCCCGGAGGCGGAACTAAACCGGCTTGGTCAGCGAGCAGTCCATCTACAACCTCTTCCGGCGCGAACTGGAGCTTGAGGTCATTCCGGCGGCCCAACAGTATGGTCTGGGCCTGATTCCGTGGTCGCCGCTGCAGGGCGGGCTGCTGGGTGGCGTCCTCAAGAAGGAGGAGCAGGGAGTTCGCCGTGCTGAGGGCCGGGCCCTGGAAACCCTCAAGAAGCACGAGGACCAGATCCGCCAGTACGAGGATTTCGCGGACGAACTGGGCCACGCGCCCGGCGACGTAGCGCTGGCTTGGCTGCTTCACCAACCCGCTGTCACGGCACCGATCGTGGGCCCCCGCACGCAGGAACAACTGGATGCAGCCATCCGGGCACTGGACGTCACGCTGAACGAGGACGCCCTCAAGCGGCTGGACGACATCTTCCCGGGCCATCGCCCCGCCCCCGAAGACTACGCCTGGTGAGCAGCTTCAGCGACCCCAGTTTCCCCGGCAACCTCGGAACGGCGGCGGACACCGTTGCGCCGCGGAACATCCTGTTCATCGGCGGAACCGGCGTCATCAGTGCGGCGGCGGCTGAACGCGCCGTCGCACTGGGTCACCGGCTGACCATCGTCAACAGGGGACGGTCAGCCGGTCGGCCGACCCCCGAGGGTGCCGAAGTCCTCCACGCGGACATCCGCGACCCGCTCGCAGCGCGGGAACTACTCGGGGGAAGGGAGTTCGACGCCGTTGCGGACTTCATCTCCTTCACCCCGGACCAGGCGCTTGCCGGGATGGAATTGTTCCGTGGGCGGACGGGTCAGTACGTGTTCATCAGTTCCGCTTCGGCGTACCAAAAACCGCCAACAACACTGCCTATCCGTGAATCGACCCCACTGAAGAACCCGTTCTGGCAGTACTCCCGGGACAAGATCGCCTGTGAGGAACTGCTGTTCGAGGCCTACCGCGAACAGGACTTTCCGGTGACGGTGGTACGGCCATCCCATACCTACGATCGCACCAAGATCGCCATGGTGGGCGGGTGGACCGACATTCACCGCATGCGCGCGGGGATGCCCATCCTGGTTCATGGAGATGGAACCTCGCTCTGGACTTTGACCCACAGCAGGGATTTCGCCAAGGCCTTCGTCGGACTGCTGGGCAGGCCGCAGGCTATTGGCGAGAGCTACACCATTACCTCGGATGAGTTCCTGCCGTGGAATCAGGTCTATCGCCTGTTCGCGAGGGCAGCCGGCGTTGCGGAGCCCGAACTCTTCCACGTTTCCTCAGAGACCATCGCCGCCCACAGCCCGGAGCTTGGCCCCAACCTGCTGGGCGATCGCTCCCACTCCGTGGTGTTCGATAACTCAAAGATCAAGGCGCTGGTTCCTGATTACCGGGCCACCATCCCGTTCGCGGACGGCGCCCGGGAAATCGTGGAGTGGCACGATGCCCACCCGGAGCTGCAGGTAGTGAAGGAAGACTTCATGGAGTTGAGTGATCGGCTCCATGACTGGTCACGAAGATAACTGTTGCCAAGCAGCCAGCGGTCAGCGTAGAAACAGAGAAACCCAGAGGAGACCCAGCCCATGGCACTTGCCCCACTGATCGAAGTGAACGACGGTTTCAAAATCCCGCAACTGGGACTCGGCACGTGGCCACTGAATGACGCCGAGGTGGCCGACGCCGTGGTGGAGGCGGTGTCACATGGCTACCGGCACGTGGACACGGCAAAAAAGTACGGGAATGAGACGGGTGTGGGCAACGGCATCCGCGCCTGTGGAGTGAGTCGTGAAGACCTGTTCATCACCACTAAGCTGGATGGCGAATTCCAAGGCTCCGGTAAGGCCATCGACGGGCTTGAAGGATCGCTGGAACGCCTCGGCCTGGAGTATGTTGACCTGCTCCTGATCCACTGGCCGCTCCCGCGCCGCGGCGAGTTCGTCTCCACGTGGAAGACCTTCGAGGAACTGCAGGCCTCCGGGAAAGTTCGCTCCATCGGCGTCTCCAACTTCAAACCGGCGCACCTTGACCAACTGTTCCGGGAAACGGAGGTGGTGCCGGCGGTGAACCAAGTCCAGGTCAGCCCTTCCATCCCCCGTCCGGCAGCCCGGGCTTACAACGAGCGGCACGGCATCATCACAGAGTCCTACAGCCCGTTGGGTGCCAGCAGCGATCTGCTCAACGCGCCGGTGCTGGCAAGCATCGGCGGGAAGTACGGGAAGACTCCGGGCCAGGTGGTGCTGCGGTGGCATGTCCAGCAGGGGCTGGTTGCCATTCCCAAGACCGCCAATCCGGAACGGATGCAGGAGAACCTGGACGTGTTCGATTTCGAGCTGGATCAGGAAGACCTCTCCAAACTGCAAACCCTCGACGCCGGACCTGACGCAGGCGTCGACTCGGACGTGCAGGGGCACTAAGCATGGAATCGAAAACCACTGACACGCTGATCTGGGTGGGGTCCTACACGGCGGACCGGAACGGCAACGGCAAAGGCATCGCCGTGCTCTCGGCAGACGACCACGGGCACCTAACGTCCGCCGGTTTAGCGGTTGCTGCCAACTCGCCGTCGTTCCTTGCGCTGCACCCCACGCTTCCGCTGGTTTACGCAGTCGCCGAGGAAGGTAAAACGGTCCGGGCCTATCGCCGGACGGGCGAGGCAGAACTGGAGGCCTTCGGTGAGCCCTGGCCTGCCGGAGAGGCCACCTGCCACGTTGCGGTGGATCCCCACGGCCGTTTCATTGTGGCCACCTGTTGGGGTGACGGCCAGGTCATCCTCTACGAACTGGACCACGACGGCGCCATCACCTCGCGCACCAGCGCGGCAGCCGCCGTCGATCCCCACTTCACGGCACCCACTGAAGGCGAACGTCCCAGTCGCGCGCATTCGAGCCTGATGCTCCCCGACGGCCGAGTGATGACCACCGATCTTGGGCATGACCTGGTCCGCGTGTGGAAGTATGCTCCCGGCGAAGGCCTGCAGCCCGATCATCAGGTGGTGCTTCCCAAGGGCTCGGGCCCGCGGCATATGGCACGGCATCACAGCGGGTCCGTGTTGGTGGACACCGAGTATTCGGTGGAGGTGGCCATTGTCAGGATGGAACCGGATGGCACGTACGAGCTCACGGCCGTTGTTCCGGCCAGCGTCAACAAGCCGTTCGACGGCGACTCCGGAGCGGAGATCGCGTTGTCACCGGATGGCCGCTTCGCCTACATGGGCGTGCGCGGATCCAACCGCATCTGCGTACTGAAGGTGACCCACGACGGCACTGGGCTTGAGCCCCTTGCGGACGTTCCGTGTGGCGGTGACTGGCCCCGCCATCACCTGGTCCGCGAAGGCTGGCTGTACGTCGCCAACGAAGGGTCGGACGACGTCGTAAGTTTCAGGCTGGACCCGGCCACCGGCTTGCCGGACGGCCCCGTGGGCCGCGTGGAGACGGGCTCACCCAGCATGCTGATTTAACTACCGCCGAGGTGGCATTTAATACGTATGATCCGCTCAGACATTGGTATTAAATGCCACCTCGGCGAGTCTTTTTAGACGGACCAGACCTGGACGTCGTCAGTGCCGCAGAGCAGCTTGCGGCCCGTCGGTTCGAGGACCACCCAGAGCAGTTCCTGGTGCTTGGAGACGTCGTCAACGCGGCCTGTCCCGGCGCCCCAGGCGACGTCGTAAATCCACACAGGATCGCCGGAGCTGAGCTCGGACCACTCTGCGGCAGGAACGTGCCGGTAGTCGGCGGGCCGGTTCAGGATGGAGCTGGTCACGCTGACACTTCGGCGGCCGTGCGGCGCCGCCAGACAGTTGCTACTCCGTTGTGGGCAGGAAGCACGTGGCCCTCGGGGAACACCTGGACGGCGTCCGGATCGGACTCCGGGCTCCACAGGCCCGATGCCGGGCAGTGGGAACCGGTAGGCATGGTGCGGGTGGCTCGTTCGCGCAGGAGGGCGATGCTCTTCATCGTTGAAACTCATCCTTGGGAGTAGATCGGGGCACTGCGTGGTGTGAAGCAGATCTCTTCAACCCTATGCAAGTCACAAGGGCTGCGTTATGGACAAATGCATAGCATTCCAGGGGACGCTGATGCAGGAGCACAGTGCCGAAATCCCGAATTTCCAGCCAGGGCTGCTGCAAACGCTTCCAGTAATTGGTGCCCTACAGACTTCTTCACATCCAGTAACTAATGCAGAATCTGGATTAAGAGTACGCAAGCGCTTACAGTTGTGACTTGTCCCACAGCACTGTCGCTTAGCGGAAGGTTCCATCACTTGTTAACTCGCAGCTATAGACCTGCCCTCCCCCAACAACGCCGCCCCCTGGGCCGCCTCGCCGCCGTCGTCCTCACGACGGCGGCACTCACCGCCACAGCGATCCTCCCCGCAGGCGCCGCTCCCGCCGCCAAAAAGCCGGATCCCGCAGCCCAGCACTCCATCCGCGGAGGGGTCAGCGACCAGAACTTCTACTTCGTCATGGCAGACCGCTTCAACAACGGGACCACCACCAACGACGACGGCGGGCTGGGCGCGGATCCCATGGTGTCCGGCTTCGATCCCACCCGCAAAGGGTTCTTCAACGGCGGTGACCTGAAGGGCTTGCAGGACCGCCTGGATTACATCCAAGGGTTGGGAACCAACGCCCTCTGGCTCACGCCAAGCTTCAAGAACAAAGCAGTCCAGGGTGACGGGACCGAAGCGAACAGTTCCGCTGGCTATCACGGATATTGGGTCACGGACTTTACGCAGATCGACCCTCACTTGGGCACCAATGCCGAGCTGAAGACCCTCATTGATGTTGCCCACGCGCGGGGCATGAAGGTGTACTTCGACATCATCACCAACCACACGGCGGATGTCATCCAGTACCAGGAGACTCAGTCCGCACCCTACATTTCCAAGGAAGCCGAGCCCTACCGGACGGCTGCGGGCGACGTCTTCGACGACCGCGATTACGCCGGAACGCAAGACTTCCCGGCCTTGGACCCGGCGACGTCGTTCCCGTACACGCCCGTGGTCCCGGCCGCCGAGAAAGACGTCAAGGTTCCGTCCTGGCTGAACGACCCCACGCTCTATCACAACCGCGGCAACACCAACTTTGCCGGCGAGGACTCCCTCTACGGCGACTTCTTCGGCCTGGATGACCTGTTCACCGAAAACCCCACAGTGGTCAACGGGATGATGGACGTTTACAAAACCTGGATCCGCGACTTCGGCATCGACGGTTTCCGCATCGACACCATGAAGCACGTCAACGATGAGTTCTGGCAGCAATTCGGACCCCAGGTTCTCAGCTACGCCAAGGAACAGGGCAAGGACGAGTTCTTCATGTTCGGGGAGGTCTTCGACACCTCAAAGAGCATCACGTCCAAATTCACCACCAGGAACAAGATGCAGGCTGTGCTGGACTTCGGCTTCCAGGGCGCGGCCCGCAGCTTCGCATCCCAAGGCAGCAAGGCCACCGGGCTGGCCGACTTCTTCAACGGGGATGATTGGTACACCGACGCCGATTCCAACGTCTACCAGCTGCCCACATTCCTGGGCAATCACGACATGGGCCGTATCGGCACGTTCATCGCCCAGGACAACGCAGGAGCGTCCGACGCCGAACTGGTGGAACGCGACGAGCTGGCCCATGAGCTGATGTACTTCTCGCGAGGCAACCCGGTGGTCTACTACGGAGACGAGCAAGGCTTCACGGGCGCGGGAGGCGACCAGGATTCACGGCAGACCCTGTTCGCGAGCAAGGTCCAGGAGTATCTGGATGACGACCTCCTGGGCACCAACTCCACCCACGCCACGGACAACTTCAACACCGAGCACCCGCTGTACAAAAAGATCAGCGAACTCGCCGCGCTCACCGCTGAGCACCCCACCCTCCGCACCGGGGCGCAGCAAAACCGCTACGCCGCCGACGACGCCGGGATCTACGCCTTCTCCCGTATCGACGCCAAGGACCAGCGCGAATACCTCGTGGCCGTGAACAACAGCGAGACGGCCCAAACAGCCGCAATTCCCACGTATGAGGCGAAGCAACCGTTCAACCTGGTCTACGGTGACGCCGCCGCTCATGCGAAAACCGATGCACAGGCAAAGCTGAACGTCACCGTCCCGCCGCTTTCCGCCGTGGTGTACGAAGCAGCGGGGCGACTCGCGAAGTCCAAGGCGGCGCCCGCCGTCGTGCTTAAGAAGCCAGTCACCGCGGCCGGCGACGCGTCCCGTGTGAAGGTGACAGCCGACGTCGACGGCAGCTCGTTCTATGAGGTAACGTTCCAGTCGCGTACGGCCGGCGGCGAGTGGCAAGCGATCGGCACGGACGACAACGCGCCGTACCAAGTGTTCCATGACGTGTCCTCGCTGGAGGCGGGAACGTCCGTGGAATACCGCGCCGTGGTGCTGGACAACCGGGGGCAGACATCGGCCAGTGAGCCGCGCAGCGGTGTGGTGGGTGAACCCACCCAGCCCGAGTCCGTTTCCGTGGCCGGCAGCCTCAACACCGAACTGGGCTGCACCGAGGACTGGCAGCCGTCTTGTGAGCAGGCATTGATGACCTACGAGCCGACGCATCGGCTGTGGCAACTCAACGTGCCCAACCTGCCCGCCGGAAGCTACGAATTCAAGGCCGCCATCAACGGCTCCTGGGCTGAGAACTACGGCTTGGCCGGCGCCCCGAACGGCAGCAACATCGCGGTGAAGCACGACGGCGGCCCGGTCACCTTCCGGTACGACCCCGCCAGCCACCTGGTCACCGTCCGCTAACCAACCCGTCCGCCGACCCAAAGTAAGTTGCAGTTGAGGCCGTTTTGAGCTCTCAGAACGGCCTCAACTGCTACTCAGATGGGCTATTTGTAGCTCAGGCTCAGGAGCAAGGACTTGAGCTGGGCGTACTGCGTGGTGCCCATCCACGCCTTGGCTGCCTCGGGGGTTGCGAAGGTGGGCTGCTTGTCGAAGTCGAACAGCACGTAGCCGTTCATGAATCCGTTGGGCATCCTGATCAGGTTGGTTCCCGAGTCCGTCTCCCCGGACTGAAGCTCCGAGGCCAGGCGAACGTCCATGAAATAGGACATATCACCCAGGACTTTGGCACTGCCCTCCGGCGCTCCGTACGGAACGTACCTGGCTTGGTTGGCCGCGAAACCAAACTCCACAGGATTGCCGGAGATATCCCTCAGCCCTGGGACGGCAGCCCGGTCATAGACAGTCCGGGTTACCTCGCCCGCGGTGCCGTCTCCGTAGAACCCGCTGCCCACCATTGCCACCTTGGTGCCTGCACTGTCCAGGATGGTGGCCCCTTGGGATGCAGCCTTCGTTTCCTCGGAAAGATAGGGCCCCTGCTCCGTATATGCGCTCCAACCAACCGGAAGCGTGAAGGAGAGGTGCCCGTCGGGGAAGGTGAAGGTCCGCGAAAGGGAAGCGTGCGGCAATGTCGTGGTGGAAACGGGGGTAGGTGCCACCACGGGAACGGTTGGAGCCGGCGGGGAAGTGGGCGCGGCAGCCGTTGCCGTAGCCGTGGGCGTCGCTGATGGCGTAGCCGACGGTGTCGCCGTGGGTGTTGGCGTGACGGAAACGCTGGGCGTGGGTGTCGCTTCAGTGGAGGTGACTGTGACGGCAGGTGCCGGCGCGGTGTTCACCGAGCCAAGGTTGGCGGCTACCAGCACTCCCGCCGTGACGGCCGCAGCTGCGAGCAACAGCCCGCCCGCAATTTGTGCCTTACGTCGCCTGCGCTGGTCAAGGGACGCCACTGCCGCCACCGGGTGGCTGTCGCTGAACACCGTGGAGCCCGAAAGGATCCTGTGCAGCGCTTCTTCTCCGTTGGGCTCAGCAATTGGATCGACAGTGAGCGGGTCAATCGCTGAAATCTGGTTCTTGATCGGATCCATTGTCTTCAGACCCCCATCTTTTGTGTGGTGGTTTCGGCCCCTGCAGGCATCTGTTTCCGGAACGCCGTTCGGGCCCGGTGGAGGCGGACTTTGGCCGCCGATTCACTGCACTGCAGCACGCCCGCTATTTCCGCGGTACTCAAGCCGTCCCAATAGGCCAGCTGGAGGATGTCCCGGTCCTGTTCACGCAACCGGATCATGGCATCCTGTACCGCGACGTTTTCGGACTCACCGCCAAACCGCTCCACCGCCGTCGTCCGCAGCTTTTCCTGCAGCGCCAGCCGCCGGTCGCGGGTTCTGTACGCGTTCCCCACCAGATTCCGCGCTACCGTCAGTAAATACGGGAGCTCCGGGCGTGAGTCGTCGGTCCACTTCTGCCAGACGATGCGGAACACGTCTGCTGCGATCTCCTCCGCTGCCTCGACGGATTCAACGCGTCGACAGACGAATTTGAAGACGGATGGGTAGCTGTCTTTGTGAATGGCGATGAACGCCAATTCGCGCTCGGAAAGCACGATTATTTCCCCCTGATATAGAGCCCTGAACTGCAGGATACTTGTATAGTTTCCGGCCAGGCCGCCACGGTTACAGGCGTTGGCAAGTTTCTTCAGTCACCCGCGATAGATTCGACGCACAAAGCCCTCAACGAGAGCGTGGAAGAACCATGATGGAAACAGGACCCTCCGCAGACTGGGCCCGTAAGCAGGTAGACCTTGGGCGCGTGCCGGTTGCTGTGCTGGGGATCGCGTCCAGCCACGGCATCGAGGACGTTGTGGCCTTCGGGACCGACGGCGGCAGGCAAGCCACGGCCGATGACCACTTTGCGCTTTTCTCCGTCACCAAACCCATCAGCGCCTTGACCGTGATGCGGCAGGTGGAGCAGGGCAGGTTGTCCCTGGGTGCCTCCCTTGACGCGGCCGTGCCCGGATTCGGCGCCCGACGCACGGACACAGTGACCTTGGAGCAGTTACTCAGCCACCGTTCCGGTATTGCGGACCCGGCGCTCGACGGCGGCACTCCCCTCCGCGAGACTCTCACCTCAGCGGAGCAAGCCTTCTACGCGGGAAGCCTGGTCCAGTACTGCAACATCGCTTTTGAAGGGGCCGCCGCGATGGCCGAGTGGGCAGATGGGCGCCCGTTCGAGGAGCAACTGCTTGCCCTGGCAGCGGACACCGGCGCTGGATCGCTCACGTTCAGCTCGGACTGCAACCCGCACACGGTCCACGGCACCGAGGCTGCGGGTCTGAACGTGGAGGGTATGTACCAGCACAGGCATCCCGGCGCGGGCCTGTTCGGCACCGCCACGGACCTGCTCAATCTCGGTTCGGAGCTGTTGCGGGATTCGGGGAAAGCAGTACGGCCCGCAACCCTTGCTGCCATGCGCCGGCCCCGCACCACGGAGGTTTCCCACATCACTACCCGGCCCGCTCCCCTGCGGCACACGGGCTTGGGTTTCCAGCTGCCCGCCAACGAGTCGGAACTTTTGGCGAAGGGGATCTACGGCCACCCCGGCTGGTCCGGGACCGAGTGGTGGATGTTCCCGGACCAGGACCGCTGCGTCGTGTTCCTGACGAACGTGCTGGACGCCCCGGACCTGGGCGTGGATACGAACGAGTTGTTCAACGCGGTGGCAGCTTCCTAGCCCAAGTAGGTAGCAGTTGAGCGCGTTTTGAGGCCGCTAAACGCGCTCAACTGCGACTTAGATGGGTTGCGCTGACCGCCCATGCCGGCCACGCCAGGCTGATACGGCCCACACGAGCACGAACAGTCCCACCAGGATGAGGCCGGCGTCGCCAAGGTCAATGCCGCCGAGCCACAAGGTCAGCGGGTCCTCAAGTTCAAATGCGGAATTCACGAACCCACCCAGCGTGATGACCGCGATGAACAGCGCCGAGACTGCCGAGATGCCGGTGATGACGGCGTTGAAGCCGAGCTTGCGCCGCGGGTTGCGAATAGCTGATGTGTACATCTTCATCATGGCCACGCCGTTGACTGAATCGCACAGGGTCATGGCGGCAGTGAACGCGAGCGGGAGGGCCATCAAGGCGAGCGGTGAGACCCCGGCGAGTGACGCCGTCGTGGTGATGACCAGCAGCCCGATGGTGGTGGCAGTGTCGAACCCGAGCCCGAACAGGAAACCGATGACATAGATGTTCCGTGGCCGCTCCACCTTGGACAGCGGCTTGGCGAGCAGGCGGGCCACGAAACCCTTCGCTTCGAGGTCCTCTTGGCGCACTTCCCCGCCGGCCTGCACCCTCCGGTAAACCTGCGTGGCGCGGACGAACGCGGAGCCGTTGAACAGGCCCATCGCCAACAGGAACAGCCCGGAGACACCGCTGCCGATCAAGCCCAGCACCTTGTTGCCGGTGGTGCCGTCCTCCATGAACTGCCCAATCAACGTGGCACCCGCCACCACCAACAGCCCCGCCAGGATCACCACGGAACTGTGCCCCAGGCTGAACGCAAACCCCACGCTCACGGGGTCCTTGCGCTGTGCCACGAACTTTCTGGTGGAATTGTCGATCGCGGCAATGTGGTCCCAGTCGTAGCTGTGTTTGATGCCGGCCACATATGCGGTGACCACCAGTCCCAGCGCCAGCGGCTGCGCGGCGCCTGCCGTACCCGCAAGCAACAGCACGACGGCGGCAACGTGCAATGCGGCCACGGCACCGAACGTGAACAGCAGCCGGGCCCGCAGGGACAACGTCTCCCGCTGCCGGTACATGGTGGCGAACTCGGTCAGTGCAGTCATCAGTATTTCCTCAGGTTCAAGGGTCCCTGCCCGTACCAACGTTCCCGCAGGACGCCGGAGCAAACACCCAGCAATGTGTTGAGTTCCTCAGTGCTGTTGGACAACGATCGCAGCACAAGCCCAGTAGTCCCGGCAATAGTCGCCGTCAAGGAAACTCCCGTGTACGCATCAAAATCACGGGAAATGCGGTCCAAGTCATCAGCAAGCCCCTGGTCAACCCGCGGGTCCACCACCACCAAAGATCCCAAGTGGCTGAAGCCCTCCATGAACCCCATCCCGGTTACGTCGTTGACGGGTGGGCGAATCAGCAGGTTATCGAGGGCCAACAGTTTTGGTCCGTTCCCGCTCTCTATCCAGATCTCATTCCGCAGCCGGACCTCTTCGAATCTGAAGGATGCGCCGTCCGGCGACCACCCCGGCGTTACCACCTCCGCCATGACAAGGCACGACGTCGGGTGGAGACTGATGTGCGTATTCTGCCGGTAGCTCGCCTCCCGGTAGGCAATCAACTGATCGGGCATCAGCTCCAACCGCGAGCCCTCCCCCAGCCGGACACTCATCCGCTGCTCAGCAAACGACCCCGGAGTCCGATACACCTTGGTGGCGGACTGCGTGGTCAACAGCAGATCCGCCCCCGCCCCAACCTCCACCTCAACAACAAACAGATCAGCCCCCAAATACGCCCCGCCAGGATTGACCATGACATAACAAACCTGCCCGCTCTCATCCAGATAATGCGGCCTAAGCACCCTCAAAGCGCCCTCATGAAACTGCCGCAAAGCAACGGACCTCCCCCCGCGCAAACTAATACCCAGCTCCAACCGCCCCCGCACATCCCGCTCGCCCACAGCCAACCCAGCGTCGAGCGCCACGTTCCCCAAAACGTCCGGGCCGAAACCTACCTGCGTCGTCGTGTTCATACGCGCATCTCGCGTGGTGACGAAACCACAGAGGCGGCGTAGCCGGATTTTTGGGCCGCGGCGTGGCGGGCATCGCGAAGCGGGCACGGCCCAAAATCCGGCGCAGCCGCCGCCCCAAGAACCGTCACGAAGCTAGATCGAGCATCATGACGTCGCGCCGGATCCAGTTGAGGACGGCGTCCAACCCTTCGTCCGTTTTGAGGTTCGTGAAGCAGAACGGTTTGTTGCCGCGGAATTCCTTGGAATCCCTCTCCATGACAGCGAGGTCCGCTCCGACGTGGGGTGCCAGGTCGGTTTTGTTGATGATGAAGAGGTCGGATTTGATCATGCCTTGGCCGGCTTTGCGGGGGATTTTTTCGCCTTGGGCTACGTCGATGATGTAGATGGAGAAATCGACGAGTTCGGGGCTGAAGGTGGCGGAGAGGTTGTCGCCGCCGGATTCGACGAAGATAACCTGCAGGTCGGGGTGCCGTAATTTGAGTTCTTCGATGGCTGCCGTGTTCATGGAGGTGTCTTCGCGGATGGCCGTGTGGGGGCAGCCGCCGGTTTCGACGCCGATGATGCGGTCTTCGGGGAGGATTCCGTTGGCGGCGAGGATTTTGGCGTCTTCGATGGTGTAGATGTCGTTGGTGATGGCGGCCATGGAGATGTCGCCGCTCATGTGCCGGGTGATGCGTTCAACGAGCTGGGTTTTGCCTGCTCCGACGGGACCGCCGACGCCGATTTTGATGGGTTCTGTCATGTTTTCTGTCCTTTGCACTAGCTAGCTCATAAACATGCGGGCGCGTTGCCGTTCGTGCCGCATTTGTGAAATTTCAAGGCCGGGGCTGACGGCCCCGAAGTCGTCCCAGCACAGCTGTGCTACATCCTCGACGGCGGCAGCAACGGCGTCGTGCGCCTGGCGAAGTACCCGCTGCCCGGCGTTCTGCCCGAGCGGGATTGCCCGCACGGCGTTCTGCGTCAGCGAAGTAACGGTGGCAAACAAATAGGCAGAGATCGCCGCCTCAAACGGAACACCCAGTGACCGCGCGATCACCCCAAAAGCCAAAGGCTGATGCCCCGAAGCCAACCCCTCCCGAACAAGCCCCCGATACGCCGCCAACTCGCCGGAAGGAAACACCTCCCCCCCAATCTCCAACAGTCGTCCCCCCATCTTGAGCGAAGCCTCCCGAACCTCCCGAGCCAACAACTGCGCAGAAAGAACAGAATCCAAAGCCCCCACATCCACCCCCTCGTAAAGAAAGCGCAGAGCCAACCCATCGGAATAAGTCAGTTGCTGCCCCACAAAAGCACCCAGCCAAACCCCAAAAGACCCCTCATCACACACCAACTCACGATGTATGTAGCTCTCAAACCCCAAAGAATGAGCAAACGCCCCCGTAGGCAACGCGGAGTCGGTCAACTGTTGAAGAGCAAGCTGATAGGAGGTCATACTGCCTCGCTGGCGGGGTCAACCGCGACGCCGCCGCGGCGAACCTCGACGGAGGCGGAGGATAGGGGCCGCGGCGTGGTGGGCACCGCGAAGCGGGCACGGCCCCTATCATCCGCCGCAGGCTCGCCGAGAACGGCGCCCCAGCCACGGCCACCCCCGGACGGCAGCAGGACCGCGGTATTAGTGCGAATGCTCAGCATGGCGGAAGGCCACCGGCATGACCCGCTCTTGCCTGTCGTAGGGGACGCCGACGCTCTTCAGATAGTCCTCCACAGTGTGGTCATACTGGCAGACCATAACTTCGGCCCCGTATTCGGATGCAGCGTCGAAGAATTGTGCCTGCAAATGCCGGTTACCAAGGGAGTGCGCCACCACCCCCATTTCGTGGATGCTCCGCGGCCCGATCACCAGGACGTCGGTGGGCAGCACGGAGATGATGATGACGTTGTGGTCGTCGACGGCGAGGATGTCGCCGTCACGGAGGTCGCCGGTTCCGGTGGGGAGGCGGATGCCGAGTTCATTGCCGTGGTCGGTGGTGACGCGTTGGATGCGTTTGACGAGCATTGCGCTGGGGAGGACCACTTTTTCTTGGTGGTGCCCGGCGTAGGCGTTGGGCTGTTCGTGGAGGTTGCCCAGGATTTCTTCGATGATCATGTGGATCCTAAACGGTTTAGAAGAGGAAGTAGCGCTGCGCCATGGGCAGCACGTCGGAGGGCTGGGAGGTGACTTCGACGCCGTCGACGCTCACTTTGTAGGTTTCGGGGTCGACGACGATGTCCGGGGTTTCGCCGTTGTATTTGAGGTCCGCTTTGGTGAGGTTGCGGATGCCGGTGACAGGTTTGATGATGCGTTCGAGGCCGAGTTCGGCGGGCACTCCGGCGTCGATCGCTGCTTTGGACAGGAAAGTGATGGACGTCTGCTGGAGGGCTTTGCCGTACGTGGCGAACATGGGCCGCATGGTGCGGGGTTGGGGCGTGGGGATGGAGGCGTTGGCGTCGCCCATGAGCGCGTAGGCGATCTGGCCCCCTTTGATGACGAGCTCGGGTTTCACGCCGAAGAATGCTGGGTCCCAGAGGACGAGGTCCGCGAATTTTCCTTCTTCCACGGAGCCGATGACGTCTGCCATGCCTTGGGCGATGGCCGCGTTGATGGTGTATTTGGCCACGTACCGTTTGAGCCGGAAGTTGTCCGATTCGGCAGATCCGTGGGCAGCGCCAGTCGGGTCTTTCAGCACGCCTCGCTGGCGTTTCATGGCGTCGGCTACCTGCCAGGTCCGGGTCACTACTTCGCCAACACGCCCCATGGCCTGGGAGTCGGAAGAGGTGATCGCGAAGATGCCGAGGTCGTGCAGGACGTCCTCGGCGGCGATGGTTTCGGCACGGATGCGGGAGTCTGCGAACGCTACGTCTTCGGGGATGTCGGGGTTGAGGTGGTGGCAGACCATGAGCATGTCCAGATGCTCTTCGATGGTGTTGCGCGTGTACGGCAGTGTGGGGTTGGTGGAGGCGGGAAGGACATTGGGCAGGCCGGCGATTTTGATGATGTCCGGGGCGTGCCCACCGCCGGCGCCTTCGGTGTGGAAGGTGTGGATGACGCGTCCGTCGATTGCCCTGATGGTGTCTTCCACGAAGCCGCACTCGTTGAGGGTGTCGGTGTGGATGGCCACTTGGACGTCGTATTCGTCGGCAACGCGCAGGGACATGTCGATGGACGAGGTGGTGGAGCCCCAGTCCTCGTGCACTTTGAGCCCGACCGCGCCAGCGCGGATCTGCTCGGCGAGGGGCTCGACGGCGGATGCGTGGCCCTTCCCGAACAGGCCGATGTTAACGGGGAGTCCCTCGGCGGCTTGGAGCATCCTGGAGATGTGCCAGGCGCCCGGCGTAATGGTGGTGGCTTTGGTGCCTTCGGCCGGGCCGGTGCCGCCACCCACCATCGTGGTGATGCCATTGCAGAGCGCTGCCGGAACCTGTTCCGGGGAGATGAAGTGGATGTGGGTGTCGATGCCGCCGGCGGTGAGGATTTTCCGTTCGCCGGCGATGATCTCCGTGCTGGCGCCGATCACGATGTCCACGGAGTCGGCGATCTGCGGGTTGCCGGCCTTGCCGATCTTGAAAATGTGCCCGTCCTTGAGGGCTACATCGGCTTTGTAGATTCCGCTGTAGTCCAGGACGATCACGTTGGTGATGACGGTGTCCGGGATGTCCTCCGAACGGGTCAGTTGGCCGTTCTGGCCCATGCCGTCGCGGATGACTTTGCCTCCGCCGAACACCACTTCTTCGCCATAGACCGTATAGTCCTTTTCGATCTCGAGGAACAGCTCGGTGTCGGCCAAGCGGATGGCGTCGCCCGTCGTCGGGCCGTACAGCTCGGAGTATTGCTTGCGGGAAACCTTGAAGCTCACTTGGCGTCTCCTTCCGAAACAGACCCGCTCAGGCGAGTGCCGCCGTCGAGCTTTCCATTGACAGCGTTACTGAGCCCGAAGACCTCGCGCGCCCCCGCAATTTCGATCAACTGCACGGTCTTCCGGTCACCAGGCTCGAACCGCGCGGCGGTGCCGGCCGGGATGTCCAAGCGGCGGCCGTAGGCGGCGTCGCGGTCGAACTCAAGGGCGCGGTTCGCCTCGGCAAAGTGGTAGTGCGAACCGATCTGGACGGGGCGGTCGCCGCGGTTCACTACCTCGACGGCGATTGCCTCACGGCCGCTGTTGCACGTGATGGAACCGGGCAGGAGCCTGTATTCACCGGGGATCATGGGGGCTCCTAGCGGATGGGGTGGTGGACGGTGACAAGCTTGGTGCCGTCAGGGAAGGTAGCTTCGATCTGGACGTCGTGGATCATCTCCGGCACGCCTTCCATCACGTCTTCGCGCCGGAGCAGGGTGGTTCCGTAGCTCATGAGGTCGGCGACGGTCCTGCCGTCACGGGCACCTTCGATGAGCTCGTAGCTGATGATCGCCACGGCCTCGGGGTAGTTCAGTTTCAGCCCCCGCCCCTGACGGCGCCGCGCGAGATCGGCAGCGACCACGATCATGAGTTTCTCCTGCTCGCGGGGCAAAAGATGCATGGATTCTCCTTGTACGTGGGCACGTCCGTGACAGATGTGACCAGCGTAGGGAGCGGAAGTTTCGGCGACGTTTCCAACCTGTCTCAACCGGGGGTCGAATTTGCCCGAATTGACCTCAACTTAACTTGAGGTCTTAGGATCGTTCAGGTGCGCTTCCGCAAAACGGCGCCAACCCCAACCAGTCCCCCGAAGGTTCATGAATGTCCCATCAGACCCCCTTGCCGGCAGAGCCGGTCGGCGAGCTCTTCAAGGCCGCCTTCCGCTCTCACCCAGCAGGAGTTGCCATCATCACCGCGTCAGGGCCGGAAGGAGCCGTAGGGCTCACGGCATCCTCGGTGGCATCGGTGGCGGTGGATCCACCGACGCTCGCCTTCTCCGTCACCGGCGGCCGGTCAGCTTCGCATATCGCTGCCGCGCAAACGATCGTCGTGCACCTGGTGGGCGCGGACCAAGTGGACCTCGTGCGCACCTTCTCCGACCCCACAGCCCCACGCTTCACCAGCGACATGGACTGGGAAGTGCTGGCCACAGGCGAGCCACTGCTCAGGGAAGCTCCATGGGCATTGCGGTGCGAGATCGTCCATCGGGCGCCCCTGGGTGGCTCCGTGCTGTTGGCCGCAACCGTTACGGATATCCGGTTCAGCCCCGCCGATTCAGCCCCGCTGGTCTACCACAACCGGGAGTTCCACACCCTGTTCCAGTCCGTGCGGGCCGTGGCCTAGCTCCAGGTAGTGCTCCATCAGGTCCACGAAGACCTGCCGGTTGGTTTCGAAAGCAACTTCGGCATGGTGAAGGATTTCCTGCTTCTCGATCTCTGAGAAGTCGGCCTCGTCCAGGCGGGTCCTATACATGTCCTTATACGGCTTGATCTTTTCGATATGGTCAAACGCGTAGAAATTCAGACCCTCAGGGCCTAGTCCGTAGTGCCGCTGAACAAGCGCGGAGATGATCTGGCCACCGGAAAGATCACCCAGATAACGCACGTAGTGGTGGGCTATGAGATAGGTGGCTGACATCGGACCGAGTGCTGCGAGCTCGTCAGCGTACGCCTTGGCGCCGGGCGTTACGTAAAGTTCGCCTGATGCCACTTTGGACTCCCAGTCGTGGCCATAGTGCACATCCAGGTCCTTTTCCAATGCCTCGACCCGCATGAGGGCTGGGTCAGCGAAGGCCGCGAGCCGCGGGTCCTGATTGACCTTCAGGGCTGACTCCAGCGACCTATAGATGACCACGTTCTGCAGCAGCATGGCGGCCACTTGGCCTGAGTCCATCCGACCCGCCAGCAGCTCCGTCACGAAGCCCGCCTGCTCGGCATGCTCATGGGCGGCCGAGGTGTGGCGCTTGAGCTCTTCGGAGAAGAGGTTCATGGAAACTCCAGTCATCAATCGAAACAGGCGGAAAAGCACGTTTGATGACACTCTGTCACAGGACATGTATTAGGTAAAGCTTTTGTGCGCTAATACGGAACTGCGGAGACTTCTAGTTATTGCGCCCGCGTGCTGCCACGGCCCATTGCTCCACCACGGCACCATCGCGCACCACAGTAACTTCATCTACGAGGTTCATGGCCAGGCACACGTGGTTGGGGATGACCCTGAGCCGAGTGCCCAAAGGCGGCAGTTCCGAGGATTCCGGCCACACAACTGTGGCGTGGTGCTCGGACAGCGCAGTCACTTTGGCTTCGGGGTATCCGGGAAGCCGTCCGTAGCCGGTGGCCCAGTCCGGGCGGTCACTGCCCAGGATTTTGCTGCCGGCATCCACCACCACCCGGCGCACGTTCCCGCCTGTTGCCTCATGTCGGCTGACCACCGTGGCTGCAACGGTCAACGCGATGTCGTCCCACGTGCACCGTTCAAGCTCCAGTTGCTGGGCATCGCCGAACACGTAAACTCCGGGACGCAGTTCAGTGGCTGCGGAATCGCCGGAGATCATGGCCGTGGGCGTTGATCCCCCGCTGATGGTTTTCACTTCGAAACCAGCCGACGTCAGCGCCGCTGCTGCAAAACCCAACGCCTCATTCTCGTTGCTCGCCGCCCCCGTGGGCATACCCGGCTTGTAGCTATGGCCGGGGAACGTGAAAACACCGGAAACCATCAACCCGGCGCCAGCAGCTGCCTGGGCGACGTCCACCACTTCATCCGGCAGAACGCCGCTGCGGTGATGACCACTGTCCACTTCGATCAGCACCTCAACGCTTCCGGCGTCCGCGCCCAGTTGCCGGCCCATCGCCGTCGCGCTTTCTGCCGAATCCACGCCAACGGCCAGGCGGCACGTTGCCGTCAAGGCCCGCAGGCGATCAGCGTGCGTGGCCTCAACCCAGAGTGGGTACGCGATGAAGATGTCCTTCACGCCGTCCGCTGCGAAGACCTCGGCCTCGCCGATCGTGGCAACGGTGATCCCCACGGCCCCGGCTGACAGCTGCCTGCGCGCGATCTCCAGGGTCTTGTGCGTCTTGACGTGCGGCCGGAGCTTGAGTCCCCTGCTGAGCATGCTTGCTGCCATGCGTTCGATGTTCCGGTCCAGGACATCGAGGTCGATCATGACAGCAGGGGTAACAACTTCAGCGGGGATCACGTTCATTCCTCAAACACTAACGGCCCGGGCGTGGGCGCCCTACGGCGCCGACTGCCTGACCCGCAGTTCAAACGACGCCTCGGGCTGTTGAACAGCGGGCGCGGCATCCTTGTTTTCAATCCGGTTGATCAGGAGTTCGACGGCGCGCTCCGCAATTTCCGCCCGCCCCGGCGCCACAGTGGTCAGCGACGGCGAGGCAAACCTCGCCTCATCGATGTCATCGAAACCGGCAACGGCGATCTCCTCGGGGACCTTCCTGCCGCGGACCAGAAGCTCATGCAGCGCACCCAGCGCGAGGGCATCGTTGAGCCCAAACACGGCATCACACTCCACGCCGCTGTCCAACAACCGCCCGATGGCTTCAGCACCTCCGTCGCGCCGCCAATCGCAATCGACCACCAAGGCGGGATCGTACGCAACGCCGGCGTCAGCGAGCGCAGCCTTGTACCCCTCAAGGCGGAGGCCGTTGCTGCCTGTCGTGTCGCCGTCGTGCGCCCCCACAACGGCTATACGACGGCGGCCGCCGGCCAGCAGGTGGGCGGTGACGGCAGCGGCGGCCCGGTGGT
Source organism: Arthrobacter sp. WCS2018Hpa-7 (assembly GCF_031843805.1). Lineage (NCBI taxonomy): Bacteria > Bacillati > Actinomycetota > Actinomycetes > Micrococcales > Micrococcaceae > Arthrobacter > Arthrobacter sp. WCS2018Hpa-7. The sequence goes on from NZ_JAVTJB010000001.1 coordinate 492,408, forward strand.
TTTGAATGAGGACCATATCCAGCCGCGGATCCTGAACGAACTCACCCAGCAGGACCAACGGCTTCTTGCCCGCCGCATCAATAATCTGCTCAGCATCCAAGGCAAGTGGAATGAAAAGGAGTCCATCAGTCAGGGTGCGGAACTGGCCCTGGAGCGCCGCCTTTTCGTGCTCAGGCTCATTCCCGGACTGCTCCACCAGGACACGGTAGCCCCGGGTCCACGCGGCTTTCATGATGTCAGACGCCAACTCGGCGTAGTACGGAATCGAGAGATCGGCCAGGACCAATCCGAGCATGCTGGTCTTGCCCGAGCGAAGGCTCCGGGCCGTCAGGTTGGTTTCATAGCCCAGCTCGTCAATGGCGTCCAGGACGCGCTGCTTGGTGGTGGCCCGGATGAACTCGTAGTTGTTGATCACGTTGGAAACCGTCTTCAACGAGACCCCGGCGACCCGCGCGACGTCGTTCATGGTGACGGCCATTCAAGTGCTCCTTTTGTCCTGTTGGCATACATCGTTGCAGATCAGGCCGGCATGGAGTCAGTCGATGACTGCGGCGATGGCTTCGATCTCCACCAATTGGTGGTCGTAGCCGAGGACGGTGACGCCCATGAGGGTGCTTGGGACGTCATGGTCACCGAACGCCGCGCGCACCACCTCCCACGCCGCCACCAAGTCGGACTGCTGCGCCGATGCAACAAGGACGCGGGTGGAAATGACGTCCCCGATCCCCGCTCCGGCGGCGTCCAAAGCCAGCAGCATGTTTTCAACCGACTTTTCCGCTTGGGCTCTGTAGTCCCCAATACCTGCTGTGGTGCCGTCCTCGTTCAGCGGGCAGGACCCCGCCAGGAAGATCAGCCGTGCGCCGGCAGGGGCCGTTGCAGCATAGGCGTACTCGGCTGCCGAACTGAGCCGGTCGGAATGAATAAGAGTGACAGCGCCCGGCATGGAGGTCCTTCGCTTTGGATGAATGGGTACATCCCATCATGTGCCCTAAGCCCCAGCAGCCGTCACACGCCGCTCATTTCCATGCAACGCGCCTGCAACATACATGCGTAATGCTGATGCCAACGGACGGCGACAGCTGAGGGGAGCAGACATGAGCATTGCAAACAGGGATCTTTTCCAGGCGCTGAAGACCCAGGCCAGCTTGGCGCAGGCATTCGGCAGCATGCCGGGCAGCAAGGAAGAACCGCATCCGTTGAGCCCTGGTGACTACATCGAGGCTTGGCATAACGGCCGCCTCTATCACCGGGGCAGCGTGGTGAAAACCGTCGCGGGGACCGACCTCTTCTGGCTCACGGACGACACCGGGAGCAGGCGGCTCCTGGACATGGAGTCCATGGAGATAGTGACGGTTGACCAGCCGGCCCCGGCACCTGCAGCGCAGGCACCGGAGCCAACTCCGTCAGCCACGGTCACACCGATCTCCGCGTACCCCATGTTCCACGACGGCTCGCAGCAGATCGCCTAGCTTTCAGTTGACCTGGTCCTCCAGTGACAACCGGATCATGGTCCAGCTCACGGCCGGAAGACCGGCTGTGAGGCGGCCGCCGTCGAGCTTCACACTGACGTTCTCGGACGGCAGGACCGACGTCGAATCGTCGGCAGTGGCCTGCCAGTACGGGTCCTTGTTGGAGTAGGTGACGGCCTCAATGACTTTGCTTGCGTTGAGGCTTCCGACGGCGGCATCCAGCGTCAGCGCGTCCGTCGCCGAGCGGTTCACAGCGAACACCACGGCCTCTTTGGCGTCTGCGTCATAGGTCGCCACCGCTGAAAGCGCGGTAAAGCCGGCAGTCTTTTCACTCGCGAGCTGTGGGGATTCGACGGCGAGGTTGAGCACCGTGCCGGAGGCGTGCTGCGAGGTGAGCGCGAACGGGTGGAACGTGGTCTGCTTCCAGGCCCGGCCACCCGGCTCGGTCATGATGGGTGCGATCACATTGACCAGTTGCGCCAGGCTCGCGGAGTGGACGCGGTCCGTGTTGCGCAGCAGCGTGATGAGGAGATCTCCCACCACCACGGCGTCGGCAACCGTGTAGCGGTCCTCCAACAGCACAGGCGCCACCGGCCAGTCATCTCCCGAGGGCGCCTTGGATTCGTCGCGGGACATGTGCCACACGTTCCACTCATCGAACGAGATATTGACCTGCTTCCCGGACTTGTTCGCCGACTTCACATGGTCGATGTGCGACACCAGATCCTTGATGAACGCCTCCATCCGGTGCCCGGCTGACAGGTGCTCCTGCAGATCCCCGAAGTCCTCAAAGTACTGGTGCGCCGAGATCAGGTCCACCAACTCGTACGTCTCATTGAGGACCACGCGCTCCCATTCGCCGAACGTGGGCATGGTGGGTGCCGAACTTCCGCAGGCCACCAGTTCCAGGTCCGGGTTGACCATGCGCATCGCCCGCGCCGTTTCGGCGGCAACCCGCGCGTACTCGCCGGCCTTCTTGTGGCCGATCTGCCAGAAGCCGTCCATCTCGTTCCCGAGGCACCACATCTTGATGTTGTGAGGCTCGACGGCGCCATTCGCCTTGCGCTGTTCGGACAGGGCCGTTCCGCCCTTGATGTTGGAGTACTCCAGCAGGTCCAGCGCTTCCTGGGTCCCCCTGGTGCCCAGGTTCACGGCCATCATGGGTTCAACCCCGGCCTTCTCCGACCACTTGGCGAATTCGTCCACGCCCACCAGGTTGGGATCGCTGGAGTGCCAGGCGAGGTCGAGCCTTGTTGGGCGGCCCTCCTTGGGTCCCACTCCGTCTTCCCAACGGTAGCCCGACACGAAGTTTCCGCCCGGGTACCTGACCGTGGAGACGCCGAGTTCCTTGGTGAGGTCGAGGACGTCGGTGCGGAAGCCGTCGTCGTCTGCTTTCGGGTGCTCGGGCTCGAAAATGCCCGTGTAGACGCAGCGGCCGAGGTGCTCGACGAAGGCGCCGAAGGTCTTCCTCCTGACGGGGCCTACGACGAACGCGGGGTCGATGGTGATTTTGGCCGTGGGGTTTTCCGGGGTTCCCAAAGGGCGGTCCTTGTCTGCTTGTGCTGCGTGGTCTGCATTGCTGATTTACAACGTTATAGAAACTATGCTGACGTGGCCTTGGTCTGGGAGTCAAGAGATTTCTTGCCGGGACGCATCCTTCCCGCCTTTGTTCGCCGGGCAAGCCGTTGTGTGGCCGGAGACTCGAACATGCTCGGGCGCTAACTGCCTCTAGGCTGAGACGCATGTCCTTTGGAGCAGTGAGAGCCGCCTATTCTGCGCGTTCCGCCGAGTACACCTCGCTGTTCGGGTCCATCAGCAGCACGCATCCGGTCGATAGGGAGCTGGTGTTGTCACGGGCTCGGGGATTGCCCGGGAAGGTTATCGACGCCGGCTGTGGGCCCGGACAGTGGACAGCTTTCCTGCACTCCGCCGGGGTGGACGTCCAGGGCGTGGACTTCGTACCGGAGTTCATTGAGACGGCCAAGAGGTTCTGTCCGGAGGCTCGGTTCTCTGTCGGGTCACTTCAACGGCTGCCGACGCCGGATGACTCATTGGCGGGGATCCTCGCCTGGTACTCCCTGATCCACACTCACCCTGATGGGGTCAGCCAGGTTTTGGACGAGTTTGCCCGCTGCCTCACTCCCGGCGGGAGCCTCCTGCTCGGCTTCTTCGATGGCCCGGCGGGTGAACCGTTCCCGCACGCAGTGACGTCCGCCTATTTCTGGTCTGTGGAGGAGTTGTCGGGACTGTTGCAGGAAGCCGGTTTCAGCATTGTCGGTACGCACTCCCGCGTCGACCCTGGAGTGCGTCCCCACGCGGCTATCGTCGCGAAGCGGCTGCTCACTCCGACCTTGGATGGCTAAACCCACCTACGCGCAGTGATTGCTGTGCACCGGCCCAGAGTCAACAAGGGGCCGGGGCTCTTCAGCTCTACTTGGTACTCGGCGAGGGACTGGCACTCGCTTCCTGCCTGTCCAATTCCTTGTAGATTGCGGTCTGGTCTCCGGCGATGCAGATAGTGTCCATTTCCAGGCCGGAGCCTTTGATGTTTGCGAAGTAGGACACGAGGTGTCCGCCATTCTCGTTGGCGTAGAGGCGGATAAGGCCCGGTTCTCGGGGGTTGGTTTCGGTACGGGTGGTGAAGCCCTTGGATTCCCAGAACGCTCTGACCACGCTTACTGATGCTTCCAGGTCCACGGGGTCAGGCGTTTGGGTCAGGATGCTGTAGTTCACGCCGTCTTGCCCGTCGGAGGTTCTGCAATCCATGTTACGAGTGCCCTTATCGACCCATTTTTGGGGTCCGATGGCTTGTTGGGTTTCGGTTTTGAAGGCGTGGAGATCCGCGAGGGCTTGTTTGAGCTCTTCAACCTGGGCTTTGACAGTGTCGGGATCGCTGGAACTGTTTGAGCCGGTCATAGGGTTCTCCATGGTGGGTGTGCAGGCGCTCAGCGCAAGGGCGGCGCAGAACAGTCCGGCGAGTATGCGGCTTGTCTTTATCCGGGACTTGGATTCATAGGACATGCGGCTCACTCTTCCGGAAACTGTTCCACAGCCCACAAGCCAGCACGAGGCGACATAGGCGGCTCCTTTGGCGCATCAGACAGCCTAATTAGCAGACGGAGAGGAGCCGGGGCTAGAAGGGGTCCCGTAAATTTCGGGATACAGCTCCTTGTAGATTTCGTGCTGGTCTCCGGCGACGCAGACAGTGTCCATTTCCAGGCCGGAGCCTTTGACATTCGCGGTGAAGGATATGAGGTTTCCGCCGTTCTGATTGGCGTAGAGGCGGATGAGACCAGGGTCCAACGGGTTGGTTTCGACGCGGGTGGTAAAGCCCTTCGATTCCCAGAACGCTCTGACCACGCTTACTGATGCTTCCAGGTCCACGGGGTCAGGCGTTTGGGTCAGGATGCTGTAGTTCACGCCGTCTTGCCCGTCGGAGGTTCTGCAATCCATGTTACGAGTGCCCTTATCGACCCATTTTTGGGGTCCGATGGCTTGTTGGGTTTCGGTTTTGAAGGCGTGGAGATCCGCGAGGGCTTGTTTGAGCTCTTCAACCTGGGCTTTGACGGTCGCAGGGTCGCTGGGATTGGCTGAGCCGGTCATAGGGTTCTCCGTGGTGGGTGTGCAGGCGCTCAGTGCAACGGCCGCGCAGACTAACGCGGCGAGTATGCGGCTGGTCTTTATGCGGGCCTTGGGTTCATGGGGCATATGGTTCACTCTTCCGGAAACTGTTCCACAGCCCACAAGTCAGCACGAGGCAGGAAAAGGACACCCCCAGAAGCCAGCACCCCGTGTCAGCTCTACTTGGTACTCGGCGTGGGACTGGCACTCGCTTCCTGCCTGTCCAATTCCTTGTAAATTTCATGCTGATTCCCAGCGACGCAGGCGCTGTTCATCTCGAGGCTGAAGCCATTGGTGGTAGCCGTGAAGGATACGAGATGTCCGCCGTTCTTATTGGCATAGAGACGGATGTTTGCTGGGTCCTTTGGGTTTGATTCAACGCGGGTGGTGAAGCCTTTGGATTCCCAAAACGTCTTGACAACGTTGACCGACGATTCCATGTCGAGGGTTTCAAGCGTCTGACTCATGACGCTGTAGTTCACGCCCTCTTCTCCCTTAGGGGTGCTGCAGTCCATGTTTCGAAGGCTCTTATCCGCCCATGTCTGGGGCCCGACAGCGTTTTCAGTTTCGGTTTTGAAGGCGCGGAGATCCGAGAGAGCTTGCTTGAGTTCTTCGACCTGGGCATTGACAGTTGCAGGGTCACTGGAGCTACTTGAGCCGATCATGGGGTTCTCCGTGATCGTGGGCGTGCAGGCGCTCAGCGCAAAGAGCATAACCAGCAAGCTGGCAAGCATACAGCGGGTCCTGCGAGGGGCCTTGGATTCATAGGACATGAGGATCACTCTTTCGGACTTGTTCATCGGCCAGCAAATCCGGCCGGTTGCGTGACAGGCCGCGCGCCCGGCAGGATGCGGTCTCCATTGCCGGTTGTTGTCAGGGCAGCTTCATACAGGGCCGTGGTGTCCTGATCGAGGTATCCGTAGCCGTCGCCGTCTTTTCTGTGAACCAGCGTGTTGTGTTCCGTGGCGCCTTGATAGTGGGTCCCGTCAATAGTGGCCTCTTCTGAGGAGAACACTTTCGCTCCGAAAGACTCGACACGAGGATCCTGGCGCAGGAAGCGGCCCATTTGGGCCAATCCGTCACCACTGGCTTGGCTGGTGTAAACCTGACCGGCAGGAACATGGAGCTCGCTGGCGTTCCGAATCTCCTTTTCCACCCCGGCGGAGCCGAGCATCGTGAAGGAAGCGACGTTCAGTTCCGCGGCGGCAAGGGCGTTGGACGTCACGGTGGTGCCGTAGGAGTGGCCCAAGATGTTTAAGGTCTCCGGCGTCCTGTTGCCCAAGCTCTCCCTGACGGCGTTGAAGCCCTGGAGATCAGCGACGAAGCGGGTGGCACCGGCCCGGGCTGCATCGCCACTGTTCACGGTCGGAACAACGGGCGGTTCGTAGTTGATCCACGCCACCACGGCGAAAGATTCACCAACGTTGTCCTGGCTTTGCCGCAGTTGGAGGTTCGCGGCGTTCTTTGCCCAGTCGTTGAATCCGCTTTGAGGGGTAATGAGCATGCCGGACACAGCGTAGGTAACGTTGTCAGCCGTATCGGGATTACCCGCAGAGACCTGTGCCTTCGGTGAGCCGGGAGTCAGATCGAAACCCAGCAGGACAGCGTTGATTCCGCCCGCGTTCCTCAGTGCGTCGGTGATGCCATCCAGCGCTTTCTGCTGCGTTTGCAGCCGTGTCCAAGCCGGGTTGGTCATGGACATGCCTTGGCTGGCGGGCAGTAGTTGAGGCGTCCTGGCCAGTTCAGCGTTGATGCGGTCCTGCTCGGTGAAGAGGCGCTTGCGGTTGGCGAGGTTCCGGGCGGTCGCGGTGATTCCGTTCAGATTCCCGATGACTCCGGGGATGGCCTCGATCAGGAGCAACTGAGCCTCGCCGGGTTCAATTGCCCCGTCGACGATCGTGTGGCCGAGACCGCCCCACCACTCGGCTATCACCACGGGGTCCTGCCCTGGCTGTTCAAGCAGCCCCTGAAGTCGGTCCTTGTTGGCAGGTACGGCGAGCCAGGCTTTCAGTTGTGCGGCGTTCAGTGCCCCGATATCGTTCAAACCGACTTGCCCCGGTGGTGCGTACATTATGAGAGCGCTATTGAGCATGGTGTCGGCCATGGGCCCGCTGCCGGCTGCTTCGAATGCCGCGGCGATCTGCTCAAGCCACGTCGCGTCAGCGGCGTTCTCAGTCAGCAGTTCCTCGAACCCCGACACAAACGTGACACTGCCGCTATTCACCCACGAACACGCTGAGGTGAAACCGCTCCACGCGTTCCGGATTCTCCCCAGCTCCGCGTCCATGATGTTGGTGTAGGCGCGGGTTTGGGACACAAATTCGCGCAGCTTTCCAGGATCGGCGGAGCTGATAGCGCCCCCCGCTCCGCCGGCGAACCGGTCCCGGGCCCCCGCCGAAAACACCGCTGAAATCGTCGGAGCAGCCACCGGCCATTCCGCGGGCATCGGATCGCTCGCCACACCCTGGAAAGTTTGAAAGTGTTGTTCACGGAAATCGGCGCGTTGCTGCCAGGCAGCAAGTTCCTTCAGCCGGGACTTCTCTTCCCGTGCCTTGACCTTTGCTTGCGTGACGTCCTCCGCCAACGCCGCGAGGACACCGGCAAGCCGGCCACGGTCATCGGCCCGGACGGCCAAAGCGCTGGCGAACAAGGTCGCATAGCCGCCCTTGAAGTCCTCCATCGCATAACCTGTGGCGACACCCAGGAAGCTACCTTCGGAGCGCAGGGCCTGATCCGCGGAATCAGCAGCGCTGATCAAAGCGTCGGCGGCGCCATCGTCGAACGCAATCTCCACCGCCGTATCAAAGATCCCCACGCCGAGCCTCCTCACGTGAATAGTTAATCCATCGAATAGCATAACTGACGGAACCAGAGTGTGGGACGTGACCGGGAAAATAAAAAACAGGCCGGAGACTCAAGGTCTCCGGCCTGTCTTGGAGGGTGGGCCCTGTGGGGATCGAACCCACGACCCACGGATTAAAAGTCCGATGCTCTACCAACTGAGCTAAAGGCCCCTCCAGCTGTAGAAACAGCCATGAATACTGTACCCCAACGTCACGGCAGACGAGGAACTCAAGGTGACGTACGCCGTCGTCACCTTCTTTGGGTGAACGCTCGACGGCGGCGCGCGGCAGCCGCGGCGTGTCGGGCCCTGGGCGGGGGCAAAGTGGGTGGTGAAGGCACAGCGCCGGCAAGGGCGCAGCCCGGCAACCGTTACTCGACCCCACCAGAGCACAGGAGTACGGTGAACTCATGAGCGAACAGCCAGGACCACGCGCGTACGGCGGAGCAAACAGGCACCACAAGCCCAAGCCTTTTGCTCCGATCGATTTTGAACCGTTCGCCGGCGGGGCAGACCCCGCGCGGGTTTCCGAGGCTGCCCACCTTGCTGCGCAGGCCTTGGTGAGGCGGGGCCGCGACAGCGACGACCCCAAAGTGACCCACCGCCTGGTGAAACTGGCCGACGAGCAGGGATTGGAAGCCATAGCCGAGATGTGGGCCGAAAGCCCCGCCCGCAGCCTGCCCGGCGCACTGTGGCGGCTCTACGCCCTCCGCGCCGCCACCATCCAGAACCCCGAGAAGATCTCCGTCTACTTCCGGGCCGGCCGCGATACCGCGCAGGTTTCCAACGTGGTGGCCGGCGCTGCGGAGCCGCCCGGAGCCGATGAAATGAAAACCATGGCTGACGCCATTTTGTCCGGCGCATTCGACGGCGAGTTCGACGTCGCGCTGGAACGTTCCGCCGCTTTCTGCCGCGTAGTAGCACTCGGCCAAGCCACCCTCGCCGACGGCGCAGAGCACAGCAATGAAGGCCACGCGAGCAAGCTGACCCGCAACTCGCACCAGCTGGTCAAAACGGCCGAGGACCTTGAGCACGCCGCCAACGCGTGGCGCCTGGGCGAGCTGGACTAGCCAGCAAACAGGGCGAAACGTACCCACGCCGGCGCCGGACTGTCAATGTTGACTTAGCCCGCCGGACGGTGAAAACTAAAACTGGTGTCGAACCGCGAAACCCCCGGGCTTCAACTTATAGCCGCTTCGAGCGGCCTACCGCCGAGAGGCGTATCCGGTTCGGCACCATTTTTATGCCCGAACGCAGATTGCCCGGGCCGGCGCTAAGGCCGGCCCGGGCAACGCGGGCCGGAATTACTTCAACGTGACCGTGGTGTCCGCCGTTTCCTTCTTGTCGTGATCGAGATCGCCGGCGGCGTCCTGGGGCGTCAAGGTCGCCTTGATCTCCGTTTCCTTGCCGGCCGTGTAGGCGAAGTTCTCCGCAATGTTGAACGACTCCCCAGGCTTCAGCACGAACGGGGCCTTTTCCTTGAGCTTGGTCCCGCTGCTGGAAAGCCCATGCTTCTTGTAGCCGTCACTGCTGGAGTCCGACGGCATGCCGCCGAGGTACTTCCAGTCCGTGTACTTGGCCGAAGGGGTGACCAGGGAGTGGCTCAGGGGAATGTCTGCCGACGAGGTGTTGGTGACCACGTAGTTCAGGTAAACCACAGGCGCACCCTTCTTCAGCAGGTTCTCCTTGGTTTCCTTGTCCACGAACATGCTGTCCTTGGACGCCACATCCGTGGCCACCTGGTAGATGTCCACGCTGAAGCTATCGCCCTTGAGGTTCCCGAGCTTGTCCCCTGCATCTGAGATGGGAAGCGCCCAGGCCGCCGCGGTGTAAGCACCAGACGAGGTCCCGGCTCCTTGGGAAGAGGCAGCGGACGGCGACGCCGACGTCGACGCCGAAGCGGACGAAGAAGGAGACGAGGACGACGACGATTCGGAACCACCCGTCGTCGAGCCCGCCGTGGTGGTGCCGCAGGCACTGAGCGCGAGCATTCCAGCTGCCGCGAGGCTGGTGATTTTCACAACATTATTGAGTCGCATAATTCCCCCATTGAGTGGATTAATCCGGAGCTTGCCCAGTCTTTCACAGTGCCGAAGGCGCTGCGATGGGGACATCTCCCCGCCTCGTCCCGTGTACTGAGCGGACGCCCCCACCGGACCGGTAAAGTTGGGACCGAAATGGGCTGCGTCAAGTCAAGCCGCCCACACCCATCCGTCCCCAGCCCGGAAAGCGATATGAAGCTGCGCCTTTTCCCCCAGGAACCTGCCGGGCTCGTCCTCCTCGCGCAGATGGCCAGTGTGATCGTGGCCGGCACCGGGACGCTCTCCGAAATTCTTGGAGCCCCCGCCAGCGAGCACGAGCGCCTCGCCGAAGAACTGCACGAGCACGAGTCCAAATCCTTGGACCTGCACTTCGCCCTGCTGACCCACATGCGCACCAGCTTTGTGAACCCGCTCCCCCGCGAGGACATGTACACCCTGTCCCGCCACCTCACCGAAGCCATGGAGAAACTCGACGCCGCCGGTGACCTGGTGGCCATCTACAAACTGGACCGGCTTCCCAAGCGCGCCGCAGACCAGTTGGAGATCATCAGCCGGCAGGCCGAGCTCACTGTTGATGCCATGCGGAAACTCGAGGACCTGGACGAGCTTGAGGACTACTGGATCGAGATCCTCCGGCTGGCCAAGCGCGCAGAACGGACCCACCGGATCTGGGTGGCCGAGATGCTCAAAGACATGAAATCCACGCAATACGCACGGCACCGGGACATCGCCGACCAGTTGGTGGAAGTTACCAAGGACATGCGGAAGGTCGCCACCCAGGTAGGCAGCATCATCGTCAAGGAATCATGACGTGACCATCGCCATCTTGGTCCTGGTAGTTGGCCTGGCTTCCGGGTTCGCATTCCTGAACGGCTTCCGCGACGTCTCCAACGCCGTCGCGCTGTCCACGCGGACCCGCGCACTCACTCCCTCAATTGCGGTGCTCCTGGCCGCCATCTTCAACTTTGTGGGTGCCATGCTCAGCGGCACTTTCATCCTGGCCTTCACCCAGTCCTGGATCACACTGCCGAGCGGCACCAGCGGCCTGACCATCCTCGCCTCGGCCCTCACGGCAGCCATCCTGTGGGGTGTGTACGCGTGGTGGCGCGGCATCCCGCTGTCCTCCACCAACTCACTGGTGGGCGGCCTGATTGGTGCAGGTGCAGCAAGCGTACTGGTGGGCGGCAACGCGGTAGGCGGCATGGACAACGTCCTGCTCACCCAAGTGGCGCTGCCGTTGGTCTTGTCGCCTGTCATCGCGTTCGTGGCGGCGTACCTGCTGGTGTGGCCGGTGACGTGGGCTGCCCGCTACACGCAGCCGAACGTGGTCAACCGGCGGTTCCGCCGGGCGCAGGCCATCTCCGCCGCCGCCGTGGCGTTCGGCCACGGGCTCCAGGACGGCCAGCGCACAGCGGCGGTCATTCTGCTGGCCATGGTGGCTGCGGGATTGTCCGGCGGCAACGATGTGCCGCTCTGGATCCTGTTGGTCACAGCCATCATGCTGACCGCGGGGACCATGTTCGGCGGCTGGCGGATCTCCCACACTCTTGGCCACAAGCTGATCAGGGTGGATCCGCTGCGAGGCTTCGTGTCGCAAACACTGACCTCCGTGATGCTGTTCATCGGCGCTATCGCCTTCCATCTGCCGCTCTCAACCACCCATACGCTGACGGCGTCCGTGCTGGGTGCGGGAGTCAACCAACGGTTCCACACCGTCAACAGGCGCTTGGTCCGGCGGATCCTGTTGTTCTGGGTTGCCACGCCCCTGATCACAGCCGCAGCCGCCTTCATCCTTGAGCTGGCGTTCTCACCCCTCGCGGACCTCTAACCTTCACGCACGCACCCAACTAAGGGACAGCAAACGTCGCAATGAGCGCCCATTGCGACGTTTGCTGTCCCCCAGTTGGGTAAGAAAAAACGACGGCGACCGTACCCCCAAGGCGACGGTCGCCGTCGTTCTGTGCCGACTCCCCCCAAGAAGCCGGAACCTGCAAGAACCCTTATCCGAAGCGGCCGGAGACGTAGTCTTCCGTTGCCTTCTGGCCGGGGTTGTTGAAGATGCTGGTGGTGTCAGCGAACTCGATCAGCTTGCCCGGCTTGCCGGTGCCTGCGATGTTGAAGAACGCGGTCTTGTCGGACACACGCGCAGCCTGCTGCATGTTGTGGGTCACGATCACCACGGTGTACTGGTCCTTGAGCTCGTTGATGAGGTCCTCAACGGCCAGGGTAGAGATGGGGTCAAGGGCGGAGCAGGGCTCATCCATGAGGATCACCTGGGGCTCAACCGCGATGGCTCGGGCGATGCACAGACGCTGCTGCTGCCCACCGGAAAGGCCGGAGCCGGGCTTGTCCAGGCGGTCCTTGACCTCGTTCCAGAGGTTGGCGCCCACCAGGGACTTCTCCACCAGGGCATCGGCTGCACCCTTGGAGATCTTCTTGTTGTTCAGCTTCACGCCGGCCAGCACGTTGTCGCGGATGGACATGGTGGGGAACGGGTTGGGGCGCTGGAAGACCATGCCCACCTGGGTGCGGACGGTCACGGGGTCCACGCCAGGGCCGTAGAGGTTGTCGCCGTCCAGGAGGACTTCACCTTCGACGCGCGCGCCGGGGAGGACCTCGTGCATGCGGTTCAGCGTCCGCAGGAAGGTGGACTTGCCGCAGCCGGACGGGCCGATGAAGGCCGTCACGGACTTGGCCTGGATGTTGATGTTGACGTCCTCGACGGCCAGGAAGTTGCCGTAGTAGACATTCAGGTCTTTGACGTCGATGCGCTTAGACATGGTGTTCCTTTGTTCCTTGGGGGTTTGGAAGTGTGAAGGGTGGGCCGCATGAAGACGGGCGGCCGGCCCGGCTAGCGTCCCGTTTTGGGCGCAAACAGACGGGCGATGAGGCGGGCTCCGAGGTTCAGGAGCATCACCAGGATGATCAGCACCAGCGCGGCGCCCCAAGCACGCTGGTCAGAGGGACCAGGGTTGGACGGCGACGTCGGGTTGAGGATCTGCGTATAGATGAACGTGGGCAGCGAGGCCATCCAGCCACCGAACACGTTGTTGTTGATGGTGGTGGCGAAACCGGCAGTCACCAGGATCGGCGCGGTTTCGCCGATGACGCGGGCGATCGCCAAGGTGACGCCGGACGCGATGCCGGAGATCGCCGTCGGGATGACCACCTTGGTGATGGTGCGCCATTTACGCACGCCCAGCGCGTAGGAGGCCTCGCGGAGCTCGTTCGGGACGATCTTGAGCATTTCCTCGCTGGAGCGGACCACCACCGGGATCATCAGGACAGAAAGCGCGACGGCGGCTACCGCACCGGTCTTCGTGCCGGGGCCCACGATGGCGAAGAAGAACGCTGCCGCGAAGAGGCCGGCCACGATGGACGGGATGCCGGTCATGACATCCACGAAGAACGTGATGGCGCGGGCCAGCGGACGATCGTTGCCGTATTCCACGAGGTAGATCGCGGTGAGCAGGCCCACGGGCACGGAGATGACCGTAGCCAGCAGCGTGATCTGGATGGTGCCCATCAGCGCGTGGTAGATACCGCCGAGGACGGGGGCGCCTTCTTCCACTGCCTTGTTGTCGAACGCGCCGGTGACGCCGTTCATTGATGTGCCGAGGAAGCCGGGGGTGATAAGGCCCGGGATGCCGTTGACCAGCACGGTAAAGATGACCGAGATCAGCGGCAGGAGAGCGATCAGGAAGGAGCCAACAACCAGGCAGGTAGCGAGCTTGTCCTTGGCTTTGCGTGCGCCTTCAACTGCGCCGCTCCAGGAGACCAGGCCTACGGCGAACAGAATGGCCGAGACAATGCCCCAGCCGAAGGCGTTGAAGCCGATGAGCGCCAGGATGGCCGCGCCGACGATCAGCGCAACGGCCAGGACAATGTAAGGTGCGAACTTGGGCAGCTGGCCCTTGGTGAGCGCGGAGCGCTTCCGGACTACTGTGGCGGTCATTTAGTTGGCTCCCGAGAATTCTTTGTGCCGGGTGATGATCCAGCGGGCGATCATGTTCACGCCCAGGGTGATGACGAACAGCACCAGGCCTGCGGCGATCAACGTGTTGACCTTGATACCGCTGGCTTCGGGGAAGTTCAGGGCAATTTCGGCAGCGATGGTCTGGTTGCCGGACTGGATGAGGCTGGCAGTCAGGACGCCGGAGGAGAGTACCAAGGCAACAGCCATGGTCTCGCCAAGTGCACGGCCCAGGCCCAGCATGATGGCGCTGATGATGCCCGGACGGCCGAAGGGCAGTACGGCCATCTTGATCATTTCCCAGCGGGTGGCTCCAAGTGCGAGCGCTGCTTCCTCGTGCAGCTTGGGGGTCTGCAGGAAGATTTCGCGGGACAGGGAGGTAATGATGGGCAGGACCATGACGGAGAGGACAATGCCGGCGGTCAGGATGGTCTTGCCGGTGGCCGATGCCGGTCCTTCGAAGATGGGGATCCAGCCGAGGTAGGTGGCCAGCCAGTCGTAGGCAGGCGAGATTTCCTTGGCCAGGAAAGCGGCACCCCAGGCGCCGTAAACAACGGAGGGGATGGCTGCGAGCAGGTCCACCACGTAGCCCAGGCCAGCGGCGAGCCGGCGGGGGGCGTAGTGCGAGATGAACAGTGCCACACCGATGGCCACGGGGGTGGCGATGACGAGTGCGATGACTGCGGCGATGAGGGTGCCCACCACGATCGGGGCAATGTAGGCGAAGAAGCCGTTGCCGCCCTGGATGTCTTCAGCGGGGGCGGTGAGCGCGGGGATTGCCTGCACCACAAGGAACAACGCGACTCCGAAGAGAACCGCAAGAATCAGGCACCCTGCGGCCATGGCGGCCCCGGAGAAAACCTTGTCCCCGGCGCGTCCTGCGCCTTGGGAGGTTGTCAGGGAGTTGGTGGTCACTTCACGTTCCTTCAGTCTGGAGTGAACTGGTCTTACATGGCTAAGTTCCCTGTCCCGCGCCGGTGCCGCGGCGGCCACCGGAGAGCGGGACAGGGAACTTCAGTGTTCAGCCGGGTTCAGGAAACCCGCGGGGAAACCCTAGGACTTGGCCTTGATGGTTTCGATAGCGGCCGTGGCCTTGTCCTGCAGCGTCTTGGAGAGCGGCGCGGACTTTGCGGCATCGGCTGCGGTCTTCTGTCCTTCGTCGGAAACGACGTAGCTTTCGAAGGCCTTGACCAGGTCAGCAACTTCCTTGGTCTCGTAGGTGGTGCAGACTACGTGGTACGAGACGAGGACTACGGGGTAGGCGCCCGATGCGGTGGTCTTGCGGTCCAGCTTGATGGCGACATCGTTGGCGGCGCGGCCGTCAACGGGCTTGCCGGCTTCGACGGCCTTGGCAGCAGCTTCGGCGGAGATCTTGACGAACTCCTCGCCCACCTTGATGGAGGCGGTGCCCAGCTTGCCGGAGACAGCAGAGTCGTCAGCGTAGGTCACCGCGCCGGGGGTGTCGGTGACGGTCTTGACGACGCCGGAGGTGCCCTTGGCGTTTTCGCCGGCCAGGGTTGCGGGCCAGATGCCGGCAGCCTTGTCCGTCCAGACCTCGGGAGCAGCTGCTGCGAGGTAGTCGGTGAAGTTGGTGGTGGTGCCGGAGTCGTCAGAGCGGTTCACCGGGGTGACCTTGAGGTCCGGCAGGGTGACGCCTTCGTTGAGGGCGGTGATGGCGGGATCGTTCCAGTTGGCGATTTCGCCGCGGAAGATCTTGGCGACCGTCGCGGCGTCGAGCTTCAATTCCTTGACGTCCGGAATGTTGAAGGCAACAGCGATCGGGGAGATGTACACCGGGATGTTGATGGCGCCGTCGGGGCCGCACTTGGCCTTGGAGCTCTCGAGCTCCTCGTCCTTCAGGTAGGCGTCCGAGCCGGCGAACTGTGCCGAGCCGTCGATGATGGCCTTGCGGCCTGCGCCGGAACCGTCCGGGGAGTACTGGACCGTGGCACCGGAGTTGGCGGTAGAGAAACCGGCCTTCCAAGCGTCCATGGCTGCGCCGGTGGAGGAGGCGCCGATGCCGGTCAGGGTGCCGGTCACCTTGGTGCCGGATGCTGAAGTCTGGGTGCCGCCAGTGGTGCCCGTTGCGTTGTCTGAACCGCAAGCAGTGAGCGCGAGAGCGCCGGCTGCGATGACCGCAATTGCCGCGTTGCGGCCGAAGTGAGTTGCCTTCACTTGGATGTGCCCCTTCCAGGGATTCTTCGATGCTGGCCGAACGGAGATTTCGGCGTGCGCGAGCTGAGGACCTTTTGTTCCTTTACTGAAGGTAAGGAGCGCAGGTAACGGGACCTGCGGTGAAAGGTGAACAGAAGGTGAACGACGGCGGACCATTGGGTAATGTGGCGCGCGCCACCTTGAGCGGCACCCGGCTTGCGGTTTGTGCCTTCGTCGGAACCCGAGCCGGGCAAATAGACTGGACGACATGGCCGCCGCGAAAGGATTTTCTGCAAGCAAGAGGTTCCTGCGCGCCAGAGTCCGGACAGGTTTGGTCCGCAGCCGGAATTCGTTGACGCCGGCCATCCAGATGACCGTGTGCGCCGTGGGTGCCTACGCTTTTGCTGAGTATGTGCTGGGCCACCAGGGCCCGCTGTTTGCCGCGACGTCTTCTTTGATTGCCCTCGGATTCTCCCGTGATCCTCGGCTTCGCCGGGTGATTGAGGTGGGCCTCGGCTGCACCCTGGGCATTGTTGTTGGTGACCTGCTGCTCCACTGGCTGGGGGCCGGGATCTGGCAGGCCGCCATCGTCCTGCTTTTTTCCATCCTGCTGGCCAGGTTCCTGGACAGCGGAACCATTTTCACCACCCAACTGGGCCTGCAGTCCTTGCTGGTGGTGCTGCTCCCGGCGCCGGCCGGGGGGCCCTTTACGCGCAGCCTCGACGCCGTGATCGGTGGCGTGTTTGCGCTGTTGGTGACCATCCTGGTGCCGAAGGATCCGCGCCGGGAGCCCAGGAAAGACGTCCAGAAAATCCTGCATGAACTCGCTGAGGTGCTGCGCGAATGCGGCAAGGCCCTGATCGAAAGCGACTCCACCATCGCCTGGCACGCCCTGATCCGCGGCCGCAACTGCCAGCCTTTGGTGGACCGGATGCGGCAGACGCTGCGCGCCTCGGGCGAGGTGGCAACCCTGGCACCCGCGCACCGGAGGCACCGCGACGAATTGGCCGGTCTGGAGCACTCCCTGGAGTACATCGACCTCGCGCTGCGTAACAGCCGCGTGTTTGCGCGGCGGCTCACCAGCGCCATCAACCATGCCGCACTGTCCGATGAAGCGATCGACAGTATCTCCGAAGTCCTGCAGGAAACCGCCGCGGCAATCGACGAGATGACCATCGGTTTGTCGGAGCAGAGCGAAGGAACACGACGGGTTCACCTGCGCCGTGCCCGAAACGAACTCTCCGACATCGCCGCCCGCCTGCACCCCAAGATGCTGGACGTCCAGCGACTTGAAGGCGAAACCGTGGTCATGCTGTTCCGGCCCCTCATGGTGGACCTGCTGGAAGCCAGCGGCATGGAACCGGATGAGGCCCGCGCGGTACTCCCGGCGCTGTAGCCTCAGAGAAGTCCCAGACCCGTTTGGCAGAATGAACCGATGACCTCTGCCCTTTCCACGCGCTTCCGGGCTGCACCGACGCTCAAGCTTCGGCAGCGGCCCCTGTTCCTGTGGGCAGGCATCTTGCTGGTGGCCGGGGACGCCATCTTCTGGCTCATGTTCGCCGCCGTGTTGTCCGAGACCGGGCTGGCAACCATGGACGGCACGGTCCACAGCTTCATGGTGGATTCGCGCAACCCCTTGCTCACCGCCCTCCTTACGGCAGTAACCACCGTGACCTCACCTGTGTGGATAGCCATTATTGGTGTGGCGGTGTCCGCGGCATGGACGGTATGGAAGAAGGAACTCTGGCGGCCGGCCGTCCTCTTGGGCGCCATGGCGTTTGCCGTCATCCTGTCCGCGGTGGTGAGACAGGATGTGGGGCGATCAGGCCCGCCGTCGTCCGATGTCCTCCTGGGCCCTGACGACGCACTGTCCTTTCCCTCCGGCCACACGCTCGGCGCCGGGATCTTCGCGCTTGTCCTCACCTACCTGATCGTCTCGCGTTCGGGCACGCGAACGACGGCGGTGCTCGCCTTCACTGGCGCCGCCTTGCTGACGCTGGTGGTTGCCTGCAGCCGGATCTACCTTGGGTACCACTGGCTCACGGACGTAGTTGCCTCTCTTGGGCTTGCGCTTGGCGTGACGGGCATTGCGGTGTTTGTGGACGCAGCGCGGCACGGCGGACGGCGCGGCTAATACTGTCAGCCCCCGCCACTACGCTTGAACCCATGGCTTCCAAGACGTCCCGCGCATCCAAAACACCCGCTTACAAGTGTGCCGAATGCGGCTGGACCGCCATCAAATGGGTGGGCCGCTGCGGCGAGTGCCAGGCGTGGGGAACCGTTGAGGAGTACGGCGCCACGGTAGCGCGTACGACGGCGGCCGCTACAGTTTTGGAGCCGGCCCGCCGTATCGCTGAGGTGGACGGCACCACCGCGGCATTCCTGCCCACGGGAGTGGACGAATTGGACCGCGTCCTCGGAGGAGGCCTCGTCCCGGGTGCCGTGATCCTGCTCGCGGGGGAACCCGGCGTCGGGAAGTCCACGCTGCTGCTGGACGTCGCGGCGAAGTTCGCGCGCACCGGCCAGGACGTCCTCTACATCACCGGCGAAGAGTCTGCGGCGCAGGTCAAGCTCCGCGCGGAGCGGATCGACGCGGTAGCGCACACCCTTTATCTTTCTGCGGAAACCGATCTTGGCCAGGCACTGGGACAGGTGGAGAAGCTTGAACCCAAGCTGCTGATCGTGGACTCGGTACAAACGCTGAGCAGTGCCGACGTGGAGGGCAGCGCAGGCGGAGTCTCGCAGGTGCGTGAAGTTGCTGCGTCGATCATTGCCGCGGCCAAGCGGCGCAACATGACCACGTTGTTGGTAGGCCACGTGACCAAGGAAGGCACCATCGCCGGTCCGCGGCTGCTGGAACACCTGGTGGACGTCGTGTGCCAGTTTGAAGGCGAGCGCCATTCGCGCCTCCGCTTGCTCCGGGCTGTGAAGAACCGCTATGGCGCCACGGACGACGTCGGCTGCTTTGACCTGAATGAGGCCGGTATCGAGGGACTGGCTGATCCCAGCGGGCTTTTCGTTTCACGGACGCGCGAGCCCGTTTCGGGCACCTGCATCACGGTGACCATGGAGGGTCGCCGCCCGCTGCTGGCAGAGGTTCAGTCCCTTCTGGCCGAGAGCGCCAACTCGCAGCCGCGCCGGGCTACCAGCGGGCTCGAAAGCTCCAGGGTGGCCATGCTGCTGGCAGTCCTTCAGCAACGTGCCGGCTGCATGCTGCACAAGGACGACTCCTATGTGGCAACAGTGGGCGGTGTGAAGCTCACGGAACCAGCAACGGACCTCGCTGTTGCCCTGGCTGTAGCGTCGGCCAAGGCCCGGAAGGCTCTCCCCCAGCGCCTGATTGCCTTTGGCGAAGTGGGCTTGGCTGGTGAAGTCCGCCCTGTTCCCGGCATCAACCAGCGCATCCAGGAAGCACACCGGCTCGGGTTCACGCACGCTATTGTTCCGGCCAGTCCTGCAGGTGCCGGCGTTATTCCGGACGGCTTCTCGGTGCGGGAGGTTGGCCATCTTGCCGAGGCACTGGAATTGCTGATCACGTAGCTATTCCGGGGTGTCGGGGCCGTTCGAGGCATACGGTCGGCAAGGATGGGAAGCATGACCAAACGGAATGTGCTTATCGGGGGACGCTTTTTCTTTGGACTTTTGACGTTGGTGGCGGTGGGAACCCAACTGACGGTCCATCTGGGCATGGGCTATGACCTTTGGAACTTCTTCAGCTATTTCACCAACCTGTCCAACATCTTCGCCGCACTGGTGCTGCTGATCAGCGGATACCGGGTGCTGATCCGGAGGCGGCCTACAGAAGCTGACGATGTCACGCGCGGCACTGCCACCATCGCCATGGCCGTGGTGGGCCTGGTTTTTGGTGCTTTGCTGGCCGGCGAGGACCTCGGTTCGCTGTTGCCGTGGGTCAACTTTGTGGTCCACTATTTGATCCCCGTGGTGATGGTGGCTGATTGGCTCTTCCAGCCGCCCCGGGCAACGCTGCAGCTCAAGCACGTCTGGTACTGGCTGCTCTACCCCGTTGGCTACCTGGTCTACAGCCTGGTCCGTGGCGCCTCCGTGAACTGGTATCCCTACTGGTTCATTGACCCGGCCCGCGCCGGCGGTTGGGGCGGCGTGGTGGTGTTCGCCCTCGCCATTTCCGTTGGCTTCCTGGTGGTGAGCCTGGCGATGCTGTGGCTGGGGAACAAGCTGAAGCGGCAAGTGGATTACTAGCTCATGGCATGCGGTTAACTACACCGACTTGCCATACTGGCCCACGTCCACGGCGCAAACTTCCCAAAGTGCACCTGTAGGACAGGTCGTGAAAGACACCTGCCGAGGCCCTTCGAACATCACGAAATGACCCACTTTGGGGCTTGCTGGTGCGGTTAACGGTCCCCGGAAGCCCTATCATTGTGCTTGTCGTCATTGGGGCATTTTTTGTGAGTGCCCACTGACGCCGGATTCAGCTTGTCTGTGAGCCGAGGCTTGCACCTTCGAAGGGAAACCCTATGGCCCGGAGCCCGGAAGAGTCGCTTAAGGCGACCCTGGCCAGAGTCGCACCCGGAACCCCGTTGCGCGATGGCCTGGAACGCATCCTCCGCGGACGGACCGGCGCCCTGATTGTGTTGGGCTACGACCGCACCATCGACTCCATCTGCTCCGGCGGATTCGACATCGGCATCGACTTCTCCCCCACGCGCCTGCGTGAGCTGGCCAAAATGGACGGCGCCATCATCTGTGACAAGGACGCCAGCAACATCGTCCGCGCCGCAGTCCAACTGGTTCCTGACTCGAGCATCGAAACCCAGGAATCGGGCACCAGGCACCGCACCGCTGAGCGTGTAGCCATCCAGACCGGCGTTCCCGTGATCTCGGTCAGCCAGTCCATGCAGATCATCGCGCTTTACGTGAACGGGCTGCGCCACGTGCTGGAGGGCTCCGAAAAGGTCCTCGCCCGCGCCAACCAGGCCCTGGCAACGTTGGAACGGTACAGCGCCAGGCTGGACCAGGTCACCAGTTCCCTCTCCGCCCTGGAGATCGAAGCCCTGGTCACCGTCAGGGACGTCGCGGTCACCCTGCAGCGCCAGGAAATGGTCCGTCGCATCTCCGAGGAAATCGCCCAGTACGTTCTGGAACTTGGCGAAGACGGCCGTCTGCTGTCCCTCCAGGTGGAGGAACTGACCATGGGCCGCGGTCCGGGCAGCGACGTCATCATCCGCGACTACTCGGACCCCGACGCCACGCCTGAGGAGATCGAGGAAGCCGTCCAGGCACTCCTCAACCTGGGCCCCACCGAACTGATCGATCTCAGCCGCATCGCGCACATCATCGGTTTCGCCGGTGGGGTTGAGCAGTTGGACGCAGTGGTCCAGCCGCGCGGATACCGCCTGTTGTCCGGTTTGAAGTCAGTGCCCAAGGCCGTGGCCGACCGCCTGGTGGACTACTTCGGTGGGCTTCAGAACCTGATGGCCGCCACTATCGATGACCTGATGACCGTTGACGGCATCGGCGATCAGCGCGCCCGCACAGTGCGCGAGGGCTTGAGCCGCATGGCCGAGGCCAGCCTGCTGGACCGGTTCCTCTAAGCCGGCTGCCGCCGTCGAATGCTGGTACGGCCGCGCGCTAGTTCAGCTGGAAGACAGCCTTGGGGCTGGCCTTGTTTCCCAGCCGCGCCTCGAACGTGTAGTACGCGCCGCCACCGCCGGGCTTGGCGTTGATCGCTGCGCAGCCCTCCAGTGTCCGGTTGCGCTGCCACGGGAAGTTCGCCGTTTCGCTCTTGCCGGGCTGGATGGTTTTGATGAGGTCTTCGCCGCCGGTCTGGCAGTCCTTGGACGAGAAGATACGGTCCGCGCCGCTCATCACCAGGTATTCCATTTGGGATGTTCCCACGTTGACCTCGCACGGGGCGGTGCCGCCGTTGGTGATGGTCATGGTGAGCAGCGGCTTGTCTTCCCCACCGTAAGCGGGCTTGTCGGTCTTGGCCGCGACGGTCATGAGGTTGAAGTCGCACACAGGCGTCGGCGAAGCAGACGGCGACGGTGTCCCTGACGGCGTGCTTCCCTGCGTCGGCGCCTGTGACGCTTCCGGGGTGCTGGCGGCCTGGGGCTCATTCTTTCCGGCGAGCGCGCCGGTGAGGGCCACCCCGCCTCCCACCAGCAGGGCGATCACCAGCAGCAGGGCGCCAAAAACAACCTGACGACGACGGCGGTACACGGCGGGGCTCGGTCGCCGCCTCTTCGTCGGGGTACCGCGGCCTGTTGTCCCGCTCCGGGATGAGCCACGGGCAGCACCCTTCGCCGGCGCTGAAGAGCGCGCGGTCGACTGCTGCTTACCGTTGGTGGCCATGGTTCTAGGCTAGGCTCGTGGCCCTCGGGGCACCTAACCTACACGCCGCAGGGCCCTAATCCGGGACTGTGTGACGTCGGCCATGGGCTGGGATTCCACTACAGTGGAGGGCAGTATGACTCTTCCCGATGCCCACCAACTCACCGCGCTCCACAGTGCCCTGGACCTCTGGTTTGCCGACTCCGCCCGGGACCTTCCTTGGCGCGAGCCGGACTGCAGCGCATGGGGAATCCTGGTCAGCGAAGTCATGCTCCAGCAGACTCCAGTGGTTCGGGTGCTGCCCGTGTGGCGGGACTGGATGGACCGCTGGCCTACCCCGGACCACCTCGCCGCGGAGCCGTCGGGCGAAGCCGTCCGTCATTGGGGCCGCCTCGGATATCCACGCCGCGCCCTGCGACTGCACGCGGCCGCCGTCGCCATCCGCGAGCAGCACGCCGGCAGCGTTCCTGACACGTATGCCGAGCTTCTGGGTTTACCGGGCGTGGGAAGCTACACAGCTGCCGCCGTCGCCGCCTTCGCTTTTGGACGACGCGAAACCGTAGTGGACACCAACATCAGAAGGGTTCACGCCCGGCTCATTTCCGGGAACGCCCTGCCCGCTCCGGCGTTGACGGCCGGAGAAATGCGCCTGGCCGAGGCCCTCCTCCCCGTCGAGCAGGAAGTTTCCGTTCGCTGGAACGCCTCCGTCATGGAACTCGGAGCCATGGTGTGCACGGCCCGCAGCCCCAAGTGCGCCGACTGTCCTGTCCGCTCAAGCTGCGCCTGGCTCGCCGCGGGTGAGCCGCCGCCGTCGTACACGCCCAAAGGCCAGTCCTGGCACGGCACCGACCGGCAGGTCCGCGGTGCCGTGATGGCCGTCCTCCGCGAGGCCGCAACCCCCGTTCCGCGCCAGATGTTCGAGCAAGCACCGGCGGACCTCGGATTCGCGCCGTCGGGCATTGGAATCCCCCTCGCCGCTCTGCACCGGCTCAACTCGGCGCCGGAGCAACTCGAGCGCGCCCTGGATGGCCTGTTGGTGGACGGACTGGCAGAAATGCACGACGGCGGGTTGCGGCTGCCGGCCTAGCGCTCGGCTGGGCCGGTATCGGTTCGGCAACGGGAACGGGTGAGCCGTAACAATGCAGGTGCCTCTTTGGGATGCACTGGAGACGCCGACCCCACGCGGTCCTACCCTGAAGCATGGGCAAAATCGGAGTGGCATTGACCCTTGCCGGAACCGCAGCATTACTCCCGGGCTGCTATCCCGAAGCCGTAGCCTGCCCGGCCATTGGGCACATTCCAGGCGTCTCCCTGAGTGTTGCAGCGAGCTACGCAGACCAGGTGGGCGCGCTGCGGCTCAAGGCCTGCCAGGACGGCACCTGCACCGAAAAGGACCTGGATCTGCACCCGGGCGCTGTGGCCGTGGACCAAGGCTGCACGCCGGATGGCGTGTGCTCGGCGACGTCTTCCCCTGACGGGACGTTTGTGGGTTTCCTTGAGCTCCCGGCCCTCAGCGAAGGACCTCTGGAAGCGACGGTCAGCGGCACGTCTCCCGCTGGCACAGCACTGCCCAACCGCATGCTGACCTTTACGCCCAAAGGCGATTACCCGTACGGCGAGCAATGCGGAAGGGTCATTTCCGCCGCCGTGACCTTGGATGCGGACGGGCTGAAGCAAGGCTAGCGGCGGCTGAGTAGTCCCCTGTCACTCCATCCGGGCTCTCCGACGCCCTGAGTTGCCCACCACATATAGATCCCGATTCCACATCGTGAAAATCTAGTTCCGATATTAAACACAACAGGCCTCAGGAATTAGCAATTCGGAAACACGGCCCTCATAGCGTCTTGTGTGATCCCAGCCGCGACCGCAGCGCGGCCCTCGCACAGATAGGCGCCACTTTGAAGATCCCCGCACCCGCAGTCCCCATGAGCCCAGCGAAGAAGCCACTGTACAAATCCTTGTTCTTCCAGATTCTGGTGGCCGTGGTGCTGGGCATCGCCATAGGGTACCTATGGCCAAACGTAGGTTCTGCCCTTCGCCCACTGGGCGACGGCTTCATTCAGCTCATCAAAATGATCATCGCTCCGCTGATTTTCCTGGTCATCGTCACGGGTATCTCTGCGGTGGGGGACGTCAAGTCCGTCGGCCGCGTAGGCGTGAAGGCGCTGATCTACTTCACCGGCGCCACACTCTTCGCGCTGGCCTTTGGGCTGGTGGTTGCAAACCTTGTGCAGCCGGGCGTAGGGCTGAACATTGACCCGGCGACCTTGTCTGAGGATGCAGTGAACGCCAAGACCACCACCGCCCCACCCAAAGACGCAGGTCAGTTCCTGCTGGGCATCATCCCCACCAGCGTCGTAGGAGCCTTTGCGTCCAACACGCTGCTGCAGGTTCTGTGCTTCGCCATCTTCTTTGGCGCAGCAATTGTGGTGGTGGGCCGCGAGAAGTGCAAGCCCGTTGTCGACCTCATGGAGACGACATTGGAGCTCTTCTTCAAAATCATGTCCTGGGTCATGCGGGTTGCGCCGATTGGCGCCTTCGGTGCCATGGCCTTCATCATCGGCCAGTACGGGCTCAGCTCACTGAGCACCTACGCCCTCCTGGTTGCTGCATGCTACGGCTCAGCACTGGTCTTCATTGGTCTGCTGTTTGTGGTGGCGTGGGTCTACCCGCGCGTTCCCCTGTGGCAGTTCATCAAGTACTCCCGCGAAGAATTCATGCTTGCCCTGGGCACGGCCTCCACGGAATCCGTCCTCCCCCGCATCATGACCAAGCTGACCAATGCCGGTTGTTCCCGTGCAACCACAGGCCTGGTGGTGCCCACCGGGTACTCGTTCAATCTCGACGGCGCCGCGCTTTACCTTTCCATCTCCCTCCTTTTCCTTGCCCAGGCCTTTGGCCACAATCTGGACCTGGGTCAGCAACTGGCAGCGCTCGGCATCCTGATGCTCACCTCAAAGGGGATGGCCGGCGTTCCAGGGTCCGCGTTCCTTGCCCTCTCCGCGACGGCCGGGGCGCTCGGAATCTTCCCAGTAGCCGGAGTTGCACTGCTGCTGGGAGCAGACCGATTGATGGACTCCATGCGCGTAGTGGTCAACCTGCTGGGCAACTGCGTCGCGACGTTCGTGGTGTCCAAGTGGGAGGGACAATTCGATCGCGACGCCATGCTGGCGGCTTTCCGCGGGGAGGACACGACGCCGAAAATCACCGACGCGGCGTCCGAGCATTCGGCGCTCAAGACTCCCCAGCTGACCTCCGGTACGTACTCGGGGTGAAGCCCAGATACTTCTGGAAGTCGTTTGTCAGGTGCGCGTGATCGGCATAGCCAAGTTCGACGGCGATCGCCGCAAGGTCCGCTCTTGGATCGGACCGGGTACGCTCGGCGGCGTCCTGAAGCCTCCGGCGACGGATGAGTGCTGCGGGGCTGAGTCCTATGTACTTCCGGGCCAACCTCTGGAGCGTTCGCGGTGAGACAGACAACCGAGTGGCCGCATCC
Organism: Arthrobacter sp. WCS2018Hpa-7; assembly: GCF_031843805.1. Lineage (NCBI taxonomy): Bacteria > Bacillati > Actinomycetota > Actinomycetes > Micrococcales > Micrococcaceae > Arthrobacter > Arthrobacter sp. WCS2018Hpa-7. Next base: position 518,317 of record NZ_JAVTJB010000001.1, read on the forward strand.
TCAAGCAAGAGCACCTCAGGGTCGGAAGCGATGACATCCATCATCCGGTTCGCGAGCAGGGCTTCCTCCGAGAGCACTACGTCCAGTGAAACCAGCCACGCAACAAAGGCCTCCACGGCCCGCCTTCGGTGAGTGCCGTCGTCGTGCGTTGTGTCGGTTGGAGGCGTTGTGGCACCGCGGGGCACTGTGGCGCCGCAAGCCGGGGCCATCGCGTCCGAAACCGCAGCGTGCAGCTCCATCAGTTCCACTGCCGACTCCTTGTCCCGCAAGGTTCCGGGGTCGTCGGTAAACAACGGCACGGCCGCCGGGCGGAGCAGCGCGCCCACGGCCCAGCCAGAGCCGGTCAGGTCGCGGTGTGCGGCGCGGGTGGTGGGTCCGGAAAAGACGACATCCGCAGGCTGCACCACCAGGTTGGAGGCAGGGTAGGCGATGAGGTGTTGACGGGAGGTCCGGCCGGCTTCGATGTCCCACTCGGGGATCCAGAACCACTGCACCAGGTCCGCTACTGATGCCGGTGCGGTAACACGGTTGAAGGTGGGTAGGCGCGCGGGGCACAGAATGCCCTTGAAGGAACCCTCCATAAGCCCCTCCCCGGATCGGCGTGAACCTGTCGCGAATCTCCAAGCGCCGGCACCCGGAGGCACGTAGCGTCGTATCCATGACAGATACTACAAGCACAGAATCAACCACGGCCGCCCACGGGGAGCACACCACCCACGGCATTCCCAACGGTCTCACCAGCCTCACGCCGTTCCTCTCGGTGCCGGACGCCAAGGCGGCCATCGCCTTCTACCGGGACGTGTTCGGGGCCCGCGTGGTGGGCGAGACCGAGATGGGCGGGGTAGTGGTCCACGCCGAATTGGATTTTGGAAACGGCCACCTCCAGCTGGGCGAACCCAACCCCGAATATCACTTGGTCCAAGCGCCGTCCGGCGAGGACGACTGCTATTCCCTGGGCCTCTACTGCTCCGACGCGGACAGCCTGGTCCGCAAAGCAGAGCAAGCCGGCGCCGCCATCCGGGAGCCTTTGACCACCTTCGTATCAGGTGACCGCTATGCGAGCATCCGGGATCCGTTCGGCGTCCGTTGGTCCATCATGACGCGCGTCGAGGACCTCTCCGAGGAAGAGAGCAACCGTCGCGTCGAGGAATGGGCGGCGCAGCAAGGCTAAGGGCCGGGAGCCGCCGCAGGGTTCAGGCCCAGCGGCGGCCAGGCCTTAGCTGAGGCAGAGACAGAACGGGTGGCCGGCCGGATCAAGGAACACCCTGAACGTCTCACCGGGCTGGTGGTCGGCCTTGGTGGCACCCAGCGAGAGCGCAACTTCTTCGCCCTTGTCCAGGTCTTCCACCACCATGTCCAGGTGCATTTGCTGCGGAATGGTCTGCCCGGGCCACACCGGCGCCTGGTACACCTCCACTTGCTGGAAGGAGATGCAGTTGCTGCCGTCGCCGGGGCGGATATCGAACCAGTCGCCTTTGTCCTCGACTTCCCAGCCGAAGAGCTCGCCATAGAAGGCAGCCAGGACGGCCGGGTCGGGACAATCGATGACGACACTTGGGAACTTAGCTATAGCCATGTTTTTAGACCTCGTCAGCCGTTTTCTTTATGCGGGCCAGGACACTCTTGGTGCCCCGCTGGGTGAGAACGTGAACCACGGCGGCGACGCCGGCCGAGACAACCGCGAAGACCAGCACGCCCGGAAGTGAGTCATTGAGGTCTGTGCTGTCCTTGGGGGCAGGCTTGCCTGTCTTCTTCTCCCAGAGGCCTTCCAGCGTCTTGTTTGCCAGCGCGCCGGCGCCAAGTCCAATTGCCAGGCCGAAAATTTTCACCAGTATGTTCACGTAGATCCTCCATCAGGTTTGGCGCCGACGGACGACGCCCCACACAACAATCGCCTCATAAAACAAGGCAGGGCCGCTGCAACCGCAGCGGCCCTGTCCGGATACCTAGTCTTTCTTGAAGGCGTCCTTCAGCTTCTCGCCGGCGCCTTTGAGGTCGGCCTTGGTCTGGTCGCCCTTGCCTTCTGCTTCAAGACGCTCGTTGTCCGTCAGCTTTCCGGCAGCTTCCTTGGCCTTGCCACCAAGCTTCTCGCCAGCGTTCTCCATTTTGTCGTCAGCACCCATGATTCGCACCTCTTCCTTGTAGTGAACCTGTACCTCTACAACATCACTAATCAGCATACTTAGCAATATTTGGAAGCAAATCCGTTCGAACTAGAGCTCCCCGAACCCTTCTTCCACCAACCGTCGAACGTAGTCAACAGCTCTCTGCGCGTCCTTGCCGCGGGCTTCGATACGAAGCGTGGAACCTTGCCCGGCGGCGAGCGCCATGAGCGCCATGATGGACATGCCATCGACGCCGTTGACGGTCACCTCTGCCTCCAACCCGGACAGGCCGCCTGCGATCTTAGCGGCGGGCCGGGCGTGCATGCCCAAGGGGTTGATGAGGGTGCAGTCGCCGCTGGCGTCCGGCTCGCCCACACCTGGGGTCCCGACAGCTTCAGCGGGTTCCGCGGGCCGGTAACCCGCATCCTCCGCGGCCTTGCGGACATCCGCGACGCCGGCCCCTCCTTGGGCGGCCACGGCTGCGGCCACCAGCCCCTCAACCAAGGGGGCATCCGCGAGGAGCACCGCATCAGGGTCGCTCGCAAACTCCATGGCGGACTCAGCCGTCATGACGGCCGAGCCCAGATCGGTCATGACCACCACGCCGTCACCACCGGAATCAACCAGGGACTGCTCGACGGCGGCCAGCACCTTCTCCAGGCTGGTTCCGATCCGATCGTCGTCGGTGCCCCCGGCGGCGACCAATTCGACGTCGGGCGCCATCTGCGAAGCGAGTTCCACCGCCCCCTCGGCAATCTTGCTGCTGTGCGAAACCACCACGATCCCAACCGTCATACGGCGTCTGTTCCTGTGTCGCCGGTGGAGCCGGCAGCAGCCGCGGCGGCCGCACGGAGAAGCAGCGCCGTTGAGGCCGCCCCCGGGTCCCGGTGCCCGGCACTGCGCTCCCCCAGGTAGCTGGCCCGCCCCTTGCGCGCCACCAAGGGATCCGTTGCCATCGCCCCGGTCTCAGCCGCTTCGGCAGCCGCCTCCAGGACGCCCACCGGATCTGCGCCACCGTCGGCTGCCTTGCGGGCAGCCTCCACTGCGGGTGTCCACGCGTCGATCATGGTCTTGTCCCCAAGCTCGGCCTTGCCGCGCGCCACCACGCCATCACGAGCGGCGGCCAGAGCAGCCGCCAGAGTCTCGGCGTCGATCTCGGCGGCATCGCCCAGCGCGGTAGCTGCCCGCAGGTATGCCGTCCCGTACAGCGGCCCGGCAGCGCCGCCCACCTTGGACATGAGGGCCATCGCGGCGGCCTTGAGCGCGGCTCCGGGAGTTGCCGGTGGCGCCTCGTCGAGTTTCTGGAGGACGGCCTGGAACCCGCGGTCCATGTTTTCGCCGTGGTCCGAGTCGCCGATCGGCCGATCCAGTTCGATCAGTTCCATGCGGTGCTCTTCCATGGCCTTGGCGGAAAGTTTCAACCAGTCCGTGGCCCAGTCAACGCTCAACCCCATCTTCAGGCTCCCCAGCGCAAGGCTGCAGTGTGGACGGGAGCATCCCATAGCCGTGTCATCTCGTCATCGAGGCGCAGGACCGAGACCGAACAGCCCTGCATCTCCAGGGACGTCACGTAGTTACCCACCAGCGAGCGCTCGACGGTGGCACCGCGTTCGGCCAGGACCTGGGCTGCACGCCGGTAGACGATGTAGAGCTCGCTTTGCGGGGTTCCGCCCATGCCGTTCACGAACAGCAACACTTTATCCCCGGACGCCAGGGCAAGATCCTCCAGCACAGGCTCCAGCAGGCGGTCGGTGATGGCATCGGCTGGCTCCATGGCGATCTTGTGCCGGCCCGGTTCGCCGTGAATGCCTATACCGATCTCGATCTCGTTGTCTTCCAGCTCGAAGCTCGGCGTGCCTGCGTGCGGCACAGTGCAGCCGGACAGAGCCACGCCCATGGTCCGTACGTTGGCCACCACCCGCTCGGCGATGGCCGTGACGGTGTCAAGGTCGTCGCCACGCTGAGCCGACGCCCCTGCGATCTTTTCCACCAGGACCGTTCCGCCCACCCCACGCCGGCCCGCCGTGTACAGCGAATCCTCCACCGCGACGTCGTCGTTCACCAGGACCGAACGCACGTGCACGCCTTCGGCCTGCGCCATCTCGGCGGCGGTTTCAAAGTTCAGGACGTCGCCGGTGTAGTTCTTCACGATATGAACGACGCCGGCGCCTGAGTCCACCGCGACGGTCGCCGGAATAATCTGGTCAGGTGTTGGCGAGGTGAAGACGGCGCCGGGCACAGCGGCGTCGAGCATGCCGAGTCCCACAAAACCTGCGTGCAGGGGCTCGTGACCGCTGCCTCCGCCGGAGACCAAGGCAACCTTGCCCGCCACCGGAGCGCCCTTTCGGATGACATATTTGGGCTCGGGATGGACGTCCACAATGTCGGCATGGGCCATGCCGAACCCTTCTACGGACTCGTCCACCACTGCGCGTGGATCATTAATGAGCTTTTTCATGGGATGCTCCTGGGCGTGCTGCGGCTGGTGCTCTGACCCTACTACCGGCGGCCCGGCCCACGGTAGGCCCTGGGCTCCCTTGATCCGGAGAGGTCTCCGGTCAGCGCCGGGCTCCGGCCACTGCCGAACTGCCCAGATCGCTCTTCTCCAGGGCGTTGCCCGCCTTCAGGGCCTCCACCCAGGCGTCAGTGCTGCTGACGGCCGCCCAGTTCGAGTTCAGCAACGCCATCAGGGTGGTGTGGACTGTTTCCGCATCAGCGAATCCTGCGGCATTGGCCAGGTTGATGGCGCCGGTTGCGTCGGAGAGGACTTCGGTGCTGAATCCAATAAATTCGGCTTCCACGGCCGAGGCGAGAATGCAGTTGTTGGTCATGTACCCCACCAAGGTGACGGTGTCGACGTCGTGCTCCCGCAGCCATTCGGCCAGGTCCGTCCCGGCATAGACCGAGCCGTACTCCTTGACGACATCCTTCCAGGAGTCCCTTCGTCGGGCCTCGACGTCAGGGTGGAGGTCGTAGTCCGCGGTTCCCGGCGCGAAAACCGGCGCACCTTCTCCAGCGCTGTGCTGGATGGCGGCAACCGGGATGCCGGCGGCCGTCGCGGCGTCAATGGCCTTGCCTATCATCCCGATGGATTCCTGGTGCGGCGGGAACTGGATCTCGAGGGGTCCGCTGAAGTACTGCTGCTGGACGTCAACCAGGACAAGGGCGCGGCGGGGAATGCTCATGGTGCTCTCTTTCGGTGAAGTGGAATGCCCAGGCAGGTTTGCGGCACCATTCCATCATCGGCGCCTTCGGAAGCGTCCACCAGTGGCATGAATGCCCTTGTACGATTGATTCAGGCCAAACCGGAAAGGGGACCTTGTGCGCATCGCGGTGTATGCCTTCCACGACGTCACGATGTTCCACCTTGCTGTCCCCCAAATGGTCTTCGACGAGGTCTCGCGCCAAGGGCTCGCCGAGTGGACCACCCTGCTTTTCGCGGATCAGGCGGGCCACATCCGCACTGCGGAGGGCTATCAGTTGGGAGAAATCCTTGGCCCCGAATCGGCGGGCGAAGCCGACGTCATCGTGGTGCCCTCATGGTTTGATGACGGCCGCGAGCCCAGCGAGCAGCTCCGCAACGTACTTCAACAGGCGCATCAGCGCGGCGTCATCATTCTTGGCCTTTGCCTGGGCACCATCCCTGTTGCCGATGCCGGCCTGCTGGGCGGACGGTCCGCCGTCACCCATTGGGCGGCCTTCAGTTCGCTCGCAGCACGCCACCCGGACGTCTTCCTGGATCAGACGGTGCTGTACATCGATCACGGCGACGTACTGACCTCGGCTGGGACCGCCTCCGGGCTGGACGCCTGCCTGCACCTGGTCAGGACCCGCCTGGGATCCGCAGCAGCCAACCAGGTGGCCCGCAGCCTGGTCATCGCTCCGCACCGCGAGGGCGGGCAGGCGCAGTACATTGAGCACCCCCTGCCGCCACGTTCCTCGGAAGACCCCATGGCACGTTTGCTCGAGTGGGCTCTTGGGCATCTGGGCGAGGATCTGTCCATCGAGACGCTGGCCAACCAGGCCCACATGAGTCGCCGAACGTTCATTCGCGCCTTCAGGTCCTCTACGGGCGCCACACCCTCAGCGTGGGTGCGTTCCCAGCGGCTGGATGCAGCCAGGCACCTCTTGGAAAGCTCCAGCCTGTCCATAGACCAGGTGGCAGCCGAATGCGGCTTTGGCAGCGCCGTGACCCTCCGGCAGAACTTTGCCCGGGCCTTTTCCACCACGCCCACGGACTACCGACGCCACTTCGACGCCCAACCAAGACTCGTGCCCTAGGTCAGCGCCCCCGGTGTTGGACGGTCGTCATAGGCGTCCCGCGCAGACATCACGTCCTCGATGTGCTGCTCTGCCCAGCGCCCCAGGGCCGTGAGGGGTTCGCGGAGCGTGCCACCCAGAGGGGTCAGCTCGTACTCCACGCGGGGAGGCATCTGGTCATAGGCCGTGCGGCTCACGATTCCGTCCCTCTCCAGGTCCCGCAAGGTATCCGCGAGGACCTTTCCACTGATGCCATCCACGGCTTCCCGCAGCCCGCCAAACCTTAAGGGACCGTCACTCAGTGCAATCACGATCATTGCGGTCCATTTGTTGGCGATCTTCGCCAGGGACGTTCGGGAGGGGCACGTGGACACCATGACGTTCCAGGCCGGCGCGTTCATTCTCATCAAACTCCTCGGCAGCATCCTTTAGTTACGTTGATGTAACAGGTTACCGAATGTAACCATAACTGAGTAACCCCAGCCCAAAGGAGAAATCATGAACCACCAGGAACCAGCGGCCGTGGCCGTCTCGTACTTCGATGCACTCGGCCGCGGCGACGTTTCCGCGGCAATGGCCTTGTTCAACCCGGATGTGGTGTGGCACCAGCCTGGCTCCAACCGCTTTTCCGGCGACCATGCAGGAATTGACGCGGTAGGCGCCCTGCTCGGTGGAATGATGCAGGCCAGCGAGGGAACCTTCCAGCTCACCGTCACCGGCAACCCCATGGTCAATGGCCAACTGGTAGCCGTTCCCGTTCACTTCTCGGGCAAACGCGCCGACGCTTCGATGGACATGGCCGGGACGGATCTGCTGACAGTGAGCAACGGAAAGATCACCGAAGTGCGGCTCTTCTCAGCGGACGGAGCAGCGGAAGACGCATTCTGGGGACTTCCCGAAGCCCTGTAACGCCGGCTGGGCACCCCTGCGGGCCACAGAGCGGCGAGTGAGCAGCGGGAAGGGGCAGCTCCCGAGAGCTGGCCCCTTCCGCCCTGCCCCGCCTCCGCGGGCCTGCTGTGTGCCTGCTACTGCTCAGACGGCGGTGCTGTCACCGCCTCGGATTCCTGCCTGGCATGGAACTCGGGCCAGAAGGCCGAGTACAGGTCCGGGTCCGAATGCCTGTCCCCGGACCATGGCGCTTCGTGCGGCCATGATCCGTGCGGGATGTCGATCTGGAAGGCGGAGAAGTCGGGGAACGTGACGCGGTTGTTCATCGCCCTCAGCCCCTAGTTGTTCAGCACGGCGTCGCCGCCGGCTGACACAACGTCTTCAAGCAGCACCGTCTGGTCAATGACCGGGAGCCCCACCACATGTCCGAAGCTGAACATGTTCTGCGGGTCCAACTCAGCCTTCGCCTTCCGGAGCCGTTCCAACGCAGATGCCCGCCATGGCCGCTCCCGGTCTTCGGCATCCACAAAGTGGCCGTGCAGGTTCACGAAGGTTCCGGCATTGGCGGCAGGGCGAAGGTCTTCATGGACGGCATTGAAAACTGAGGGCAACATCGCAACCATCGGCGGGACGGCAATGGCACCCATGAAGAAGCTGAATGCAGCATCGCGACCACCCACAATGTCGTCACCATCTGCACTCTTGGCCAAAGCACCGCCGAGCAACCGGAGTTCGGCCAGCAGCACGGGACTTTCGACGCCGGGACCAAAGTGCCGCAGAAGCGTTTCGGCTTCCGGCGTATCCAGCCTGTCCAAAAGGAACCCGTGTTCCAGCACAGGAACTGGCTGGTCCGGGTCCTGGTGGATGGAGTCGAAAGCAGTGGCGTCAAGCGGACCAGTGGCATCCATCATGAACGGTGCACTCCGGCGCATCGGCTCCACGAGTTCTGCCGCCGCCGCCAGATCACCCTGATAGGCATAACGGAGGTGGATCACAAACTTTCCGCGCAAAGGTTCCGGCACCATTTCCATATCCGGCAGCCGAAGGAAGGCAAGCGACGCCGATGCCTCCAGAGGCAGGGCAGGCGCCCAACCCCTGAACGCCTGCAGGACTTCAGGAGCATGCTCCCCGTCAAAGTAGATTCCGCCGGCGTAGAGGTCTGAGCCCGGGAACAGGTGGAACTCCATGGCCGTGACGATTCCCAGATTGCCCTTGCCGCCACGCAGGAGGAAGAACAACTCCGAATTCTCGTCCTTGGTTACCCTTCGCAGTGTTCCATCCGCCGTGACGATTTCAAACGCAATCACGTGGTCAGAAGCGAATCCGTATTTGCGGCCCAGGATCGGCAGCCCACCGCCCAGCGTGTAACCCACCACGCCAACATCAGTGGTTGAACCGCAGAGCCCCATGAGGCCGAAGGTCCCGGCGAGATCCACCACGGCCTTCCAACGGACACCCGCACCCACGCGGGCTGTCTTCTCCAGGGGATCAATACTGAGCTCGAGCATTCGTCGGGTGCTGATCAGCAGGCCACCCTCGATCGCATTGGTGGCACCGTGCCCGGTTGACTGGACGGACACGGGCACACCGCGTTCCGCTGCCCAGCGGATCGCCGCCGAGACGTCCTCTGCGTCGAGGGCCCCGAAGGCGAGATCGGGCTGGTGCTGTGTGGATAAATTGAAGGCCGCTACTTCAGCGGCGAAGCCGGGATCGGCAGGCGTGAACACTGGACCGCGCACGCTGAGTTGGAGTTCTGAAACATCTGAAAGGGACGCGTGGGACTGCATGATCTTCTCTCAATTGACCGATGTGGTGGAAGCTTCCCCAGCAAGCCTTGATCAGTTTATCCATCAATTTTAGATAAGGAAAGAGGATTAAATCACTCATAATCGGGCGCGCTTGAAAGACGCGCCATTTTCCTGCAGGACCGCGGCGCGGGGAGAAGGGGAAGCAGGCCTAGAGTTGCTTGATCATGCGGGTATTGCCCAAGGTGTTCGGCTTCACCCGAGCCAGGTCCAGGAACTCCGCTACGCCTTCGTCATGTGAGCGCAGCAGCTCGGAGTACACCTGGGGATCCACGGCCGATTGGTCGGCCATGACTTCAAACCCGTGGCGCTTAAAGAAGTCCACCTCGAACGTCAGGCAGAATACGCGGCTCACACCAAGCGCGCGCGCTTCCTCAAGGAGATTCTCCACCAGGACATGCCCCACGCCCCGCCCCCGCCAGGAATCAGCAGCCGCAAGAGTGCGGATCTCGGCCAGGTCCTCCCACATCACGTGGAGCGCGCCGCAGCCAATGACTTCCCCGCCGTCAGACTCGGCGATCCGGAATTCCTGCAGGCTCTCGTAATAAGCCACGGTCTCCTTGGCCATGAGGATCCGCTCCTCCGCCAAGGGCGCCACCAGTCTCTTGATCGCCGCTACATCGCTGGTGCGGGCAGGACGGAGGCTGAAGGTCGAATTCACTCCCCCATCCTAGCGAGGAGTAGATGCGCAGCCCATTGACTCCTCCTGCAGGCGGAACCTCCCAACATTTCAGGGCCCATCTGTTGGTAATACAGCCTCCGGCCCACGGTTCGGCGAAAGTTTAGATGGGAGGGACCGGATAGTTACCAACACTTCTTCGACTAAGTGTTGGTAAAGTTATCGAATGCCAACACCTGCCAACGTGCGCATCCCGGTCGACCCGGTCTCATTCGAGACCTTCGATTGGCAGCCACGCGCGCCGGAGATGTATTCGCGTGCCGAAGTGGCGCGGCAGGCCGGCCCCTACGAGGCCGCCGTCACGGCGTCGATCGCGGGCTGGGCCCCCCACATCTCCGGCGAGGATTCCGCCGACGTCGAAGATGCCACCCGTCAGTTGGTCGAATTCGACAAGCACGCCCAGCACACACTTGGCACTAACAATCCTGCCCTCGGACCGATGACGGCTATCCTGCTTCGCACCGAGTCGGCCTCCAGCTCGCAAATCGAACAACTGACGACATCCGCGAAGCAACTAGCCCTCGCCGAGATCGGCGAGGGCGACAAAGCCAACGCACTCACCGTCATAGGCAACGTCCGCGCCATGGAGGCGGCCCTCCGGCTCGCTGACGACATCAGCGGGAGGTCCATTCTCGCGATGCACAAGGCGCTCATGCTCCAACAGCCTGGCTTCGACCCAGCCGAAGCTGGCCATTTCCGCGTCGGGCAGGTGCGGGTGGGCCCCGGTGAGGCCGGCCCGAGGACTGCCGACTTCGTTGCCCCGCACCATGACCGCATCCACGGAGCGATCGATGACCTGGTCAAATTCATCAGCCGCCAGGATGTTTCGGTGCTGGTCCAGGTCGCTGTCAGCCACGCCCAGTTCGAAACGATCCACCCATTCCACGACGGGAATGGCAGGACTGGGCGCGCACTGGCGCAATCGATCCTCCGCAACAAGGGACTCGTTGGCTCGACTGCGGTGCCGATCTCAGCGGGTCTTCTTGTCGACACCCAGCGCTACTTCGCAGCGCTGGGCTCGTTCCGTGATGGCGATGCGGGCCCGATCGTCCGGGAGTTCGCCCGGGCCAGCCGGATCGCCGCGACCACCGGATCAAAGCTCGTCGATGACCTCGTTGCGCAAGTCGAGTCGTCCCGCATCAAGATGTCACGCTTGCGCGCGGACGCCGCAGCGTGGAAGGTGCTGCCGGCTCTCATCGGCCAGCCCGCGATGAACACGAGATACCTCACCACCGAGCTTGGGCTGGGTGAGATGGCGGCGCTTCGTGCACTGGACTCCCTCACAGACCTTGGCGTACTCGTCGAGGTGTCAGGCCGCGGCCGTCATCGGGTATGGCAGCACCGGGGCATCTTCGACGTCCTCGACGCCTACGCCGCCGGGATCCGCCGGATGTCCGCCGGCGAACGAATCGCCTAGACCCCCAGCTCCTCCGGCAAGGCAACGTCCTCGCCCAGCACCTGCTTCGCCAGGAAGTGCTCCACCACTCCGTACCAGATCTTTGCGTGCTGCGGCTGGAGCACCCAGTGGTTTTCGTCGGGGAAGTAGAGGAAGCGGTGCGGGCTCTGGCCGTTGTCGTCAGCGGGCAATTGCGAGGAGGACAGGAGCTCGTACCAAAGACGCAAACCCTCGCCGATCGGAACCCGGTAGTCCTTGTCGCCGTGGATTACCAGCATAGGTGTCTTGATGTTGCCGACGTTAAGGTGCGGCGAGTTCTCCATGGCCATTTCCACGGTCATTTCCTTCAGCCAGTACTGGGCGGCGTCAGTGGTGGGGCCGAACTGGTCCAGCGCCCACAAACTGGCGTGGGTAACAATGGCTTTGAACCGGTCGGTTTGGCCGGCAACCCAGTTGGCCATGTAGCCGCCGAACGACCCCCCCATCGCAGCTGTCCGAGACTCGTCAATGTCCGGGCGCCCCACCACCGCGTCGGTGATGGCCATGAGGTCGGTGAATGGCTTCTTGCCCCACTCGCCCCAGCCGCGCTGGATGAATTCCTGGCCGTAGCCTGTGGAGAGCGCGGGGTCGGGCAGCAGCACGGCGTAACCCTTGGCGACGAGCAGCCAGGGGTTCCAGCGCCACGTCCAGGCGTTCCACGAACCCAGCGGGCCGCCGTGGATCCACAGCAGGAGCGGCGCGGGGTTGTCGCCGGAGGCCCCTTCGGGGAGCGCAAGGTAGGCGGGCACTCGTGCACCGTCGTCCGCCGTCGTTTCCACGCGCTCCAGATGTCCCTTGTAGACGGGCCGCTCGGCGGGTGCCTGCAGCCTGGACACTTCTCCAGTGGCGATGTCGATCCGGACCGCTTCGGCGGGGAATTCGTACGAGCTCCGCAGGGCAAACGCCGCAGTCCCGTCGGGAGAAATCACGACGTCGGAATAGGCGGAAGCGTCCTGCGTCACCCGGGTGACCCCACCGTCAGCGACGTTGATCCGGAAAACCGGCGACGCGCCGTCGTCGTCCGCTTTGGCCAGGACGGCGCTGCCATCCGGAAGCCAGGCAAGGACGGTGGCCCAGCGATCCCAGTGGTGCGCCAGCGGTTCGAGGTCCGTGGTTTCGCCGCCGCTGACGTTGAGCAGGTGCAGCTTCACCTGGGGCGCCTGCGTGGGCGTGGTGTCGCTTTCACTTTCTACCACGAGCGTGCCGTTGTCCGGACTGACGGGTCCCGGGAAATAGCTCATGCCTTCGTGGTCCAGCAGCACCTTGACATTCCCGGTGGCGACGTCGATGGCGGCCAGCACCTCGCGGCTGTCGGCTTTGGCGAGCGCCTTGGTCATGCTGGTGTAAATGGTCTTCCCGTCCGGACTCATCACTGTTTTTGACTCACGCAGTGAACCGCCGACGCCGGCTGTCAGGTTGCGGAGCTTGAGCGGAGCTGCGGCATCCACCGTTGACGGTTTGCCGGGTTCCGGCCCGTCACCCTCCTCGACGGCAAAGATCCGCGGCTCTGCGGGGCCGAGGTCGGCATCCCAGTAGCGGACCGGGTAGCCGCTGTGCAGGATGGCGGAGACCTTGTTGTCCTTGCGGGCCTTTCGGCGCTCGTCGTCGTTGTCCTCGTCGGTGGATCCCGCCAGGACCTCGGCGCTGACGAACGTGGCGTCCGCATCCTTCGCGGCCATGACGGAACTGATGCCTCCCGAGCGCGAGTGCACCACGCGGGCTTCTCCACCGTCGGCAGGGAGTAGCCAGAGGGCGTTCACCGGGTCAGCGTCCGGACTCTCCGGATCCGGGCGCGCCGAGGTGAAGTAGAGGTCGCCGTTTGCCGCGAACGCCGCGCCCGCCTCACCCTTGGAACTGCGGGTGATACGGCGTGCGTGCTTCTGGCCGGTGGGATCGATCTCCCAGAGGGCTGAAGCGAACTCGGTTCCCTTGCCGTTCAGCGTCGAAACGGTGGTGACCAAGCGCTTGCCATCGGGGCTGAGGGTAAGGCCGCTGACCCGCGGGATGGCGAGGTAGTGGTCCATGTGGTGGAAGGGAGTTTCGGGCTGCTCGCCCGGGGTGTGAGTGTCAGCAGAGTCCATGATCCGATTCAACACGCATTGTGCTCCCGATCACAGGGTGGTTCACTCACAGTGAAACAGTACTTTCACATATCCCGCACCCAACTAAGTCGCAGTACAGCGCGTTATGAGCGCTCTAAACGCGCTGTACTGCTACTTGGCTGGGAGATTCCGCAGAGCCTCGACCACCGGCACAGTCCCGTCTTCCTTCGCGATGGCGGCCGCCAGGACCCGCGCTTGCTGCGCGTACGACGGCGTTGCCACGGCTTTCGAAATGGCGTCACCAAGGCGCTCCGGAGTCAGCTTCTTGTACGGAAGCGGTTGGGGACCGGCGCCCAGGGCTGCGATCCGCGAGGCCCAGAGTGGCTGGTCCGTATACACGGGAACACCTACCGACGGCACGCCCGCACGCAGGCCGGCGGCAGTGGTTCCAGCGCCGGCATGGTGAACAACCGCAGCCATGCGGGGGAACAGCCACTCGTGCGGGACACTTCCAACACCCATGGCATCATCTCCCAGCACCCCCTCCGCGCCCTGCACAACAGCCCGAACTCCGGCACGACGCGTGGCCTCGAGGATGAAGCCGGGGTCAAGGTGCGCGCTGCTGCCGAAACCAACGAAGACGGGCGCTGGACCGTCGGCGAGAAAGTCCACCAGGTCCGCGGAGGGCTGCCAGCCTGAATGCTCCGGAGGCCACCAATAGCCGGCCATCACCAATCCCGCATGCCAATCCGCGGGCCGCGGCAGAACGGTGGGACTGATGCCGTGAAGAATGGTTGCCCGGGCCTTCCTCCGACGACGTTCGCCCGCTGCCCGGCTTTCCTTGCGCAGGCCCAGCTGCTTGCGAAGGCGGGCACTGGGAGCATCGTACGGCGCCGGCCCCGCAGCTGCCCGCTCGCCAATGATCCTGTTCCCCAGCGCACCCAGGCTTCGAGCCGAATTCATCAGCACGGGCGGATAAGCCGCACTCGGTTCCGTTGGCTGTAAATGGGCGCCAATGGCCGGGATGCCAAAGGCCTCAGCAATGTCATAGGCATAGGGTGCCACCGAGTTGGCCATGATCACATCGGCTCCGGCCTCGGCGGCAGCCAAGGTTCCCTTGGCCGCGTTGTCCATATACTCGCCAAGCTTCCGCCAGAACGTCAGCACGCCTCCGGGTGCTGCCTTTGCGCCAGGGGCAGGCTGCTTGATGAGTTCCACCAGGTCCCCCGGCAGCGGCCTGAACTCGCATCCGGACTCAACAACCAGGGGGGCATAGGCAGGATTGGCCGCAATGGCAACCTCGTAGCCCAGCCCCTGTAAGCGATGCCCGAGACCAGCCATGGGCGCCACATCCCCGCGCGTTCCGGGAGTCACCATAAGTACCCGCATGCCGTTCCTCACCTTCGCTAATTGCGATCACCGTTCGCAATTAAGAATATAGTGGAATGGGATCAGGACCAAATCACTTCAACAGGATGAAAGGGCGGTACTGGATTGGCTGCTCACGATCCCACGGACGTCTGGCGGCGCCCCGAGCGTGCAACCGTCGGGCCCAAACCCGAACATTCCCGCAACGGAATTGCGACGGCGGCCCTCCGCATCGCGGACGACGAAGGCCTCCCTGCGGTGTCCATTCGAAGGGTAGCCGCCAGCATAGGTGCCGGCGCCGCCTCCCTTTACCGCTACGTGAAATCCCACGACGAACTTGTGGAACTGATGATGGATACAGTCGCCGGCGAGTACCACCTTGAGGCCGGAGGCGAGCACCCACGGGAGAAACTTCTGAACCTTGCCCACCAGGGAAGGGACATCATGCACCGACACCCCTGGCTGGCCCCCTTGCTGTTGACCCGCCCGTCAATGGGCCCCAATTCACTCCGATACCTCGAAGCTGCCGTATCCGCCCTGTCAACGGTGGACCTTCCAGGTCCGGCGAAGCTGCAAACCGTGGCCATGCTGTCAGCTATCACGTCAGCATTCGTACAAAACGAACTGGCTTCCGCACCCGGCTCCGGAGCAGTCGACGGCGCCGCTGCCGGCCGCGTTCCCTACCTCGTCGAAGCCCTTCACAGCGGCGACTACCCGCATTTGGCGGCGGCGATGGCTGGACAGGCACACTCCGGCCACTCCGACGAACAATTCGCCGGCATCGTGGCCAACTACCTGGCCGGAGCAGGCGTCCCGGGCTAGTGCGCCACCTTTCCTTGGCCCGCGCAACACAAAAGCCCCACCAACTCCTTGCGGAGCGGGTGGGGCTTCTGGGATAAAGCGTTGGCCTTACGCGGTCGGAGCGATCTCCGGGATACGCGGCTTGGCGTTGCCTTCGAACGTGAACTTGGCGTCGTCACCTTCGCCGTCAACGTCCACCACTACGATGTCGCCGGCGTGGATCTCGCCGAACAGGATCTTCTCGGACAGCTGGTCCTCGATCTCGCGCTGGATGGTGCGGCGCAGCGGCCGGGCACCCATAGCGGGATCGTAACCACGCGTGGCCAGGAGAACCTTGGCAGCGGGGGTGAGCTCGATGCCCATGTCCTTGTCCTTGAGGCGGCGCTCCAGGCGGTTCACGAACAGGTCCACGATCTCGATGATCTCGTCCTGCGTCAGCTGCGGGAACACCACGACGTCGTCAACACGGTTGAGGAACTCGGGGCGGAAGTGCTGCTTGAGCTCTTCGGTAACCCGTGCCCGCATCCGGTTGTAACCGGTCTGGGTGTCCGTGCCGGACTGGAAGCCCGTCGCCACGCTCTTGGAGATATCGCGGGTACCAAGGTTGGTGGTCATGATGATCACGGTGTTCTTGAAGTCCACCACGCGGCCCTGGGAGTCGGTCAGGCGGCCGTCTTCCAGAATCTGCAGCAGCGAGTTGAAGAGATCGGCGTGGGCCTTCTCCACTTCGTCGAACAGAACCACGGAGAACGGACGACGACGGACCTTCTCCGTCAACTGGCCGCCTTCTTCGTAGCCGACGTAGCCCGGAGGTGCACCGAAGAGACGCGAAACCGTGTGCTTCTCGGAGTACTCGGACATGTCCAGCGTGATGAGTGCGTCCTCTTCACCGAACAGGAACTCGGCAAGGGCCTTGGCGAGCTCGGTCTTACCGACGCCCGTGGGGCCGGCAAAGATGAACGAGCCACCGGGGCGCTTGGGATCCTTCAGGCCTGCACGGGTGCGGCGGATGGCCTGGGACAGTGCCTTGATGGCCTCGTCCTGGCCGACGACGCGCTTGTGCAGTTCGTCTTCCATCTTGAGCAGGCGCGAGGACTCTTCCTCGGTGAGCTTGAAGACCGGGATACCCGTGGAGTTCGCCAGAACTTCCGCGATCAGGTCCTCGTCAACCTCGGAGATGTCGTCCATGCCGCCGGACTTCCAGGTGCGCTCCTTCTCAGCGCGTTCGGCAATGAGCTTCTGCTCCTTGTCGCGCAGCGAGGCAGCACCCTCAAAGTCCTGGGAGTCGATGGCGGATTCCTTCTCCATCTTCACGTCGGCAATGCGCTCGTCCATGGCCTTGAGCTCCGGCGGAGCCGTCATGCGGCGGATGCGCAGGCGTGCGCCGGCTTCATCGATGAGGTCGATCGCCTTGTCCGGCAGGAAGCGGTCCGAGATGTAGCGTTCGGCCAGCTGAGCCGCTGAGGCGAGGGCGCCGTCGGTAATCGTCACGCGGTGGTGTGCCTCGTAACGATCGCGAAGTCCCTTGAGGATCTCGATCGCGTGCGCAACCGAGGGTTCCTTGACCTGGATCGGCTGGAAGCGGCGCTCAAGCGCGGCGTCCTTTTCGATGTGCTTGCGGTACTCGTCAAGGGTGGTGGCACCGATCGTCTGGAGTTCACCACGGGCGAGCATCGGCTTCAGGATGGACGCAGCATCAATGGCGCCTTCGGCAGCACCTGCACCGACGAGGGTGTGGATCTCGTCAATGAAGAGGATGATGTCGCCGCGGGTGCGGATTTCCTTGAGGACCTTCTTCAGGCGCTCTTCGAAGTCACCGCGGTAACGGGAGCCGGCAACCAGAGAGCCGAGGTCAAGCGTGTACAACTGCTTGTCCTTGATGGTCTCCGGGACATCGCCGCGGACAATCGCCTGGGCGAGGCCTTCGACGACGGCAGTCTTACCAACGCCGGGCTCACCAATCAGCACCGGGTTGTTCTTGGTGCGGCGGGAGAGGACCTGCATGACGCGTTCCATCTCCTGCTCGCGGCCGATCACAGGATCGAGCTTGTTTTCGCGGGCAGCCTGCGTGAGGTTGCGTCCGAACTGGTCAAGCACCACCGAACCGGCAGGGGTACCTTCCGGCTGGCCCTGGCCGGAGCCGCTGCCTGCGGTCTCCTTGCCCTGGTACCCGGAGAGCAGCTGGATGACCTGCTGGCGGACCCGGTTCAGGTCTGCACCAAGCTTCACCAGCACCTGTGCGGCCACACCTTCGCCTTCGCGAATGAGGCCGAGCAGGATGTGCTCAGTACCGATGTAGTTGTGGCCGAGCTGCAGTGCTTCACGGAGGGAAAGCTCAAGCACCTTCTTGGCACGCGGCGTAAAGGGGATGTGACCGGACGGGGCTTGCTGGCCCTGGCCGATGATCTCCTGTACTTGCTCGCGAACGCCATCGAGCGAAATGCTCAGGGACTCGAGCGCCTTGGCAGCAACGCCTTCACCCTCGTGGATCAGACCCAAGAGGATGTGCTCGGTACCGATGTAATTGTGGTTGAGCATCCGTGCCTCTTCTTGGGCAAGGACGACCACGCGACGGGCACGGTCCGTAAATCTCTCAAACATTTCGCCACACTCCTAGCTACGACGTACTTTGATGCTACGTGCCGGAGCAACACTTTTGGAGCGTGTTCGCCACAGGGGAAACATGACGCCGCGGAGGAATAAATCGGACACTTCCCCTTGACCGCGGCGGGCGACGGTGACATCCTGCCTGCCGGCCCGGGCAACCTGCCGCCGGGCCGCCCGGGATTAATCCGCGGCGGCGTAAGAGGGGTGCTTTCCCGCTCCCCCAATAGCACCGGCAAGCGGGCGACCAGCACCGGGAAGATTCACGGCATATTTCGCCGTCAGGCCATGGTGCCGCCCTACAAATCCGGCTCCTTAAACAACCAATGCCCCGGCAGTGACTGCCGGGGCATTGAAGCGGTGAATCAGGAATTGGCCTTTTGGTAGGCTTCCTGAATTTCAGCCTGAATACGTCCGCGGCTGTTGACCGTGTAACCGTTATCCCGGGCCCACTGCCGGATCTGTGCGGAATCCTGGTTGCGGGCCGGAGTAGCGCGACCCCGCGTCCCGCGGCCGGAAGAGGTCTTCCGGGCCTTTGCGACAAACGGTTCCAGGGCTTTCCGCAGCGATGATGCGTTTGCTGTGGACAGGTCCATTTCGTAGCTCACACCGTCCAGGCCGAAGCGGACAGTTTCGTCCGCAGCCCCTTCATCCAGGTCATCGACGAGGATGATTTTTACTTTCTGTGCCATGAGTTGCCTCTCTTTTGGAGGGATGGATAATCAGAAATTCCCCGGGTTCCTTTGTCGATTATCGTTCACGGCAAGCACGCACGTCAAAGCACAATTGGATTCCTGTGAAAGTGGAACCCATTTAGGAGCCTATTTAGTGGCTGGACCTTCAGATGCCGGGCCGGCATTTTTTGAATTCGCTTCGGCCTGGGCACGCGCTTCTGCCTGACGCTCGGATTTGTCTGCATTGAAGATCGACTTCATGGCAAACCAGAAGATCAAACCTACAACGATGGACGGCGCTAGGACTGCGATGTACTCCATGATCAGTGTCCTTCAGGCTTCAGCAAGGGGAACAGAATGGTTTCGCGAATTCCGGCCCCGGTGAACAACATGACCAAACGGTCAATGCCGAGCCCGATGCCGCCCATGGGCGGCGCGCCGTATTCGAGGGCGCGGAGGAAGTCCTCGTCCAGTTGCATCGCTTCCTCATCACCAGCGGCGGAGCGGCGTGACTGCTCCGTCAGGCGTTCACGCTGGATGACGGGATCAATGAGTTCAGAGAAGGCTGTACCGCGCTCCATGCCGCCGATGATCAGGTCCCAAGCCTCAATGAGGCGCCCGTCTTCACGATGTGGCCGGGCAAGCGGCTGGGCCGAGGGCGGGTAGTCATAAACAAAGGTCGGGTTCAGCAGGGTGGGTTCCACAATCTCACCGAACAGCTCAACCACAATCTTCTCGGCGTCCCACTTGGGGTCCACCTTGACGTCATGCTTGGCAGCAATTGCCAGCAGTTCCTCCACCGTAGTGTCCGGAGTAATTTCCACACCCACAGCTTCGGAAATACCCGGGTAAACCGAGACCCAGGCCCATTCGCCGTCGAGGTTGATTTCGCCTGCATCCGTTTGGATGGTGCGTGTCCCAACGACGTCCGCCACGTTGAGGATAATTTCCTTCATGCGCTCGGCCATGACGAACTGATCCGCCCAGGCTTCGTAGCATTCCAGGGTGGTGAATTCGGGGCTGTGTGTGGAGTCCACGCCTTCATTGCGGAAAACACGGCCCATGTCATAAACGCGGTCGATGCCACCGACAACGGCGCGCTTGAGGAAGAGCTCGGTTGCGATGCGTAGTGTCATCTTCTGGTCGAACGCGTTCATGTGCGTTTCGAACGGGCGTGCGGTGGCGCCGCCGTGGACCAGCTGCAGGATGGGGGTTTCCACCTCCACGTAGCCATGGCGGTCCAGGGTGTCGCGCACCGAGCGGGTGATGGCGGCGCGCTTGTAGACCATCTCGCGGGCTTCGTCGCGGACCATGAGGTCCACGTAGCGCTGGCGGACGCGGGTTTCCTCGTTCAGTTCTGCGTGCAGTACCGGGAGGGGGCGCAGTGCCTTGGACGCCATGGACCAGGAGTCGGCCATGACGGACAGCTCACCGCGGCGGGAGGAGATGACCTCGCCCTTGATGAACACGTGGTCGCCCAGGTCAACCAGGGCCTTCCACTCGGCGAGCGCTTCCTCGCCGACGTTGGCAAGGCTCAGCATGGCCTGCAGCCGGACGCCCTTGCCGTCCACGCCGCCCTCCTGGAGGGTGGCGAAGCACAGCTTGCCGGTGTTGCGCACGAACACGACGCGCCCGGTGACGCCAACAGTGTCGCCGGTGGTTTCATCGGCTTCCAGGTGTGCGTACTTCTCACGGATTTCGCCGAGGGAATGGGTCCGTTCAACACCCACCGGATAGGCCTCTGTGCCGCGCTCGATCAGCTTGGCGCGCTTTTCCATACGGATGCGCATCTGCTCGCTGGCATCGATGGGCTCTGCGGAGGTGTTCAGGGCTGGGGTGTTTGCGGAAGTCACAGTCCTTAAGTTTACCGGTCATTACGGGCGTTCACTTCCGGGCCCCAAGATCACGCAAACGCATAGACTCGGGGCTGTGGAGACATGGACAGTTGAAACGGTCGACGGCGGCGGGCAGCTCGAGGTCGACGGCGGCGGGCAGCTCGAGGTGCACACCTTCCGGCCCGCGTCAGCAGCTTCAATTCCCGGCTCGAAGGCACCCGCTGAACCGGCCGGCGTCGTGCTTGTTCATGGCACTTTGGTGACGGACTCGCTGTACTGGCCTTTCGCGCGGACTCTCAGCGTCATGCTGGGGCGTCCTGTGCACAGCTATAACAGACGCGGTCGAGGGCATTCCGCGCCGCAGCCGCCCGGTTATTCGGTGGAGACAGAGATCGCGGACCTTCAAGCCGTGATGCAGAAGACCGGTTCCACTGACGTTGTGGCGCACAGCTACGGCGGCTTCGTGGCGCTGCAAGCCGCGAGGCGGGCCAGGATCAACAAACTGGTCACTTACGACGCCGCGGTTTCCCTGTCCGGCAACCTCAGCAGCCGGTGGCGGCCCGAGCTTGAGGAAGCGGTCACTGCCGGTCAACTGGATCACGCGTGGGCGCATCTGGTGCAGGGGTTGGGAACTGCCGGGCCAATTTCCTATCTGCCCATGGGGGCGCTGCGCACGCTCAGTGTCTTGTCGGCCCGGACCCGCCTGGGCTTGGAGATGCGCTCCCTGCTTCCCACGGCAGTCACCGAAATGCGCGCCGTCCTGGACGCCGATGCCCACCTTCACGACTTCATGGAACTCTCCACGCCCACGTTGATGCTCAGCGGCGGTTGGAGTCCGTCGTACTTCGCAGAGACCGGCCGCGCCCTGGCCGGGGCCGTGCCGGTGATCGACTTTGCTGTGGTGCCGCTGCAGTTCCACGAAGGGCCGTTGCGGCCGGGCAAGCGGCTCGCCGCCCGCATAGCGCGGTTCCTCTCCGGGACCCGGCTCCACGGCGAACTTTCAGATGCCACCTAGGATGATCCGGTGAGGGAACGCGATATACAGACGCACGACGGCGGACGGCTCGCCTTGTACAGCTACGGCACCGAAGACGCACCCGGGGAGCGCCGGGTAGTCCTCATCGGTGGTGCGTTCCTCACGGCACTCATTTATCGGCCCTTCTCCGTCGCTTTGGCCAAAGGCCTCGGTGACGGTTGGGCCGTGGACGTGTACGACCGCCGGGGCCGGGGCAAATCCACCGAGCAACCGCACAACTACTCCATGGCTACGGAGATCGCCGATGTCCGCACCATCATGGACACCACCGGCGCCCGGAACATCTTTGGCCACAGCCTGGGTGGGTCCGTGGCCTTGAACGCCGCCCAGGCCTTTGCGGGCACGCACCACCAGCCGGACAAGCTCGCTGTTTACGACGCCGCGGTGAACATCGATGGCAGTATGGACACCGATTGGCTGGCCGGCTTCGCGGATTCGGTCGACAAAGGTGACGTTGGCCGGGCGCTGGCCCGGATGAAGCGCGGAATGCAGCCAGGAACTGCCCTTGCCCGGGTTCCTGAGCCGATTCTGGCGGGACTCATGGCTGTGGTGTCGGGAACCAAAGTGAACAGGCTTTTCCGCGAGCTCATGCCTTCAGGCGTTGGCGAGCTCAAAGCTGCCTTTGACGCCGCTGATACTCCGACCGATTTCTCCGTCCTGCCTTCCAGCACGCACTTCATGGTGGGCAAGAAGAGCCCCCAGTTCTACAAGGTCACCGCAGCGCGGCTGAACAGGGCGGTTCCCGGCAGCACGTTGGAAGTTTCGCCCAAGGGATTCCATGGGTCCATTCCTGCAGCGGTCAACGAACTCGTCTCGGATATCTCGGACTACTTCAAACGCTGACTGCTTTTCCACACTGACTGCTTTTCCACATAAGGGCCGGCATGCTGCCTGCATTCAGGTGGCTCGGTTAGGCTCAAGTCATGACGCGCGACATCATCATGACCCACGACGGCGGACACCTCGAAGTACTCACCACGGGCGGTGGGCTGGCAGCGGCAGGTTCCGGTGTCGTCGTCGTTCCTGCCTCAATGGTGACGGCTGCCGATTACTCGCGTTTCGCGCAGAAACTGAGCGAAGCCCTGGGCCGGCCCGTCCATACTTTCAACCGACGTGGACGCGGCGATTCATCACCGCAGGCCGAGGACTACACGCTCGAGGCCGACATCCGGGACTTGGACGCCGTCATGAAGCACACGTCCAGTACCGACGTCTTTGGGCACAGCTTTGGCGGTGCCGTAGCGCTGCACGCTGCGCGGACCCTGCCGGTAGAGAGGCTTGCCGTCTACGACCCTGCTGTGTCGGTCAACCACAGCGTCAAGGCCGACTGGACACCGGATTATGAACGCGCGACGGCGGCGGGAGACTATGACCGCGCCCTCGCCGTCCTCATCAAGGGCGTGGAAACCGGCGGCGCCTTCGCGCGCATGCCACTGTCCATGCTGACCCTGGCCAACAAGCTGGCCGCCGGTACGCCTTTGGGCAAGCAGATGCGCGAACTGATGACCTGCGGTGTCCGGGAAATTAAGGCCGTCATCGCTGCCGACATGCCCGCCGAGCCGTTCCTGGCCCTTCCGCTGGAGACGCTGATCGTGGTGGGCGAAAAGAGCCCCGCCTACTTCGGTGTTGCGTGCGGCCAGATCCATGACGTCCTCTCCGGATCCAGCTACAGCATCCTCCCTGGCTCGGGGCACGACGGTCCTATTAAGGCTCCGGACAAGCTGATCTCTGAGTTGTCGGAGTTCTTCTCGGGCTAACCGAGCTGGATGGCGGCGATGCCGGCCACCGCGATCGCCGTCAAACCCAACCGGAGCCGGCTGAACCTTTCATTGAAGAACACTGCGCCGATGACTCCAGCCAACAGGACACTGGTTTCGCGCAGCGCCGACACTAAGGCAAGCGGTGCCAGGCTCTGCGCCCAGACCACAATTCCGTAGGCCAGCATGGACACCAGTCCTCCGATGAATCCCGGCTTCCAGTACCGCGCCACTCGTCGCGGGAAAGAACGGCTCTCGGAGGCCATGCGCCAGCAGACCAAGGGAATCACCAGGCCCTGCAGCAGGAAAAGCCACGAGACATAGGCCATCGGTTGCCCGGAAACCCGGACACCTACACCGTCCACCAAGGTATAGGCCGCGATGGCCACACCCGTGAGTACGGCGAATAAGGTGCCCTTGCGGTTCTTGCCGGCACTGGCCGTTGCGCCGTGTTTTGTGAGGGCGAGGCTCAGTAAGGAACCAGCAACGACTGCCACTCCCGCCAGCTGCCAGAAGCTCAATTTTTCTGCCAGGAAAGTGGTGGCGATCCCCGTAACCAAGAGGACAGCGAGGCCGCGGGCCAACGGATAAACCTGGGAGAAATCGCCGTGCTTGTAGGACGTGGTCAGCAGGATGAGATAGCAGGTCTGCAAGGCGGCCGATGCCACCACATAGGGCCACGACTGCTGCGGGGGAACTCCGAAGACCACTGCCCCCACCAGGCCCGATGCCAGATAGGCCAAGGCAATCATGGTGGACGAGGCTAGTCGGTCCGGAATCGCCTTTGCCAAGGCATTCCACACGCTGTGCAGGACCGCTGCCAGGAGGACTGCCCCCGTCACCGCAAGTGTCAACGTGGAGCTGCCGTCGTTGCGGGTTGCTCCTGCGGGTCACGACGGGCGCCGAACACGAGCCCGTCCGTGTCTCCTGCCGCCACACCAAATGCAGCAAGTACCTGGGAAAAGATATCGGCATGGTCCACTGCCACGACGTCCCTGGGCACCCTTTCGCCGCAGGCAGCGATCCAGGCTGTGCGCTCGGCCTCGGTTTCACCCCCATGACCACCGGCATCGACGTGTCCGTGGTCAGTCACCACTATGACGGTCCAGTGTTCGTCACCACGCCGAGGTCTCGACTCAATTGCTTCCAACAGGCTTTTGAGGCGGGAATCGCAGCGCTGAATGGCTGAAATGTAGCCGATACCCGTGCCGTTGTTATGGGCTTCGACGTCGGCCTCGCCGAAGTACACAAAGGATGCCGCAAGGTTCTCGCGCTCCAACCGTCCGGCTGCATAATCCGCGACGGCGTCGTCGGCACTTACCCAGCTTCCGCCGTCGTTCGCTTCTTCAGGGTCCTGCTCCGGCACCCAGCCACGGGAAGAGAAAAGAGGCCCGCACGCTGTGGGTGCCGCCACAGGAAACCAGCTCGCAGCAATCATGGTGCGCGACTCCGGACGGGCCGCACGAATCACCGCAGTGAAGTCTTGGTAGGCAGCGAGCTCCGGCGGATGGTCACGGTTCCCGGTGACCTTGTGCCGGTCCGCATAAACCCCGGTGGCCACCGTGGCCCACACTGGACCGGAAATCGTGGCGTTCTTCCTGTGAACGTGGACGGGTAGCAGGAAGCCGTTCCGGGCGACTTGGTCCAGGGCTGGAGTGGCTGCGGACATCAGCGAGTCGTAACGCACACCGTCGATTCCGACTACCAGGACGTGGGGTTCATTCTTCACAGCCATGACGGTACGTGGCTTTAGTGGCGACTCATAGGACATGCCGCTCAAATCTATAGGAGACTTAGGCCATGCCTATGAATCTCACGCATCTGCGGGCCTTTCACCTCGTAGCCACCCACGGCAGCTACGTCGCTGCGGCCACAGCTGCGAAAGTGAGCCAACCAACGTTGTCCGAGCAGGTCCGCCTTTTGGAACGGCTCCATGGGGTCCAGCTCCTGCAGCGAGCCGGGCGGTCCGTAGAGTTGACGCCCTTGGGAGGAAAGCTGCTGGCAGTTACGGCCAGGTTGTTCGCCGCCGAGCTCGAGGCCGAAAGCGTTCTGGCCAAAGCCCGCAACGTCATGCAAGGAGAACTGCGGTTCGGCACCGACGCTCCCATCAACGCAGTAAGCGTGCTCAGCACGTTCCGTCGGTTGAACCCCGGAGTCAACATCCAACTCGTCAGCGGAAATTCCGCCGATATACGCAGACGGGTCCTGGCTGGAACTGTGGACGTCGGCATCATCGCCGACGAAACGCCGCATCCGGACTTGATGGCACGCCGGCTCGGAACGCAGGACCTGGTGGCCTTTGTTCGGCAGGACCACCCGTTGGCCGGCAGCAAGGTGATCCGGCTCCGGGATTTGGTAGTGCACCCGTTGATCATCAGGGAGATCGGCTCGGTGACGCGCAGATCCATCGAGACGGCGCTCTCTGCATCCCGTCTCCAACCAGCCGAAGTGCTGGAGACGGACAGCAGGGAAGCCGTCCACGCGGCAGTGATGGCCGGCCTCGGCATCGGTGTAGTGGCAGAGGACGAGTTCAACGACGACCCTCGGCTGGTGTTGCTTGATTTTGTTGATCCGATACCGCCGATAGTGGAGTACTTGGTGTATCGACGGGACAAGCAGCGGAGCCATGTGGTGGATGCGGTGTTGGGGTGTGTGGGTGGTGGTTGATGGTGTGTTGTGGTGGTTAAAGGGGAAGAGCCCCGACCTGTGGTCGGGGCTCTTGCC